>CAUBWJ010000005.1 GCA_958439725.1 uncultured Muribaculaceae bacterium | reverse complement strand
TTTGAAGATAAAATTATTCAAATTTCTTTCATCGTGCAAATATACGACATGATAGATTTCTGATTTTGACAATACACTTTACCATATTGGAGCATCCATAAAAGACCTCGGCAAAAAACTGTTTGCATTCTCCCGCATGGAAACCTCTCCCGATATTATACTTAACAATCTTTGAGTTCTGCAACACCCTCAAGAATCCTTTCATAAAAGAAAAAGATAGTGCTGTAACCTTCTAACGACAATACCAGAGGTTCCCGCATAACCGTTATATGTTCCGGATCAGCGGCGGTCGGGGTCGCCTTCGTAGAAGTTTACGTAGGCGCGGTTCACGAGGCGGGTGCCTCCGGGGGTGGGATAGTCGCCGGAGAAGTACCAGTCGCCGGGATTGTCGGGGATGGCCTTGTGCATGTCAGGGAGGGTCTGATACACGAGCTCTACCTCGGCCTTGCAGTCATCGGGGGTGAGAAGTTCGGCAATCTTGCGCGAGATGTCCTCGTCGGTGAAGGGTTCGTAAATGGCCTTTACGCAATTACGTTGCTCGGTAGCCGGTTTCTTAAGCTCGGCCACGCAAGCCCGGTAGACATCCTCCAGCACAGACTCTCTGCCAGTCTCACGCAACAGCGCCACAGCCGCCTTGAATGCTATGAATTCGGCCATACGGCTCATGTCGATACCGTAGCAGTCGGGATACCGCACCTGGGGCGACGATGACACCACCACAATCTTCCGGGGCTCCAGACGGCTCAGAATGCGCAGGATGCTCTGCTTGAGAGTGGTGCCGCGCACTATCGAGTCGTCAATCACCACCAGACGGTCAACGCCCGGGCGCACGCAGCCATAGGTCACGTCGTACACGTGGGCGGCGAGATCGTTACGGGTGTCGCCCTCGGCTATGAACGTGCGGAGTTTTATATCCTTTATGGCCACCTTTTCCTCACGTATCTTGCGCCGCATTATTTCATGAAGTTTTTCCGAAGTAAGCTCTCCGGCGGCACTCAGACGCGATATATCCTCGAAGCGCTGAGCGTCGAGATGCTGCTCAAGGCCGCGTATCATACCCATGAAAGCCACTTCGGCCGTATTGGGGATGAACGAGAACACAGTGTTGTCGGGGTCATTGTCGATTGCCTGAAGAATCCTCGGCACGAGCAGACGGCCCAGTTCCTTGCGCTCGCGATAGATATCGGCATCGCTTCCTCTCGAGAAATAGATGCGTTCAAACGAGCAGCGGCGATTCTCGCCCTCCGGCAAAATCCGCTCCACCTTCACCTCGGCGTGATTGTTGACCATAATGGCCTCGCCCGGCATCAGCTCTTTCACGCTGCCGAAATCCACATCCATCACCGTCTGGATCACGGGACGCTCCGAGGCCACGACCACAATCTCGTCGTCGACATAATAGAACGCCGGACGTATGCCGTGAGGGTCGCGGATCACAAACATGTCGCCCGAACCCGTGGCACCACACATAGCATAGCCGCCGTCCCATGTGGGAGCGCACTGCCCTATCACACGAGCCAGATCTATCTCGTCCTCTATGCGCCGTGTCAGCGCCGGTTCCTGAAGCTCGTCGCGGTAGCGGCGGTAGATGCGGTGGTTTTCCTTGTCAAGGGCATAGCCCAGCTGCTCGAGAATCACAATGGTGTCGCTGAACAGACGGGGATGCTGGCCACGCTCCACTATGGACTGGAATATCTCGTCGACGTTGGTCATATTGAAGTTTCCGCACATCAGCAGGTTGCGCGAACGCCAGTTGTTGCGCCGCAAAAAAGGATGAACGTAGCTCAGACCCGAACGTCCCGTGGTGCTGTAACGCAGATGCCCCATATAGATCTCGCCCACAAACGGCTCCTCACGCTCAACCTGCGTTGGGGTGAGGTTTTCCACATCGTCGGCGGCAAGCCGGGGGAAAATCCGCGAGAATATCTCCTGTATGGCCTGGGAGCCGAGCGCGCGTTCGCGCCACACGTATTCAGTGCCCGGCTGAGCATCGAGTTTCACCACACCCACACCTGCGCCTTCCTGGCCGCGGTTGTGCTGCTTCTCCATCATCAGATAGAGCTTTTCCAGTCCGTAACGGTAGGTGCCGTATTTCTCTTTATAATAAGCGAGCGGTTTGCGGAGGCGTATCATCACTATTCCGCATTCATGTTTGAGCTGTTCCATTGTATCCGACGTTTTCTAATCAAGGCGCAAAAATAATCATAAATCGGTTACTATGGCGCAACACAGTCAGGTTTTTTTCGCCATTTTTAGAGTATGGTTTCCTGATTTTTTATTAGCTTTGCCTACACTATGCCGGCGATGCCGGCAATACCATAATTGCATCATTATTCTTACCTAAAATAACATTCTTCATCATGAAAAAAGAAATCAAGGAGAAATTCACCGAGCTTTATGGAGGCGACGGCGTGCTGTTCGTGGCTCCAGGACGTTTCAACCTCATCGGCGAGCACACCGACTACAACGGAGGCTTCGTGTTTCCCGGTGCCATCGACAAGATGATAATGGCAGATATCCGTCCCAACGGAACCGACCGCGTAAACGTCTATTCAATGGACCTCGGCGAAAAAGCTTCTTTCGGTCTTAACGAAGAGGACGTTCCCAAGGAACAGTGGGCACGCTATATTTTCGGCGTGTGCCGCGAGATTATCAAGCGCGGAGGCCGCGTGAACGGCTTCGACGCCGTATTTGCCGGCAATGTGCCTCTGGGCGCCGGACTCTCGTCGTCGGCCGCGCTCGAGAGCTGCTTCGCCAACGCTCTCAACGAACTATTCAACGACAATAAATTCCCCCGCATGGAGCTGGCCAAAATCGGCCAGTCGACCGAGCACAACTACTGCGGTGTGAACTGCGGCATCATGGACCAGTTTGCCAGCGTCCACGGCAAGAAGGACAATCTGATGCGTCTCGACTGCCGTTCCGGCGAATTCGAATACTTCCCCTTCAAACTCGACGGCTACAAACTGGTGCTTGTTGACTCCCGCGTGAAACACGAACTCGTGGACTCTCCCTACAACAAACGCCGTGAAAGCTGCGAGCGTGTGGCAAAAACTCTCGGCGTGGACACCCTGCGCGACGCCAACATGGCCATGCTCGAAGCCGAAAAGGATAAAATCAGCCCCGAGGATTTCCGTCGCGCCGAATACGTTATCGAGGAAAAAGACCGTGTGCTCGAGGTGTGCGATGCGCTTGAGAAAGGCGATCTCCAGACCGTAGGCAAGTGCATGTACGGCACCCATGAGGGCCTCTCGAAACTCTACGAGGTTTCATGCGAGGAACTCGACTTCCTCAACGAAGTGGCCCGCGACTGCGGAGTGACAGGCTCGCGCATCATGGGCGGCGGTTTCGGCGGCTGCACCGTCAACCTTGTAAAGGAAGACCTCTACGACCACTTCATCGAAACGGCTGTCAATAAATTCGCCGAACGCTACGGCCACGAGCCCAAAATCTATCCCGTGATAGTAAGCGACGGCGCCCGCCGCTACGAGGAGCAGTAATCGGCTCACTCCCAATCCCTATAAAGAGCCGCGTCACCCCCACGGATGAGGCGGCTCTTCCTTTATTTTGTATCCAGAAGAAACTGCCGGAGAGTAAGATGGCGGATTCCCTTATAAGTGTTTGGGGAGGCTTCACGTAGAGTCACCACCATTTTTTCATAATTGTCGGGGATTTTTTCCAGGTTACCGAACTCCCGCTGCATAGTGGCATCATTAAGTACAGACAAAGCTACCTGTACATACTTGTATTCGTTACCTTTTTCGGCAATAAAATCTATTTCATTACCATTAGGCCATACACCCACCGTAACATTATAACCCGCACTTTTTAGATGATTATATACGGCATTTTCCATAATACCACCGATATCATTCGGACGATAACCTATAATGGCATTGCGGATACCGAGATCCTCGAAGAAAATTTTCTCTCCTATTTCAAAAATCTTTTTCCCTACTATATCCCATCTGCGCACGCTGTTTACAATAAAAGCATTCTCAATGTAACCGATATAAGACTGCACGCTGTTAACGCTTGATGTTACACGCTGAGATTTCAGATAATCGGCAATTTTTTTAGCTGTAAATATATTTCCTACATTATCGGCAAGATAGAGAAGAAGGCGTCGTAAAAAATCAGTGTTGCGAAGAGAATGACGGCTCACAACATCCCTGAAAACCACCGCATCAGTAATTCCGGAAAGATATTCTCCCCAGGTACTTCTGTCAGGCAGATTTCTCAGATAAGGCAGCCCTCCATACCTTAGATATACGTCAAGTGATTCGTCACAATCGTCTAAGGAGTGGAACTCAAGAAATTCCCTATAAGTGAGAGGATGCACATGGATCTCCACGCTTCTTCCCGCCAGACGCGACGCCATTTCTGACGAAAGCATCTTTGAATTACTTCCCGTTATATAGATATCATTGCCGGGATTGAGCAACAGCGAGCGCACCACCCTGTCAAAATCCGCTACCTCCTGTATCTCATCGAGAAATATATAATTTTTCTTGCCATCAATGAGGCGTGAAGAAATTTCGGCATAAAGTGTGGCAGCATCGGTTATATGGGAAAAAGCGAAATCCTCAAGGTTGATGCTTATAAGATTTGCTTCAGGATTCATACTCTGAACCTCTTCAGCCACAGCTTTCAGAATATAGCTTTTGCCGACACGCCTCTGGCCTGTCAGTATTTTGATAATATTTTTTCCAATATACGGACGAATACGGGCCATATAGAGAGGCCGCGATATGATGCCAGAAGTTTCTTCCATAAACTAAATTTTCAGCTAAAATACATAAAGTTTTCTTTATAAACAAAACTTTCGGAGTAAATTGGGAAAGTTTTGTTTATAATGAAAACTTTGTTCACTCCAAGAAAGCATATAATGGCATAATTCGGCTATTCTACTAATTTTGTGGTTAATAAATTATCACAATATGAGAAAGGTGATATATCTGCATATTTTAGCTGCGATTTTCCTTGTAGCTTTGGGCGGGTGCAGAGGCGACAGTGCGACACAAAGCAAAGCGGTGGCTGTCGCGGAGCATGGCGCCGCGCTCAACGAAAGCTCGGCGGACACGCTCGGACTCGGCCCGGTGGTGACGAGCCGCTTTGCTTCCCCGGACTCGGAGAGCATACGGTTGACCGTCAGCAACCGCGAATACAGCGGTGACGGTCGTTTCCGGTTGCTTGTAACCGATCCGCTGACAGGAGAGGAGAATGAATATGAAGGGAGGAGGTTCACACAGCGTGGAATTCCCTCCGACGCCGACGCTACAGTATGGCAGCTCCGTCCCGACGACAACGACAGCCTGATATACAACTTCCTTTACAGTTCTGCCGCATCCTCCCTGACTTTGCTGAACGCCCGATACGAGCCCACCGACACAGTGCTGACGCAAGTAAACTGACTTACACCCTGATTTCCGGGCATCATTGCACAAAAGAACTTTTTTTGTAACATAATGTTGCAATATATAAACGGGCGCCTTACATTTGCTACCGCCAGTTTCCATTAGGTTTCACTTATTTGTTTTCTCATTGTCATTCCGGAAATCCGGTCATCGCTTAACGTCCGCTGGCTCCGGATAAAATTCCGCTTCTCTCCGCCGCTCACGGCATGACAATGGCTATCTCAAGGGAAAAAAGAAATGATAGAAAAATTTCTTAAAAAGACAGATTTCGAGTCGCACGACGACTTCATGCGCAATTTCAAGGTGCAGGTTCCCGAAAATTTCAATTTCGGCTACGATGTGGTCGACGCCTGGGCAGCCGCCGAACCCGACCGTCCGGCACTTCTGTGGACCGACGCCCACGGCCGCGAGAAGCGCTTCACATTCGCCGGTATCAAGCGCGAGAGCGACCGCACCGCGGCGTTCTTCAAAAGCCTCGGCATAGGCAAAGGCGACATGGTGATGCTCATTCTCAAGCGCCGCTATCAGTTCTGGTTTTCCATGATAGCCCTCCACAAACTCGGAGCTGTAGCCATCCCGGCCACACACCTGCTCACTCCCCACGATATAATATACCGCTGCACGCGCGCCGGAATAAAAGCCATAGTGTGCGCAGGCGAACAGACCATCATAGACCATGTGGAACAGGCCATGCCTGAATGTCCTACCGTCAAGGCCCTGATCTCCACGGGGCCGGTAATTCCGGAAGGCTGGCACGACTTCGACAAAGGAATAGCCGAGGCACCTGAATTCAAGCCCGAACTTCCGGTTAACACCAATAGCGACGTCTCGCTGCTATACTTCACGTCCGGCACCACCGGCGAACCGAAGATGGTGGCTCACGATTTCACTTATCCTCTGGGCCACATAGTCACCGCCACCTGCTGGCATCACCTCGATACCACTTCGCGCCACCTAACCGTGGCCGATACCGGCTGGGGCAAAGCCGTGTGGGGCAAACTCTACGGACAGTGGATTGCCGGAGCGGAAGTCTTCGTGTATGACTTCGACAAATTCGTGCCGGCCGACATTCTCCGTGTGCTCTCCGACTACCGTATCACATCCTTCTGCGCTCCGCCCACCATATTCCGCTTCCTGATCCACGACAATGTGGGTGCCTACGATCTTTCGGCACTGCGCCACTGCACAATTGCAGGCGAGGCTCTCAATCCGAGCGTCTACGAGGAATGGCTGCGGCTCACGGGCATCAAGCTCATGGAGGGTTTCGGCCAGACCGAAACCACCCTAACCATAGGCACCTATCCCTGGATGGAGCCGAAGCCCGGCTCGATGGGACGTCCCGGGCCACAATACCGCATAGACCTTGTGGATGCCGACGGAAAGCCTGTAGCCGACGGCGAGGAAGGTGAGATTGTGATCCATATAGACGGCGAGCGGCCTCTGGGTCTCTTCCGTGAATATCTCCACGACCCGGAGCTTACCGCCGAAGCCTGTCACGACGGACTTTACCATACCGGCGACGTAGCCACCCGCGATGCCGACGGCTATTACTGGTTCGTTGGCCGCACCGACGATGTGATAAAATCGTCGGGCTACCGCATAGGCCCCTTTGAGGTGGAAAGCGCCCTCATGTCGCATCCGGCCGTGGTGGAATGCGCCATTACAGGAGTACCCGACGAAATCCGCGGACAAATCATCAAGGCCACGATAGTCCTTGCGGAGCCTTATCGCGATGCCGACAAAGAGGCTCTTACAAAGGAAATCCAGGACCATGTGAAAAAAGAGACCGCTCCCTACAAATATCCCCGCGTGGTGGAGTTTGTCGACGAACTTCCTAAGACCATCTCCGGCAAGATTCGCCGCGCCGCCATCCGCGAACAATACCGCAGCCGCAACAACCCCGAAACCCTCGCCTGAAACCGCCGAAGCCTATATTTTCAGGAAGCCATCCTGCACTTATTGTCCTACGTGCAGGACAGAATTACATTATTTTTGTCCTGCACATAAGACAAAAACAGTATAATTGACCCGCTAAGATCACAGATCGAATTAAATTTTCAGGAAAACTTCGCGGCTATACATCTCGCGAAGTATAAGGAAAAGTATAAGGAAATTGCCGAACGTGAGCCATGCCGGATAAAAGTCGCCCAAGAGCGGCTCGAGGCCGTAGCTCACAGAGCGCACGATGCTCCGGAAGTCAACCACCTCTCCCAGCACATAAGCCGTGATGGGATTCATGCCGTAAATTTTCAACCAGCCCAGCCCGCGGCTCCAGCCCCTGCAGTCAATTGTGTAATGAAACAGGCCGAGCAGCAGAAAGCACCATCCGGCCGAATAAAGCGTCATGCTCGAGGTCCAAAGCTTCTTTATAATCGGCATGCCCACAGCCGAGCAGAGCAGACCCGCACCTATCAGCCCGATACCGGCAAGAGCAAGCACCGCCGCGGAGCGTGTGCCGCTCGACGAGCGTACCATCTGCCCGGCAAGCGCTCCGAGAAGCACCGTGGCGCCGAATGTAAGACTGCTCCAGATCCAGGTATATTCCAGATCACCACGGAAACGCCCTATAATCTCGCGGTCTACGGCAAAGGCGAAATTGCCTTCCGGTGAATAATCACCGTTTACCGCCATCGGCACCCAGTATATGGCCATGAGCAGAACGCAGACCAGAATCTGCACCGGCACCCGGCAGTTGAGAATTACAAGCGCCGCTATCACATATCCCACCGCAATGGCCTGAAGCGTATTATTGTAAATCATGAGTCTCGATGGGTCGAGCGCAAGCAGGTTTCCCTGCACTATCATGCCGAAAAGAAACAGCAGCAGGAACCGCCGCAGAATCTTTTTGTACACATTTCCTTTGGGCACGCCCGGTTTACGGTACTTCGCGAATGAAAACGGCATGGACGTACCCACCATAAACAGGAAAAGCGGCATCACAAGGTCCCACAATCTGAATCCCACCCAGCGCTCATGGTCGAAATGATACATTATAGCCTGCGCCCAAGGTTGGTCGACAGCCTGCAGCACGCTCACAAGAACCGGCTGGAGAAACAGAAGAAAAAACAGGTCAAGACCTCTGAGAATATCCAGCGAGCCCAGCCGCGACGCTGCAAGAGAGGGTTGTTTCATGCCAGAAGAATTTAATTGGGGAGAGTTATTGCTGCCGCTCGAAAATCCGGCGCAGGGTGAGCTTCATGTCGTTGACCATAGCCGTCACGGGCGTGATGATAGGCTTGAATGGTTTGTCAAGCGCGGGAGTCACTATCCTTATACCCCCTTTGCGGCAGTTCACTTCTATCTGAGCCGGCATCGCGGCGGGTTCACCGTCGAAATGCACAGGTCCGGCCGACGCGCGCGTGATGGTCGCCGAAGGTGCACGAAAAGTGTGGATGAGGAAATTCTTGTCTATCAGTCCCGTCATAAGGTCGAGACCGACAAAAGCCGTGGTGAGCAGATTGCCGTAATGCACCACTATTATATCAAGGAGGCCGTCAGTCATAGAGGCTTTGGGTGCGATGTAGGCATTGTTGCCATACTGCGAGGCATTGCACACCGCCACCAGGAAGGCCCGTTCCGTCAGCACCTCGCCGTTGGCGGCGATGGTATAAACATCCGGCTGATAGTTCACGTATTCCTTCACCGTGTTGCTAAGATATGTAAGGGGGCCTCGTTTCTTTGACTGCGCGAATTTCTCGCTTACGGCGGCGTCGAACCCCACGCCGAAAGTGCAGAAAAAGGGCTGGCTGTTGGCGGTGCCGAAATCACAGTCGGTGACCACCCCTTCCGAAAGGATTTCCACCGCCGAGGCCACATCCACATCGATACCCAGATGACGGGCCAGACCGTTGCCCGACCCGCACGGAATTATCCCGAGAGGGGTATGCGAACCCCGCAGGGCACGGGCGGTTTCATTGACGGTGCCGTCGCCTCCGCAGGCTATCACCATGTCGTAGCCTTGGGCCGAAGCGTCAGAGGCCATGACAGTGGCATCACCCTTGGCCGAGGTGAGTCCGGTAGTCACTTCAAAGCCTTTGGCTCCGAGTCTTTGCTCCACAAGTTCACGGATACCCGACTTGTCGCCGGTACCCGAGATAGGATTGATTATGAGGAATGCTTTTCGGGGAGTCATCACTGTTTCATACTGTATTCGCCTGCAAAGATAGCAAATTAGAGGCTGTTTTAGGGAAAGGTACTGAAAAAACAAAGGGGGCTCTCGCGAGCGCCCTTTGTCATTTACACATAGTACTTAACGTCAGTGGATTTATTTGATGTCTAATTGGCACTTATGAAAAAGCGTTTTTTATTTGATGTTGGTAATGCAAATTTAATCATAACATTCCATTTTCAAAATGTCAAACGCTCTGAGAGAGGAACCGGCATTCCGACATATTGACACTTTCAAAATGACACGTCGAAACATATTTGTCACAAAATAGCCATAAAATCCTAACTTTTTGCTTGAATTTCTTCAAATTTAACCGCAAAATGCTATTTTTATAAATTATGTTAATGTCCAAAAAGCCCATTTGTCGCCATTTGGAATACATGTTATATAACATAATTATACTGTTGCATATTTAAAACACGCATACTATCTTTGGCGTATCATTTTTATATCAAAACAATATCATAAACAAATTCTCACTTTCTTACCATGACTTCTAATGCCACCACAGCCACCAACCAATATCCCTACCACGGAAAGGTTGTATCAGGCTTCGCGATGCTCGGCCTTCTCTGCGTGTTCCTTCTTGCCGTATGGATTGTACCTCTGATTCTCTGGGCCGAGGCCGACCCCGGAGTGGCTGCCGCCATTATCGCGCCGTGTACCCTCTTTTTTATTATAATGTGCATAGGATTCTTCACCCAGCAGCCCAACCAGTCGCGTGTGATGATATGGTTCGGTTCCTATCGGGGCACATTTGACAAGACGGGCTTCTTCTGGGTGAACCCCTTCATGAGCCGCCGCAAAATGTCGCTCCGCATCCGCAACATGGACATCGCCCCTATCAAGGTCAACGACAAGATAGGCAACCCCGTGATGATAGGCATGGTGCTGGTGTGGAAAGTGCGCGACACCTACCGCGCTGTTTTCGACATCGACGCACCGGCCGACGAAGTGGTGGGCAAAGACAATCTGAAGATTATCGACGGCAAGGACCGCGCGCTTAACTCCTTCGTGAGAATACAGAGCGATGCCGCACTGCGCGAAGTCACAGGCCATTATGCCTACGACAACGAGACGGCCGACAGCGCTTCGGAAGAAATCACTCTCCGCTCCGGCGGCCACGAAATCAACGAACGCCTGGAGGCAAAAATCAACGAACGTCTGGCTATGGCCGGTATCGAAGTAGTGGAAGCCCGCATAAACTATCTGGCATACGCACCTGAAATCGCCGCCGTGATGCTGCGCCGCCAGCAGGCATCGGCCGTAATCGCCGCCCGCGAAAAGATAGTGGAAGGCGCCGTTACAATGGTGAAGATGGCGCTCGACGACCTCGAAAAGCAGGGTGTGGTGCGTCTCGACGGCGAACGCCGTGCCGCAATGGTAAGCAACCTGCTTGTGGTGCTTTGCGCCGACGAACCCGCGCAGCCTGTGGTCAACACCGGCACTCTCTATAACTGACCCCTCTAACCGATGAAGTCAACGGATTTCCATGACTGAAAAACAACCGTCAAAAAACTTCCTGCTCCGCCTCGACCGCGCCTCTATGGAGGCGCTCGAGCGGTGGGCGGCCGACGAATTCCGCTCCGTCAACGGACAGCTGCAATGGATCGTGGCGGACGCCTTGCGGCGCGCGGGACGCACACCCGGTGTCAGATCGGATGAGTGTACTGGTCCCGACGGCAGCCCTGCAACTTCAGACGGTGACGAAGCGTGCGGAACGGACGCAGCAGTCTGAGGAAAGGCACGCTCCACAACAGCTCCCGCTCGCCCAGAAGGGATGACAACCTGCGGAAACATACCATCGTAGGCACCCAAAGACCTGCACCTGCGGCCAGCACAACGGCCAGAGGTACAAGCGAAGGAACTCCGGCTGCCACCGCGGCCACTGATGTGCCGAGCCACAGCCACAGGAGCCATGAGCAGAGCGCTGTGGCCAGATACGGACGCTTTCTGAGATAACGGCGCGTAAATTCACGTCTCACACGGTAAAGGTCGTGGAGTCCGCAGGGATTATATTCCATAGCCGTAACCCGTGCCAGAGGCGAAAGCTCCACCGCTGTATTTTCGCCGGTGGCAATCTCACTCAGAAACACATCGTCGTCGCCGAACTTCAGATTAAGCGTGCGCGAGAATCCTTTGTGGTCGAAAAAAAGATGGCGCGCGTAGGCCAGATTGTATCCTGTGGCTATAAAAGGATGCCCGCAAAGAGCACCGTTCAGTCCCACGACGGCCGCCATGGTCTCGTCGAAAGCGCGTCCGCGCGTAAGCTCGGCATACTCTTCTTCCTCCGGCTTGGCGCTGACTGCGTGCCCTATCACCACTTCCTTACCCTCCTCGGCAGGCTTGCGCATCATCGCGCGGAGCCAGCGGTTCGATTCCACGCGGCAGTTGCCCTCCGTGAACATCAGCATGGGATAGCGCGCAGCTTTCACGGCAAGCGTCAGGCTGAGTTTGCGTCGGCTCAGATTACGTGAATCCTCAGGAGTGAAGGTCATGTAGAGATTAGGGTAACGCATCTCCAGTTCAGCCACCACATCCTGAGTGTTGTCGCAGCTGCGGTCGTTGACCACTATCACCTCCATCGGCGCGGGATAATCCTGCTCCAGCAGACTCGGAAGCAGAACGCGGAGATTGGAAGCCGCAGCCTGCGCGTAGACTATCACCGACACGGCGGGATAACCGCCCTCAGGCAGCTCGGCAGCAGCGTCGGATTTCGCGGCACGGCTCACACGTCTCATGCGGCTCCACATAACCACGGCAGCCAATGCTGCGCAAACCACCGACACGCCGAGCGTAATCCACACCCGGAGCGGCATATTGATATTATATAGACTTGTATAATCAAATTCGGGAAATTGCATATCAGGAAAACTCTTTGGATTGCCAATTTTTACAATGCAAATTTAGCGATAATATGGGTCAAACCGAAAATCCGGCCGCAAAATCACAGACCGCTTGTCATGTTTTTCCCAACTCTTCACATCACACTGAATCTTATTGAAGGTTTTTAATTACCTTTGCTGAATAGCATTCTCAGACCACGGATATATGACAGAGAAAAACAGGCCACAGATTCCGGCTATCATCCATTACTGCTGGTTCGGACGGCAGGAAATGCCTGCTTCTGCACTCCGTTGCATCGAATCGTGGCGACGCTTTGCCCCGGATTTTCGGCTGCAGAGATGGGATGAAAGCAATTTCGATGTCGATTCCCTGGAATATACGGCTCAGGCCTTCCGCCTCCGGAAATATGCTTTTGTAAGCGACGTCGCCCGGCTGCACGCACTTCTGAACGAAGGCGGCATCTACCTTGATACGGACGTGGAATTGCTGAAAACGCCAGATTCATTGATATCTCACGGAGCCACGATAGGATTCGAATCATCCGGAATGATTTCTACAGCTGTCATATCATCTGAAAAAGACAACCCGCTGCTCCGGGAATTTCTCGACACATATTCTCAGATATCATTTATCCTTAAGGGCGCACGCCCCGACCTGACTCCCAACACATTCCGTTTCACAGAATTTCTGAAAACGAAAGGTCTCCGTGCCGACGGTTCGAGGCAATCCGTTGCCGGAATGAATGTCATGCCGTATGAATATCTGAGCCCACTCAACCAGGAGGGCTACAGACTGGAAGCAACCTCCGATACAATCTGTATCCATCATTTCGAATCAAGCTGGAAATCAGGGCCATTCCGACTGAAAAGCAAAATACAGCGCATGATCGGGCCGACAGCCACCATAAATCTCATAAAGCTCAAACGACTTATTGTTCCACCATCCTGCGAAAGAGCACGATTCTGAATCGCCGGATAACACAACAAGCACCATAGTAGAATGAAACACAAAAGCTCACTCATATATCACCTCCTGCTCGCGGCCGCAGCAATAGCCATCATGCCTTCGTGCCGCGCCAAGCATGACCTCACTCTGTTCTCCGACCTTACGGACAAGACCTCGGGACAGCTGCCGGCCATAAACCGGCCCAACTGCATCGAACCGGAAAACGAGCTGATAATAACCGTGAACTCCGAAACGCCAGAGGCCACCGCCGAGTTCAATCTGCCCCTTGTGAATCCCGCGGTGCCCGGAGTGTCAGATGCCCTCACCTCTCCAAAACTCGCCACCTATACGGTGGATTCAAAAGGATGCATAGACTTCCCGAGGCTCGGACGCATCAAGGCCGGAGGACTCACCCCCGAACAGCTGCGCGACACCCTCACGGAGCGGCTATCACAGTATGTGATGGACCCCATGGTAAGCGTGACCCTCACCGGCTACCGGATTGTGGTGATGGGCGAGGTAGGAAAACCGCAGACAATCACCACACGCGCCCAGCGGTTCAGTGTGCTCGACGCCCTTGCCGAGTGCGGCGGACTCTCCGACTATGGCCGGAGGGACAACATAATGGTAATGCGCCGAGCCGCCGACGGCAACATCGACTACTCCCATCTCAACCTCCGCCAGAGCGATGTGACCTCAAGCCCTTACTTCTGGCTCAGAAACAACGACGTGGTGATTGTATCCCCCAACAATGTGAAGCAGGACAACTCGAAATACAATCAGAACAACGGCTACCGCCTCTCTGTGGTGTCGACCGTGGTCAGCACCGTGTCGGTAATCGCTTCGCTTGTAATCGCTCTCACTGTAAAATAAATCCGGGAAATGGTTCGCACCGACCGTCTGGCTATATGGATTCTTATCGTCACGTTTGTTCTTCTGATTCCGGGCATACGGTTTCTTAAGCTTACCGACGAGCTGGCATGCGCCGCCCTTTTCGCTCTCGCATGCGCCGACGCCATTACCAACGGCCGCGCCGCCCGTTTCAGGCTGCTGTGGTATGTAATAGCCATCGCCTTTTTCTATCTCCTCTACACTTTGGCGTTCTGCCGCTTCAACACCCCGGGGGCCGTATGCGGCGATTTCATAATAGAAATGAAGCCCTACATTCCTTTTGCCGTGATGCTCGGGCTGGCTCCGCGCCCCACCCTCACCGAACTGACCGTGCTGAAATGGGCTGCCGTGGCAAATGCCGCCGCGGCAACGCTGTGTATGCTCTGCGGCCTGACTGATGCCGTCCTGTACCATCCGCTCTACGGCGGCGCCGTGATTTTCATTTCCATGCTTGTCTATGTCTATTCCTGCTGGGCACTCGAGCCTGCGGGACGCGTCTCCCGGCGCTGTCTGGCCGTCGCCACAGTGATGATTCTGTGCGGTCTGGCATGCACCCGCTCCAAATATTACGGCGAGGCTGTCGTAGCGCTATTCTTCCTGTGGGTTTACCGTCCCGGCATGTTCCGGAGAATGAACATGCGCGGCGTGGCCATCGCCGCGATACTGATTCTGCTGGTGGGTGCGGTGTCATGGAGCAAATTCAATTTCTATTTCATCACTGGAGCCTCGGCTGGTCTGGACCGCGACACAATCCAGTCGTTCGCGCGCCCCGCCCTCTACGGCACCTCCCTGCTCATCCTCTGCCATTACATTCCGTTCGGCTCGGGCCTGGCCTCCTTCGCCTCCTATTTCTCCACTCAGCCATACTCCTCGCTCTACTTCAGTTACGGCCTCGACAAAATATACGGTCTTTCCCCGATGAATCACGAATTTGCCTGCGATGCCTTCTATCCGTCGCTGGCGCAGACGGGCATAGCGGGCGTAGGGCTGTTCGTATGGTTCTGGGTATATATCACGACGCTGCTGCGACGGCTGCTGAAGACCGACCCCACACGCTTCCGCATCCCTTTTGCGGTCGGAGCCCTCGTGATTGTATTCATTATGATTGAAAACGTGGCTTCCACTCTGTTCACCCAGTCGTCAGGACTCGTGGCAATGTGTCTGCTCGGCATAATCTGCGCCATGGCGCCTGAAAAGGCTCGCGAAAAGAAGCCGGAATCCCGAATTATCAGATAACACCTCCCAACCACTCATACAAATGAAATCCAACGAAAACGCCATCGACCTGCGCCGCTTCTTCCGCCAGGCAAAAAAATCAATCTGGGTCTACATCTGTTCGCTGATATTCTTCGGCGCCCTGGCCGGTTACTACATTTACCGGGCCATGCCGCAGTATGTGGTGGAAGGGGCCATGCTCATCGAGGACAGTTCGGAAGAAGCGTCGGCCGTGAAAAGCGCCGGGCCGCTCTCGGCCATGATGCGGACGTTCTCGGTAGGCGGATTCAGCACCTCGTCGGTGGACAACGAGGTGCATCTGGCCGGAAGCCGCGACGTGATGCTGCGCACCGTGCGTGCCCTTCAGCTCAACCGCCTTTATATCGGCCGCGGTGCCGACGGACGCCGCAGCGTGCTCTATCCGTCGCCGGTGATAGTAGAGGCGCCTGATGAGTTCTTCGACACGCTCGGTGTCTCTTTCAACGTCGATATCACATTCGCTTCCGGCAAAGCCCACATAAAAATCAGCAAGGGATTCATTCCACGGACTGTGGCCGAGGTTAACGGCACATCTCTCCCCGCGGTCGTGGAAACTCCATGGGGGCCGCTTACAGTGGCCTATGGCGATACCACCGCAGCTCCGCTGCCGGAGAGAATCAAGGCTGTGGTGTGTGGCAACGAGGCGGCAGCCCATCGTCTCTATGATGAAGTGTCAGTGGAGGTCAACGACAAGATGGCCGATATTGTAGACCTCTCCATGAAATATCCTTCGCGGAAGCTGGGCATGGCCATTGTCAACACCCTGATGGAGCAATATATCTCCAAGCGCTCGGATCGGCGCCGCCAGACGGCCGCCGAGGCAATCGACTATTACAATGAGCGTATAGCCGCTGTGGCTGCGGAGCTTGCTCAGGCCGAGAAACTGTCGGCCGACTATCGCCGCGCAAAAGGCATCACCGCAATCGAACAGGAAGCGGAGATAATGGCCACGGCCAAGCTCGAAGGAACAATGGAGGCCGTGAAGGCCCGCAGCGAGATTGACTATTACACCCGCGTGCTCGAAACTGTGCGTGGCCGCCTGGGCAAGAACACGCTCATTCCGCAGATAGAGTCGTTTCGCGACACGAGCGTGGCCCTCTACAATTCTCTGATAGAAAACCGTGTGGCCCTGGAGAAATCGGCACGTCCCGGCAACCCGGCCCTTGAAAAGCTCAATACCCGCATAGCCATGCTCAGCGCCAGCATAAGCGAGAACGCTTCCAAAGTCATCGACAAGGCCCGTAACGACCTCGACGTGAAGCAGCGGATAGTAGGCACCGCGGGGTCACGCCTGAGCCAATACCCCGAGATGGAACGCGAATACGCATCGCTGCTGCGCGACAGCGAATTCAAAAACCAGCTTTATCTCTTCCTGCTCCAGAACCGCGAGAACGCCGTGCTCAAGCTCTACGCCAACTCCAATCCCGCCTATATATTCGAGCCGGCCTACACCCTGCCGAAACCAAGCCCGGTGAAACCCGCGCTCGCCGCGCTCGCCGCCTTGCTTATGGGACTGGTGATGCCTTCTATATGGGTTATTTTAAGGATACACCGTAACGATTCTATTTCCGAGCCAATGGATGTAGCGTTCCTCGGTCTTGAAGAGAGAACTATCAGAATCAGCGCAGAAGGCAAAAATATCAACAGATTGCGTTCACTGCTCGTGACAAATCCGGAACGAAGAGTGATTTATCTGGCGACCCCATCTGAAACGGATCGCAGATTCGTCGATCAGCTTCGACACTCCTTTACCGATGCCGGGCTCACCCTTAGTCTGACTGACGATGCAAAGAACAATTCAGATCTTCTCCGTCAAGCCACAGCAGCAACGGCCCCAGAAGGCTATTACCTACTGCGTGTGCCCGACAGCCAGGAATTAGCTGAAATCTCATCTCTTCTCAACCGGCCGGAAGCCGAACTGCTCGTACTTCTTCACAACGGCCTGACAGACCGCAGGCAACTGCGGACGATTCTAAGAGGAATGAGAACCGACAAAATCATCTTGGCTATAGTGCGTCCGAACTAACGCCCAGCGGAAGCCTCCACAATGAACCTCACACTTGCGGAATCGGTTGGATAAGGGGGCTCCACTGTCTCCGGCGGCAGAATAGCCAGCTCAATACCGGAACCGAGACGGCTGAGAATCCCTGCCGCACGAAAAGTGTTGCTGTCGTTGGGCACCACCCGGGTATCATGCTCATTGGTCACACTCACCACATGCCGAAGTTTTATACCGGCTTTGGCAATCTCAGGCAGAAGATCTATCGGATTCTGCCTGTAGGCCATGGCATCCTCATCTGAGCTGAAACCATACAGTTCTTTCAGCTCAATCCAGTTGGGCGCCGATCCGGGCCATTGCATGGGCCATGTGGTAAAATCCATTACCGGACCCTCACAATAAATTGCATTGACCCGCTCAGGATTTCCGGCAGCCCATCGGTAACCGAAAGGCCTGCCCGGGAAATAGCCCCAAGCGAACACTTTTCCGAAAGGCCGAACCGATCGACCACGAAGCTATAAACACTGTCCATAGCCTCAAGACCGCACGGCGCGCCATACGTATTGTAAGTGTTGAGCGAAACCACCGCCACTCCCGCATCAAGCAGCATCTTGTTTATCTGCCAGTGGAATGAGTCGCCGGCGTCCTCTATCTTCATAATCCACGGATTTCCTTCAAGCGGCTCAGTGGGAAGTGTCACCACAAGCGTCCATTTCCCAATGGGAAAAGTCGATGTGGGAAATCCCCGCCATGTACTCCCTACCGCCTCGGTCTTTTTCCAGGGGGTATCGGCCGTATTCTGGGCTTCGAGATCCTGGGCGGATGCAGACAGCACGAGAGCTCCGCATATCAGGAAGCGTAATGCGCCTTTCATTTTATACGTAGCTTCACAAGCAATCCCTTGTGGTCGGTGGGCCAGACGTCGAGAGGTTCAATGAAGCGGTCGGAGGTCTGTTCGGTCACCACTTTCGAGCGTACAACGCTCTCTTTCGGGCCGAATATCACGGCATCCTCAATCTTTACACCCGGGCTTACCCAGATATAGTCTATACGGTCGCGCTCGTCGGCTTTGGGAGCCCAGGTAACCTTCTCCGGCGCCATGCCCGGCACATTGGAGGGATAAGTAAATCCCGGGTATGCAAGCACATCGGGATAAAGAGTGCGGTATGTATCTACAAATCCGGCCTCCTCGAGGAGCGTCGTCACGGTCCAGGGCACTATAAATCCGTGGTGGTCGAACTTATCGGCCGTCGCAGCGGTCCAGTCGCGGTGGGAAGGTTCGTTGAAATCTCCGCCGAGAATCACGGCGTAGCCTGCGGCCATATCCTTTTTAGCCTGTTTGATGAACAGCTTTATTGCATCGTCGCGCTGCGAACGCACATTGCGTTCGAGAACCTCCTCCACCGTTGCCGGGATGGGAATTTCCTTCCAGGTCGAGCCGTCGTAACCGCGCACATTGTAGTATGCGTCGTCCAGATAATCAAGATGGGCCGTGTACACTGCCAGTTTCTTGCCTTCTTTCTCGGCAAGCAGACGGTAGATGCTTCCATGGTCGTTGCCCAAGGGAAACACAGTGAGCGTGTCGGTTATGGGATAACGGCTCAGAAGTCCGGTGTCGTCGCTGCGGAACGAGTGATACTCCACGCCCTTTGACTTCAACGCCTCCACCAGCGAGGCCGTATAGTCAACGCCATTATAATTGCGCACTTCGCTCAGCGTCACGAAATCAGGCTGCAGCCGCGCAATCTCCTCGACTATGGCATCAGCACCCCCCTTTACCGAGGTTCCCTCCTGCCAGATGTTCCATTGCAGCACACTCACTTCAGTATCCTTGGCGCCCGCGCACACTGCTGCCGCACACATCAGCGCCACACTCAATATCTTTTTCATCTCGGTTTGATTTTTGGTTTCCTACTGCAAATTTCGTCATTTTCCCCGAAATACAGAATCACAATCCCCTTATTGCATTATTTTTGGCGATGAATGCACCTAATCTGCCCTAAATTAATAACTTTGTGGAAATATGGAATTCTGCTATGGAAAAAAGCAAACGAATACTGGTGGTCGACGATGAGGAAACACTGTGCGAAGCGCTGAAATTCAATCTGGAGGAGGAAGGCTTCGAAGTGGACACCGCTCTGAGCGCCGAAGAGGCTCTCACACTCGACCTCCCGGGCTATGATCTGGTGATTCTCGACATAATGATGGGCGAGATTTCAGGCACACGGCTCGCCGGAATAATGAAATCAAGGCCCGAAACCGCCGCCATACCCATAATATTCTGCACGGCACGCGACTCGGAGGACGAGATGGTAAAAGGCCTCGACCTCGGTGCCGACGACTACATAACAAAGCCCTATTCCATCCGCAATATCATAGCCCGCGTAAAGGCTGTGCTCCGCCGCTCTCCCGCCGCCCCGGCCACACCTTCACACAGCATTAATTTCGAGGGGCTTACTGTTGACCCCGTGAGCAAGACATGCACCGTCGACGGCCACGATGTGAAAATGCCGCGCAAGGAATTCGAAATACTCCTCACCCTGCTCAAAAACAGGGGCCGTATCTTCTCCCGTGAAGAACTCCTGAATCTCATCTGGCCCGATGAGGTGGTGGTTGTGGACCGTGTGGTCGACGTCAACATAACCCGCATCCGCCGCAAGATAGGCCGCTACGGTTCCCATATAACCACGCGTTCAGGTTACGGCTATGGCTTTGTAGATTAGACCGCAGATTTGTTCCCCCTTTAACCGATATTCATCATGAAACAGGCACTTAAAATCCCTTACGCCCGCCGCCTTTATCTATGGCTTCTCGGCTATTCCGCCATCCTGCTCGGATGTTTCCTTGTTTTCCAGTACACACGTGAGCGCGAGTTCAAATCGGCCGAACTCAATGCCCAGCTGCAGATTGTCAATTCCTATATTCTCGATGAACTCAAGAAAGGCAAGGAGATGAAAGACGTGAATCTCGACGGCCTCCACCCCTTCGGCGACCTCCGGGTAAGCGTGATTGACCGAAGCGGCAAAGTGCTCTACGACAACGCCCGCGGCTTTCTGGAATTAGACAGTCATCTTAAACGCCGCGAAATCCGTGATGCCCTGGCCCACGGCACCGGCTTCACCGTGCGCCGTTTCAGCCGGAGCACAGGCTCATCATACTTCTACTCTGCCCGCAAAGGAACTGACGGAACCGTAGTGCGCACCGCCGTGCCCTATTCAGTCTCGCTCAGCAGCCTGCTCAAGGCCGATTATGGCTTTATCTGGTTCATGTGTATTGTCACTGTGGTGATGTGCGTTCTCGGATTTTTCGCCACTCGCCGCCTTGGGCAGCACATCTCGCGTCTGAACCGCTTTGCCGAAAATGCCGAGAAAGGGCTTAAAATCTGTGATACCGAACCGTTCCCGCACGACGAGCTCGGCGACATATCCAACCATATAGTGCGGCTCTACGCTTCACTGCAGAATGCCGTGGCCGACCGCGACCGCGAACATGCAACCGCGCTGAAACAGGAGCGCGAAAAGGAGCGCATCAAGCGACAGCTCACCGACAATATCAACCATGAACTAAAGACACCGGTTGCCTCCATAAGGGTGTGTCTGGAGACGCTGCTCACCCATCCCTATCTCAGCCGCGAGAAACGCGAGGAATTCCTGAAGCGCAGCTTCACGAACATCGACCGCCTGAGCAAGCTCCTTGCCGACGTTGCGCTCATCACCCGCATGACCGAAGGCGGGGATGCTATTGCGCGCACCAGCGTGGATCTCACCTCTCTGATTATCGACACAATTCAGGATTGCCGTCCGGCAGCCGAAGCCGCAGGCATAGAGATAAAGATGGATATTGAACGCGAGCTCAAGATGAGAGGCAACGCCCAGCTGCTCACATCGGTGTTCCACAATCTCATAGACAATGCCGTGGCATATAGCGGTGGTTCGGAAATTTGCATCTCGGTGAAGTATGCCAACACTATCCGGTGTACACTTACGGTAGCCGACAACGGCACAGGAGTTGACCCCGTGCATCTGCCACGCATCTTCGAACGCTTCTACCGCGTTGACAAAGGGCGTTCCCGCGCGGCGGGAGGCACCGGCCTCGGCCTTTCGATTGTGAAGAACGCCATCCTGCTCCACCGCGGGAAAATCTCGGTGGAGAACCGTCCCACCGGAGGACTTCTCTTCACCATCACGCTCCCTCTGGCATATTAGATTTCCGAGATTTCATATTACCCTTTGAAACATCGGTCGGGTTACTTTGTTTACGAAACAAAGACCTGACTCAACATGGACATTCTGTTTCTTTGCCTCGTGGTGTTTCTTTTTCTGCTCGCCATCTTCGATCTTTCGGTAGGCGTGAGCAACGATGCCGTCAACTTTCTCAATTCGGCTCTCGGATCCAAAGCGGCGCCATTCAAAAGGGTGCTGATTGTGGCTTCAATAGGCGTATTCATAGGCGCAGCCATGAGCAACGGGATGATGGACATTGCCCGGCACGGGATTTTCCGTCCCGAGCATTTTTCCTTCTACGACCTCATCTGCATATTCATGGCAGTGACCGAAGCTTTCGCCTCGGAAAACGTCAAGGTGCTCGGCAAAGCGGCCTCCAGCCTCCTCCGGCAGAAAAAACTCGCTGAAAAACACCCGCCGCAAAGAAACCCTTGGCCTCCGCAGAATCCGGCGCGAGACCGCAATCGAGATGAGCGCCTGCAGTTCTTCGGCCGACGGAAGCAGATTCGAGGAATCTATCTGCACATTGTCGTATGAAGCCACACCCATCGGAGTCTGTATGCCTTTGAACGCCCAACGCACATCGGTTTCGTCCTTATCACTACAAATCAACAGGCCAATCGTAGGGTTGTCATCGGGGCCTTTCAACAGTTCGTCAACGGCATTGACATAGTAATTGAGTTTTCCTGCATACTCCGGATCAAATGGTCGGGCCTTCAGTTCTACGACAACGTATGCTTTTAGACGAATGTGATAAAACAACAGATCTATCCTTCTGGTACGGTTGCCAACGATAAGTTCTTTCTGCCGTCCTACAAACGCAAAACCGGTGCCGAGTTCAAGCAGGAAGCGGGTAATATTCTGTTCCAGAGCCGCCTCAAGCTGTTCTTCCCTGTAATTGACCGGAACGGTTATAAATCCGAAGTCATAATTATCTTTCGTTATTTCCTGAGCCATGCGGCTTTGAGCCTCAGGCAAATATTCCGAGAAATTGCTTATTGCCTTTCCATGCGATTTATATAGGTTGGCTTTCAGGGAGTTGCCCAATGTCTGACGGCTCCAACCGCCCAATATACACTCACGCAAATAAAATATTGCCTCATCAATCGACTTGCATTTAGTAATAATATCCACTTGATGGCGCCACGGTACCAGTTCAAGTACAAAGGGGAGTCCTAATTCTCCACCAACTTGGTGCAGTTTTATAATCGGATGATTATCCGGAAGTTGCAATTCTCCACCAGCTTGGTGGAGTTTTTCGGCAGCTTCTGGGGAAGAAAAGAACAAATACCATTTCTTCATTGCCCAAAGATTTGTAGTCCCAAAACCTTTAGCTTTCGGAAAGGCCTCCTGCAAGTCCAGACTCAGTTGTTCTACAACTCCACTCCCCCATCTTTTCTCAGCCTTGAGTGTCACAAGGTCTCGTCCGATACTCCAGTTAAAACGTAGTTTCTCTGTGTTGATCTTGATGGATGCTTTGATTTGAGCAGAAACATAGCGTCGCTTGAGTTCAGATACCCAAGCGGCATAGTCAGCGTCAATTCTGAAATCATTGACTCGGACAATATGGGGGTCGTTATTGAGAGTTATATCAGCCATAGTATCGCAAAATTAGCACAAATTACTGATACCCACAAGCTAATAGGAGACGTGGAGGGTGACGGGATACGAAATTCGGAATATAATCGCTATATTTGCAGTCAGCAAGAAATGAAACGCAAGGTATGCATAATCACAGGCACCCGCGCCGAGTGGGGGCTACTCTCCGGAGTGGCCCGCGAGCTGGCGTCGCGGCCTGACGTCGAGCTGCAGATTGTGGCCACCAATATGCACCTTGACCCGGCCTACGGCATGACCGTCAACGAAATCACCGGCGCCGGGTTCAGCGTCGACGCCCGCGTTCCTCTGCCTGCTACCGACGGCACCCCGGCATCCACCGTGAAGGCCATGGCCGCTTGCATGGCGGGAATGGCTGACGCACTGCAGCGCCTGTCGCCGGATATAGCCGTGATTCTCGGCGACCGCACGGAAATGCTTGCCGTGGCCTCGGCGTGCGCCGTGAATGGTGTGCCTATAGTGCATCTCCACGGGGGCGAGGTGACCGAAGGCGCCATCGACGATTCCATACGCCACGCCATAACCAAGCTTTCGGCCCTTCATCTTACCGCCACTGAGGACTACCGCCGCCGTGTGATTCAGCTCGGCGAGGCCCCTGCCAGAGTGATAAACACGGGTGCTCTGGGGGTTCACAATGCTCTTAATGTCGCGCCTATGGATGCCGAAGAGCTTTGCAGCTCGATAGGATTTCAGCTTGACCGCGACACCATTCTTGTGACATTCCACCCGGCGACACTCGACCCCGCCGACCCGGCCGACCGTTTCGCGCAGCTCCTCGAAGCCCTCGACTCTCTACCCGCTGTGAGGGTGCTATTCACCTATCCCAACAACGATTCGCGCGGGCAGAAGCTCATAGCCATGATAGAGGACTATGTGGTGTCCCATCCCCAAACGACTGCCGCCATCCCCTCACTGGGCATGCGGCGTTATCTGTCGGCTCTGCGGCTCGTGGGGGCAGTTGTGGGCAACTCTTCCAGCGGCATAATAGAAGTTCCATCGATGGGAATACCCACCGTTGACATAGGCATGCGCCAGAGAGGGCGCACATCCGCCGAGAGCGTGATCCACTGCGGCGACACTGCCACGGAAATCGCTTCGGCAATACAGCTGGCACTCTCTCCGGCCATGCAGGAAAAGGCAAAGCACGTCAGCAATCCCTACTACCGTCCCGATACCCTTCGTCTGGTGACCGAGGCCATAGCCCTCACACCACTCGAAAATCTCAGGACAAAGAAATTTCACGACATCTCATTCTGAACCGATGGACAACCATACACTGTACGTGATTCCCGCTCGCGGCGGCAGCAAAGGCATTCCCGGCAAAAACATCAAGCCGCTCGGAGGACGCCCGCTGATACACTATACAATAGATATAGCCCGGCAGCTTGCTCCCGACTCCCATATAATCGTTTCCACCGATTCCGAAGAAATAGCTTCGGTGGCACGGCAGACCGGTCTGCCGGTTGACTACATGCGCCCGGCCGAGCTCGCCACCGACACCTCCGGCAGCCGCGAGGTGATAATCGACGCGATGGACTGGGCCGTAGCCCGCGGAATCGCGTTCGACCGCGTAGTGCTGCTGCAACCCACCTCTCCCCTCCGCACCGTGACCGATGTGGAAGCGTGTCTGGAGCGCTATACTCCGGAAGCCGACATGGTGGTGAGCGTGATTCCCGCCAAGTCAAACCCATATTACAACTGTTTCGAGACCGATTCCGCCTCCGGACTACTACATATCTCCAAAGGCTCCGGACTCTACGTGCGCCGTCAGGACGCCCCGGAGGCCTGGGAATACAGCGGTTCGGTATATGTGATAAACCCCGACTCTATCCGCCGGTATGCGCTCGGAGCGATGCCCCGCCGGATTCCGTGCCCCACCGACGCTTCCCGCGCCATCGACCTCGACACCCCTCTGGACTGGGAGGTGGCAGAAGCCGTGATGCGCCACCTCAGAGCCGAATCTTAAATAAGACAAACGATGAACCGACATATAATTGCCTCCGACTGTTCGCTGCTCAATGCCCTCGACATGCTCAACGCACTGTCGGGCGGAGTGATGACGCTTTTTGTCACCGGCGCGGACGGCACGATGGTGGGAACGCTCACCGACGGCGACGTGCGCCGCGGACTGCTCAAAGGAGCCCAGCTCCCCGACCCGGTGGAGCGCGTGATGAACCGCTCGTTCCGCGCCCTGCGCCCTGCGGCGGAAAACGATGTGGAGAGCATACGCGCCATCCGGCGCTGCGGAGTGAAACTCATACCGCGCCTTGACGCCCAGGGACACATACTCGAGATATTGGATCTTACAGCCACCACCACGCGCCTCCCCCTCAGCGCCATCCTAATGGCCGGAGGCAAAGGCGAACGGCTGCGGCCCATGACCCTCACCACTCCCAAACCGCTGCTCAAAATCGGCTCAAAAGCCATAATCGACTATAATATCGCAGCCCTCGCGCGCGCCGGCATCTCGGATGTATCGGTTACCGTAAACTATCTTGCCGAGCAGCTTGAGGCGCATTTCAGCGTACCGGTGGAAGGCATAGCCGTGAAATGCGTGCGCGAACCGGAGCCGATGGGCACCATAGGATCCGCAGCCCTTGTGAAGCGCTCCGATCCCGACGGGGCAACCCTGGTGATGAACTCCGACATTCTCACCACCCTCTCGCTCGAGGACATGTATCTGGCCCACCTCAAGTCAGGAGCGGACATCACTATAGCGGCCATTCCTTACAACATCTCCGTTCCATACGCCATCCTCTCCACCGACGACACAGGCCGTGTGACCGGCCTCCAGGAGAAGCCATCCTACTCATTCTACGCCAACGCCGGAATATACATCATCTCCAACCGCCTGCTCGACGCCCTGCCTCCATCGGGGCGCACCGATGCCACCGACCTTATAGAGACGGCCATTGCCGACGGACGGCATGTGGGCTACTTCCCCATATCCGGCACATGGATCGACATAGGCTCACCCACTGATTTCGCCCATGCATCCGAGCTTATGCGACACCATCTCGGCTTCTCCTCCTAACTTTTCCGCCCTCCGGGGCGTTAAATTACCAAATTCAAGCAACTATGGCTGATTCCAATTTTATAGATTACGTGAAAATCCTCTGCCGCTCGGGCAAGGGAGGCGCCGGCTCGCGCCATTTCCACAGAGCCAAATATGTGCCTAAAGGGGGCCCCGACGGAGGCGACGGAGGCCGCGGAGGCCACATCATACTGCGCGGCAATTCCCACATGTGGACACTCCTTCCACTGAAATTCAACCGCCATATCTTTGCCGGTAACGGTCAGAGCGGCGGCGCCGACCGCAGCTCTGGAAAAGACGGCGCCGACGTGGTGGTGGAGGTGCCCTGCGGCACCGTGGTCTATGACGCCGACACCGGCGAATTTCTCTGCGAGGTTAACTACGACGGCGAGGAAATAAAACTGCTGCGCGGAGGCCGCGGAGGTCTCGGCAACTGGCATTTCAAAAGCTCCACCAACCGCACGCCCCGCTACGCCCAGCCAGGCGAACCGGCCATAGAGAAAAGCGTCGTGCTGGAGCTCAAGCTCCTTGCCGACGTGGGTCTGGTGGGATTCCCCAACGCCGGAAAATCCACCCTGCTTTCCGCCCTCTCGGCCGCGCGGCCCAAGATTGCCGACTATCCCTTCACCACCATGGAACCGCAGCTGGGCATAGTGAGCTATCGCGACAACCGCTCGTTTGTGATGGCCGATATACCCGGAATCATAGAGGGTGCGAGCGAGGGCCGTGGCCTGGGACTGCGCTTCCTACGCCATATAGAGCGCAACGCGGTGCTTCTCTTCGTGGTGCCGGCCGATGCCGACGATATTGCCGAGCAGTACCGCATACTGCTTGGCGAGCTTGAGAAATTCAATCCCCAGCTCATGGACAAGGAGCGCATACTGGCCGTATCGAAATGCGACATGCTCGACGAAGAGCTGATGGAAGAAGTGCGCGCCACGCTCCCCGAGGGCGTACGCTCCGTGATGATTTCGGCAGTGACCGGCATGGGACTCACCGAGCTTAAGGATGTTCTGTGGGCAGCCGTGACCGACGACCGCAACCGTATAGCCGTCAGCACCATCACCCACCGCCCGCTCGACGGCCATCACCGCGTGCGTGAGGAAGACGAATTCATATTCGACAAGGCTCCGCAGATGCCGGATGACGACGGCGACAATTTGGACTACGACGATTTCGATGACGACGAGTTTATCGGCGACGAATATAGCGAAGATGATTTCCATCCCGAGGATTCCAACATCGACCCGCTGAATGACGAAGCCTGACCTTCTGCGGCTGCATCTGCCGGCCGGAGCCGCCGCGTTCACCACCCGGCGTGGATGCGCTGATGCCGCGCTCCCCTACGACGGCCTGAGCATCTGCACTTACACCGGCGACAACCCTTCGCACGTGGCCGACAGTCTCGCCGCCCTCTCCTCCTGCACGGGAATCCCGTCGGAGAGGATAGTCTCCGGGCGCCAGACCCACTCCGTGAATGTGGCCTACGTGTCGCAGCCCGCAACGTTTGAGAACACCGATGCCCTTGTGTCGGACCGCACCGGGATTGCAATAGGCGTGCATACGGCCGACTGTGTGCCCGTGGTGCTTTTCGACCCTGTGGCACGCATTATCGGGGCAGTACATTCAGGCTGGCGCGGAACCGTAGGGCGCATCAGCGCCGCGGCCGTCCGCGAAATGTGTGCTCTCGGAGCCACTCCCGGCAACATACATGCCGCCATGGGCCCGTGCATCTGCCCCCAGTGTTTCGAGGTCGGCGAAGAAGTGGCCGAGGAATTCATAAAAGCAAACCTCGGCGGTTTCATCATCAGAAAACCGGGCAGCAAGCCTCATATCGACCTCCCCGCAGCCGTTGCCGACACCCTCATGGAATCCGGCTTAGAAAAAAACAACATTGCCCTCCAGCCGGAATGCAGCCGCTGCCGTCCCGACCTCTTCTTCTCAGCCCGTCGCCTCGGCACCTCCTCCGGCCGCACCTTCACCTTCATCTACCTGGAAAACCCATAAACATTCCAAGGTAGCCCCTTATCCTTCTGCTCCCTGAAAATTTCGGGACTAACGTACTGCTATTCTCGCGAAAAACACATAACTTTGGAATCTAAGATCCCCGTATTCAGCGTTGACCTCAATCTATTAACGCTTCAGCAACGGACATTATCAAACGAATCAATGCGCAACTCTACGCCAAGATTATGAAATCCCATTCATCGAGCATATGATTAAGCCAATATATACATAAACTTTGATAAATTCAACATAAATGGCTTTACCAATAAACATTGAAGACCTACTCAATCGACGCAAAGTCGAATCCAACAGAATAGAATTTAAGAAAGGTTGGAATCCAGATAAGATTTATCATACCATCTGTGCTTTTGCTACTGATTTAGACAACACGGGTGGAGGATATATTCTTGTAGGTGTTGAGCAGGATGAGAATGGTTTGGCAAAACGCCCGGTGAAAGGATTACCATTGGAAACTATCGATGATATTCTTCAGGATATGGTTGGGTATGATGCTAAAATATCGTCATCAAACCTCCGGTCTGTCTCCTATAATACAAAAGTATCGGTAGAAGATGTAGACGGCAAAACTATACTTGCTATTTGGATTCCCACCGGACCCAACCGTCCTTATTGTGTGGCAGAAAGTGTTGTTGCAAAAAATAAGTCGCCTCTGAAATACTACATCAGAAGTAAATCATCAACCATCGAAGCAAAGGGTGAGACTCTTGATGAAGTAAGGGATCTCGCAAACCGAATTCCGTTTGATGAGCGTGGCAATGAAAACATTAAGATAGAAGATATTTCCGGAGTGTTGGTCTATGAACATCTTAAAGCAGTAAAAAGTAAACTGGCTGATAATTTTACCGGACGGCCATTAATAGAGATCCTTGATGAAATGGACTTATTGACTGGTCCTACAGAAAATCGTCTTATCAAAAACGTAGCGGCCATGATGTTCTGTGAGCATCCTGAAAAATTTTTTCCAGTTACTCAGGTTGACATAGTTTTATTTCCTGAAGGGAGCATCGAAAATCCGGATATTATGATTGAAGTTCCAAAGATTGTGGGACCGGTACCGAGAATGATTAGAGAAACCCTGTCTTATTTACGTACAAACGTAATAAAAAAGCGGATTTCAAAACCTAACGACACCGAGAAATCAGATAAGGCTTATAACTACCCTTATCAATCCTTTGAAGAATCAGTGGTGAATGCTCTTTACCATCGTGACTATCAAGAACGGGAACCTGTGGAGATAACCATAGAACCGACCCATGTTGACATTCTGAGTTATTCGGGACCGGATAGGTCTATAACAATGGAAGCCATTAAAGCTGCGCAAAAGTTAAAAGCCAGAAGATATCGAAATCGCAGATTAGGCGATTTTCTTAAGGAACTGGATCTGACGGAAGCTCGTGCCACAGGAATACCGACGATTCAGAAATCCCTTAGAGAAAACGGCTCAGATAAAGCCACTATTGAAACTGATGATGACAGAACTTATTTTCTGATGACGATTCCATGTCGGGAGGATATGATTAATTCCAATGAATTAGAAAATATAGCTACAATTCATCAAGACCTTGACACTCGACTTTCACAGATACTTGGACAGACATCTGCAAAAGTCCAAAGCAGTATATATCAGAGTAATATCACAGACAAAAATCAACTTTTGCAAATACTTGAACGGTTATCTGCAAAAGTCTGGAACAAATCAAAAAAGCCTGTTGATAAGTCACTACTATGCCATTATACAATCGAAGTGATAGAGCGTCTAAACATCAATCCTTCTACAACCAAAGAAGTTATTAAATTTATCAATCATCCTGACAGTACCGAATTTAGGAGAAAGATTTTAAATCCATTAATAACGTTAGGATATGTGACCATGACAAATCCGGATAAACCGACAAGCTCCAAGCAAAAATATACGCTCACTGAGTTTGGGAAAAAATTATTCATAGGTTAGCGAAATTTAATTCCTGAGGAACCAAAGAAATCATTAATATGAAACGGTGTTGTTGTATTCTGCTACTTTCTATAGTAGCGACGGCTATTTTTGCCGAGATTCCTACCCGTTATTATATTGGAAAAACAGAAGTATCTACGTCTTTCTGGAATCAGATGCCAGAAAGTCTGGACTATATAACAAGCGAATTCAATTACGACACATTGGTAATAAAAAGCCGGGAACTTCCACTTAGTCATTATATAGATTCCGTGTCTGTCCCGGGAAAATATATATTATGTAAGCGATCGTCTGAAGTCATTGCCGAGCTTGAACGTGCATATGCCCTGATAAATGCAACTAAACGAGAGCAAAGTCAGTCAACCTCCATCGGAGAAGAAGCCCCTCAAATCAGTCTTGTACGTTATAATGACGGAAAAAGAACCGACGATCTCATTTTGCCCGGTCATTGTTACCTTTTATCATTCTGGGCAACATGGTGCGGTAACTGTCTGGCTGAGTTAAAGCCCGAATTTATCCCCTCAATAACCAACCTTTTCTGTGACAATCCCAACTTCCATTTTATTCCTATCTGCATAGACTCTTCATCAGAGGATTTACAGAAATTCTTTAGTCACGAGCCGGGCAGCAGATGGTCGCATCTCGCGAAAATCACTTATTTGGATACTGACCGCAGTGCAAATGAACAGTATGGAGAAAGTGGGATTATGCCCTTGAATGTAGTAATTGGCCGAGATGGGCGCATTCGTTTTATTCATTCCGGAGCTATCCTGGACCAAAAAGGATTGACGGAATTATACGATGCAATAAAATCCGGTCTTTAACCCTATCTCACCGCTATACTTATATTCAATCGATGAATTCGTCAGCTGTGGGTTCCGGCCGGGGTTAGGGCTCCGGGAGGGGGCGGCGGGGGAAGGCGTCGATGAAGCTGCCGGGGGTGGAGTTGTAGATGCGGGCGCCGATGGCATCGGCATAGCGGCGAATGCGGTGGTAGGCACGGAAGGCAATGTGGAAGCTCAGCATCATGTCGTGCAGGCGGATGTTGCTGTAGAGGCTCGTGACGCGTTTTTTCTCGCTTTCGCTTTCTTTATAGAAATGGGGCTGCACGGTTACCACCATATTATTTTCATCAACCTCGAGTGTGCGCGTCCAGCTGTGGTCGGCTCCGGCAAGATAAATCTCTCGATAACCCGCCTTCAGACCAATCATTATGGCGGCGATAAGCACATTGCGCGGACGAGGCATTCCCAATCCTGATTTATAGGCCACACGCTCGAACCATCCAAAGCCTTCCACCCCCACGGGATTGAAGCGCTCAATCCTCACATGTCCCGCCGACGTGACTTCGCGCGGAATCATGCGGGCCATACGCGCGGGGACGTACAGCGTCATGGGCCAGTCGACCCTCCGGGCTATATTCTCCCACAGCCGCGCCACGTTGCCGTCGCCTCCGGGATTGAAGAAATGGGGATCGGCCATCACGTAGCCCTGCGGGCGGAAACGGTAGAACTCTTCGGCATTGGCGGCGAAATTCACGGCCATAAGGTCGCAATGCTCCAGCGATGCGGCATGATTTTTCATGGCATCGGCAAGAGAAGGCCCGTTTGCCATTATCACAAGCGGACGTTCGCCTACCGAAAGGCTTATTCCGCAAGGGCGCGACTCCACAGCCATTTTCACCAGTCCCTTACCAAGCAGGGCACAGTTCTTCGCAACTTCCGTAATCGAGTTCCACATAGGCGCTTTTTTCATAATAACCGCAAAATTAATTAAATTTGCATCCACATTTGCGAAAAACCACCATAAATGTCAGAAGAGCAAAACACCCCGAACTCCTCGATAAAGAAAATCGACATCGACGCCGTGCTTCGCGAGCGCCTGGGCAGCCGCTACCGCTTCGTGCCGCGGCCTCTTGTGACATTGCTGAAACGCATAGTGTGTCAGGACAGCCTCAACGACCTGCTTGACAAAACCGGGCATCTCCGTGATGCCGAATTCTGCCGCGCGGTGCTCCGCGAACTCGGCATCACCTACAGCGTGGTGCATCCCGAGCGCCTTCCCGCTCCGGCGGACCGCCGCGTGATTTTCGTCAGCAACCACCCCCTCGGCGGCCTCGACGGCATGGTGCTCATAGACCTTCTGACCTCACTCTATGGCCCGGGGCTGAAATTCGTGGTCAACGATTTGCTCATGGCCATAGACCAGCTCAAAGGTGTGTTCCTGCCGGTAAACAAGCTGGGCAAACAGAGCCGCGACGCCTCCGACAATCTGACGCGCGCGCTCGAAGGCCCAGATCCTCTGGTGATTTTCCCTGCAGGGCTGGTGAGCCGACGCGGAGCCGACGGCGCTGTGGCCGACCTTGAATGGCACAAGATGTTCATAAACAAAGCCATCGCATCCCGGCGCGATATTGTGCCTCTCTTCTTCAGTGGACGCAATTCAAACTTTTTTTATAACTTTGCATATATGCGTCGACGCATGGGGCTCAGATTCAATGTGGAGATGGCCCTGTTGCCGGCCGAGGTGTTCAAGCAGCGCTCGCGCAACTTCACCATAGTGGCCGGACCGCGCGTTCCCTGGAACACCCTTTCCACCGGCTCGCGGGCCGCTGCCGACGCACGTGAAATCAAAGACAGAGTCTATTCACTCGAAAACGAAACCGACCGCGACAGCCTTCGGACTAACAAAGATTCGCAATGAGCCAAGACCAACAGCCTGTAATACCACCGGTAGACACCGCGCTTCTCAAAGCCGAGCTCACTCCCGACAATCAGCTGCGATCCTCCAACAAGGGAGGAAACATCATATATACCTTCGACGGACGTTCGTGCCCCAACCTCATGCGCGAGGTGGGCCGTCTGCGCGAAATCACGTTCCGCGGGGCCGGAGGAGGCACCGGAAAGGACTGCGACATAGACGCCTTCGACCTGATGGACCCTCCCTGCCGCCAGCTTATAGTCTGGGACCCGGAAAACGAGATGATCATAGGCGGCTACCGCTACATAATCGGCCCCGACATACGCCTTAACCCCGACGGAAGCCCGCGTCTGGCCACATCCCACCTTTTCCGCTTTTCCGACTCGTTCATACGCGACTATCTCCCCTACACCATAGAGCTCGGCCGTTCGTTCGTGCGCACCGAATACCAGTCGTCGCGCGCCGGAGCCAAAGCCATCTTCGCCCTCGACAACCTCTGGGACGGTCTGGGAGCGCTCACGGTAATCCACCCAGATATGCGCTACCTTTTCGGAAAAGTCACGATGTATCCCGAATACTCCGCCACGTGCCGCAACATGATTCTTTATTTCATGCACAAGCACTTCCCCGACCCCGACCGCCTTGCCACGCCCGTCAATCCGCTGCAGACCGACATAGACGTGCACGAGATGCGGCGCCTCTTCCAGGGCGCGACCTTTGCCGAGGACTACCGCATACTCAACCATGCCATACGCGAGAACGGGCTGAACATCCCCCCGCTTGTCAACGCCTACATGAGCCTCTCGCCCACCATGAAGATGTTCGGGACAGCCGTCAACGACGAGTTCGGCGACGTGGAGGAATCCGGCATATTCCTGGACATATCCGAGATTCTCGAGGAAAAGAAGAAGCGCCACATCGACACGTTTCTCAACCTCCGCCACTGAGCGCATACCAAATATTTTAGCTATCTTTGCACAAACTTACGCCAATGAACCACATGCCACCATCGCCATACCGCCGGGGCGCCGCCCAGGGAATGTTTTTCGGCATCTACCTGTCGATTCTTTTCCTGTCATCGGTATATTCCGTAAGCTATCCGCTTATGGGTCTCGTAGGCATGCTGCTTGTGCTGGGTGTGCCGTTCTACATATACCGCTGCCTGCGCGCCACATTCGTGGCCGACGGCGGCCTGACCCCCTTCTCCTCGCTGTGGATGCAGGGCATAATGGTGTTCCTGTGCGGAGCGCTCATCCAGGGCGTAGTGGCCGTGATTTATCTCAAATGGGTTGACCCGACTTTTATCATCACCCAACTGCGCACCGTAATCTCGTTTTACGACGGAATGCCTTCGCCCGAAGCCAAGGAGATGGCCAAAGTTCTCAGCAACATGATCGAGGCCAACCTCGTGCCCTCCGCAGCATCGATGGTGGTGGAAATGATATTCCTCTCGGTTTTCTCCGGCTCGCTGCTCTCGCTGCTGATGAGCGCTCTGGCCCGGATAGGCCGGGTAAAGCGTCCGCCAACAGCCCCGCCTCCCATGCCCTGACAAGGCATTCCCCGTTAAGCTACAATCCTTCAAAGTATTGCTTTTTCTGAAATGGATATATCTGTAATAGTACCGCTCTTCAACGAAGCCGAATCGCTGCCCGAACTCGAGCAGTGGATTGACCGCGTGATGAAACAGAACGGATTTTCCTACGAAATAATATTTGTGAACGACGGCTCCACCGACGATTCCTGGAACGTAATCCGGGAGCTGTCACGCACCAACCCTTCCGTGAAAGGTGTGTGCTTCCGCCGCAACTACGGCAAATCTCCGGCCCTGAACACCGGCTTCCGCCGTGCAAAAGGCGATGTGGTGATAACCATGGACGCCGACCTGCAGGACAGTCCCGATGAAATCCCTGAGCTTTACCGCATGATCACCGAGGAGGGCTATGACCTTGTCAGCGGCTGGAAACAGAAACGCTACGACCCCCTGTCGAAGACCATCCCCACCAAGCTGTTCAACGCCACAGCCCGCCGCGTGAGCGGAATCCACAACCTCCATGACTTCAACTGCGGTCTGAAAGCCTACCGTCACAAGGTGATAGAGCGCATAGAGGTGTATGGCGACATGCACCGCTACATCCCCTATCTGGCCAAAAATGCCGGCTTCACCCGCATCGGCGAAAAGGTTGTCCACCATCAGGCCCGCAAATACGGCAAGACAAAATTCGGTCTCGACCGCTTTGTAAACGGTTATCTCGACCTTGCCACCCTCTGGTTCACAAACAAATTCGGAGTAAAGCCCATGCACTTCTTCGGACTGCTCGGCAGCCTGATGTTCATTCTTGGTTTTGTGGCCGCCGCAGCGGTCGGCGCCCTCAAGCTCTACAACATGCATGCCGGCAACCCATATATCCTGGTTACCGATTCGCCATATTTCTACATCTCCCTCACACTGATGATCCTTGGCACACAGCTGTTTCTCGCGGGATTCGTGGGAGAGCTCGTGGTGCGTAACGCTCCAGGCCGCAACGACTATGAAATAGAGGAGGAACTGAAAACCCAAGCCCCGGAATGACAAGAAAAGCCCACATAGCGTGTTTCGTAACCGCCGGTGTAGCCCTGCTGGCGACGACAGCGGGCTGCAACACCGAATCGTGCACCGAAAACCAGAGCAGCATACCTCTGGCCGGTTTCTACGGTTCCGACGGCACGAAAGTCTCCGTCGACTCGCTCTGCATCCGTGGCGTGGGAGCGCCGTCCGACTCCGCTCTATACTCGGGCTCGGCCCTCTCCCAGGCTTATCTGCCTCTGCGGTCAGACAAGGAATCAACCTCCTACTGTTTCCAGTATCTCCAGAAAGATCTCAACTTTCCGCAGCTCTACGACACCATCACCGTCCGTTACACTTCGGAGCCTTACTTCACATCCGAAGAGTGCGGGCTGAGCTTCATCTACACGGTGACCGACCTGAGCTTCACAACCCATCTCATTGACTCCGTGAAGCTGCTCGACAATAAAATCACTCCCGCCGACGTGGAACAACTGCAGATTTATTTCCGCACAGCCACGGACGCCCCCGAGACTCCCGGCGACAACGGTGACAACCAGACTCCCACGGCCCGAACCCGCGACATAAACCCTGACGGACATGAAAACAGGTAAGGCATTTTCAATCATAGCTCTCCTGGTGCTGCTCGTCACCACCGCCGTTCCGGCCTACGGACAGCGACGCATAACGCCCGTGCAACCCAAACCCGGCACCATCCCGACGGTAAAGGTTGAGGAACCGGCGTTCACCGGCCAGTCGAATCTTGCGGAGCGCCGCGACGCACAAGGCAACATAGTGCTCGTGGACACCGTGACCGGCACCGAATGGGTCGACACCACTCTGGTGAACCGCAAGGCCAAAATGCTTTACCCGCTGCTGGAATCCGTGTCGATAGGTGTGGACATCTGGGACCCCGCCATGCGCATATTCGGTCAGCACTATGGCCTTATAGGCTTCTGGGGCGAACTCAGCCTCCACAACCGCTACAAACCGGTGTTCGAACTGGGATTCGGCCAGTGTGACGACACCCCCGACGACCGCAACTTCACATTCCGCGTGCCTGTGTCGCCCTATTTCAAAATCGGCCTCAACTACAATATTTTCTACAATAACTCACCCGACTACCAGTTCAACGTAGGACTCCGCTACGGCTTCACGCCATTCAAATGGAGCGTTACCGCCGGCACCATTTCCGACGGCTACTGGCAGGAAAACACCGCCGCCTCAATTCCGTCGCAGAGCGCCACTGCCGGATATTTTGAATTCACGGCCGGCGTGAAGGTGAAAATATGGCGATGGCTGTCGATGGGATGGACAGCCCGCTACCATGCGTTGCTCCACGAAGGGAAGTCGGCCTTCGGAGAGCCGATGTATATTCCCGGTTACGGAAAAAGGAGCTCGCATTTCACCGGCTCATTCTCCATAATCTACACTCTTCCCCTGAACAAGAAGCGTCCGGGCGGAGTTAATACTTCTGAGGGAGGCGCCGATACCGGCGGCCGCCCGTAACTTTCAGAATATTAAGTCATGAAGAAAATCATCATTGTAGGAGCATCTTCCGGTCTCGGCGCACGGATAGCAACCGACTTCGCCCGCGGAGGCTGGCGCGTGGGCATAGCCGCACGCCGCGAGGAACGGCTCAAGGAGTTAAAGGACCAGTATCCCGCCAATATCGCAACCAAGCGCATCGATGTGACCCAGCCCGATGCCGCGCAGCGCTTCACGGAGCTGATAGAGCTCTGCGACGGCATGGACGTGCTGCTGTTTGCAGCCGGCATAGGCTTCAACGACCCCGACCTCGATCCGGCCCAGGTGCATCGCACTCTGGAGACCAACGTGATGGGATTCTCGGCCATTGTCACCGCCGCATACCGTTATTTCCGCGACACGGCCAATCTGCATCAGGGCCAGATTGCCGCCATAACATCCGTGGCCGGAGTAAAGGCTCTCGGAGTGGCAACGGCCTACAGCGCGTCAAAGTGCTTCCAGCAGCGATTCATCAACTGCCTCGAGCAGCTTGCCTACCGGCGCCAGGTCAATGTGGCCTTCACCGATATCCGCCCCGGCTTCATCCGCACTCCCCTTCTCCAGGAAGGCAAACCATATCCCATGATAATGAGCGTGGACTATGCGGCTCCCCTCATCGAAAAAGCCATTCTCCGGCGCCACCGCGTGGCCTATATCGACTATCGCTGGGGCGTGGCGTCACGTCTGATGCAGCTTATACCGCAACGCATCTGGCGCCATCTTTCACTCGAAATCTAAAAAAATTACATATTCCAGACCAATCATGTCAACACCTCTTTTGATTCTCCGCCCCGGCAAACCGGTGGCAATGTGTAGCGACCACGCCGGCTACGAACTCAAGGAAGTCATCAAACAGCATCTGCAGGCAGCAGGCATAACCGTCGAGGACTTCGGCACCGATGCAGCAGACAGCTGCGACTACCCCGACTTTGCCCATCCCTGCGCCCAAGCCGTGCAGTCGGGCAAGGATTATCCGGGAATAGCCCTGTGCGGTTCAGGCAACGGTATGGCCATGGTGCTGAACAAGCACCGCGGAATCCGCGCGGCTCTCTGCTGGGATGTGGAGCTGGCCCGTCTGGCCCGCGCCCACAACGACGCAAACATCCTCGTGCTCCCCGCCCGCTTCATCAATGCCAACAAGGCCCTTGCCATAGTCGAGACATTCTTCTCGACACCATTCGACGGAGGACGCCACGAAAAGAGGGTTGAGAAGATAGACTGCGACTGATCGGTCATTCCTCGGCTTCGTCGCCGCGCAATGTCCTTGTCATGCGTGAGGTCACCCAGTTCTGAAAAGAATCGCGGTAGCTCTCGCTCACGGGCACTGCCGTGCCGTCGAAGATTATACGGTTGCGCTCTATGGTCTCGATTTTGTCGAGGTTCACTATAAAAGAGCGGTGAACACGCATGAATTTCTCGGCAGGCAGCGACTTCTCGAGCGAACGCATGTTGAGCAGGGTGGTTATGCTGCGGGAACCTCCGTCAAGCCAGATTTTCACATAGTCCTTGAGACCCTCCACATAAACTATGTCGGACTTGCGGATCTGATGAAGCTTGTATTCGCTCTTCACTATTAAATAATCGCTGTCGGTATCCGACGGCCCGTCGTCTTCTTCGGCCTCCACCGGACAAAGAAGGGATGCCGCGCGTGTGGCCGAACCTACGAACTCCTCGTAGCTCACGGGCTTCAGCAGATAATCTATGGCGCCAACCTTAAAGCTGTCCAGAGCGAACTCACTGTAAGCGGTCACAAACACCACCCTGACGCCCTTGGGCATGAGGCGCGCGAATTCCAGTCCTCCGAGCATAGGCATCTGGATGTCGAGGAACACGAGGTCCACTTTCCCTTTCATTATGGACCGCACCGCCTCCTGGGCCGACGAGTATACACCCTCGAGTTCAAGAAAAGCGGTTCGTCTTATATATCCGGCAATCAGTTCGGCGGCCAGAGGCTCGTCGTCAATCACACATGTTCTTATTTTCTTCATATTGCGGTTCTGGGTTACTTTGGTTTTTTATAATATGACGGCGGCTGTGAGATATCTATGCTGCATTTCAGCTGGTAGCGGCTCCCGTTGTCGTTGACTTCAATTGTGTGACGGCCCCCGTAAAGAAGTTCCAGACGGCGGCGCATGTTGCGCAGTCCGATGTGCGCGCCTTCGTTGCGCGCCCTCTCGGCCGGGTGATAGCTGTTGGAAATCTCGGCTTTCACCACTCCGTTCCGGGCCCGGAACATTATTTTTATCGGTTCGCCCGGAATCGCGCCGTATTTCATGGCGTTTTCCACAGCGTTGATAAGCATGAGAGGAGCTACCTCCGTCTTGCCCATCTGCCCTACATCTATGTCCATCTCGAGATTGAGCCTCGACCCGAGCCTCATCTTTATCAGGGCGCAGTATTTCTCTATGAACTCAAGCTCCTTTTCAAGATGCACCAGCGTGGTTATATTGTAAAGCGAATAGCGCAGGATGGAACTTAGATGATGGATTGCCTTCTGCGCTTCGGCGGGATTTATCTCCACCATGGCATATATGGTGTTGAGCGTGTTGAAGAGCAGATGCGGATTGATCTGCGACTTTATACGGGCCAGCTCCAGCTCACGCTGCAGCATGGCGCTCTCATGGCGTTTCTCCATGAGGGCCTGAAGCTGGGCCGAGGTCTTGATGGCCACGGCAAGGGCTATCACCAGCAGTATCATCACCAGATTACCAACCATATACGGTATGGAAGGGGGCGTCTCAGGATGACCCGGCACCAGATGGGGGAATTCCAGGGGTGGCCCCGGGCGCCCGTCGCCGAGCGAATGCAGTTCGGGAATATTCTCTATCCACAGTACATAAAGCAGCGCCATAGCCACTACAGTCACAATAGAGCTGAGTCCGAAAAACCTGAGCCAGTCCACCCTGCCGCGAAGCATTTCGCCGGAAAGCACCAGATAGTATTCCACATAGAACACCACGATATACACCGCCGTCTTCACATAAAGATTCAGGGAGATGCCCGGATTGCGCACATCAAGCAGATTCATCAGAAGTTCAGGCAGAAGCAGAGCTATGCACAGAGCAAAGAAATGAATGAACTTGGTGCCGCTTTCCTGCAGAAAGAGCAGCAACTTCTTAAGGAAGGCCGTTTTCGAAAATCTCATAGGCGAGGATATGGAACGCGGTTATCGAAACTGTCATTTGGGCTTTTCTCCGAATTCCTCCTGCTGGCGCTCTACCTCACGGAGTTTTTCGGCCGAAGTCTTCCTGTCGGCACCGCCAGCTTCCTTCTGAGAGAGAGATGTAGCGGCAGGAAGCGATGCCGCCTCTGATTCGGAATAGATCTGCGGCATGGCGGGAGCCACGCTTTCTATCACAAGTTCTCCGGCAAGAGGAGTCTGAAGCCCTTCCTTCACCGTGGTTGCCCTGATCCGGATTTTTCCGGGGGTAAGGGTGGAGCGCACAAGCACCGGTGCGGTTCCCCATGTGAGAGGCACAGGGTTGACGCCCGTCACAGTATCACCGATTATATGACCCTCGCCTTCCACGGTGAAACGCAAGGTCTGATTGTTCAGGCGCTTCACGTTTCCTTCGCTGTCGGTCATCGAGGCCACCACGGTAACAAAGTCGGAGCCGTCGGCCACAAGAGGAATGCCCTCGTTGTCGAGACTCAGGCGTATCTGCGAGGGACGCCTGGCGGGAAAGACGCGATGCGAGGCCACGACCTTTCCGTCAATGATTCCTTCGGCAAAGAGCCATGAATCCTCCTTATGTCCGTTGCGGTCAAGAGCCTTGTCGGTCATGAAGTCGTACATGTCGGTAAAGAGATATACCGGCGATTTCATGCTTTTGCCAAGACTGTCGCGGCGCAACGTCCTGGTTTTGCCGTCGCGGCAGAACGTGAGGCGCACTTCGTCGCAATTCGAATAGACCGTAACGTCCTTGGGAGAGAACGGTGTCATTTCGTGGGCTATATAGACCATCGGACCGGTGGCGAAAGGACGGTCGAGCTTTTCGGCCGGCCGCTGCGAGGCAAACATCGTCCAGGAATATTTTGGCTGACGGAAGGCATCCATCACGCCGCCGTAGAACGGATCGGGATGGTATCCGCGCTGGTGGTCGAACGAGTGCCACAGACAGCCGCCCATGTGCTGGGGCGTGGTGCGGTGGAGGGTTTCGAGACAGGAATAGGGGTAATCAGGGCTTGCATAATGCTGTGCCTGCACAAGCATGGCGTGCTCTCCCCATCCGCGCGCCACGCGGCTGGGAGAGTTGTGTGAATTCCAGTCGTCCACGTTATCACCCCATTCTCTTGTGAAGTAAGACACCTCAGGCTCCGTCTCTCCTCTCTGTTCGCTCGGGTCGGCATTGGCCGGATGACGGAAGCGGATCGTGAAGTGCTCGCTTCCGCGCGCCGACTCGTCGCAGGCCGCCAGAGCGCGTCCGCCGGGGAATTCCTCGCCCACGATTTCCACCGTGCGTCCGGCGAAATCGGCGGGATACCATGTCTCGTTGAGTATCGGCTCCCACATCCACACAGAGGGATGGTTGCGGTCGCGCCGTATCATGTTTCTTATATCGGAATATACACGCTGTGCAAACTTCGGATCATCATTCCAGAACTGCCATCCGGGAGTATTGACTATCACAAACAGCCCGAGTTCGTCGCAGGCATCCATGAAAGCGGGGTCCTGAGGACAGTGGGCGTTTCGTATCACCTTGAAACCGGCGTCGCGCAGTTTTTTGGCATCGCGCCAGTGGGTGGCGTTGGGCACGGCATGGCCCACGACCGCGAAATCCTGATGACGGTTCGCCCCGATGAGAGGCTCACCGTATGACTTGCCGTTGAGATAGAATCCTTTCTCGCCCCGGAACTCAACGCTACGGATACCCAGACGCTTCATAAAGGAGTCCGCCTCCCGTCCCTGCGAATCAGTGATGCTTACTTTAAGGCGGTAGAGCTTCGGATTATCGGGCGACCATAGTTGGGGTGCGTCCACGGTCAGAATATCGGTAATGGCACGGTCTTTTCCTGCGGAGAGCTTCAGCGCGCGGCTGTGGGTGGCGACTGTATGCCCGTCGGGGCCTATCAGTTCATAATTGAGCCGTCCGGAGAAACCGCGCGGCCGCTCGTTGCGGATGTGGGTCAAGAGCTTTACGCGCGCGGAGCGGTCGCTGACATCCTCATAGGTCACGAGCAATCCCCCGCCCGCCGGTATATCCTCATAATTTGGGTCGGTCACATAGACATCGCCGTGGCTCACCAGCCAGCAGTCGCGGTAGATTCCTCCCATATAGGTGAAGTCGAGCATATCCTGCGGCTTTCCCGGGGGATAGGAGGGATCGTCGCTGTTGTCGGTCATTACGGCTATCACATTGTCTTCACCGAAGCGTAAAAGGCCCGTAAGGTCAGCTATCACCGGAAGATAGCCTCCGAAATGCTCCGTGACCTGCTTTCCGTTCACATAGACGCGGCTCTTGCCCATTATGCCTTCGAAATGCAGAAACACCTTCTTTCCCCTGAGCGAATCAGCCGGTGTGAAGTGCTTACGGTACCATGCGGGGCCCTGGTAATTCACGCAGCCGCTTGCCTCGGGAGGGAGTTCCTCCAGCCCGTGAGGCAGCGAGACAACCGTCCATGATGAATCGTTGAAAGCAGGGTCGGATGCTCCGGCCGCATCCCCTTTATGGAAGCGCCAGGCCGGATTCATGGAAGAAACCGCGCGCTGGCTGCCGGGCAGCCGGTAAAATCCCGCAGTGGAAAATTCCGCGGCTCTGATTTCGGGGAGCGTCCATATAACGAAAGAAAGCAATGTGATAAATAGTCGGCAATACTTCATGGCATGGAAGATAAATACAATAGTTGGATTACAAAAATAGGCAATCCTCCGTTAACTCGCAAAAAGGACGGGAAGCCGTTTTTGCCCTCCACATCCTTTTTTTGTAATTTTGCAACCCGAAAACATCTTTTCACAAAATGAAATATTCCGAGTTTATCCACAGACTCAAGCCCTGGATGCTTCCGCTGGCCATGCTGTGCGGATTTCTTTTCCACAATATAATAGAAGCGGTGGCGTTTCTTACCCCCTGGCTCATATTCGCAATGCTTTTCATCACATTCTGCCGCATAGAGCCTAAGGAGATGAGGATTACCGGCCTTTCGCTCTCGCTTCTGTGCGTGCAGCTGGGCGGAGCGCTTGCCATATATCTGGCATTGCTGCCCGTCAGCACCGACGTGGCCCAGGGAGCGTTCATCTGCGTGTTCTGCCCCACGGCCACGGCCGCTCCGGTAATCACCGGAATGCTCGGCGGAAACATCGCCCGGCTGGCCACATTTTCGCTGGTGAGCAACATGGCCGTGGCGCTCACCGCCCCCGCCGCCTTCACGCTTATGGGCTCCGCCGACATTGACTTCACCCAATCCGTCAGCACCATCGCCATGCGTGTGCTTCCGCTTATCCTCGGGCCGCTTGTCACTGCCCTCGTGCTCAAAGGAGCCGCCCCTGCCCTGCACCGCCGCATCTCGTCGTCGCAGTCCATCGGATTCTATCTGTGGGCGGTATCGCTTATTATAGTTGTGGGACGCGCAGTGAGTTTCGTGATGAAAGAGCCGCCGTCGCGCGTCCCCGAGCTCGTGGCGCTTGCGCTGGTAGCCGGTGTGGTGTGCGTGGCCCAGTTCGTGGCCGGACGCAGAATCGGACGCCGCTACGGCGACCGCATTGCCGGAGCGCAGGGCCTGGGCCAGAAAAACACGGTGCTTGCCATCTGGATGGCCCTTACATACCTCAATCCCGTGACGTCAGTGGCCCCTGCCGCATATATTGCATGGCAGAACACCATAAACTCACTCCAGTTATATCTCAAACAAAAAAAGCGGGACTCCAAACTTAACTCCGCTGCAGAACGTTAAATAAACAAAGGATGTATATGACAGGGCTGTCCTGCGCTGATGCCGGAGATTGAAACGCGATTCCCGGCCGGAAAACGCAGGAGAGGTGCCCTTTATTTGCATCCCGACATAGAGCATAGCGATTATGGACAGCATGTATGAAATATTGATGGGGCTGCCGCTTTTCAAAGGAGTGAGCTACGCCAATATATCCAAAGTAGTGGAATCCACCAAGTTCCATTTCCTGAAGTATCTTGACGGAGAGACTCTTGTGACAGCGGGCGAAACCTGCACCCATGTGAAATTTATTATTTCCGGAAAGGCACGGCTCTCGATAGCCAATGCCGACGGACGCTTCAAAGTATCGCAGACACTGTCGGCACCCGATGTAATAGCGCCGGACTATCTCTTCGGACGCGCCACCCATTACCCCTGCAATGCCACAGCCATCGGCCCGACAGGCATCCTCCAGATTACAAAACACGATTATGTGAAAATTCTTCACTCCGACCCCATTTTCCTTTTCAACTTCCTGAACATACTGTCCATGAACGCGCAGAAAGCCATCGACGGTGTGCTGGCACTTACCAACGGATCGCTCGAGGAGCGCATAGCGTTCTGGATTGTGGCCCTGACGCAGCGCGGAGGCACCGACATAGTGCTCTCATGCCGTCAGCGCGACCTTTATTCACTCTTCGGAGTCCAGCGCTCGTCGTTCATGGCCACACTCGACAGCATGAAAGCCCGCGGCCTCATAGACTACAACCAGCAGGAAATAAAAATAATCTCCCGCCCCGAAATGCTCGACCTCCTCACCCGCCACTCCGAATAACCGGCAGGAAGTATTCTATCCGATTTCCCCACAGTTTCAATCCTCACGCCCCGCGAACACGGCTTAAAAACATAAGTGGGCGTGGATATCCACCCGAAATGATGCCGCAAATGCATCAGTCCACATAGCCGGTTTCTCAGAAAATTTCATTTACTTTGCAAGTAACAGTCTGAAAAAAGTTTATGGATAAAAAAACTCTGGAGTTTGTCACATATTGCATAAGCAAACTGGCACAGCACTTGAAACTGAGCCAACGCGAGATATATGACCGGTTGAAACGTTCCGGGATATTGTATGACTACATCGTACCGTCGTATGATGTGTTGCACACATTCAGCTCCCGCTACCTGATAGAAGACCTGACTGATTATATGAGAGAGAAAGGAGTGCTGAAGCAATGAAGCTATACCATTCCTCCAATACCTCTGTCGAGCGTCCTGACACCATTCACTCACGTGACTATCTTGATTTCGGAAAAGGTTTTTACCTGACTTCTCTCCACGAGCAGGCCGTAAAATATGCCCAACGCTTTATACGTAGGAACCAGAAAGCATGGATCAATTCATACGAATTCATCTATGACCCGGCAAAATGGAAAGTACTCCAATTCGAAGCCTATGATAAAGCATGGCTTGATTTCGTATCGAAATGCCGGGCCGGAGAGGATGATACTGACTTTGACATTATAATCGGCGGTATAGCCAACGACAGGGTGATTCAGACTTTGGACCGTTATTTTGAAGGAGAATTATCAATGGAGGAAACGCTCGGACTTCTGATATATGAGAAGCCCAATAACCAATTTTGCATCCGCTCGCAAAAAATGCTTGATGAATGTCTGAAACACATTGAAAGCCGACTATTATGACCGAAGAAAGCAAAATGTCCTTAAGAGCGACCAAGGTGGCCAACATAATAATAAGCCTCTGTAATCTATATGGAATCTCATTGCAGGATGCCACAGATATCTATTACCGCTCAATAACTTCCGATTTGATTGAAGAGGGGGTCGCTGACCTCCAGTGCCGAAGCGACAAGTATCTTGCCACCCTGATCTGGGATGAATTTCAGGAAACAGCGAAAAGTCAGGAAGCACGATAAAAAATGCCGGTGTACGGGAGCGGAAGTTGTGTATAGCAACCGCAGACGCACACCGGCGTGAAATCCAATAATGAAAACAAAAGGACGTATCATCACTGACGCGTCCTCATGTCTATGGTTATAAAACCATAAACCTAACCCAAAATCACATAACGTTTATGCACTTCTTTCTCTTTTAAGGCGCATCTTCTCACGCCTTGTGAATACAAAATTAAAATCTTGTCGCGCACACCGCAATATATCCTGATTTCAAATTCACTCAATATAAACTCTTTTTTTCGCAAAATATTGGGAATCAGACTACGCGAGGTGTTACAATATAGACGTTTCCACACCGTTCACATCCCTTCCGGAATGCTTTCCGACGACAATACCTATCGCCGTTGCCACATCACTAAGAATTGCGATGCTCACTCTACGTACGCTCAGCGCGGCCCTCAAGTTTTTTCACACCTGCTATTTCCGAAATTTCAGGCAAAATGAGTAAATTTGCAAAGTTTAACCACAAAACACCCATAAAAGCGATGAACGTAGCTATTGTTGGCGCCAGCGGCGCAGTGGGCCAGGAGTTTCTCCGCGTGCTCGACGAACAGAATTTTCCTATCGACAACCTCGTGCTCTTCGGCTCGAAACGCAGTGCCGGACGCAAATATACTTTTCGCGGAAAAGAATACGAAGTGAAGGAACTCCGTCATGGCGACGATTTCAAGGGTATAGACTTCGCTTTTGTATCGGCAGGCGCCTCAGTGAGCAAGGAATATGCCGAAACCATCACCCGCCACGGCGCCCTGATGATTGACAATTCAAGCGCTTTCCGCATGGACGAGGATGTGCCTCTGGTTGTTCCGGAGGTCAACGGCATGGACGCGTTCAATGCCCCCCGCAATATCATTGCCAACCCCAACTGCACCACCATACAGATGGTTGTGGCTCTCAAGCCCATCAACGACCTGAGCCCGATACGCCGCGTGCACGTGGCTACCTATCAGGCAGCAAGCGGCGCGGGAGCTTCGGCCATGGAAGAACTCCGCCACCAGTACGAGGAGCTTCTGGCCGGAAAGGAGCCGACGGTCGAGAAGTTCGCCTATCAGCTCGCCTACAACCTCATCCCGCAGGTCGACGTGTTCATGGACAACGGCTACACCAAGGAGGAGATGAAGATGTTCAACGAGACCAAAAAAATCATGCATGCACCCGGTCTCGACGTAAGCGCGATGTGCGTGCGCGTGCCTGTGCTCCGCGCCCACAGCGAGGCCATCTGGGCTGAAACCGAGCAGCCTCTGGGACTGGATGCAGTTCGCCATGCATTTGAAAACGCCGAGGGCCTGGTGGTGGTCGACGAACCCGCCTCCAAGAAATACCCTATGCCCCTCGACGCGGCAGGCACCGACCCTGTCTATGTGGGCCGTCTGCGCAAGGACCTCACAAACCCCTGCGGCCTCACATTCTGGATTGTAGGCGACCAGATTAAAAAAGGAGCGGCTCTGAACGCCGTGCAGATTGCCATGTTCATGCTTGCCCACAAGAAGTGAGCACCGCCCTCATAGCATACGCAATCAACGCCACCCGGCCACTGATAACGTCGCCGGTGGGTATCTTCCTCGTGGTTCTGATGATCATGCTGGTCACACCCATGATATTCAACCGCCTGAGGATTCCCACCGTTATAGGTCTCATACTGGCGGGTGTGATAGCCGGTCCCTACGGGTTCAACCTCCTGGCACGCGACATGAGCTTCGAGGTGTTCGGTCAGGTAGGGCTTCTCTATCTCATGTTCCTGGCGGGTATAGAGATAGACATGTACCACCTGAAGAAGAACCTGCGCAAAGGCGTGGTGTTCGGTATGTTCACCTTCTTCATACCTCTTTTGCTGGGAACGGTGGCGGCACTGACATTCCTGAAACTCAGCCTGCTCACATCGGTGCTCCTCGCCTCGATGTTTGCGGCCCACACTCTGCTCGCCTATCCCATAGTGTCGCGCTTCGGCCTCACCCGGCAACCGGCCGTGGTCATAGCCATAGCTGGCACCATCTTTACCGTACTGGGGTCACTCATTGTGCTTGCGGCCACGGTGGGAGTGGCGCGCGACGGCAGCTTCGAGGTGATGGGAATACTGCGTCTGCTGGGTTCTCTGATTCTCTACTGCATCATAACGGTATATATCTACCCGCGGCTCACGCGGTGGTTTTTCAAACGCTACCACGAGACCATACTGCAGTTTATCTACGTACTCGCCATGGTGTTCCTGGCGGCGGAGATGGCTGTCGCAATACACATTGAGGCCGTGTTCGGCGCTTTCTACGCCGGACTGGTTCTCAACCGTTATATTCCCGGAAAGTCGCCCCTGATGGGACGCATAGAGTTCGTGGGCAACGCACTTTTCATTCCCTATTTCCTGATAGGTGTGGGAATGCTCATAAATATAAAGGTGCTGTTCACGGGATGGAACACCATCTATGTGGCCACGGTTATGTGCGCCACAGCCATGGCCACCAAATGGCTTGCCGCTTTCGCCACGCAGAAAACGTTCGGTATGAATGCCATCGACCGCTCGATTATGTATCAGCTCAGCAATGCCCACACGGCCGTAGCGCTGGCTGTGGTGATGATCGGCTTCAATCTGGGGATTTTCGAGGAAACGATTCTCGACGGCACCATAGTGATGATACTCGTCACATGCACCGTCAGCTCCCTCGGCACCTCGCGCGCGGCCTCGAAGCTCAAGGTGATGAGCCTGACAAAAGAGGAGATTCTTACCGGAGAGAACGCCAAGGACAAGTCGCGCATTTCCAATGTGCTCATTCCCGTAGCTAACCCCGAATCGGCCACTGAACTGGTGAACCTCGCCGTGATGATGCAGCCTGCCGACAGCCGAGCGCGACATCTCTACGCCCTGCATGTGCGCAACGACAATTCCGCACAGAGCCGCGCCGTGGGCCGCAGTTCGCTCGACACGGCCGAACAGGTGGCAGCGAGCGTCGACCTGAGGCTGGAACCTGTGGAACGCTACGATTACAACTTCGTCACGGGCGTGCTCAACGCCATCCACGAGCGCGACATAACGGAGGTGGTAATAGGTCTGCACCGCCGCACGATGGTACTGGACAGTTTTCTGGGCGACAAGCTCGAGCAACTGCTCAAGGCCACATACCGCATGATTTCCATCTCACGCTGCTTCATACCCATCAACACCGTGACGCGCGTGGTGGTTGCCGTTCCTCCGAAAGCCGAGTATGAGACCGGCTTCCGCCAGTGGGTGGAAGCGCTTGGCAATATCACGCGCCAGCTCGGTTGCCGAATTATTTTCTGCTGTTCGTCGGCCACAGCCGGAGCCATCAAGGCCGTGCTCCGCAGCGGCGCCTTTGAAATACGCGCAGAGTTCCGGCCGCTGGAACAGATGGACGATTTCGTGCTGCTGGCCAATAAGATTCTGGACGACGACCTGATGGTCGTTGTGAGCTCCCGCCGCGCATCGGTCTCGTTCACCTCGTTTATGGACACACTGCCGGAGTTTCTGCGCAAGTATTTCTCGCGAAATAACCTGCTTATAATCTATCCGGAGCAGTTCGGCGACGAGGGCATAGTGCCGATGATGGCCGATTCGCTCTCCACCGACATTGCCTCGGCTCCGTCGCCCATCTGGCTGCGTGTCATGGAAATCTACCGCCGCGGCATAGCGCTGCGCAAGCGCTTCACCCACCGCAACCGCCAGAACCGCATAGAGCTCTGATCTAAGAGCCTGTCCGACAACAAATCAGCGGTAAGTCTCCGTCAGAGAATACAACGCCTCATACATCCTCACCTCCGCCTCGCCAAGCGTGCGGTCGCGGCGCGCCATCACGCGCCGGGCCACATCCATGAATTTCTGAAGGGACTGCTCGGAGAATCCGGATGCGGAGCCGTCGGAAAACGACGGCACGAAATTGCGCGGGAAGCCGGTGCCGTGCACATTGACGCCCACACCGATCACAGTGGCCGTATTGAACATGGTGTTGATGCCGGCCTTGGAATGGTCGCCCATTATCAGACCGCAGAACTGCAGCCCGGTGCGCTGGAACCGTCGCGAGGCATAGTTCCAGAGCTTGATTTCCGTATAGTCGTTCTTGAGATTTGAGGCCGTGGAGCCTGCGCCGAGGTTGCACCACTCCCCTATCACGGCGTTGCCCAAAAAACCGTCGTGGGCCTTGTTGCTGTAGCCGATAATCACCACGTTGTTCAGTTCACCGCCCACCTTGGAGTGCGGACCGATGGTCGTCGCGCCATAAATCTTGGCGCCCATGTTTACGGTCGAATGGTCGAGGACGGCGATAGGGCCACGCATGCACGCCCCCTCCATCACCGTGGCTCCGGGACCGATGTAGACCGGCCCGGTCTCCACGTTTATCACCGCGCCCGACACGGTGGCACCTTCCTCAATAAAGAGCCGCGACGCGTCGCCTATCACCATGCACGATGGCGGCAACGGCTGCGATGTGCGTCCGCGTGTCACTTCGGCAAAGTCGCTCTCCAGCGCCGCGCCGTTGGTCAGGAACACGTCGAACGGACGGTTGATTACCGTCACCGGGCCTTCATATTTCATAATGCTCTCCGGTTGGTCCTCCACGGCCCCGCGCCGCGCCACGAGCACGTCGCCAGCCATAAGGCCTTCGCCCATCCTGAGGGCCGCGACGGCCTCGGCAAGCTGCCGGTCGGCAATCACGCGCGAGTCTATTATCAGATTGTCGTCGCCCGACTCTCTGAGCGGAAACACCTCCGAGAGATAGTCGGCCGTAAGATACGAATACTCCCCCCGGAGATAGCGCTGCCAGCGTTCCTCGATGGTGAATAGGCCCGTGAGCAGCCGGGCAATCGGTCGGGTAAAAGTGAGAGGCAGCAGAGAAAGGCGAGCCTCGGCATTATCAGCAAGAATTATATTTCGTGACATAACAATTGGTTTATAGCCTTCGCGGTGTTTGGTTTATAGCCTTTGCGGCGTTAACTCAGAATTTTTTGGGCGGCAGCCTCCCGTAAAGTTCCGGGAAAGTCATCAAGAGCCCCGCCACAAGGAAAATTCACCTCAAAATTAGCTAAATTGTTCCGAAATCTTGCAGTCATACCCAAAATTGCCTAACTTTGCGCCACGAAACCCAGGGTTCGGTAGCTCAGCTGGATAGAGCATCTGCCTTCTAAGCAGACGGTCATGCGTTCGAGTCGCATCCGAATCACCTGATTTCAAGCCGCATCGAGCCTCCGCTCCCTGCGGCTTTTTTTATTACAAAAGATTCGGACAAGTCAGACGGGTCGGACGTATCACTTCAAAAATAAAAAAAGGTTTCTACTTTACCATAGCCAGGAAAAAAACTCCGGTTCCACCACCCATTTGATATTTCTGAGATTTGTTCTGGAGGAAAATGTGAGGGAAAACGGGAATAAATGAGTAACTTTGCGGCGCTTTTAATGCTCATAAAAGTTGATTGACAAATGGAAAGAAAAGTAAGGGTAAGATTTGCTCCGTCGCCCACGGGGCCGCTCCATATAGGCGGTGTGCGTACCGCTCTCTACAATTATCTGTTCGCGCGCCAGAACGGCGGCGACATGATTCTGCGAATAGAGGACACCGACAGCAACCGTTTCGTGCCCGGCGCCGAAGATTACATCAACGAGGCTCTTGCCTGGCTGGGTATCGGAATTGACGAGGGCGTGAGAGAAGGCGGAGCCTACGGGCCCTACAAGCAGAGCGAGCGTCGCGACATCTACCGCGAGCACGTGAAGATGCTTCTCGACGCCGGAAAAGCCTACATTGCCTTCGACACCCCGGCCGAGCTGGAAAAAGCCCGCGCCGAAAAGGCCAATTTCCAGTATGACGCCTCCACCCGCGCCTCCATGCGCAATTCCCTTACCATACCGGCCGAAGAGGTGGAGAAACTCATAGCCGACGGAACGCCCTACGTGGTCCGTTTCAAGATCGAACCCGGACGCGAGGTCGAGGTCAACGACCTTATCCGCGGCAAAGTCACCATCAACTCATCGGTGCTTGACGACAAGGTGCTTTATAAAAGTGCCGACGATCTGCCCACCTACCATCTTGCCAACATCGTCGATGACCACCTGATGGAGGTGAGCCATGTGATACGCGGCGAGGAATGGCTGCCTTCGGCCCCCCTCCACGTGCTCCTTTACGAGGCTTTCGGATGGACCGACACCATGCCGGCCTTCGTGCATCTGCCCCTGCTGCTCAAGCCCGACGGAAAAGGCAAACTCAGCAAGCGCGACGGCGACCGCCTCGGATTCCCCGTGTTCCCTCTGGAATGGCACGACCCCAAAAGCGGCGAAATCTCAAGCGGATACCGCGAGAAGGGCTATCTGCCTCAGGCCGTGGTCAACTTCCTCGCGCTCCTTGGCTGGAACCCGGGCGACGACACCGAAATAATGTCAATGGACGAACTGATAGCCAAATTCTCGCTCGACCACTGCTCGCGCTCCGGCGCCCGCTTCGACTTCGAGAAAGGCAAATGGTTCAACCACAAATATCTCCAGGAGATGAGCGGCGAGCAGCTCGCGCAGCTCTTCAAGCCCGTGATGAGCGCCAATGGCGTTGACCCCTCCGCTTTCGACGACTCCTATATTGCACGCGCCGTCGATATGGTAAAGAGCCGCATCAGCTTTGTGAGCGACCTCTGGGACCAGGCCGGATTCTTCTTCCGCGAACCGGAGACATACGACCCCAAGGCCGTCAAGAAACGCTGGAGCGAGGAAATGCCCGGCATTATGAAAGAGCTCATAGAGGTGCTCAAAGGTCTGCCCGACTTCTCTTCCCAGGCAGCGGAGCCGGTAGTGCTCGGATGGATAGAATCGAAAGGCTACCATCTCGGCAATGTGATGAACGCCTTCCGTCTCACCGTGGTTGGCGAATGCAAAGGCCCCCACATGTTTGACATCACCGAACTCATGGGCCTCGACGAGACCGTGCGCCGCATCGAACTTGGCATAGAGCGCATCAAGCCCTGCTAAAGTGCTAACACACGATACTCCGCGCGATGAACGCATTATATAATACAGGAATACGTCTGTACAGTCTCGCCGCCCGGCTTGTGGCCTCACGCAATCCAAAAGCCGACAAGATGATACGCGGCCAGCGCGAGACCCTTCCCCGCCTGCGCGAGGCTCTGGTGCCGGGCAGGAAATACATCTGGGTACACACAGCCTCACTCGGCGAATTCGAGCAGGGTCGCCCGGTGATAGAGCGCCTGCGCCGCGATTACCCCGACTACGGGATTGTCCTCACATTCTTCTCGCCCTCGGGCTACGAGGTGCGCAAGAACTATCAGGGGGCCGACGTGGTGTGCTATCTCCCGTTTGACCTCCCCGGGCGCGTCAGAGACTTCCTCGACACCGTGAATCCCGCCATGGCCATATTCGTGAAATACGAATTCTGGGGCAACTATCTCCACGCCCTGCAGCGCCGCGGCATTCCCACATATCTCATATCGTCGATATTCCGTCCGTCGCAACCCTTCTTCAAGAAATGGGGCGCGATGTTCCGCGGCATGCTCAAATGCTACGACTATATCTTCGTGCAGGATGCCGACTCGCTCGCTATGCTCCGGTCCATCGGCGTGGAAAATGCCATGGTAGCCGGCGACACCCGCTTTGACCGCGTGACCGACATACGCCGCGCCGCCGCTCCCCTCCCCTCGGTGGAAGCGGCGTTCAAGGAGCCGGCGTTCACATTCGTGGCCGGAAGCTCCTGGCCTCAGGACGAGGCGGTGTATCTCGACTGGCTTCGCCGTCATCCCGAGGTGCGCACCATCATCGCCCCCCATGAGTTCGATGCAGCCCGGCTGGAGAAACTCCGCTCGGAACTCGGAACGGGTGCCGTATTGCTCTCCGAGCTTGACGCCAGGTTTGAAAAGGGTGACGTGCCTGCAGATGTGCGCCACATAATAGTTGACTGCTTCGGCAAGCTCTCGAGTCTCTACCGCTATGCCACGGTGGCTTACGTGGGCGGAGGCTTCGGCGCCGGACTCCACAACATCAACGAGGCCGCCGTATATGGCGTGCCGGTGGTCTACGGCCCTAACCATACCAAATTCAAGGAAGCCCGCGACATGGCCGCACTCGGCGGCGGCATTCCCGTAGGCAGCCGCGCCGAATTCGAAAAAGAGATGGACACCCTTATGGCCGACGAGCCCCTGAGGCGCTCCCGCGGAGAGAAAGCCGCGGGCTACATCGCCTCACAGATCGGCGCCACCGACCGTATTTTCAACGTGGTGTTCGGCGCCGGTCAATCTCCGCGCACATAAAGCTGCGCGTTCTCAAACTTCGTTATCCTCACCCTGCTCCCGGCCTCTATGAAGCCGCCGAGAGCCACTGCGTCGTAATGCTCGCCGTCCACCTCCACCTTGCCCGAAGGGCGTAAAGCCGTGGCGGCAACTCCCTCGCGGCCAACAAGGCGCGACGGAGCGGTATCCACGCCTATATAGCCGTCGGCCACACGCTGCTGGTGGGTCAGTTCAGTGCGTCGGCCCACAAGCCGCGAGCCGTATTTCGACATCAGCAGCGCAATCGCGCCCACAGCCAGCGCCAGCGCGCAGCAGAACGTGAGCATGGCGCGCCATACTACCCCCAGATCTATCTCGCCGCCCGCGGGGAGCGCGAAATTCTCCAGCAGTCCGGCAATCACGGCCACAATCATGGCCGCTATGCCCGTTATGCCCGCCACTCCGAACCCCGGAATCACAAACACCTCCAGGCAGAGCAGCACCGCCCCGGCAAAGAACACAATCACCACCCAGCTGTCGACGATTCCTGTCAAATACATGGGCATGAAATAGAGCAGCGCGGCAATGATCGCCGCCATCGAGGGGAATCCCATGCCCGGGCTCTGAAGCTCGAAATAGATTCCGGCCACAATCACCATAATCAGCATTCCCTGCACGGCGGGATTGGTAAGGAATCCCATCAGCCAGTCCACCCACGAAGGGCGGAAAGTGGCTATATCATAATCCGTGATACCCAGACTGGCAAGCACATCGTCAATCGTCTCGGCCTTACCCTCGGCGTAATGCCAGCGCACGGCCTCGTCGGCCGTCAGGGTAAGCACGCGGGTGCTGTCAATCAGTCCCGGCACAATCACGCGGGTATCAACCATCGCCTCGGCTATCAGCGGATTGCGGCGCCACACCATGGTCGAGTCAGGCCCGGGCTCCTTGCCGTGGCTCTCGGCCGTGGCGCGCATTATGGCGCGCATATACGACTGGTATTTGTCGGGCATAGCCGTGCCGTCGGTTCCGCTCACCACCGTGGCTGCGCCCATCGAAGCGTCAGGACGCATGAACACAGAGTCGCATGCCAACGCTATCAGCGCACCGGCCGAAGCTGCGTTATTGTCCACAAAAGCCACCACAGGCATCGGGGCGTGAAGCAGCGCGGTGCGCATTGAATCGGCCGCGCCCACCTCGCCTCCATAGGTATTGAGATGCAGCAGGAATATGTCGGCGTTGCGGGCCGTGGCTTCCTCGAGGGCGCGGCGCGTGTGCTGCCAGGTCGACGAGCCTATTTCATCGTTGATATGCAGACGGTACACAAGCGAACGGCACTGTGCCTCCCATGCACCGGCCACAACAAACAGCATGGTCGCGATAACGGCAAGTAACCGTGACGGTATTCTTTTCTTTATATTCATTGCTCTATATGTGATGATGATTCTGACGAGGTTTCCGACGAGCCGGAGCGTGAGATGCTCTTGCGTATCCACGACGGCACTATGAACGCGCCGATTATGAGGAAGAGATAATATGTGAGCAGCCTCCAGCACACGGCAAGCACCAGAGCCACCGACCGGTCGCCCCCGAGGAGGTCGCCGTAATAATTCGTGAAAAGCCATTCGCTGAGGCCGCTCCCTCCGGGGGTAGGACTGATGAACAGGAGAGTCCACACAACAAACTGACGGGCAAAGACTATGGTCTGCGGAGCGGCGTAAGAGAAAGCGAGAAACAGCGAATTGACCACACAGAATCTCGCCGTCCACGTCAGCGCCGTGGCTAAGAACGCCAGTCCCCACCACGAAGCCGGACGGTGACGGAGCGTCGTGCCGGTCAGGGCCATGTCGGATGTAAACTTTTCCGCCCCGTCCCTCCACCGCCTGAGCCAGCGCAGACGGAACACCCAGCGCATCATGCCGCCTATGATTCCGGGATTCACGAAAATGCCGAACACCAGAAAGAGCGACACGGCGCATATTCCGCCATAGACTATCCAGAACGCCGTGCGCACACCCATCTGGAACGCGCCCGCTCCCGAGAACGCAAAAATCTCCCCGCCGGGTATAAACAGGAAAATAAGGGGGCACGCCACAACGAAGAAAGCATTGTCAAGCAGCATGGTGATGAGCATGATGGCCGTTCCGCGGCCCAGAGGCACACCCTCCGATTTCAGAAACACCATGCTCAGGGCCGACCCTCCGGCAGTGCCGGGCGTAATGGCCGAGGTGAAATCGCACAGCAGCGACACCCTCAGGCATTTCCACCATGTGAGCTTTTCGAGGGTGAGGAGCCGGAAACGCCATGTGAGTCCGCACTGGCGCACCACCACGCACATCACGGCAAGAGCCACCGCACCGCCGGCATTGCCGTCCAGCGGAATGCTGCGGAACGCCTCTATGCTGAACTCGCGCGCGAAAAGCCACGCCACCACAGCCAGGCCTATCACCACCGGGGCGATTGTCTTCAATATTATGCCGGATGTCTTTGCCATGACGTCAGGAATTTCCTATCCTATGACAAATATAACACTTTTGGCATGGAGTGGAGGCCCCTGCCACTGAAAAATCGTCTGTTTTACAGCAGAAATTCCGCAAGTAAAGCTAACAATCACTATATTTGGATTTCTATTTATCACTCAAAAGGGAATGTCAATGGAAGAAATAGTTGATTTAGCGCTTAAAAAACCGGTACTGGAATTCTGCAACCATCCCGAGCAGCTCACCGCCGAAGGCAACGACCTGGAATACGACGCCATTAACGGCGGCTATCTCGGCATCCACCATCCGGCCTTCATCACGGTGGATCTTGAAAAAACGGTGGAAGTGAAACAGATCTCCATGAAGCTGTATGACTGCACCGATTCCCTCAACAAGACCGTAATCCCGCCAAACCAGGATGAAAATTATCGTAACCGTTACGCGTTCCGTCTGTTATGCTCCGAAGATATGATCTCATGGACGGTGCTGTACGACACCACCAAAGCGGAAGAGCCATACGGTGACAAAGCCGCCGGAAACCGCAAGCCATACCGCAAGGGATGGCAATGGGCCGTGTTCGGAAAACCTGTAAGGATGCGATACTTCCGCATACACGCCATGCATAATCCCGCCAATTCAGGATTCCATGTGGTGAGACTGCGTCTTTACGACAAAGAGCATGACAAAATGAAGCTGGGAGAGAAAATGACACTTCAGACCGTGAATGAAATCGAGGTAAGGGACGCGCTCCCTCTCTCGGCCCGACTTCTTAACCTGAGCCAGCGCCTGGATGTGGCAACCCCGAATAAAATCAAGGAAAACGACCTGGAATATCTAAGCCTGAAAAACCAGATTGTGGAGCGGTCCATTGAAGTACATACAGTCGACGGTAAAGTCGACCAGTTCAGACGCATCATCACTCCACATATTGTAAAATTTCTCGAAGATAACTACATCAACGAGCGCAAGACCAACCTTATCAGCTGGTTAGTGACGCTATCGCTGATTTTCATAAAATCCGTGTTTGAGATATTCGAAATCCACAACACGTTTACCACCAATACAATCCTGTGGGTTATCGGAGTCGGAGCGCTAATGATAACACTGTTCAATTCCTGGCCATGGTTCAGTTATGCCTTAGGAAGGCTGGTAGGAAAAAACAGAAAAACCGAAGAGGCGTCCCCGCAGCCTGACAGAAACGTTCTTGTAAATAATGTACGGGCCTTCGACTCGGAGGGAAACATCTTTGAGGCAGGCGAATCCAGGAAAGAAAACACTCTCGGCATCCTTTTCAGTGATAAAATCGGACATTATGACATCAGCAACGGTTTTCACGCCGTAACAAACCCCGGATGGATAGAAGTGAATCTGAAAAAGCCGGAAGAAATCTCGTATCTCCGTTTCCTCCTCTGGGACAACTGCGGTTCAGAGAAAAAACAGCCATGCAACCTCAGATATGTTTACCGCCTTCTTATCTCCGAAAGCGACGATGCCGACAACAGGAAGTGGGAAGCGGTCTACGACAATAACATAAGCCCGACAAATGGCTGGCAGGAGTTCTATTTTGAAGACCGCGTAAGAAAAATCACGGCTATAAAACTGCAGTTTTTCTATACGTTGACATTAGGTTCCCATCCAACTACACAGATCGTAAGCATCCAGGCTTACAGACACCCTACGGAAAACTTCATGGAAAGCCCGGAACCCGGCAAACACACCGGTTATGCCCCGGCTATCGACGGAATTGTTAGGAGCCGAGTGATTTTAGGCCCAATTCAGGAACAGATGGGATTCATTGTGGAAAGCGAGATTACACAGAAAATCCATGACTATCTGACCAGAATCTCCGACCGTACAATCCTTGAAGATTCGGAACTCATACACATCGACTCCTTCAAAAACGACATAAAGACCCATGAGGACAGCGGACTCAACAAGCAGCTGAACTTGTTCTACAAATCCATCCTCGCACCCGTAAACCGCTATAACAACAAACTGGCTGAGAGCGCTCTGTGGATTTCAACCATATCCAATCTGTTGCTGATTATAGACATTATTCCTCTGTCCGATTACCTGACTCTCATCTCCATGCTCCTGCTCATCATAACAATTGGCGGCATAGGGCTTTATCTCGACGGCAAGAGGGGCAGCCGCGCGGGAGCCGTCAGCCGATAAGGGGGCGAATCTGCGGGAAGAGGGCCGCGGAGGCAACTACTATTGATTCGTTTCGGTCGCTGCGGAAACTCTCGTAACGGGCCCCGGCTTCACCGGCTATGAGCAGTCCGGCAGCCACGTCCCAGCGGTGGAGGTTCATCTCCCAGTAGGCGTCAAGGAAGCCGGCGGCAACATAGCAGATGTCGATTGCCGCGGAGCCGAGGCGGCGCATTCCCCTCACCCGCGGAAGCACACGGATGAGATTGTCCACGTTGTTATCGGGGTTCACGTTCTTGTCAACCGGGAAGCCGGTGGCAACCACGGCGCGTTCGAGAACCGCGTTTATGGCGCAGTTTATGCGCTCGCCGTTGAGCCACGCTCCGCCGCCGCGCACCGCCGTGAACAGTTCGCCGAGATAAGGAGCGTAGACCACTCCCACCACCGTCTCGCCTTCATATTCCAGCGCTATCGACACCGAGAAGAGCGGCAGCCCCGAGCTGAAATTAGTAGTACCGTCGAGGGGATCAATCACCCAGCGGAACGGCGATTCAGAGCCGGTGGAACCCGACTCTTCGGAAAGAATGGCGTGGGAAGGATACATGGCACGTATGCCCGAAATCACGGCCTGTTCGGCCTCGGCGTCGGCCACGGTCACTATGTCGGCATCGTTCAGCTTGGTTCGGATGTCAAGGTTGCCTTTACGGAAATGCCTCAGATGGGCGAGGCCGGCTGCTCTTGCCCATTCCACGGCCGAGAGCAGATAGGAGTCAAGTTCGTGTTGCGTGTTCATGTTATTTCAACATTTCATTCCGCATTACAGTTTTCGTCCAGCGGCAACTGACGCCGGAATTCCTCTTTAAAAGAAATGAGGGTTTCGGTTCGTCCGGGCACTATGGACTGGATGCGGTCGTGGAGCAGCTCCAGAAGATGCGAATTGTTGCGTGCGTAGATTTTCAGCATTATATCGTATTTGCCGGTGGTGAGATGGCATTCCGTCACTTCCGGTATACGGCCTATCTGTTCGGTGACCACGTCGGACTGCGAAGGATCGGAAAGCAGCAGTCCCACGTAGGCGCAGGTATCGTAGCCGAGCGCTTCAGGACTTATTTCCGTCTCGAAGCCCTTGATTACGCCGGAGGCCAGAAGTTTCTGCACTCTCTGGTGGATGGCAGCTCCGGAAACATTGCACATACGCGCTATTTCCAGAAAAGGCTTGCGTGCGTTCAGGGCAAGCTGATGAAGAATCTGGCAGTCGAGGCGGTCGAATTGGGGTCGGGTCATCAGTATTGTATTTTAATAACCGCAAAATTATGGAAAAATAAGTAAATTTGCCCCATGAACTGGTTTGAAAACCTATTTTGCAGCCATGGTCCGGTGCAGGCGGTATGCGTGCTGTCTGTAATCATAGCCATAGGTCTCGGACTCGGTAAAATCCGTGTGTGGGGCGTGTCACTCGGCGTCACGTTCGTGTTTTTCATGGGTATCCTCGCGGGGCATCTCGGTTTCTCCATTGACCCGCAGATGCTTAAATACGCGCAGGATTTCGGCCTTGTGCTGTTTGTCTACGAACTCGGCCTGAAAGTGGGACCGGGCTTTTTCAGTTCCTTCCGTTCGGGCGGCCTGAAGCTCAACCTGTACGGCCTTGCGCTGGTGGCCCTGGGCACCCTGACGGCCGTGGGCATAGCAGAGGCATGCGGAATAGGCATGGCCGACATGGTGGGAGTGCTTTGCGGAGCCACCACCAACACTCCCGCTCTGGGTGCCGCACAGCAGGCGCTCCAGCAGCTGGGAATATCGGCAAGCGGAGCCGCACTGAGCTGCGCCGTGACCTACCCCCTGGGCGTGGTAGGCGTGATTCTCGCAATGATTGTGGTGCGGAAACTGTTTGCGCGGCCTTCCGACATGCAACCGCATCCCACCGACGACAGCGACCACACTTACGTGGCCGAGTTCCAGGCCGTGAACCCCGGAATAAACGGAATGACCATACGCGACATACACGATATGCTGAATCTCAAATTCGTGATTTCGCGTGTGTGGCACGACGGCAAAGTATCAATCCCCGGACCTGACCAGCGCATAGTGGAAGGAGACCGTCTTCTGGTGGTTACAAACGAGGAGGACATTCCCCGCCTTATGATGCTCTTCGGCAAGAAAACCGACAAAGACTGGAACCGCCCCGATATAAACTGGAACCGCATAGACAAGAACCTCGTTTCGAAAACGGTGGTGGTGAGCAAGCCCGGACTCAACGGCAAACGTCTCGGGTCGCTGCGCCTGCGCAACAACTACGAAATAAACATATCGCGTGTGATGCGCTCGGGCGTAAGGCTTCTGGCCGACCCGCAGCTTGTGCTTCAGCTCGGCGACCGCGTGACCATAGTGGGGCTGGCGGCCGACGTGGACAAAGTGGCAGCGCTGCTGGGCAACTCCGTCAACGAGCTCCGCGATCCCAACCTCGCCTCGGTATTCATAGGCATGGTGGTTGGCCTCGTGCTCGGGTCTATTCCCATCCTTATTCCCGGCATGTCCACTCCCGTGAAACTCGGTCTGGCCGGCGGCCCGATTGTGGTGGGAATACTGATAGGGCGTTTCGGGCCGTCGTTCCATCTCATCACCTACACCACCCAGAGCGCCAATCTGATGCTGCGCGGTATAGGCTTGTCGCTCTATCTGGCGTGCCTCGGCCTCGAAGCTGGAGAAAGCTTCCTCGACACCATACTGCGTGCCGACGGTCTGGTGTGGATAGCCGCCGGTTTCGTCATCACCCTCGTCCCTTCGATAATAATGCTGCTCGGCGCCATGCGCTGGGGACGCCTCGACTACGGCACCGCCTCGGGCATGGTGTGCGGTGCCATGGCCAACCCCATGGCACTCTCCTACGCCACCGACAGTGTGAAAGGCGATGAGGCCGCGGTTGCCTACGCTTCGGTTTACCCACTCTCGATGTTCACCAGAGTGGTGATTGCCCAGCTCCTCGTGCTTCTCTTTCTCTGACTTCTCTTTCTCTGACGGCCACACCCTGCCGCCATCTCTTCCCAAAATCATCTGCAAATGCGACATCTTTTCTCACTTCTTTCTCTCCTTGCCGTGGCATTCCCGGCTTTGGCCAAAGACACTGCCACCGCAGTCACCGACAGCGTAGCCGACTCCCAGTCGGTAGGACTCGTGCTCAGCGGCGGAGGCGCCAAGGGCATAGCCCACATAGGTGTGATTCAGGCTCTTGAAGACAACAACATCCCCATAGACTATATCACCGGCACCTCAATGGGAGCCATTGTGGGCGGTCTTTACGCCTGCGGCTTCACCCCCGACGAGATGCTCGACGTGATCCGCTCGCAGGAGTTCGCCTACTGGTCCACCGGCACCATCGACCCCAAGCTCACATATTACTTCATGGAACCGCCGGCCACGCCCACCATTCTCAAGATAAATCTGGGCGGCGAACAGTCAGGGCTAACATCCCTGCTCCCCTCGGCCCTTATAAATCCGCTCCCCATGAACTTCGCCTTCATGGAACTGTTCGCGCCTTTCACGGCCCAGTGCGGAGGCGATTTCAACAAACTGTTCGTGCCGTTCAGATGCGTGGCCTCCAATGTCGAGAAGAAGCACAAGACGGTGTTTGCAAGCGGACAGGTGAGCGACGCCATACGCGCAAGCATGACGTTCCCGCTGGTGTTCCATCCCATAGAAGTGGACGGTGACAAACTCTACGACGGGGGCATCTACGACAATTTTCCGGTGGACGTGATGGACGACACCTTCGCTCCCGATTTCGTTTTCGGTGTGGATGTGAGCACCGGCAATTCCGACGGCGACGATTCCTCGGTGGTGTCGCAGCTCGAGACAATGATAATGCAGCACAGCGACTACAACGTGCCCCCGCTCCGGGGCATGAAACTGCGCATCGACCTCGATGAGTTCGGTCTGCTGGATTTCGACAAGGCAAACGAAATCTACCGCATAGGCTACGACCACGCCGTGGCCGTGATGGACTCGCTCAAGATGAGGGTTCACACCCGTGTGCCCGCGGACTCGCGCAAGCTGCGCCGCGAGGTGTTCAAGTCGCTCACGCCGGCGCTTGTATTCGACTCCGTGAAGGTGACCGGCGGCCATGCCGACCAGAACGCCTTCATCGCCTCCCGGTTCATGCGCCACGCCACCGACACTTTCGGCATCCTCAAGGCCCGCGACGCCTATTACCGGCTGATAACCCCCGGCAAGATCCGCAATCTCATGCCCACCGCCGTTCCCGACGGCCCCGGCGGCCCCTTCACCCTGCGGCTGAAAGCGACCATGAAGAATCCTCTCGACCTGGGCATAGGCAGCTATCTCACCACCTCCACCAATTCAATGCTCTTCCTTTCGGCCGCCTACCGCACCATGAGCTTCAGCTCTCTCGACATGAGTCTGAACGGATGGCTCGGCCAGAACTACGTGGCCGCACAGGGACGTGCGGGCATCTCCCTGCTCCGGAAAATGCCAACCAGCCTGGCGATAACGGGCGTGGCCTCCCGCCAGAAATTTTTCCCCAACGACCGTCTGATATTCCAGAACAGCGAGTCGACCGTGGCAGCCAAAGACGAATTCTATGCCCGCGTAGAGTACGGCACCGCCGCCGGCCGCAACGGCAAATTCGAATTCTCCGTGGGCTACGGCCACCTTGCCGACAAATATTACAACCGTCCGTCGGACACCAATCCCGCATACCGCCGCGACGACATCACCCAGAATCTCGGACAGGTACGCGCCTTCTTCGAGCACTACACCCTCAACGACCACAACGCTCCCACCGCGGGCGCACAGTATAGCGTCAGCGCATTCGGCGTTCTCGGCTACCATTATTTCACATTCGGCGGCAACACCGGCTCCGCGCGCACACGGCGCGCCTGGGCCCAGATTGAATTCAAAAGCCGCAATTACTGGAGCCTGTCGCCCAAGATTTCCCTGGGCCTGGAAACCGACATCCTCGCAAGCAACCGCAAGCTGCTCCACTACTACCACGAGTCGCTTCTCGATGCGCCGGTATACGACCCGTGCCCCTCGCTCACCGACGTTTTCCTGCCTGAATACCGCGCCTACAGCTTCGCCAACGGCTCGTTCGTGCCCGTGTGGAAGATAGGCAGCTTCCTGCAGCTGCGCGGCTATGCCGAGGCCTTCGTGCCCCTGCGCGACATACAGGCCGACCCGTCCGGCGTAGCCTGCTGGAGCGACTGGCTTCCGCGCGTGGAATTCTTCGGGCGCCTCGAAGCCGTCGCCACCATCAAATCCACCACGGTGAAAGCCTTCGGATACTATTCCGGCGCTCACGGCGCCGGCTGGAACTTCGGCATAAGCCTCGGCGCCTACATACGCGCACCCCGATTCCTGCGCTGAAGTCCGGTGGTGGAAAGGGATAGATTATTCTCTTTCGGAGGCGTCCCACGGACAGCCTATTTCCGAGAAGGGAAGCACCGGGAAGCCGGGGATGCGGGTATATACCGGAGCGTCGCTGCGGAAACCTTTCATGGGGTCGGCCGGGTCGACGAATCCGGGGTCGGAATTGGTTGTCCAGTTGTTGCACAGCTCGAGCCACTGGCTTTGTCCTCTCACCACATTGCCTATCTTGTAAAAGAGATTGCCCTCAATCAGATTGCCGCTGGGATACGACGGGTCTTTGTCCCAATAAACGGTAAGTTTGGGATAAGCGGTGGAATAAGGCGGCTGCTGGAATTTCACTTCCGAGAGACGACGGTCGATTATGCCGCCGCGGGCCACCATGCCGGAACCCCAGTTCTGCATGCGGTTGTCGATGTGGATGGCTACGGGAGAATCAATGAACACATTGTTACGATAGACATTATTGTGTCCTCCGCCGATGAGCACCGGCAGAGACCCCGCGCGGTAGTAGATGTTGCCGTAAACCTCTGCTCCGCAGGCTCCGTCGTCGTGGTAGGTTGCGGTGACACGATGGCGCGGACTCAGTTCATGAAAATAGCAGTAACGGATAACGTTGCCCTGCTCCGAGGCGTCGCGGCCGTAGTAGATTGCTCCCTGGTCATCGACCTCGGAGCATACGTGGGTTATATCGCAATTCTCGATGATATGGTTGTTGCCGTGGAAGAGTATGGCCATGCTCGGCGCATTGTATATAGAGCAATGGCTCACACGGTTACCCACACCGTCTATCCACACTCCGGGACGATAGGATTTTTCAATGCGGTTATAGTCGTGGATATGGCAGCTGTCCACATAATTGCCGCCCGCCTCGAGCGATGCGCGGTCGCCTCCGCCAAGGCTCACGCCTCCGGCGCCAACGTTGTAGATATGGCAGTTGACCACACCGTTGTTTTTTCCGGCGTGACGGTTGAAGAGTATATCTTCGTATACGCGTCCCATGAGGTCGCCCACCTGTCGCGGCGAGGAATCGCCCCCGTGCTGGTGTCCGGCCACATTGTCGCGCTCCAGCGTGCCGCGGCCTATAACCACACCGGGGCCACCCATATTGCGGATGACGCAGCCGTCAACCCTTACGCCTTCGGTGTTCTCCATATACACACCTATCTGACGGCCGTATTCTATCGTGAGATTCTTCAGCTCCACATCGGCGCAGTTTTCCACAGCCACTATCGGCTCTCCGAGCACCGACACGCGGAGATCGGTCACTTTACCCTCGGGCAGGTACACATATATCTTTCCACGGTCGGGATCTATCACATATTCGCCGGGAACATCCAGCTCTTCGGGAAGATTGAGAGCGTGCCAGCGGCGCCAGTCGGCACCGGTCATGAACCCATAGACGGTGTGCTGCGCGGCATGGATGGTGCGGGCGGCTGTGTCGACCGATGCCACACGTATCATATCGTCGGCATAGCCGTGGGCGAAATAACCGCCTATCCACATATTGCCGGTGAGTTTCCATTGCGAGGGACGCTCCTCGTTGTAGCCGAATACCGGGAAAGGCGCATTTTTCGTGTGCTCCCCTGTTCCGGCCTCTATTATTTTACCGATAAGCAGAGATGAATCGTTGGGCCAGCGCGCTATCTGACCGGGACGGCCGTTGACATATATTTCTGTCCATGCCGCGATACTCGGGCGCCCGAATCCGCTTGGGCGGAGACCTTCCACCAGAATGCCGAGAGAGCGGAAATCTATTTCGCGGATATGAGCGAGCCGTTCGGCAGGAATAGCGGCCGCCACATCCGCATCGGATACTTTGCGGAGATGGCGCGGACTGAGAGTGGCTCCTCCGGAAATTATGGCGCGTTCTCCGGGCCACGCGCTCACCGAAAGATTGCTACGGGTGATAACGAGGGTGGAATCCTGTGGGTAGACCCCTTCATGCAGAAAGATTTCCGCGCGTACGGATGAATCCATAGACTCGGCTTTCCGCAGAGCGCCGACAATTGTGCGCAGCGGTTTCTTTATGGTTCCGGCAGCGCGGTCGTTGCCAGACGGAGAGACATGAATAGGCGACATCTGCAGCGGTGCCGCAACAACGGCCAGCGAGAAAAGCGTAGCCGCCAGTGATAGAATGGTTCGCATAGGTTGATGGTTGGTATGGTATGATTGGTATGGTCTGCAAAATTAAAAATAAAGTGCTAAATTTGCGTCATGCTGCGCGGCGCGCAGCCGTTCCAAAACCGAGTTTTCCCTGAAAAAAGTGAGCTTGCCTTCCCAAAAATATCCTCCGGTGCCCCGCGACGCCTCGGTGATAGTTACCTATCGCTGTCCGATGCGTTGCCGCATGTGTGATATCTGGAGAAACCCCACCGAGGCATCTCGTGAGATCAACGCCGCCGACCTCCGCTCCCTTCCCCGCCTGAAATTCATCAACATCACCGGGGGCGAGCCATTTGTGAGAGAGGACCTCGGCGAGATTGTGGAGGAATGCTACCGTCATACACCGCGCATTGTCATCTCAACCTCCGGCTTGTTTACCGACCGTATCATCCACCTTGCCCGGCAGTTCCCCCGCATAGGCATACGTGTGTCGCTGGAAGGGATGGAGCGCACAAACGACGCCGTGCGCGGCCGCGAAGGAAGTTTCAGCCGCGGCATGGCCACTCTCCGGAGGCTTCACGAACTTGGCGTAAAGGACATAGGGGTGGCATGTACCGTGTCGGGCGACAACTCCGCCGACCTGACACAGCTTTACCGCCTGACACGCTCCCTGGGCATGGAATTTGCCACGGCCGCCGCCCACAACTCATTCTACTTCCATAAAACCGACAATACGATACCCCGACCTGAGAAGGTAGCCGGGGATTTTCTGACTCTCGCCGAAATGCAGCTCGGCGAGCGTCATCCCAAATCATGGTTTCGCGCATGGTTCAACATGGGGCTGGCCAATTATGTGGCCGGAGGCAACCGTATGCTCCCGTGCGAGGCCGGATCGGCCAATTTCTTCATCGACCCCTACGGGGAAGTGTTTCCCTGCAACGGAATGGCGTGCGGCCACGAGCTTTCCATGGGCAACATCCGTGAAACTGACTTTGCAAGCATCTGGCGTTCTGCCAGAGCAGCAGAAGTGCGGCAGTGGGTCGCCACGTGTGAAAGACAGTGCTGGATGGTAGGAACAGCCTCTCCGGTAATGCACCGCTATATCACCGTGCCCGCGCGCTGGGCACTGACCAACAAGGCCCGCACGCTTTTAGGGCTAAAGCCCGTGTTCAGCATCAGGAAGGGATGATGAAGAGGATAAAGGTATATGTAACCGGAACGCGGGGCATCCCCGACATACAGGGCGGAGTGGAGACGCACTGCCGCGAACTGTATCCACGCCTGCAGGCCTTGGGCTGCGACGTGACCGTTGCAAGGCGAAAGGGATATTTTGCCGACAACTCGCCCCGCACTTACCGCGGAGTGACTCTGCGCGACATCGCCGCGCCACGCATAAAAGGACTGGAGGCATTCCTGCACACATTCCTCGGCATTCTTGACGCACGGCGCCATAATGCCGACGTGGTCCATATCCATGCCATAGGCCCCGGAATCTTCGTGCCGCTGGCCCGATTGCTGGGGATGCGCACGGTGGTCACAAACCACGGCGCCGATTACCGCCGCCCGAAATGGGGGTCGGTGGCACGCACCATTCTCCGCCTCGGCGAGCGGTGGTCAACCCGGATGAGCCATGCCGTGATTGCCATATCGCCCGGAATTGCCGCCGAATTGCGCCAGCGTTACGGCCGGAAGGAGATCAGCGTGATAGCCAACGGTGTCGGCGTTCCCGCGCCGGTGGAGGACTTCGGACTGATACGGGAAATGGGGTTGGAACCCGACGGTTATATACTCGCGCTCGGACGCCTTTCCCGCGAAAAGGGATTTCACGACCTGACAGAGGCCTACCGGCAGCTGGAGGTCCCCGGCATGAAGCTGGTGATTGCCGGAAGTGCGATTCCCCCCACCCCATATAGCCGACAACTGCATGACCTTGCCCACCGGGCCGGAGCGATCATGGCCGGTGAGGTGCATGGCGAAAAACTCCGTCAGCTCATGGGCGGAGCGGCTCTTTTTGTTCTGCCGTCCTACCACGAAGGGCTGTCAATCTCACTTCTCGAGGCCATGGCCGCCGGTCGCCGGATAGCCCTGAGCGACATCCCCGCCAACCGTCTTCCCGGTCTGCACCGCGACAGCTTCTTCCCCCCCGGCGATCCCGCCGCAATGGCCCGCGCCATGAAGGCAATGCTCACCCTTCCCTCTCCCCGCACCTACGACCTCACTCCCTACGACTGGGACGAAATAGCGCGGCACACCCTCAAGGTTTACCGCAAAGTGTTGCGCCGGTGAAGAAGCGTCTCTTCCAAAAATTACAGGCTCTTCGTTGCGTTCCATGAAATTTTCGTATTTTTGCAGCTGAAATGGTGATGGAACGGTCATATACCGTCCATAAAAGGGAATCCGGTGTAAATCCGGAATAGTGCCCGCTACTGTAAACCCTGCCGAACGAAAAAACTGAAGCCACTGTTATCAGGCAACGGGAAGGCGTTTTTTCCGAGGGGCAAGTCAGGAAACCTGCCATTTCAACAGATAACTTGCTCGCCCGGGGTCAGGAGAGCTGATTATTAACATTTTCATAACCAATTTTTATGGAAAAGAAATGCAGGCTGGCAATGCTTTCCGGCTGTATTGCATTGAGTATGTCCGCTCAGATCAATCTCAGCGGCCGAGTTGTTGACGCTTCTACCGGTAGAGGTATTGAAGGAGCAAGTGTAAGAATCCAGCACACAACCGCAGGATGTGCCACCAACCCGGATGGAGAATTCACAATCACTAATCTCAAAGACGGAAGCTACACCATCGTGGCGAGCTGCCTCAACTATTCGGCAGTTTCAATCCCGATTGACCGCAGCCGGAGCGACATGACAATAAGTCTGGAGCCCACCAGCTACGCTCTCAACCCGGTAGTGGTCACCGGCACCGGCACCTACCACCGGCTAAAAGACAGCCCCTCGCCCGTAGAGGTTATATCAGGCAAAGCGATCCGTGACGCCGACCCGTCGAGCTTCCTCAACGCACTGACACGTCTGGTGACCTCAGCCTCAATCAGCACTCAAAACAGCACTATGTATTTCAACGGTCTACCCGACAAATATGTGCTCATTCTCGTCGACGGCAAGAAGATGGCCGGTGACAATTCGGGAAGCATTGATTACGACCGAATTGACCTCGACGCCATCAAACGTATCGAGGTGCTCAGCGGCGCGTCTTCGGCGCTCTACGGCAGCGACGCCATTGCCGGCGTTATCAACATCATCACCGAAGGAGCGAAATCACCTTTTTCAGTCTCTTCAAACACCCGAATCAGTTCTCATCAGCGAGTATCCGAGGGCGTGACGGCCGAGGCAAAGGGCGGAAAGCTCTCATCAGTGACACACTACAACTACCGTCACACAGGCGCATGGCAGCTCAGCCCCTTCGAAATCAATTCCAAGGATGAGAAAGTGGAGACAAAGAAACAGGCCGTGTATAAAGGATACTCCCACAACGCCACCCAGAACCTGAACTACGACGTAACCGACAGGCTCCGCGTAGGTCTCGAAGGCACCATATTCATAAGCGACAACAGCCGTTTCGACAGCTATGATTACGACAACCGTCACCAGACTTATACCATAGGCGGTTCTGCCCGTTATCTTCTGCCTGTAAAGGCATCCTATATCGACGCTTCGGTCAACACTACCAACTTCCGTTCATGGTACGACTACAACAAGGACACCAAGACCCATAAGAAAGGTGATGAGGTGCTTGCCAAAAACCAGACCTACACGGAAGCTAAACTAAGCGGCGTATTCCGCCTCCATGAGAACAACACCCTGTTTGCCGGCACGAACTATGTTTACGAAAGCCTTAAGCCAACTGAGCCGAGCCAGATGCTCAACGACGAGATTCAGCACGTTTACACCCTGGCCGCGTATGCGCAGGATGAGTTTAAGCTCTGGAACAGCCTCAGCCTCGTCGGCGGCCTGCGCTATGTCTACAACGAGAAATTCAAAGGTGTGGTTACCCCCAAGGCCAATGTGATGTACCGTCTGGGCGACTTCAATATACGCGCAGGCTATGCCGCCGGTTTCCACTCCCCTACGCTCCAGCAGATGTATGTGATTTCCGACAACCGCGGCCGCATTACAATCGGCAACCCCGACCTCAAAGCCGAGAAAAGCAATTATTACAATATAAACCTCGAATACATCAATCGCTGGATTACAGTTACAGCATCGGTGTTCCAGAATGATCTTCGCGACAAAATCGAGACAAAGACAGTGGACCTCACCCAGGAAGACAAGGACAACGGAATAGTCCGCAAAGCCGAATACCACAACGTAGGAAAGGCCCGCGTGCGCGGCATCAACGCCGGCATCAACGTGCGCCCGCTCACCGGCCTCGCCTTAGGCGTAAGCTATAATTACAATCATGCCCGCAACATCAGCGACGATACATGGCTCGAACGCAGCATCCGCCACTCCGGCAATTTCTTCGGAAACTGGAACCACACCTGGGACAACTATACGCTCAATGTCAATATCAACGGCCGATATCAAGGCACACGATGGTCAAAGAGCTACGGCGACTCGCCCGCATTCCAGACCTGGGACCTCACCACGCGCCACACGTTCAGACTGCGCAGCGTGATTCTCGAGCCCTCCCTCGGCGTTGAAAACATCTTCAACTACCGCGACGACCGTCCGTACAACAGCAACTACGCCACCCTTACTCCCGGATGCTCCGTGGTAGCAAGCCTGGTTATCCGATTCAGACAATGAGAATCTGCCTTACCTTTGCAGTCATATTTCTGACTTTCTTACTCTCGGGTTGCCGCCACTCCGGTGGCGGCAGCCGGCAGAGCGAGACAGCCGGGAGTTCCGATTCCATTTCGGAGATGTCGCCTGCCTATGCCCTCGGTTTCAGCGTCAGCGAACGCGCCGACGGAGTGCGGTTGGTGACTATGCGTCACCCTGCCGACACCAACGCTGTCCCTCAGCATTTCGCACTGATTCCGAAAGGTACCGAGCCGACTGATATCCCTGATGGATATACCCCGATACACGTACCGGTTGAGCGCGTTGTGTGCATGACCATGACACAGCTCGGAGCATTTGCCACGCTTGACAGCTATGACAAGGTGGTGGCTACGAGCAACACCCAACGCACACGCAACCCCGAGTGGCTCAGGCGACTTGACGATGGCCGCGTGAGCCGCATAGGCATGGAGGGCAACTTCGACAAGGAGATTATTCTTGCCTGCGACCCCGACGTGATTTTCATATCTCCACATCGTCGCGGCGGCTACGACGGACTTAAAAATCTTGGCATACCCCTTATTCCCTTCTGGGCCTTCAGCGAGACAACACCGCTGGGCCTCTCGGAATGGATAAAAATAACCGGCATGTTCATAGGAAAAGAACAAAAGGCCATTGAAGTGTTTCAGGGTATAGAAAAGAGGTATAACCGCCTCAAGGCTCTTGCCGCGGGCGCGACTGACCGACCGTCAGTCATGAGTGGCGAAATGCGTGGCGGCACCTGGTATGTGCCCGGAGGGAACAGTTTCTACGGGAAACTGTTCCGTGACGCCGGAGCCCGATATTTCATGGAAAGCGACACCGGTACTGACGCCACTCTGATGGAATTCGAACAGGTATATTCCAAAGGTTGCGATGCCGATTTCTGGCGTGTCATGAACGCCTATCACGGGGAGTTCAGCTATGAGGCCCTCGAAGCCTCCGATGCACGGTATGCCGACTTCAAAGCCTTCAGTAACCGCAAGGTGATTTACTGTAATCTTGAGGATGTTCCTCTCTACGAGAATCTGCCACTGACGCCCGACGTTCTTCTCGCCGACATGATTAAAGCCTTTCACCCCGACCTTCTCCCAAACCATAAGCCCGTGTACTATCACCTTCTCCAATAGGGGTTGTGCCAATGAAGAAAAAGCAGTAAATTTGCAGTCAGAAAACTTAGAAAAACAATTCACCGAGTGCTTGCTACCTCGTTAAAAACAAGATCAATGACAAACAAGACTGTATTTTCACCCGTGTTTCTGCTTCTGGCAGTGCTCTTCTGCGTGTGTATAATCGTGGCCAACCTTATGGAAATCAAAACCGTGGAGCTTGGCCCGCTCACCATTACCGCCGGATTCGTGGTATTTCCCCTGAGCTACATCATCTCCGACTGCATAGTTGAAATCTACGGTTTTTCCCGCGCGCGGTTCGTGATATGGCTCGGCTTCGCCATGAACCTGCTTGTGACCCTGCTGCTCCAGCTTGGCCTCGCTCTCCCCTCCCACACCACCTGGCACCATCAGGAAGCGATGCAGATAGTGTTCGGGGCCACTCCCCGCATATTCGCCGCCAGCTTCACCGCCTTCCTTTGCGGGTCGATGGTCAACGCCTATGTGATGAGCCGCATGAAATCGCGCAGCGCCCGGCCGTCGTCGGCCGCCGGATTCTCCTTCCGCGCCATAATGAGCACCCTCTGGGGCGAAGGCGTTGACTCCGCGATATTTTTCCCGCTTGCATTCGCCGGCACCCTTCCCTGGAACGTGATACTCACGCTCTGCGTCACCCAGGCCCTGCTTAAAACCGTCTACGAGATTCTCGTACTTCCTGTCACAATCAAAGTAGTCAGGATACTGCGCAACCACGAAGGTGTTCCGGCCGCACGCACCGATACTACACAATCATATAAATGGTGGAAGATAAGCGAAATATGATTTACGAGGGGTCGAGGATAAAAACCGTATGGTTCGACCTCGACGACACCCTGATTGACTTCCGCACCAACTCGCGTGCGGCCCTCCGCATTGTCTACGACAGCGTGGAGCCGATTCGCCTACTGTTTGCCGACGCCGAAGCATGGACCGAACGATACGAATTTCATAACCACCTGCTCTGGGACCAATACAGCCGCGCAGAAATAGACCGCGACACCCTGAGAATGGAGCGCTTCCGCCTCCCTCTCGCCGAAGCAGGCATGACTGACGCGGAAGCTCGCCGTCTGTCGGAATTCCTCGACACATATTATCTCGACCGGCTTGCCGAGCAGAAAAATCTGATTCCGGGCGCCATCGAGCTTATCGACGCCATAAAGAACCGATGGCCTGATATCCGCATCGGAGTGCTTTCAAACGGGTTTGCCGATGTGCAACACCGTAAGATTCGCAATGCCGGACTTCAGGACAAGATTGACCTGACGGTGCTGAGCGACGACATAGACGTGAACAAACCCGACCGCCGGCTCTTCGAACACGCCGCGCGCATGGCCGCCTCAGAGCAACCCGACAGCAACCTTCTTATAGGCGACAATCCGACCACCGACATAGCAGGCGCTCTCGGCGCAGGCTGGCATGCCGTATGGTTCGACCGCACCGGTGACGCTCCCGCCCCCGACGACCCCCGCTGCGCCCGCGCCACCGCCCTCCCCTCCCTCCTCCTCCTCCTCCTGACCGAGTAACGCGATTCTTTCCGGTTGCCCCGATACCCGCGAATTTTGGCGTATGACATCCCGCAGATTCATTGGAATCCCAATCCAACAATTTTGATTTATAAAAACTTATCTTTAACTTTGTGGTTTAAAGAACAAAAGAGTATCTGATGGCAAGGAACACAAAAAAGATTATTCAGGCTATGGCATTTTTAGCTTCCAAAATGCAAGGACAGACCTTGGATGAAATGAAGGCCTATAAGTTGCTATGGCTCGCTGACCGTTGCCATCTGCGCCTCAACGGAAGAACGATTACAGGCGACAGATATTTTGCAATGCCAAAAGGTGTGGTTCCTACCGATGCAAAACATCTGTTGGACGGTGAGGCTACTGTCCTGGAAACTCCCGACAACTATTTCGGGCAATGGATTGAAAAAGTCAAGCCCTATAAATTTCGCGCCATCCAAGCCCCCGATTTGAAAGAGTTTTCGGAGTCCGATATCCAAGTTCTCAACCGGGTAATTGATACTTACGGAAATTTCTCGGGACGTGAACTTTCGGACTTGTCTCATAAATACCCGGAGTGGGAGAAATATAAAGACATGCTTCTGGATAAGAATGAGAAAAACTCGTTCCCTATCAACATGGATCTGATGTTTGAAAATTGTGATGAGGACACCTCGGATCTTTTCAAACAATCTCCTGAGGTGCTGGAAACGACCAAAGAAATATATCACGAATTTTACAATTGATCAGAACGCCATGGACATTCCGGTTTCGGCGTTTGGGGCCACGGTCTCCGAAGGAAAAATGTATTTTTTCAAGTCGGATTGTCCGGTTGGCGTCAGTGACCACATCCATGTGTGTATAAAACGTGGTAATACCGTTTTCTTATTTGCGACGGGTTCCTCACAAGTTGAAAAAGCAATCCAACGGGCCAAGGTACTTAATTTTGATTTAAATACCTATCCTGTGTTTCCGAGCGACGGGACAAACATGCTTAAGAAAGATCAGACATACATTGATTGCAATAACCCTGTGGAACTGTCTCACGAAGAATTCAGCAATCTTTTGAACAACAATAAAATCTACGAGCTCCCCGGCCATTTTGACGCAAACAGCGTTGCAATCATCATAAAGGGCGTAAAATGCAGTAAGATAGTTGAACAGAGAATCAAGGATATGTTGTAACTGCCCTGAAAATAATGTCGGTATAACTATAAAAAAACACTGCAAGAGGTGTGAACCGCAATAAAGGGTTAAAATGTAACCTATTTCCCGCTGATACCAGCGAAAAATTCAGACAAAAAATTAAACATCTATTGCTCAGAATTGTAAAAAAATTCCGATATTTGCACTTGCAATTGTGGCAAAACCCCGCGCTGTGCCACAATTATCATATTGTCAAGTAATTAATCATCATTAATAATTGCATAAGAAAATGACTAAAGCTGATATCGTCAACGAAATCGCAAAAACAACCGGCGTAGACAAAGCCAGCGTTCTTGCCACTGTTGAAAAGTTCATGGAAGTAGTAAAGGATTCTCTTGCCCACGGCGAAAACGTCTATCTCCGCGGATTCGGCAGCTTCATTGTGAAAGTACGCTCTGAGAAGACAGCCCGCAACATTTCCAAGAACACCACCATCATCATTCCCGAGCACAAGATTCCGGCTTTCAAGCCCGCCAAAGTGTTCATGGAAGAGGTAAAATAACAGCCGGCCAGACTTTAACATATATACAAACATACACTTTTTAATCATAGCGTAATATGCCAAGCGGAAAGAAAAGAAAAGGCCATAAAATGGCTACTCACAAGCGCAAAAAACGTCTCAGAAAGAATCGTCACAAGAAGAAATAAGGACATTGCCGCTTGCATCGCAAGCCCGGCTTCAGGCCCTGACTCTTCCCGACCGACGTTCAGTAACCGGATATGCACAGCCACATCCGAAACCAGAAACGCGATACAACGAACAAACTTTCTTGCGGGGTGCCCACAGCAGGGCGTTTTTCCGGCAAAAAGTTTGTTCTTTGTTTATTGCATCCTTCCACGGCCGCACCCGGCGGCCATCTCCCCCTCCCGGAAAGCCACGCTTTCCAGAATATTAACCAATTTATAAACTAAGCCAATGCGAAGCGAACTCATTGTCGATGTGCAGCCCAAGGAAATGTCTATTGCACTCCTTGAGGACTCACGTCTGGTCTCCCTGCAGAAGGAGGCCCGCGACATAGCCTACGCCGTGGGCGACATCTATCTGGCCAAAGCCAAAAAGCTCATGCCCGGACTGAATGCCGCCTTTGTCAACGTGGGCTACGACAAGGACGCATTCCTCCATTACTTAGATCTCGGCTCCCGTTTTTCATCCTACTCCTCTTTCCTCACCGAGGCGCTCGACCCCGAAAAGAAATCGGTGCCCTCGATTTCCAAAATGAAGCTGCTGCCCGACATTGACAAGCACGGCACAATCTCGTCGGTGCTCACACCCGGCCAGCAGCTCATGGTGCAGATAGTCAAGGAACCCATATCGTCGAAAGGGCCACGACTCACCACCGAAATATCACTCACAGGGCGCTACATAGTGCTGATGCCCTTCAACGACAAAATCTCCATCTCGCAGAAAATCAAGAACCCCGAAGAGAAAGCCCGTCTGCGCCAGCTTGTGGACAGCATCCGGCCCAAGAACTTCGGCGTGATAATACGCACATCGGCCGAGGGCAAACGCGTGGCCGAACTCAACCACGAGATGAAGACCCTGCTCAAATACTGGGAAGACACCGTGGCCAAGGCGCGCACATCAACCGCTCCGGCCCTCATCTTCCAGGAAGAAAGCCGAATAGTGAGCGTGATCCGCGACATCTTCAACCCCGACTTCGAAAGCATCTGGGTAAACGACCGCGAGACCTTCACCCAGATTCAGAACTATGTGAACCTCATAGCTCCCGACCGCAAGGACATTGTGAAGCTCTACGATAAGGACCAGCCGATATTCGACGCTTTCAATATCACCAAGCAGATAAAACTGTCGTTCGGCAAAACAGTGTCGTTCAAGAGCGGCGCCTACATTATCATCGAGCACACGGAGGCTCTTCACGTAATCGACGTGAACTCCGGCAACCGCTCCAAGGCTGCTCCCGACCAGGAAAGCAACGCTCTGGAGGTAAATCTGCGCGCCGCCGACGAGATTGCCCGTCAGCTCAGACTGCGCGATATGGGCGGAATCATTGTAATTGACTTCATAGACATGGCCAAGTCAGAACACCGCCAGAAGCTCTATGAACACATGCGCGATGTGATGGCAAGCGACCGTGCACGCCACAACATCCTGCCGCTAAGCAAGTTCGGCCTGATGCAGATCACCCGCCAGCGCGTGCGCCCGGCTCTCGACATCGTAACCACCGAAACGTGCCCCTCTTGCTACGGCAAAGGCGTGGTACAGCCCTCGCTGCTTTTCACCGACACCCTGCGCGAAAAGCTGGAATACCTCGTGACCTCGCTCAACCAGTCGGGATTCGTGATGTATGTTCATCCCTATGTCGACGCCTACCTGAAAAAGGGACTTATCTCGCCCTACCGCCGCTGGCTCTTCGAGCTCGGCCACAAATTCAAAATCATGCCCGACCAGTCGCTGGCCTATCTGCAATACCGCGTGATAGACCGCAATCACAACGAAATCGACCTCAAAGAGGAGAAAGACACCGGCTCGTCGGCAACGAAAAACAAGGACAAAGCCAAGAATCGTTCAAAGGAGGACTGAAAGTCCTGATCCCACTAAAAAACAAAGTCCGGAACACGCCCCATCCACGCGCGTTCCGGGCTTTTTTATTGTCGGGACCAGACTCTGCCCATCATTCAAGTTAAAAATCACTAATCATGGATACCAAAATGGTAACCAATCATTATATTTGCAGAAAATACAAAGTTACCATGGAGATAGTAAGCGCAAGAGATTTCAGAGCCAACCAGAGCGCGGTTCTGGCCAAAGCATTAAAGGGAGAGTCCGTTTTACTCACCTCACGTCTTGGCACATTCAAAATCACACCTGTAACCCCGGAGGACACCCTCACAAGCCGAATATGTGAAGGGTTAAGGGAAGTGCGGGATATCGAGACGGGTAAGATTGCGCCCAAAACTGCCAGAGCATTCCTCGATGAACTTTGAAGTCAGGACAACAAACCGCTTTGAAAGGTCGGCCAAATCACTACTTAAGAGATATCGCTCCTTAAAAGCCGATCTTATGGAATTCATATGTTCCCTTGAACAGTCTATCTTATCGACATTTATGACAAAAGTGACTATTCCACTGTAGACGTAGCGGTTATCAACAAGGCCATCGAAGATATGGGATTGTAGGAGCGCGGTACTCCCTACATCTGCTCACTCCACATAGAACTGCGTGCGGAAGAACTGGAACTGGGGCACGACGGCGCGGTTCCAGTACGCGGCATTGTGGGCGCCGTGCTGCGTGAGATAGGTGTGGGCAATACCCATTTCGGTAAGCTTGCGGTGAAGATTGTTGTTCACCTCGTAGAAAAAGTCCTCGCTGCCGCAGTCAAATATGATATTCAGTATTCCCGGCTTCAGGTTTTCCACCGCCGTCATAACCGTATGGCTGTCCCAACGCTCGGGATTCTCGTCGCGCGCTCCGAGACGGCGAGCCATATCCCAGTTTTCCGGGAAAGGACGGATATCCACTCCGCCGCTTGAGGCGCCCGCGTTGGCAAAGACATCGGGATGACGCGTAGCGAGCCACAGCGCGCCGTGGCCACCCATGCTGAAACCTGATATGGCGCGTCCGCGGCGGTCGGCGCTTGTGCGGAAACTGGCATCGACCCAGGGCACAAGGTCTTTGATTATGTAATCTTCCATCTGCAATGTGGAATCCACAGGCGAATTCCAGTACCAGGAATTCAGTCCGGCCGGACAAACTATTATGGTGTTGTAGGCCGTGGCCATGCTGTCAAGATCTATCACCGTGCTCCACGACTTTTCATTGCCTCCATGACCGTTCAGCAAATACACCACGGGGAAACGTTCAGATACGCTGTCGGCGTATGATGCGGGAAGAGCCACCGTGACCGGCGCGGGCGACGGTATATGGGTGGTGGGAACACTGTGGGGAGTTATGGCCAGGGCGCACAAGCCCGACATAAGGGAGGCCATGACGGAGAAAATGTGTTTCATGGGGTGATGGTGAATAATAATTAAAGATTGCATGCAAAAATAGCGGAGTTGGACGCATTTTCCCTAAATTTGTAATCCCATTGCCATAACTATGGCGGTAAACCAACTCAAAACACCGAACAAATGAAAATAGGCATAATTGTAGCGATGGACAAGGAGCTGAAGCTCCTTATACCGCTCCTGAACGATTGCACCACAAAGGATATCGACGGCTACCGTTTTTATTGCGGAACCGTAGGCAATACAGACATCATAGCCATGAAGTGCGGCATAGGCAAAGTGAACGCCGCCCTCGGAACGATGGTGATGATCGAGAACTTCGAGCCTGAACTTATAATCAACACCGGAGTGGCCGGTGGCACCGGCGGCAATGCCGGAGTGCTCGACATCGTGGTTGGAACCCGTGTGGCCTACCACGACGTTTGGTGCGGTCCCGGCACGGAGTGGGGCGACGCAGCCGGATGTCCCCGCTTTTTCCACACTGACAGTCGCGTGAACTCCCTTGCATGTCTTCAGGAAGGCGACACCGTGAAGCACGGGCTGATATGCTCCGGCGACATTTTTGTGGCCGACCCTGAAGTGCTCGAAGGCATCCGCCGCCATTATCCCGACGTTGACGCCGTCGACATGGAGTCGGCAGCCATCGCTCAGGTATGCTATATCCGCAATGTGCCATTCGCGTGCATGAGAGTGATTTCCGACACCCCCGGAGCCGACGACAACATAGCGCAGTATGAAAACTTCTGGCAGGAAGCACCGGAGCACACCTTCGGGCTGCTGCGTCATATAATCAACGAGCTTGCCGAGGACTCCTGCGCCCACTGAACCCCAAGACCCTTACGAAAATGGAAAAGATAGCAAGTTTCACTATAGACCATCTGAGGCTGCTCAGAGGGGTGTATGTGTCGCGCGTGGACACTCTGCCAGGAGGAGGCAAAGTCACCACTTTCGACATCCGCATGACCGAGCCCAACCGCGAGCCGGCGCTCACCCCGCGTTCGCTCCACGCAATGGAGCACCTTGCAGCCACATATCTGCGCAACCATCCCCAGTGGGGAAAAAGAATTGTCTACTGGGGCCCGATGGGATGCTGCACCGGAAACTATCTGCTGATGGAAGGCACCCCCTCCCCCTCTGAAATCCTTCCGTTGCTGCGCGAGACGTTCCGGTTCATATCCTCGTTTGAAGGCGAGGTGCCCGGCGCCACGCCGCGCGACTGCGGCAACTATTCGTTCATGGACCTCGAAGCCGCCCGACGCGATGCCGCAAGGTATCTCACGGAAGTTCTCGAAAATCCGGCTCCGGAAAATCTCTCTTACCCCGAATGAAAGACCTAAAGGCCCGGCGAGGAGCCTTCTATCTGAGACGGGCGGTGGCCGAAGGCGAACATGAACGGCAGGATTTCAAATATCTGATTTCCGACGCTGCCAAGATAGCGCGCTCCATTTCGGCCTTCGCCAACCATAGCGGCGGATGTCTGCTCATAGGCGTGAAGGACAACGGCACCATAGCCGGTGTGCGCAACGAGGAAGATGTCTACGTGGTCGAGCAGGCTGCGCAGCTCTACTGCCGCCCGTCGCAGCCCGTGGAGTTCACCGCCTTCACTGCCGAGGACGGCGCGATGGTGATACGCGCCGAAATCCGGTCCCATACGGGCCGCAGCGTCATGGCCCGGCACGCCGACGGCTCATGGCACGCTTATTTCCGCGTGGCCGACGAGAACATTCTTGCTCCCGATCTTATGGTCAAAGCCTGGGAAAAGAAAAACCGGGCAGAGGATTCGGTGGTATGCCTCACGGCTGCCCAGCGGCGGTTGCTCAGCAGCCTCGAAGCTGCCGGAGAAGAGGGCGCATCGCTCGCGGAGCTTATGAAAGAGGCCCGTATGTCGGAATCAGCGGCTTCCGACACAGTCACGGCCCTATATGCCATGGGCGTGGCCGACTTCCGTTTCTCCGCAGACCGCACCTTCCGGATTGTGTTTACCGAACCCGGCGATGAACCGCTTCCGTAACGCCGGAAATACCGGATTCTAATCACATCTAATCATATTTGTGTACTAAATGGCCCGGAAAACGCCAATAAATACCTGAAATAAGGTATGGCACGACTTCTCCGGCATTAGTAATTTTGCATCAGAAAAAATTACGAATGAACATTGGTTACACACATAGCCACAACGAACGATGGCGAGCCGGGAGGTTCGCCATCGTTCGTTGTCTGCCGTAATGTCACGATTACTTCAGACCCGGTGATATGTATGGAGCAAGCCCGCGGAGCCATGCTTTATATCCGTCGGCTGTGAGATGGATACCGTCGCCTCCGTAGAGACCGGGGACAAAGCGGTTGTCGGCATCCACAAACCATGCTGTGGGATTGATATACTTCACTCCCTCCGGCAATTGCGCCTTACTGATCAGAGAATGTATCATGTCGGTGGCGAGGCGCCGCTCATCCGACGGTTCATGTCCACAAGGCAGAGGCCCCAGAAGAATGATTGACGCTCCGGGAAATTCTTTTGCAGCGGCTTCGGCCACGGCTATTTCTCCGGCTGCGATACGCTCGGGTGTGTCTCCGGCTATCACATTGTTCACACCGATAGTTATCACCACCACTTTCGGGCGGCTCTTGCCGTAGCCTCCGTTGATAATGCGCCAGAGCACATTCTGGGTGCGGTCGCCCGATATTCCGGCCGACTGCCAGCGCACGCCGGGAAACATCTCATTGACCGCCTGACGGCCCGGCCCCCATGTGACGAGCTGCCGCGTCCCCTGGAAGCCCTGGGTTATGGAATTCCCTATGAACAGCAGGTCGACCGGCGAGGCGGCGAGAGAGTCGGATATTTCCCTGGCTACCGCATGCCAGTCGGCGCCTTCCTTCCATCCGGCCCCTGAGCGGTATTCATTGCCGGGAACGGGGTGTGTGGCGGGATTGGGGTCATAGCCTTCGGGGCGCAGGTAATCGTAGAGACGCCTTGCAAACATTCCAGCGCCGATTGACGACGGATGCAGACGGTCGGGCATCAGCGATTCATCGAGCGAGGGGCCGGGAAAGCCGGAGAGATCTATAAGTTCCACATGTTTTTCTGAAGCCACAGCGCGCAGCGCCGGAGCTATCACATGCTGGTTCACACTGTCGGAAATTTCGTTGTCAGCCGAAAGGAAACACCGCATCGGCGTCAGAAGTATCACACGCGGATGGGACGGGAGCGAACGCAGCGAATCGATAATGACGGAGGCGTCGTGGCTGAAATCGGCGAAATGACGCATGTTCTGTGGCTTCGTGTCATTTGTGCCAAGCCCCAGAAAAACGATGTCGGGATTGAATGCCAGTGCATTGCTGAATTCCTCAGTCTCTACATAAGGGAGGTTCCCCTTGAAGAGCAATGTGGCGCTGTTGCGTCCGAAATTTTTCACATCGTATCCCTCGCCGAGCAACCATGCGAGCTGCGCCGGATAACTGTTGCAATCGCGGTTTGCTATGCCGGCACCATAGGTAATGCTGTTGCCCATACAGGCCACTCTTATTTTTTCAGCAGAGGCGCCGAAGGTTACTATGAATCCGAGCAACAATGCCGCGAATCGGGATGTAAAGCGATATTTCATGGCAAATTACATTAATACGTAAAAAGATTGGTCAACGTTTCGTTTTATACGATGCAAATTTAGCTATTTGAAGAGCTTGTTTCACAATAAATCCGAAATAAAAGGGCTATATTTGTAAAAGCAATAACCAATCATATTAAAACCCAACTTATTCCATGAAAAAATCCATTTTTTCGTTAGCGGCTGCCGCTCTCGCCGCCGGAATGCTCCTTGTCTCTTGTGGCAAGAATGCCTCGCAGGCCGTGAGCGTGGTTCCGGTTCCCGCACAGACCGACCTCAAATCGGGTGAATTCGAGCTGAAAGCCGGCATGACCATCGGCGCCGAGGGCGATTCGCTCATGCCCATCGCCAATTATCTGGCCAATCATCTGAACGCATCCACCGGCCTGTCGATTGATGTGGTGGAAGGTGAAGGCGACATCACCCTCCGCACTGCTCCTATGGATGCCACCGAAGGCTACACACTCAAGGCGTCATCCAAGGGAGTGGAAATTACAGGCGGAAGCTACCGCGGAGTTGTGGCCGGCATCTCGACCCTGCGCCAGCTCTTCCCCGCACAAATCGAATCGGCCACCACGGTAGAAGGCGTGCAGTGGAAGATTCCCGCAGTTGAAATAACCGACGCCCCCGCATTCGCCTGGCGCGGCATAATGCTCGACGTTTCCCGTCATTTCTACACTCCGGCCGAAATCAAGGAATTCCTTGACCTGATGGCTCTCTATAAGCTCAACAAATTCCACTGGCACCTCACCGACGACCAGGGATGGCGCGTGGAAATCAAAAAATATCCCAAGCTCACCGAAAACGGCGCATGGCGTAAATTCAACAACCACGACCGTGGCTGCCTGAGCCGTGCGAAAAAAGATTCCGACCCCGATTTCGAGCTGCCTGCCGACCGCATCCGCATCACCGAACAGGGCGACACCATCTACGGCGGCTATTACACCCAGGATGAAATCCGCGACATCGTGGCCTACGCCGGAAACTTAGGCATCGACGTGGTTCCCGAAATCGACATGCCCGGCCACATGCTTGCCGCCGTAAGCAACTACAAGGGCGTTTCCTGCTTCGACCAGACAGGCTGGGGCGCCACATTCTCCTCGCCCGTATGCCCCGGAAAGGAATCGGCCATGGAGTTCTGCAAAAACGTCTACGACGAGCTGATTGACCTCTTCCCCTACGAATACATCCACATCGGTGGCGACGAGGTTGAGAAGACCAACTGGAAGAAATGCCCCGACTGCCAGAAACGCATGGCTGCCAACAACCTCAAGAACGAGGAGGAACTTCAGTCATGGTTCATCCACCAGATGGAAGCGTTCATCAATTCCAAAGGAAAGAAGATGATAGGCTGGGATGAGATTCTGGAAGGCGGCCTGTCAAATACCGCCACAGTGATGTGGTGGCGCACATGGTCAAAGGACGCTCCGGAACGCACCACAGCCCAGGGCAACAATATTGTCTATACTCCCAACTCACAGTTCTATCTCGACTATCAGGAAGACAAGAACTCCATTGACAACATAATCGGATACAATCTCAACGAATCACTTTCCGACACCACCGCACAGAAACTCGTGATGGGATTCCAGGGCAATATCTGGTGTGAATGGATTCCCTCGCGTGAGCGCATGCACTACATGGCCGTTCCCCGTCTGCTGGCCATCGCCGAGCTCGGCTGGGCTCAGCCCGACAAACGCGATATCCAGGATTTCCGCGCACGTCTCTCCAAGCAGTTCGAGCGCCTGAACGTGATGGAAATCAACTACCGTATCCCCGACCTTGAAGGCTTCAACGCCACCAACGTATTCACCGACAGCGCCACACTCGACATCACCTGCCTCGACCCCACGGCACAAATCCGCTATACCACCGACGGCTCAGTTCCCACCGCCGAGTCCACACTCTACACCGGTCCAGTAACCGTAACCGAGACAACCGATTTCACTCTTGCCACCTTCCGCCCCTCCGGCAAACGCTGCGACGTGGTGCGCACCAAGTTCATCAAGGAATCGTATGCTCCCGCTTGCGAGGCCAGCGCCACTGCTCCCGGACTGGTAGCCGAATGGTATGACTACGGAGGCGAAAAATGCTCCGAAATCACCTCGGCCAAACTCAACGGCAAATATGATGTGGCCGACGTTACTATCCCCGCTGACTGCAAAGGCAACATCGGTCTGGTGATAAACGGCTATATCAACATCCCCGCCGACGGCATCTACACCTTCGCCCTCCTGAGCGACGACGGCAGCCTTCTGCTGATTGACGGCGCTACAGTGATTGACAACGACGGGCCCCACAGCCCCCGCGAAATCATCGGCCAGAAGGCACTCGCCAAAGGCCTGCATACGCTTCAGGTACAGTATTTCGACCACAACGGCGGCCAGCTCCGCCTGGTAGTTACCGACGAGCAGGGCAACTCCCTCGATCCCGCATCCCTCTACCTGCACTGATTCTTATAGCCATTACGGCGTAAAAAATAAACGGTGTGCCGACTCCCCACTGCTTCGGCACACCGTTTTTTCATCCATATAAGGAAATGGTGAGGTATAAGCCACGCCCTATTTATCGGCTTTTTTCACCTTAAAAATCTTAGATTGTGAAATAACTCCATCCGGGCCTATAACATCGACTATCAGACGATATCTTCCCTCTTTTACCGGTGCCTGAAGTTTCTTGAAGTTATTCAGCTTCACATTTGACAATCCAAAAGGTTTAATCTCTGTTCCTTTCGATTTTTGCGGTTTTATAGGAGTATGTTTACGTGTCTTAACTGCAATAGCTCCGTCAAACGCATTAGAAGCCAACATAAGTGCCTCCCCCACTGAAACCTGCTCCACCGATTCAATATTCAAAGCCGGAGTCTGCAACCATACATCAAACGTTTCAGGATCCATTTTAACGCCGTCAATCACCAGGGCCATTCCTCTGTCATCGTCTGCTTTGAGTATTGACGCACCTCTTGATCCATAAATCCTCCAGACACTGCTTCCATTTTCGTTCTCGACTTATTTCACTGTAATCAATGGCATGTCATTAAGGATATCAAGCAAAGTGATGTAACCTCGTCTTTCGATGGTCTCACGATCTTTCATTTTTGTCTCATAATGGGCCTTCCCGGCCTTCTTGTCTTTATATGACATCCGGACCTTAACCGTCACTTCAGGAAGAAATTTACTATTATCCATGTACATACTGTCCCCCGAGACTGTTTTTGTGGCGCCAAGTCCCCTTAACTCTTTTCTTACCTCAGCAGACGGAAATGTATCATCTTCAACTATAATCATCGCTTCGATATTCTTTCCTTTCTCATCCAATGTATGAAGAGAATACGTTTCTCCCTCTTCGAAATCATCAACAATGAGACCGAACTGGCCATTGTCCATAATAGGTGTCATATAAAACCTTCCTGTACTCTGTTCCATCGCCAAGACTTGACCACGGCTGATTATCTTCTTGCACTTTTCATCTTCAAACACCTTCCCGATAAATCCCATCACAAATTCCGGGAAAAACCGATAATTCAAAGAATCATTTTCAAGGACATCCTTCAATTCGAATCTGCTGAAGCGGGAATTCTCAAACCACGCCATAAGGTCTGAGTAATAATCATCCCGGTTTTCCCATGACCTCGGGAACGGCAGAGCAGATTCATAGTCCGCCGCATACACCAGAGCCTCGTCAGCCATCTCACTCCATAAAACATTATCGGGTATTATCCGGGCTATTATCGCATTCTTTTTCCCATCCACATCCGGTAACTTATAACTGTAATTTGATCCTGCTGTCACTTCACCGTCAGCATCAATTACAATATTTTTACGGATAAACGGAACAACAGTATTCTCACTTAAAACAGAATCAGCACTGTCCACCATGAAAAGACTGACAGGCCCCTCCGGCTTATTCGCAAATACAAAAGACCCCGATTTTCCTGACATGCCAAGTTCCAAAATACCGTTATTCCTGTCATAAGACAGAAGGCGGTAAGTGGTGTCATTTATTTCTCCCTCTATCTCAAATCTCAACTTTTTTCCAGATAGAGCGATTTTGAGTTTTATTCCTCTATCTCTTACTTCTGGCGCAGGATACCGCATCGTTTTCAGACTGTCAGGTAATCTGACCTCATATTTCTCTCCTTTTTGTGGAATAAAATCAAATGTAGCATATCCCGACGGGGATGTTTTCCGTATTAATACGGTATCCCCGCCTTCATTTGTAAGCACAGCTTGCCTGTCCCCTATAGGAATTCCGGTTTCATCGGTCAGCACTGCTGTGATACGCTGAGGAATTCCAGCCAGTAAAAAGCCTCCATTTGCCGATACTTTACATTGCTTCTCCTCTCCTATTATCCTGTCGGGGATATCAACTCCTACGGCAATCGGCTGAAATGCAAATGCCGAGTTTGAAAAACTTCGCATGAATCTGGTGTATGCTCTCAGGTAATATATGCCGGAGACCATATCCGGGTCAATCAGGACTGATGTCGAAAAACGGCCATTGTCAGAACATGACAATTTTTGTCTGACATGTACCGAATCCTTACCATCAATCAGCTCAAGATAGAGATAACGGCTATAGGGCTCCGACCGGTCATTGGCCCTGCACGTCACTATTCCGTCAACACCAAGAGATGTTCCGGGCTGGCAGACTATAGACTTTGGTGCAAGATAAATCTGTTCTGTACGATAATCCAACGGAACTTGCGATATAGCGCACAAAACCGTAAAATTCAAAAGCAGGACCAAAACAGCTCTCATAGTATTTTCATCGTTTGATAACTATACGAATATAATAATAGCACTGGTCACCATAAATTGACAATTTCTGTACAGGAAAAGACACTAATGCCTCTGTTTCTTCGCCAGTCAGGTCGAGATCCAACAAATCAAGACAAAGGATAGGACTTCCTCCTAACTCATTATTAATATAAGGTCTTCCCGGGCCAATACAACCGACATGACCTTGATGGATAACCACCACCTCTCCTCTAATGGTCTTTGCAACTCCTATTTCTTCGGGAGGATCAGGAAATTGATATTCATGATATTTAGGGGTTGGAGAGGTTGTCAAGTCTACATCAATAGAGCACCATATTCCAAGACAGTCCGGACCAAAGTGATACTCCTGTGCGTATATATTTATATTAGAAATAAGAAAACATAGAATAAAACTAAATAAAATCTTCTTCATAGCAATAAGTTTTTAAGGTAATGAAAGGAGTCTCTGATAATGTAAACTCCGGCCCGGAATTTTCCGGGTCGGAGTTTATAAGGATTTTACCGGAAAGTTCAGAGAACCGGGGATTCGGAGGCGGGGGCTGCCATGCTCACGGTGGCAGGCTTGGCTTCCCAGCCGAGAGCGCTGGCGCCGAGAACGGCTGCATCGGCTTCCTTAAGCTCGGAGAGGAGCACTTTCACCTTGTTCTTGAAGCAGCCGAGCATGTTTTTCTCCATAGCCTCGCGAACGGGACGGAGAAGCATTTCGCCTGACTTGGCCAGACCGCCGAAAAGCACGAATGCCTCCGGCGAAGAGAATACCGTGAAATCGGCAAGAGCCTCGCCGAGTATACGGCCGGTGTATTCGAAGATGTCCTTCGCGAGCTGGTCGCCCTTGGTGGCGGCATCATACACATCCTTGGATGTGATCTCGTCAACGGGGATTTCGCGAAGCAGCGAAGGCTTATCGGAAAGTTCGAGGAACTCGCGGGCCGTGCGGGCAACGCCAGTGGCTGAGCAATACGTCTCGAGGCAACCCGAGCGGCCGCAACCACAGAGGCGTCCGTTGTTGCGCTTCACAATCACGTGGCCGAGCTCGCCTGCAAATCCGTCGTGACCGTAAACGAGCTGACCGTTGATAACGATACCGCTGCCCACGCCGGTGCCGAGTGTGATCATTATGAAATCCTTGAGGCCGCGGGCCACGCCGTAGGTCATCTCGCCGATAGCAGCGGCGTTGGCGTCGTTGGTTATGGCGCAGGGAATTCCGAACTTATCTGTGATTTTCTGAGCAAAGGGAACGGGAGTGGGCCAGGGAAGGTTCACACCGTCCTCAATCACTCCGGTGAAATAGTTGGCGTTGGGAGCGCCCACACCTATACCGTAAATCTTGCCCTCGGCATCGATGCTGCGCACCACGCGCATTGTCTCGGTGTAGAGTTCGTCGATATAGTCATCGATGTTGGAATGTTTGCGGGTCTTGATTGAGTCGCTGGCCAGAACCACGCCGCGTGCGTCTACAACGCCGAACACCGTGTTTGTTCCGCCCATGTCAATGCCTATTACGTAAGGCTTCGTGGTTGTCATAAGGGTATGGTTTTAAAATTTAAGAGTTAGATCGGTTTTTTTGAGCGGAACCGTTTTTCATGGTTTCACAGTTCGCTAACCGCAAAGATAAACTTTCTTTTTTTATTCACGCAAAAAACCTTGGAAAACATTGCAAAAATGTTGCATATCCCCCAAATTGTTAACGGTCTGTTAACCGTTGCCGATTACGGAAGATTTTTCCGTATCTTTGTACCGTATACATATATCAGAAAAATATCAGAAAAAGTAACAGACTATGAAATATATCTTCAAAATCCTTTTTTATGCAGCCTGCCTTGTGGCGGGAGCTGCACTCATGCAGTCATGCCGCGGCAACGGAACCGGAGGCGAGGAACCGCCCGTTCCCGGTGAAGAAGAAAAGGTGTCGCGCACCGTCCTCATCTATATGGTGGCCACCAACAATCTCGGGCAGGGAGCAGCGGGCTCGCTCAACTGCGATGTGAGCGACCTCAAGGAGATGGCTCTTGCGGCCGACAAGCTCAACGGCGGCCATCTGCTGGTGTATCACGCCTCCAACCAGAGCGCTCCCGAACTCAAGGAACTGAGCGCCGACGGCACGTGGAAAACCGTCTGCACCTACCCCGAAGGCAACGAATCCCTCACCGTACAGCGCATGAAAAAGGTGATAGCCGATACAAAGAGCGCGGCCCCGGCCAACGACTACGGCATTGTGTTCTGGAGCCATGCCTCCGGATGGATAGAGCCCGGATATACCGGACGCGGAAGCGTTCAGCCCAAATCATTCGGCTCCGACGGCTCATCTAAAATCAACATGAGCATTCCCGACATGGCCGAGGCGCTGGCCGACAGCCGGTTCTGTTTCATCTATTTCGACTGCTGCCACATGGCCACAGTGGAAGTAGCCTATGAGCTCCGCAAGGCAGCCCCGGTAATGGTAGCCTCCGGCACCGAACTTCCTATCGAGGGCATGCCTTACGATCTCAATATTCCGGCGTTCTTTGAAAAAGAGCCCAACATGAAGGCTGCCGCGCAGAATACCTACAGCTATTATGCCGACGGTCACTCCGTATGGGGGCCCTCCGAGTGTTACATCTCCGTGATTGACCTTACAAAAATGGACGCTCTCGCAGCGGCCGCACGTGAGGTGATGCTCTCCGCCCCGTCCATTTCGCGCTACTATGAATCAGCTCCCTACATGCGCTCGGCCAATGCCCATTTCTCAATCTACGACATGGGCAATTACATCGACGCCCTTTCTGAAAGCTCCAGGCTTCCCGCGCTGCGCAAGGCCTACGCCGACGCAATAACCGTGTTCCACACCACACCTAAAGTCTACGGCCTGGACTCCTCACGGTTCAGCGGAATGGGTTGCAATATCGTGACCGACGCACAGGACGCCCTGCGCGGAGGATACACCTCATTGGCCTGGTGGGCCGACGTGGTGAGCGCCAATCCGTCGCTCCAGTGAACAAAACACGGCGCTCGCTCATTTTCTCAGAGTAAGCGCCGCCGTCAGCGCGCCCCGTCATAACCAAAACCCATTCAGCAAATGATCCAGATTCCGCTGCCATCAGCCGCTCCCGCCGATACCGTCAGCACGGTGAAAAACGAGCTGGCGTCACTGAAAAACATGTCGTTCGACGACCTTATCAACAAGCTCGTGAGCGATATGGTGCACTTTGCCATCTCACTCACCGTGGCCATACTGGTGTTCTATGCCGGCAAGTTCATCATAACCCGTCTTTACAACTTCGCGGCTGCCATACTCATACGGCGCAACGTAGATGAATCGCTGAGCACATTCATTCTCAGCTTCCTGCGCATTGTGCTCTACTTTATACTGATTGTAACGGTTATCGGCATTCTCGGCATCCCCACAAGCTCGTTCCTGGCCCTATTTGCCTCGGCCGGCGTTGCGGTGGGCATGGCCCTGAGCGGCACCCTCCAGAATTTTGCCGGGGGCGTGCTCATCCTTCTGCTGAAGCCATACAAGGTAGGCGACTATATCGAGGCCTCGGGCTACGCCGGAACCGTGCGTGAAATCCAGATATTCTCAACGATAATCAACACGGCCGACAACAAATCCATCATCATCCCCAACGGAGGTCTGTCCACCGGGAGCATCAACAACTGGAGCCGTCAGAAACACCGCCGCGTGGAATGGACCGTAGGCGTGGCCTACGGCACCGATTTTCAGCGCGCACGCGCCATTATCCTTGACATTCTCGCGTCGAACCCCGACGTGCTCGACGGCAACTCCGAATCGGAGCGCAGTTTCGCGGCCACATGCCGCCAGGAGAAACCCGCTGCGGAGTGCGGCATCGAAACCGGCGATGCAACGCGTGTAATCCCCGTCACAGAAACCTCTGCGCCGGAGGATGCCTCCGCAGAGGTTCCGGAAAACAAAAAACGTGGCATCTGGTACAGCCTTTTCCATTCCGACAAATCCATCAAGGCTCAGATAGCCCGTGCCCGCAACGTAAGCGAGACAACCATAGTCTCGGCCCCGATCACGTTTACCCCTGCCGTTCTGCTCGGCGCGCTGGCCGACAGCAGCGTCAACCTGACCGTGCGCGTGTGGGTGCGTTCCGAAAAATACTGGAGCGTATTCTACGACATCAACGAGAAAATCTACCGCATCCTTCCGGAAAACGGCATAGAATTCCCGTTCCCGCAACTCGACGTTCATCTGCAGTCCGCCCCCAAGCCATAGCACGCATTACCAATCCCCCACTACCATAAATCTTCCAATCATGAAACATTTCTCATTCTTCGCCGCCGCTCTGGCGCTCATAGCCTCCTGCGCCACCGCATCGGCCACCGTGAAAACGGCAGTAGTGCCTCAGCCGGCCGAAATGACAGTGCTCAGCGGCACTCTCACCCTTCCGGCCACCGTGGCTGTAAGCGGCCCCGACAGCCTTGCGGACCGTCTCACTGCCAACGCCTCGTTTTTCCCCGGAATTGAATTGCGCAGAACATCCAGCGGCGCCGGACGCATCACTTTCACTGCCGACCCGGCCCTTCCCGCCGAGGGGTACTCCCTCACCGTCAGCCCCGACGACATTGACGTCAAGGCCGCCGACCGCGCGGGCGCCTTCTATGCCGTGCAGACGCTCCGTCAGCTTTACGACCCCGCCACCCGCTCATTCCCGGCTGTTGAAATCACCGACTGGCCCCGATTCGGCTACCGCGGCTTCATGCTCGACGAAGGACGCCATATATTCGGCGTAGACCAGGTGAAAAAAGTCCTCGACATGATGGCGCTCAACAAGCTCAACCGCTTCCACTGGCACCTTACAGAGGATCAGGGATGGCGCATGGAGGTGCCCGGATATCCACGCCTGGCCACGGTGGCCGCGCGCCGCGCCTGCGACCGTCTGGGCTGGAAAGACCAGCAGCCCGACTCTACGGAATACGGCGGTTACTACACCGACGACCAGATGCGCGATATCGTGGCCTACGCCGCCGAGCGCTGCATCGAGATTATTCCCGAGATAGACATACCCGGCCATTCCCAGGCTGCCGTAGCGGCCTATCCCGAGATTCTGGCCTGCGACCCCGAGAATCCCCACGAGGTATGGCGCAGAATGGGCGTGAGCGACGATGTGATCAACGTTGCCAATCCCGCAGCAGTGAAGTTCGCAAAGGATGTCATTGACCATGCCATAGATATTTTCCCCTACGGATATCTGCACCTGGGAGGCGACGAATGCCCCACCGCAAAATGGGAGAGCAATCCGCAGTGCACCGCCCTGCTCGACTCCATAGGTTCGAAAAACTACCGTGACCTTCAGCTGAACTTCTACCGTGAGCTCCAGCATCACATCGACGCCAAACCCGCGCGCGACCGCCGCCGCCTCATTTTCTGGAACGAAGTGCTCCACGGCAACACCTCGATGCTCGACACCAGCATTGTCATCATGGCATGGGTGGGCGCCGACAAGGCCGCTCGCGAAGCGGCTGAAAAAGGCCTCTCCACCATCCTCACACCTCAGATTCCCTACTATATCAACCGCAAACAGAGCGCCGACCCCTCGGAGCCTCTCTCGCAGGGCACCGGAACGGAGACCCTCGAACGCGTATACTCCTACGTGCCTATGGCCGATGTGCCCGATTCCCTCACCGGGCGCTACATGGGCATTCAGGCAAACTTCTGGAGCGAATACGTCTCCTCCCCCGAATTTCTTGAATATCTGATGATGCCGCGACTTGCCGCTGTGGCCGAGGCGGCCTGGACACCGCAGTCCGAGCGTGATTACCCGTCGTTCGTTGCACGCCTGCGCCAGCTCCTCCCCCTCTACGACCGCATGGGCTGGAACTACTGCCGGAAATTCTGACGGTCGCCCTACCCTCCGCCAGATCATCCCCTCCCCTGATTTTTAACACACGCCGTCAAAACATTTTCCGTTTCGACGGCGTTTATTATTCAGAACCGTTTTTTCAAGCGCTATACAGGACCTTGCTCCCGAAAGGGAGTACGGTTCTTTTTGCTTTTAACCATAATCACAGACCGATGACATCGACTACTCCGCTTCCTGTAAATCCCGAGGGCTCCGCACTCAAAGGTATTCGTGGCCAGGTTCTCACTTTCAAGGCCGACCCTTTCCTTAACAACGAACAGGAATGCTATGATTACTATCCCGACGGACTCGTAGTGATGCAAGACGGCCATATTCTAAACGTAGGCGACTACAAGGAAACGGGTCCCGCATATCCTCAGCTCACTGACATCGACACATATACCGATGCCGTAATAATGCCAGGCTTCATAGACTGCCACGTACATTATGTGCAGTCTCCTATGATTGGTTCGTGCGGAGGCTCGCTGCTCCAGTGGCTCAACCAATATACCTTCCCCACCGAATCGAAATTCAAGGACAAGGCCTTTGCCGACGAAGTTGCCCGGATATTCTTCCGCCAGCTTCTCGAACAGGGCACAACCACCGCCAACGTATTCGCCACGACATTCGCCACTTCGGTCGATGCCTTCTTCGAGGAATCAGAGCGCTACAACACCCGCATGATTTCCGGCAAGGTGCTTCAGGACCGCAACCTTCCCGACTCGCTCAAGGACGAGAGCGCCGAGGAATCCATAGTCATCGCAGAGCAGTTGCTAAAAAAATGGCACCACCGAGGCCGTCAGCTCTACGCCGTGATTCCGCGCTTCGCCCCCACCTCCACACCCGAGCAGCTCCAGCTCGCGGGAGAACTCTACCAGCGCTATATCGACCAGGGCGTCTACATGCACACCCACCTCGACGAAGTGCAGAGCGAAATCGACTGGGTGACACAGCTCTTCCCCGACCAGCCCAACTACACCGAGGTCTACCGTCACTTCGGCCTTGTAGGGCGCCGCTCCGTGATGGCCCACTGCTGCATAGTGCGCGAGGAGGAATGGCAGGTGCTCCACCAGTGTGAGTGCGGCGTGGCCCACTGCCCGAGTTCCAACCTCTTCCTGGGCGACGGCGAGTTCAAATACTGGGAAGCTAAGGAGCAGAGCCGCCCCGTGCGCGTGGGGATGGGCACCGACGTGGGGGGAGGCACAAACTTCTCAATCCCGCGTCAGCTCAACGAGGCCTACAAGGTGGCCATGCTCCAGACGAAGAACCTCAACGCCATAAAGAGCTTCTATCTGGCCACACGCGGCGGAGCCGAGGCCCTTCATCTCGAGAACACAATAGGCAGCCTTGCCCCCGGCTACGAGGCCGACGTGGCAGTGGTAAACCTCAAGCCGTCGGAATTCGCCGCATGGCGCATGAAGTTCACCGACAGTGTCTTCGACAAGCTTTTCGTAATCATGACCCTCGGGCTCAACAACGTGAACCTCGCCACCTACGTGGCCGGCAAGAAAGTCTACGACCGCGCACGCAAGCCCACCCACATGTATGCCTCGGAAATCCCCGACACAAAAATCTCACCCTGTTGAATATTGCTTTTTCCCTCTATAGCACCTCTCTCCCCTCTCCGGCGGCGCGTGATGCGCAGCCGGAGACTTTGTTTCATAGCCTATTCACTGCATCAGCTTTCCCGCAGCCGAAAATACCGCATAGATTTTTTGAACGGGCTGCAAAAATTATGCGATTATTTTACTAACTTTGCATTCGGGGTGGAATAGGATTTCGAACTCTCTCCGGCCATCCCTCCGTTTCTTGCCGGGCCACCGGAAGGGTGGCGCTCTCCTCTATACGGCAACCGATCATAACCACACGGCGCGAGGCTCCCCTCAGAGGCCTCCCGGCCGGATTACCGACAGCTATGCCGTCCGCATTCACGGGCCGCAGGCACCCTCAGGAGCGCGGAACACACCGTTTCTTTCGGTTCCGCCGGCTCCCACCGCTATAGAGAAAGAAAAAAAACTAAATAAATGACAAGTAAATGGAGTTACTTACCCCTTACTTCAGAAGAACAGAAATCCGAGTCGCAGCTGGCTAAGAAATTTGCCGACTGTGCGCCCGTCAGCGAACTGCTGGCCCAGCGCGGAATCTCTACGGTAGATGAGGCCGAACGCTTCTTCCATCCGTCGTTGCGAGATTTACACGACCCGTTCCTGATGCCTGACATGGACAAAGCCGTCAAGCGTCTTAACAAAGCTATGGGTAAGAAAGAGCGCATCATGGTCTACGGCGACTATGATGTGGACGGAACCACGGCAGTGGCGCTCGTCTATAAATATCTGAGGAATTATTATTCCAACATCGAGTACTACATCCCCACCCGCTACGACGAGGGATATGGAATCTCGCTGCGCAGCATCGACTACGCGGCCTCGCAGGGAGTGAAACTCATCATTATCCTCGATTGCGGCATAAAGGCCATCGAGGAGATAAGCTATGCCCGCACACTCGGCATAGACTTCATAATCTGCGACCATCATGTGCCCGACGACGCACTGCCCGAGGCAGTGGCCATCCTCAACCCCAAACTCGAGGGAAGCACCTATCCGTGCCCGCACCTGTCGGGTTGCGGAGTGGGATTCAAGTTCATGCAGGGATTCTCCATGAGCAACGGCATTCCCACCACCGACCTCGAGGGCATGCTCGACCTTGTGGCCGTGAGCATCGCGGCCGACATCGTGCCGATGGTCGACGAGAACCGCATCATGGCCTACCACGGCCTGAAGCGGCTCAACTCCAACCCCAACATGGGCCTGCGCGCCATCATACGCATCTGCGGTCTCACCGGCCATGAAATCACCATATCCGACGTCATATTCAAGATAGGCCCGCGCATCAACGCATCAGGCCGCATGCAGAGCGGCCGCGAGGCTGTGGAGCTGCTCGTGGCCAGGGACGCCAACGAGGCCCTCGAGATTGCCAAGGCCATCGACCAGTATAACAAGGACCGCAAGGAACTCGACAAACGCATCACCGAGGAGGCCAACGCCATCCTCGACCGCCGCGGCGAAAGCCACTCGGCCAAGAAATCCATTGTGATCTACAACAAGGACTGGCACAAAGGCATCATAGGCATTGTGGCCTCGCGCCTCACGGAACTTTACTACAAACCGTCGGTGGTGCTGACCCTCACCAACGGCCTCGCCACCGGCTCCTCACGCTCCGTGCAGGGATTCGACATCTACAAGGCCATAGATTCCGCCCGCGATATCCTCGAGAATTTCGGCGGACACCCTTACGCCGTAGGACTCTCCCTAAAAGAAGAAAACATCCCCGAGTTCACACGCCGCTTCGAGGAATATGTGGCCGCCAACATCATGCCGTCGCAGCTCACTCCGCAGCTCGACATTGACGCCTACATCACCTTCTCGCAGATTACCCCCCTGTTTATCTCCACCCTCAGGAAATTCAACCCCTTCGGACCCGGCAACCAGAAACCGGTGTTCTGCACGCGCCATGTGGTTGACTTCGGCACGAGCAAACTCGTGGGCAAGAATCTGGAGCATATAAAGTTCGAGCTTGTGGACGACACTTCCGGCAAGGTGTTCAACGGCATCGCGTTCAATATGGCGCAGTATTTCCCCCATATCCATTCGCGCAGGCCATTCGACATCTGCTACACCATCGAGGACAACAAGCATCACAACACCGTCAACTCCGTACAGCTGCTTATCAAGGGAATCCATCCTGTGAAGTAAGCTCTCTCCCGCCTCTCTCATGCCCGACGCATCGCCACTTTCGCTCCTTGAGAAATACTGGGGGCACACGTCGTTCAGGCCCTGCCAGCTTGAAATCATCCAGTCTGTTCTGGCCGGCAACGACACATTGGGGCTGCTTCCCACCGGAGGCGGCAAATCGGTCACATTCCAGATACCCGCGCTTATTCTGCCGGGCGTGACACTGGTGGTCACCCCTCTCATATCGCTGATGAAGGATCAGGTTGACCATCTGCGTCAGGCGGGAATAAAGGCTGCCGCCGTCCACTCCGGCCTGAGCCGCGGTGAATACCGTCTGGCCATGGAGCGTGCGCGCATGGGACGTCTGAAACTTCTCTATCTCTCCCCCGAAAAACTGCAGACCCCGTCATTTGCCGACGACATCTCGGGAGCCGACATAAGCATGATTGTGGTAGACGAGGCCCACTGTATCTCGCAGTGGGGCTATGATTTCCGTCCGTCGTACCTCCGGGTTGCCTCGCTGCGCCGCCGCTATCCCGAGGCTCCCGTGCTGGCTCTGACGGCCTCGGCTACTCCCGAAGTGGTGGAGGACATCATGCTCCGGCTGGAATTCCGGAGCCGCAACGTGTTTTCAAGAAGCTTCTCGCGGCCGAACCTGAGCTATGTGGTGCGTCACGCCGACTATAAGCCCGACATGCTGCTGCGCATACTGCGCGCCACTTCCGGCAGCGCCATCGTCTACGTGCGTTCGCGCCGGCGCACACGCGAGATTGCCGAACTGCTGCTGCGCGAGGGCATCAGCGCCGACTTCTATCATGCCGGACTCGCCGCCGAGGACAAGGACGCGCGCCAGAACCGCTGGCAGGAGGGCTCGGTGAGAGTGATGGTGGCCACCAATGCCTTCGGAATGGGCATAGACAAGCCGGATGTACGCACGGTGGTGCATATCGATCCGCCTTCGTCGCTCGAGGAATACTATCAGGAGGCTGGCCGTGCGGGACGCGACGGACTGCCGTCATTTGCCGTGATGGTAGTCTCTCAGCCCGACAAAGCCACCCTAACCCGGCGCCTCAACGAGGCTTTTCCTGAGAAGGACGTGATACGGAAGGTCTACGAACATGCCTGCAATTTCCTTGAGGTGGCTGTGGGCTCGGGCTACAACACCCTCCATGAGTTCAACTTCGCGCTGTTCTGCGAACGCTTCGGCTTCAGACCTCCCGTGGCCAGGAACGCCCTTGCCATTCTCACCCGCGCCGGTTATATAGATTATACCGACGAGATTTCGTCGCGTGCGCGCGTTATGGTCACCGTCAGCAAGCGCGAGCTTTACGACCTCCGGCTTCCCGATGAGGCCGACAGCGTGCTCCAGCTGCTGCTGCGAACATATACCGGTCTGTTTGCCGACTTCGTATATATTTCAGAAGAACTGATTGCCTCGCGCCTGCGCATGACGCCAGATGCCGTATATAACGCGCTGGTGACACTGGCCAGAAACCATGTGCTCGCCTACGTTCCCCGCAAGATTTCACCATACCTGCTGTTTACCGCCTCGCGCGAGCTTCCCAAAAGACTGGAATTTCCACGCGCCATCTACGAGGAACAGCGCCGCCGCATGGAACTGCGCATAGAAGCCATGCGCGATTTCATGTTCAGCGACAGCGAATGCCGGGTAAACCGCATGCTCCGTTATTTCGGGGAAAAGCCTCAGCAGCCGTGCGGACAGTGCGATGTGTGCCGTTCAAAGCGTAAATCCTCCGAATCAGAGGCTTCGCTGCAGAAATCTATCCTGTATCTTGCTTCCCATCCGGGAGGATGCGAAGTATCCGACATCTGCAGTCAGCTCCGTCTGGGGCCCGACCGCGTGATTCCCCTCGTCAGGGAGATGGCCGACAAAGGGCTGCTCCAAATCAGCGGCACCCGGATTGAAAAACCTAAATGTTAAAGGCCCGAAGCGCTTTTAACGCTTTGACTTCACATAATTTAATCTCTTTTAGGCACTCCCTCTCTGACTAAGAGGGGTGTGAATTGTTTTATTAATGTGATTAAAATCACCCCACGACATCCCTCGTCCCTGCTGTCAGGTAGTGATACTAGGCTTCAGGGCTCTCATAAATAAATAGTTGAAACGGCAAGGATGGGCACGCGGATTTTTCCCCGCGGCCCATCCTTTGTTTATCACCTGCGACAGGTTGTTGTCAGAATGACTCAGCCAACAGCGGCTTCTTAGACATTAAAGAGGAAATGCATAATATCGCCGTCCTGCGTCACATATTCCTTGCCTTCGATATTCATCTTTCCGGCCTGGCGCACGGCTGCCTCGCTGCCAAGCGACACATAGTCGTCATATTTTATCACCTCGGCACGGATGAATCCTTTCTCGAAATCGGTATGGATCACGCCGGCACATTTAGGCGCCTTGCTGCCTCTGAGGAAAGTCCAGGCCCTAACTTCGTCCTCGCCGGCGGTGAAGAAGGTCTCAAGGTCGAGCAGCGAGTAGGCTGCGCGTATCAGTCGGGCAACGCCCGATTCCTCCAGGCCTATCGATTCCAGAAACTCCTTGCGGTCCTCGAAGGTCTCGAGCTCGGCGATTTCGGCCTCGGTCTGGGCTGCGACCACAAGAATAGAGGCATCCTCGTCCTTCACGGCCTCGCGCACCGCCTCCACATAGGCATTGCCTGTAGCGGCAGAGGCGTCGTCGACGTTGCACACATACAGAACCGGCTTGGCGGTCAGCAGGAAGAGGTCGCGGGCGTAGCGCTGTTCGTCGGGAGTGTCGAAAGTCACCGAGCGCGCTGGCTTGCCCTGCTCCAGAGCCTCCTTGTAGCGAGCCAGAACCTCATACTGCAGCTTGGCGGTTTTATCGCCGCCGGTCTGCGCGGCCTTCTGGGTCTTGGCAATGCGGCTGTCAACGGTCTCGAGGTCTTTTATAAGGAGTTCGTAATCTATGATCTCCTTGTCACGCACGGGATCAACCGAGCCGTCCACATGGGTTATATTGTCGTCGTCGAAGCAGCGGAGCACGTGAAGTATGGCGTCGCACTCACGGATATTGGCCAGGAATTTGTTGCCGAGGCCCTCGCCCTTGCTGGCACCCTTCACAAGACCGGCAATGTCCACAATCTCCACTGTGGCCGGAACCACGCTGCGCGGATTGCACATCTCCACCAGTTTGTTGAGACGCTCGTCGGGAACGGTTATCACGCCCACGTTAGGCTCTATGGTGCAGAACGGGAAGTTGGCCGACTGCGCCTTGGCGTTGGACAGACAGTTGAAAAGTGTGGACTTGCCCACGTTGGGCAGACCTACTATGCCGCATTTTAATGACATGATATATTGGATTTATGATTTTGTATTTGTTACACGGAATTTCGCGCGAAAAAAGATTTCATCGTTGCATAAGGCGATATTCCGCTGCAAATTTAGCAATAATTTCCCGCCTCGGCAATCACGCCCTCCATATACTCGTGCCCTGACTTTACGAGCCGGAAGACAGCAATTATTTTCTGCGTATTTGTTGCATATTTTTCGGTTTGTGTATATATTTGCGCTTAACATTTCACTAATTATGCACTTTCGCTATGAATAAGCGGCAACAGCGTCTTGCACAGATTGTCAAGATTCTACTTCACAATTCGGTCGGGAGCCAGGAGGAGCTCATGGAGCTCCTTGAGCGTCATAACTGCTCGGTGACCCAGGCCACTCTCTCCCGCGACCTCAAAACTCTCCGCACATCAAAAGTAGCCACCGAACTTGGAGGCTACCGTTATATCATCGCGGCCAACGGCACCGCTGCCGACGAGATGGCCACTCACGCCATGAACACCGTGCGCCAGGCTGCCATTCTTTCCGTGGCCGTCACCGGACAGACAGTGGTGATAAAGACCCGCAACGGTTACGCCGGCGGCGTGGCCTACGACATCGACGTGATATCATCTCCGGCTATCCTCGGCTCAATCGCCGGAGCCGACACCGTGTTTGTGGCTATCGACGCCAACACCCCGCTGCCGGAAATCTACGACCTTCTCTCCACCATTATCCCTGAAAAGATCATGCAGGAAGGAGCTCATTATTTCAACAAATAATCTCTACCCCTTATCCATAATCCACCACACACATGATACGTGCAGGCATTGCCGGAGGCACAACCACAGTAGCCGGCGAAATCACAAAACTTCTCATCAACCACCCCGACATAGAAATCCAGTGGATTTACGAC
>CAUBWJ010000004.1 GCA_958439725.1 uncultured Muribaculaceae bacterium | reverse complement strand
GGCACTGAAAACGGATGTCATTCCGATTTTCTTTCCTAATAATCCTGGCATTTCTCTAAGTTTTTGTTAATTCTTTGTTTTTTCTTGATTTCTTACGTTTGTCAGAGCGGTATCATACCTTGATTTCAACATCGACTCCGCTGGGAAGCTCGAGTTTCATCAGAGCGTCGACGGTCTTGGCTGTCGAGTTGTAGATGTCGATCAGACGCTTGAACGATGAAAGCTGGAACTGCTCGCGCGACTTCTTGTTGACGAATGTCGAACGGTTAACGGTGAAGATGCGCTTGTGGGTAGGCAGTGGAATAGGTCCGCTGATTACGGCGCCCGTGCTCTTGACGGTCTTCACGATCTTCTCGGCCGACTTGTCGACCAAGTCGTGGTCGTAAGATTTCAGTTTGATTCTAATTTTTTGGCTCATATTCTGTGTTGAATGATTTGTTTATTTAAGAAGGTCTACACGTCCCTGGCATTCGGTGAGCACATTGCGTGCTATCGAGCTGCTTACCTCGGCGTAGTGCGAGAACGACATGGTGCTGGTGGCGCGGCCCGAAGTGATGGTACGCAGGGCTGTAACGTAGCCGAACATCTCGGCCAGAGGAGCCTTGGCTTTCACGATGCGGGCACCGCTGCGGCTTGTCTCCATGCCTTCCACCTGGCCACGGCGCTTGTTAAGGTCACCGATCACGTCGCCCATGCTCTCCTCGGGGGTAACAACCTCTACCTTGAAGATAGGCTCCAGAAGCACGGGACCTGCCTTTTCGGAAGCTTTCTTGAATGCCTGGATGGCGCAGAGCTCAAACGAGAGCTGGTCGGAGTCAACCGGGTGGAACGAGCCGTCGATTACGGTCACTTTCAGACGGTCCAGAGGATATCCGGCGAGAACGCCGTTCTTCATTGCGGTCTGGAAGCCCTTCTGGATCGAGGGAATGTATTCCTTGGGAATGTTACCGCCCTTAACTTCGTCAACAAACTGGAGCGAGCCTTCGAAATCGTCGTCGGCGGGTTCAACGCGAACGATGATGTCGGCAAACTTACCGCGGCCGCCGGTCTGCTTCTTGAATACCTCGCGGAGTTCTACGGGCTTGGTGATGGCTTCCTTGTAGGTAACCTGCGGACGGCCCTGGTTGCATTCAACCTTGAACTCGCGCTTCAGACGGTCTATGATGATGTCGAGGTGAAGCTCGCCCATACCCGAGATTACGGTCTGGCCGGTCTCCTCGTTGGTCTGCACGCGGAAGGTGGGGTCCTCCTCGGCGAGTTTCTGAAGGCCTACGCCCAGACGGTCGAGGTCTTTCTGGGTCTTGGGCTCCACTGCGATACCGATAACGGGTTCGGGGAAGTCCATAGCCTCGAGAACTATAGGATGGTTCTCGTCGCAGAGGGTATCACCGGTGCGGATATCCTTGAAGCCTACGCCTGCGCCTATATCGCCGCAGTCGATAGCCTCTTTGGGGTTCTGCTTGTTGGAGTGCATCTGGAACAGACGTGAAACACGCTCTTTCTTGCCCGAGCGCGAATTGAGCACGTAGCTTCCTGCCACAACCTCGCCCGAGTAAACGCGGAAGAAGGTGAGACGGCCCACATACGGGTCGGTGGCAATCTTGAATGCCAGCGAACACATGGGAGCCTCCGATGACGGCTCGCGAACCTCCTCCTTGTCGGGGTCCGAGGGATCGGTGCCGTGAACGGCTCCGGCGTCGGTGGGAGAGGGAAGGTAAGCGCACACGGCGTCAAGCAGGGGCTGAACGCCCTTGTTCTTGAACGACGAACCGCATACCATAGGTACGATCTCCATCTTCAGGGTTCCGACACGCAGTGCGCGGCGGATTTCCTCTTCAGTGATGGTGGAGGGATCGTCGAAGTATTTCTCCATGAGAGCATCGTCGAAATCGGCGATTTTCTCAAGCATCTTGTCGCGCCACTCTTCGGCCTCGCCAACAAGATTTGCGGGAATTTCCTCTACGCTGTAGTCGGCTCCCATGGTCTCGTCGTGCCAGAAGATAGCTTTCATTCTGATAAGGTCAACCACGCCCTTGAAGGTCTCCTCTGCGCCGATAGGAATCTGGATGGGGCAGGGATTTGCTCCGAGCACGTCCTTGAGCTGGCGAACCACCTCGAAGAAGTTGGCACCCGAGCGGTCCATCTTGTTCACGTAGCCGATACGGGGCACATTGTACTTGTCGGCCTGACGCCATACGGTCTCCGACTGGGGTTCTACGCCGCCTACGGCGCAGAATGTGGCCACAGCACCGTCAAGCACGCGAAGCGAGCGCTCCACCTCCACGGTGAAGTCCACGTGTCCCGGAGTGTCAATAAGGTTGATTTTGAATTTGTCACCGTCGTAGTTCCAGAAAGTGGTGGTAGCGGCCGAGGTGATGGTGATGCCACGCTCCTGCTCCTGCTCCATCCAGTCCATGGTGGCGGCGCCGTCGTGTACTTCACCTATTTTATGTGTAAGACCCGTATAGAACAGAATGCGCTCCGATGTGGTGGTCTTGCCGGCATCGATATGAGCCATAATGCCTATGTTGCGGGTATATTTAAGATGTGCGTCTGATTTTGCCATTTGTCTGTTTCAGTTGTTTCGTTGTGTTGTTTTGCTGAAAAAAGTCTGTTGCATCACATCTTTAGAAGCGGAAGTGTGCGAATGCACGGTTGGCCTCGGCCATCTTGTGCATATCCTCTTTGCGCTTGAATGCGCCGCCCTGGTCATTGAAGGCGTCTACGATCTCGGCTGCCAGCTTGTCCGACATGGTCTTGCCGCCGCGCTTGCGGGCGTAGAGAATGAGGTTTTTCATAGATATGGACTCCTTGCGGTCCGGACGGATTTCGGTAGGAACCTGGAAGGTGGCGCCACCTACGCGGCGTGATTTCACCTCCACCTGGGGAGTTACGTTCTCAAGGGCTTTTTTCCAGATATCGAGCGCTGTCATCTCCTCGTTGGGAAGCTTGGACTTCACAGTCTCGAGCGCGCTATAGAATATGGTGTAAGCAGTGTTCTTTTTGCCGTCATACATCAGGTGGTTGACGAATTTCGACACTCTTACGTCGTTAAAAACGGGATCGGGCAATACAATCCGTTTTTTTGGTTTTGCCTTTCTCATTGGTAATTTTGCAAATTTGTCGTTTTTTGTTTGCTTGGTTGCTGCTTCTTTCTTCTTCAACGGCCGTCCTCCGACGCGCCATTTACTCAACCGTTTGAATTAGCCTTCCAAATAAATCAAAAACCGAAGTTTAACAACTCGTTATTTTTGTTTTATTTTCCCCGTCGTTGCTTAGAGCCCCCGGCAGGGTCAGGGCTTAGCAAGTAGCCGCTGTGTTTATCGCGGGAACCGATGTTCCTTCTTTGCGATTATTACTTCTTGGCGGCTTTCGGACGTTTGGCTCCATATTTCGAGCGACGCTGGGTGCGGTCCTTAACGCCGCTGGTGTCCAGAGTGCCGCGAACTATGTGATAGCGCACACCGGGAAGGTCTTTTACACGACCGCCGCGAACAAGCACTATCGAGTGCTCCTGAAGAGTGTGGCCTTCGCCGGGTATGTAGGAGTTTACTTCCTTACCGTTGGTCAGGCGCACGCGGGCAACCTTACGCATTGCCGAATTAGGCTTTTTGGGGGTAGTGGTGTAAACGCGCACACATACGCCGCGACGCTGAGGACATGAGTCCAGAGCCGGCGACTTACTCTTATCTTCAAGAGCTACACGTCCTTTTCTTACTAATTGCTGAATAGTAGGCATCTTAGTTCTTTTGTTTTACGTTTCGTTTATTAATGGTGTTATTATTTCTCTTCGGTATGACTTTCGGCTCACCCGCAAGCCCACTATTCCCCTGCCAATCAGCCGATTAGCCGGAGCGTGCCTGCAAAGCGCGCCTAAAATCGTTGCAAAATTACTATTTAATTTTCTAACTGCCAAATATTTCCGCCCCCATTTTTTCATCTATTTTTCATATCATCAGGAAGAAAGCCCCATCAAATACATCCAATGCCCTAAAATGCCTTAACAAGTAATTTATATTCGGCAACGTCGTAAAAGAAGTATCTCCAATGTGAAATTACCATAAAAGAAGTCGGCCGTGTAAAAAACAGCCACAAAAGCTGACCGCTGAAGTTAATCACCGATTTACTATTGAATAAATTTACTGTTGATTAGATTTATTTTTATCGATAAGAAAAAAAGCGCAGGATGCGCGATTTCTGTAAAAACCGGCTGCGTCAGCTGCCGGGAAAGGAGTTCGTGTGTATTGTGTGAGGCAAGCTTGGGAGAAAGCGCGCCTCACATATCGCGTAAGCATGGGACGTCATCAGGCAATCACAAGCTTACGCAACTGGCAAGGCGCGCAGGCTCCGCAGCTTGCCTCGCAGGTATGGGCGCGACCTTTTTTCCGGCAGCTGACGCAGCCGGTTGTACATAATTCACGCATCCTGCGCTTAATATTAAACAGAAAAGGAGGGTGCCTAAACACTCAAATTACCACCTAAATTGCAGGGATGCACGCTCGTGCATCCGTTGACAATCAAAATCGTAACCTCGGCTGCTCCATGGAGCAGCCCTACAATTAGGGGCTATGCAAATCGTCGCGGCATTCCTCAGTCGCGGTCCAGAGCCGAGAGAATCGAGGCGGTGTCGTCCTGCGGCTCGCGTTTCTTATACGCCAGGAGAATGCTCATTTCATAGAGCAGATACAGCGGGGCGAAAACCACAGTGAGGGTGAACGGATCGCCCGTAGGGGTAATGAATGCCGCCAGAACCAGAAGCACCACCACCGCCTGACGGCGGAATTTTTTAAGGAAATCCGAGGTGACAATCCCGAGTTTCGACAGTATCCACGTGATAAACGGCAGTTCGAACACCACTCCCATCACAAACACGAGCATCAGAAAGTTGTCAATATACGAGCTCAGTGATATCATGTTGGTTATGTCGGAACTCAGCTCATACTGGGCAAGGAAGCGGAATGTAAACGGGAACACTATCAGATAACCCACGGCGCATCCCAGATAAAACATCGGTACTCCGAAAGCAAAAAGGGCGAACACCGATTTGCGCTCGTTCTCATAAAGCCCCGGGCGCACGAACATCCACAGCTCCCCTATCATGTAGGGAAACCCAAGCAGAAATGCCAGGCAGAACGACGTGCTTATATGCGTTAAGAACTGTGAGGCAAGCTTCACATTTATGAGATTAATCTTGAAGTCGGCACTGAAATCCGGGAAAAACACCCCGTCGCCATGCAGCCCGTTGAGCCACTGATAGAGAATGAAGTCCGACGATGTCGGGCCGAGTATAAACGAATTGAATATATGGGGCATGGCCGCAAAGCATACTGCCACGAGCAAAAAATACACAAGTACAACGCGCATCAGCACCCAGCGCAAAGCCTCCAGATGCGACCAGAATGTCATTTTTCCTTCCGAACCGGACATACAGATAGTGTTTTTAATGAGGGTGTTGTAGACTTTGGACTATCGTCCCGCAACACCCTCTTATCAAACGTAAATATCGCGCATTTTATTCTGCGGAATACGATGCTTTCACAAACGGGGCGGCGATGAGATATGCAGCGCTTTCAGCGGCGCCTTTTTCAGCCCCGTCGGTATACTCTTCTATCTCCACAAAATAATTTTCCATACCTGCGGTGTCGGCATTATTGAAAATGGCGTCAAAACCCACCATTCCGCTCTGTCCGATTTCGCGGCGGTCCTTTATATGCAGCAGCTTGAAACGGCCGGGATATTTCTTGAAATAATCCACAGGGCTTGCCTGGGCCATCATGGTCCAGTACACGTCCATCTCGAAAAGCACGGCCTCAGGGTCGGTATGTTCAATCATATAGTCAAGCATCGGCACGTCCTCAACCTTTGTGAACTCATGGGAGTGGTTGTGGTAACCGATTTTCACGCCCTGCGCGGCGGCACGGCGTCCCACCTCGCTCAGAGCGTCGCACTGTTTCTGAAGATCTGCCAGACTCTCCGGCACGCCCATCCAGGGCACCACGATATAGCTCATGCCGGCAGCCTTGTGGTCGGCCACGGCCTTGTCCCACCATGCATAGAAATCGGTGAGGTCACCGCTTTTGAGTTCATCGGCATTGAGTGTGCGCCCGGTGTGCGACGACAGCGCCTTTATGCCCGCATCGGCGGCAGCCTTGGCATAAGCCTCGGGAGTGAGGCCATAGAAAGTTCTGTTCTCGGCATTATAGGATGCGGCCTCCACCTGGGTGTAGCCCATCTTGCCGAGGGTGTCGAGGAGCGCGGGAAGATTATCTGCGTAAGGCGCGCCCTCCTCCAGAAGCTGGCGAACCGAATAAAGCTGCAGGCCTATTTCCTTCTTGTCCTGCACGGGAGTCTCGTTTTTGTGGCCGTCACACGATGTCAGGGCCACTGCGGCTGTCACTGCCAAGGCAAGGATATTTTTTAAGTTCATAATATCATTGAGTTACAATAAGAGGGTGTTGCAAAACCCGGTTTCCGTTCTGATTGCAGGGATGCACGAGCGTGCATCCGCCGACAATAATATCTTGTCGTTTTTGCAACACCCTCGTATATTCTGTTCAGAACCTATCAGTCGAGAGGCTTAACACGGATATTGCGGAACCACACGTCGTCGCCATGATCCTGGAATCCGATATAACCCTCATGATTCTCGCCGCCGCAGTTGTTGAGCAGAGCGAAGGCTGCGGGCCATTTCTCCTCGCTGAACTTGCTCTTCTGGAGCATTTCAGTCCACTGGGGAGTCCAGAGATGGTATTCAACCACGTTCTCTCCGTTCTGGCCGTGAACCACCGTGCCCTTATACACAAGAATCTTCGCCTTGTTCCATTCGCCGTAAGGCTTCTGGTTCTGGGGTTTGGCAGGAATCATGTCGTAGAGGGAAGCCGACATGCGGTTACCGTCCACACCGAGCTTGGCATCGGGATGATTGGCATTGTCAAGCACCTGATATTCGGGAGCCGAGATATAGATGGGCTCGAGTGTTTTGGCGCCGTCCTCATTTTCTGAATAAGCCTCCTGGGCAAGGTAGAATATACCTGAATTGCCACCCTTCGAAACCTTCCACTCGAGTTCGAGTTCGAAGTTCTTGAGCTTTTCGCCGAAGATAATGTCGCCGCCGTCGGCAGGCTGAGCCTCGCCGCCGCCTGCGCCGGTGAATTTGATGGCGCCGTCCTCTACCGTCCAGCGCGAAGGTATGGTGTCGCGTCCGTATCCGCGCCAGCCGTTAAGATCCTTACCGTTGAAAATCACATAGTAGCCTTCTTCATCCACAGGATACTGCGCAAGGCCGGTTGCCTCGGCGGCAACACTGTCGGCAGCCTCTGCGGCCGCGTTGCTGTTGGCATTTTTGCTTGTGCAGGAAGCCATCATTGCGATGACGCCTGCTGCGAGAATAACAATTTTTTTCATGATTGGCATGATTTATTTTAGAATTGAAAATGATTTCGGTTATGCGGGCATGTCGGGAAGTTTCCAGCCGTCGCGGTAGTTGTGTTTGATAAGTTCGGCGGCAAACTCGCGGGCGTTCACTGGATCGGTCCATGTCTTGTCAAATGTGGGATGTCCGTTATGAATCTTGAATCCGTCTTTGATCACGGTCTTTATCTGCTCGTTGTCGCCGATATTGGTGAAACACATGTTCTCGCCGTCCCATTCCAGAGTCTTGTTGAGGCCCTGCAGACGCACCGCGAGCACACCCATCGCAACCATTTCATTGAACGGGCCGGCCTCCGAGAAGTCCGAATTACATTTCACGCGGTTTTCCTTGCTTTCCTTGCAGGCACGCACCCAGTCCATCTCATGCGATGTGGGCACGCGGCGTGCAACCTTGGGAGCATTCGGCGTGCGCCCCGACAGCAGGAATGGCTCGGTGCCGTAGCATCCGCATATAAGCGTATCCTTGGTGCCGTGGAATATGGTGAGGCCGCCGTTGGCGGGCATGAGAGCTTTTCCCTGGGGGAATCCTGCGGGACGGTCGGGAAGCAGACCGCCGTCATACCAGTGCACCTCCACTTCTGGCATGGCGACCTTGGCCATGTTGTCGCGGGCGGGGAATGTGAGCTTCACGTGCTGGGCCTGCGGCGCGCATGCGCTCAGAAGCAGCGTCGACGACCCTTCGGCCTTGATTGGATATTTCAGATTCAGAGCCTTGAACGGCTGATGGAGGATATGGCAGGCCATGTCGCCGAGAGCGCCGGTGCCGTAGTCCCACCATCCGCGCCAGTTCCACGGCTGGTATATTTCGTTATATGGATTCATTTTGGCGGGGCCGGTGAAGAGGTCCCAGTCAAGATACTTGGGCACCTTGTCAACCTTTTCAGGGATATTCAGGCCCTGCGGCCAGATGGGACGGTCGGTAGCGCACTCCACGAGGGTAACGTCGCCTATCTCGCCGTTCCAGATCCAGTCACACACAAGATTCGTGCCTTCCCACGACGCGCCCTGGTTGCCCATCTGGGTGGCTACGCCGGTAGTCTCGGCCAGCTTGGTGAGCAGACGCGATTCATACACCGAATGGGTCAGAGGCTTCTGAACAAACACATGTTTGCCCATAGTCATGGCGTCGGCGGCTATTATCGCATGGGTATGGTCGGGAGTGGCCACGATAACGGCGTCGATTTCCGGGCCCATCTCGTCGAACATCTTGCGGTAATCCCAGTAACGCTTTGCTTTGGGGAACTCATCGAACACACCTTTGGCATAGTTCCAGTTCACATCGCAGAGAGCCACGATGTTTTCGGTTTCCTTTACGGCGTTGATGTTGGCATGACCCATACCGCCTATTCCCACAACGGCAATGTTGAGTTTGTCGCTCGGAGCCACATGCCCGAAAGCCTTGCCCAGTACGGAACTCGGAACAACCATGAGTCCGAGAGCCGACATGGCACCTGATTTAAGGAATTGTCTTCTCGAAATTTCTTCTGACATAATTTCGCTTTAATATAAAATGATTGGTAAATAGTTTCTCATGGCCTGAGCCATACAGTACGGCAGAATGTCAAGGATGAGCCGTTATGGCACACCCTCATAATTATTTTTTGGGATCTTCGGCACAGTTGTCGATATCGCGCTCGATATTGTTGACACCCTCCTTGAAACTCCTCACGCCCTTACCGAGGCCGCGCATCAGTTCGGGGATTTTCTTGCCGCCGAAAAGCAGCAGCACTATAAGGCATATTATAAGGAGTTCACCCATGCCAAGATTTCCTATGAATAAAAGCGGTTGCATCATGATTGGTATATTTATATGTATTTGAATTATAGTTTTTAGCGGGAAGCAGTTTCCTTTGAATCCTGAGAAACGGCACCCGTTTATCGTGTAGTCTGTTTGTGGAGCAGTCCGTAGCCGTCGGTCATGGTGCGGCGCCGCTCGTGGATGCGTTCAAGTTCTTCGGGAGTTCCTTTCACGGGCATATCATGAGTAGCCGCGTCGGCCAGACATTTCCATGCAAATTCCGAAGCCACGGCCGAATCACGGAACGCAGGCATGCGGCTGTCGCGGAGGCCGCTCTCTATCGAGTCCGCCATAAGCTCTATAAGAGTATCTATATTTTTGCCTCCGTATGGCTTTTCGATCCACTCGGTTTTTGTTTCGCCGTGAATCTCCACTATGGCCGTCTTGAAATCGTGGCTCATCCGCGCGATACCTTTCGAGCCTATTATATCCATATATGAGTTGTGGGTCTGCTTGGCCGACAGCTGGCCGTAGGCGTGGCTCTGCGTTATGTCAAACACCACTCCGTTTTCAAACGTGCCCTGGCATTGCAGCCACCACGGGTCTTTATAAGCCCACATTCTCACGGCCTGTGCCCTCACGGTTTTGTATTCCGATCCGGCCAACCACCGCGCCGCATCCACATAGTGCATGCCACAGTCATGAAAAGCCGGGCCCTCGGCCTCATGGCCCTCACCGGGCGAAAGGCCCGGAGTCATGTGGCAGATGCGTATCACGGCAAGTTCGCCGAGCTCACCGGAATCTATGGTCTCCTTGAGCTTATTGAGATACCACGAATTGCGTATATAGAGGTTGACTGCCGACATTATCGGGGCGTTTTCCACGGCCTCGACCGCCGCCCATTCATTTTCCACAGTGTCGGCTATCGGCTTTTCCGATATGATATGCTTGCCGTATTTTACAGCTTTTCTTATCTGGCTCAGCCGTGAGTCAGCCAGCGCCGAAAGCACCACGGCCGAGATTTCCGGATCCTCAAAAATCCGATCTTCGTCGGTCACTATGCGCGCCTGCGGCGCACGGGCCCTTATCCCCTCATGGGCGCCCTCGTTGGTCTCGCAGATGGCCGACACTTCCCATCTGTCGCTTTTTTTGAACGAGTTCAAGAAAAAGCCGCCCATTCGTCCTAATCCTATTATTCCGACTTTCAGTCTTCCCATATTTCAGGAATTGGTATAGATTTACGATACAGTTTCTATTCTGGAACCTACACACGGCCCCCTCGAAATGCCGTCCGAGTATGCTATTACAAATATAGGCATACTATCGTTAAAAGCTTCTAAAAAGCTCTTTTTATTTAACAAAATTAAACATAAGGGCGACGAATCGCTCCGCCGCCCTTATGATACATATCAGGATTTGCTTCAGACTACCCTTTCAAACTCATTTGATTTTCAGTGTGAGCCGGCCCGGTTTCAGTCCGGGAGCCGAGGCCGTCACCCGATATTCCGCACCGGGCTTTCCGTCGGCGGCTATTATGGCAAGACAAAGTCCGTTAAAAGCCTTCTTGCGGTTGCACTGGAAGGGTTCGAACGATGTGGGGTCACCGCTGTCGGTGGCCACAACGCGGCCTCCGCCGCTCACCGTCACCTCAATCGGGTTGGCCGCGTCGGGAACCGTGACACCGTTTCGGTCTTTCACGGCTATCGTTACGAAAGCATATTCCTTGCCTCCGAAACTGTCGCTGTAGGAACTGAGCTGGAGATATGCGGGCTTACCGGCTGTCCTGACGGTATCGCGGGCCCATTCCTTGCCCCCGCGGTAAGCCACCACCTCCACTGTTCCGGGAACGTAGGTCACCGAGTCCCATACCAGGCGGAAATCCTCGCCCGGACGCTTGGCCCGGCGACCCTGGCTGCGGCCGTTTACAAACAGTTCGGCCTCGTCGCCCGAAGTATACACGTGAACGGGCACGTTGCCACCCTCGCGACCCGGCCAGTTCCAGTGCGGGAGTATGTGGGCCATGGGCAGCTCGGGACGCCAGTGACTCTGATAGATATAATAACGGTCCTTGGGGAATCCGGCAAGGTCAATTATTCCGAAATAACTGCTGCGCGACGGCGGCTGCGACTCCTCCAGACGGCGCAGCTCGGCCTCAAGTTCGGCTTTCTTCTCAGGGTCGTTGCGGAAGTTGAGAAGATTGGTGTCGTCAGAGTTAAAAGGGGTGGGTTCGCCCAGATAGTCGAAGCCGGTCCACACGAATTCTCCCAGCAGATGAGGATACTGCGCGTTGGTGCGGAACTGCGTGTCGGGGCTGCATCCCCATCCCGGCGAATAGAAGTCGTAGGATGATATCTGGAAGTCACGGTAGGCCTCGCCGTCGGGCAGATAGAATCCGCGCGTGCTCAGGCACGACGATGTCTCGCTGCCGTGGGTAGGCATCGCGGCGTAGCGCGGATCGGCGTCCCACCTCCCCTGCTGGCCGAAGAAGTAGTTCACGCCCATTATGTCGAGTGCCTGCGCGGCTCCCGCATCGCGTCCGCCGTCGGGGTCGTTATACCCCTCGGTCACGGGGCGCGTGGTGTCGAGGCTGCGCACTATCCCGGCCAGGTGGGCGGTAAGGGCGCTGTCGCGCTGCTCCATCACCTCGTTGCCGATTGACCACATCACCACCGACGGATGATTACGGTCGCGCTTCACAAAGGCTTCCAGATCGGCCCTGTGCCAGCGCTCGAACAGCTTGTTGTAGTCCCACTTGCGCTTGCCGTTGCGCCATGCGTCGAAGGCTTCGTCCTGCACTAACAGGCCCATTTTGTCGGCAAGTTCGAGCAGTTCGGGAGCGGGAGGATTGTGGGAGGTGCGGATGGCGTTGCAACCCATATCGCGGAGCATCTCGAGCTGACGTCTCAGCGCTGACACGTTCAGAGCCGCGCCGAGTGCGCCGAGGTCGTGGTGCTGGCACACGCCTTTTATCTCCGTGCGTTTTCCGTTGATGAAGAAACCCTCGCGCGACACCTCGATTTTCCTTATGCCGAACGGCTGGAGATATACGTCGCTGTCGCGGCCCGACTTCACTGTCACTTCAGCCATATACCGTGCCGGCGCTCCGGGATTCCACAGCCTGAAGTCAGAAATCGGCTTAGAAATCTTCAGGTCGGCCACCGTATCGCCGCCCACGTCCACGGTGCGCGCGCCGAGATTGTAGACGCGCTTGCCTATGCGGTCAAGCGAATCGAGTTCGTAAACCGCCACATCCACCGTCGCCTTGCGGCGGTCGGCGGCTGTGTTGCGCAACGCCACGTCCACATTCACCGTGGCCCGCTTCATATCGGAGCTGAAATCCGTGGCCGTGATGTTAATGCCGTTGTAATCCACATGAAGCGGAGCGCTCTCCGTTATCCACACATTGCGGTAGATGCCCGCTCCGGGATACCAGCGCGAGTCCCAGTGCTCGGTATCGGTGCGCACGTCAATGCGGTTTTCGGCCCCGAATTTCACAAACGGAGTGATATCGGTTCTGAACGACGCGTATCCGTAAGGCCAGCCGCCGGCCCGCTGGCCGTTGACATACACTTCGGCATTGGCCATCACGCCGTCGAAATCCACATAAATCTTCTTTCCGGCCTTATCCTTCGCCACGAAGAAATTCTTGCTGTAATGTCCTATGCCTTTGTAAGGGAGACGTCCCGTGTTTCCGGCAAGGTCCATCCTGAACGGCCCTTCTATGGCAAAATCGTGAGGAATCGCCACACTGCGCCAGCCTCCGGCCTCTGTTGGCGTCTCAGGCTGTGACGGCTCTTCTATCCGGCCGCCGTCGGCCTGCAGACCGTAACGCTTGAATTTCCAGCCGTCGTTAAACTCTCGCCGGCCTTTGCTCCCGGCCGACACGGGATTGTCAGCCCAAACCACCCCCGAAAAGAGCAGCGCGGCCACTGCACAAATAAAAAAATTCTTCATTATACTTGGATTTTATTACTATTCGCTTTGACAATTTTACTAATTGCAACAATCTACGCCTCAGCGTATTTACACGAGCTGCGATAGTGCAAATATATAAAATCCACACATGGAAACATCACTGTTTCCTCACTTTTTTTGCAATTTATCCCCTCCCCCAATCTACAAGGGCGGTGGGAGGCTCTCAATCAGCGAGTGTGATGGTACAGTCGTCCAGCGACGCAATCCGCGCAAGCGATTCCACCCTTATCCCCTTCGACGCAAGCATCTCGCCTCCGCCCTGAAACACCTTCTCGATTATAAAGCCCATCCCCACGATTGTGGCACCGGCCTGACGGCAGAGATCGATCACGCCCAGCGACGCGTTGCCGTAGGCCAGAAAATCGTCTATGAACACCACCCGGTCACCGGACGTGAGAAAATCGGCCGAGATACACACCGTATAGTCCCTGTCCTTAGTAAACGAATGCACCGTGCTCGTAAGCATCCGTTCCATAGTCTTAGGCTTCTTTTTCTTCACGAACACCACCGGCAGATGCATCATTGCCCCGGTCATTATTGCCGGGGCAATTCCGCTTGCCTCGATGGTAAGAATCTTGTTCACGCCGCTTCCGGCGAATATCCGCGCGAACTCCGCCCCTATCTGCTTCATCAGGTCAGGATCCATCTGATGATTGATAAAGCTATCCACCTTCAGAATGCCGCCCTCATAGCAGCGTCCGTCCTCAAGTATGCGTTGTCTCAGTAATTCCATCTTTTCTTTTCATTTGGCGTCACCTCCGCAAAATTACCGAAATTCCGCAGAAATGCTCTATATATAACGCTTCACACCCCAAGAATGGACTACCTATATTCATTTATTAAATGTCGTCGTGTGATTCGATGCCCTCCAACTTCTACGTTAATCTTTTCTAAATTAAAAGATAAGCAAGTAGAATTTCCCTGCGTTTATGTCGGTATCTGCAATATTATTTCATAATTGCGGAACTTGCACCGGATTGTTCACCAACCTCATTACCGCGCTGTACTTTTTTGCCGTAGCCAAAAGTGTAGGTTACCGAGAGGTTCAGACGGCGATGAAAATTGTTGCCACTGACAAGGCGTGTTTCAGAGTACAATGTAGTAGACAGGATATTAGTGGCACACAACCAGTCGCTACGGAAAAGATTCATCGCGCCTATCCTGACATTCCAGTTTGCCCGGCTCCACCCTGCAAGTATCTGATAGAAATCGAGGTCTTTATAAATCACTCCGCGATTGCCCTGAACCGTCAGGCTCCTTGTCTGATAAGACGCCTGAAAATAGAAGTTGCCGAGATAATACGTAGCCGATGCGTTACAGTTGAACGGACTTCGGGTAATATCAAACTCCCCCGTCATACGATAGAAAGAAACTGAAGGAGATGCCGCGAGTTGCAGATTTCCGTTGAGCAACTTATAGTTGAACGAAAGGCCTATTTGAGTCCGGTTATAGTCGCCGTCGGTTTCAAAAGTGCGAAGCAAAGCCATCCCGTCGTGGTATGGCCTGTAAACAGGCACATACAGGTTATATTCACCAAAGTATTGAGCAAAAGCCGACGCGGAAAACCTGTTTGACGGCATCCAATTGTAGGATAGATTGAATGTAATCTGCCGCGACAATCCGAGAGCCGGATTTCCCGTATAGTACATCAGCTCGTTTTGCTGAAGCACATTGGGTGTTTTTTCGCTTGCTCCCGGGTAGTTCGCCCCGAAATGGAAAAATGCACTGAAAGAGTGTTTATGCGAGGGTGAAAATCCGGCTGATACATTCACAAGAGGATAAATCTCCGAAACTGACTGGGAATTGATTTTGTTCTTCTCCCATTGCAGGGCGGCATCGGCTCTGATATTCCATTTTTTATTGGATAAGTTATAACCCAGCGCGGCTCCGGCATAGGAATCGAGGAAATCATTGTCGTAAGGAGATGTGCCGAGATAGCTCACATTATTGGAGGTTGAGCCGTAATATGCACGGAAGAAGCCGTTTTGTCGGTCGGTGAACACTTTGTAAAGTGTGGTGCTTCCCCTGAACTGCCCCACATTTTCCCTGGAGTCATTTATTATGCCACTGTTTCCGGTAGTCTCATAGCGATAACTGTTGCTGGTGTGTCCGTAATTTATGCCGGGCGAAACACTCAGGTGAAAATTTCGGGGCAAAATAAAATAGTAATTGCTTGACCATACAATATAGCGGCTGGTGTAAGGCTCGTATCTATTGTATGAATATTCTGCGGTCTGTCGCGGCATGTACGACAGAGTGCCGGAAGTTTCAGCCGTCGGTGACTGGTCGAAGTTAAAGCCGACAGTGTTGGCTATCTGTACTTTGTCAGAATCGTATATAGCCCTGAATGTTACAGGATACTGATTATACTTGAAATGGGAATTAGCGAATGTTTCTTTACGTGTTACCTGACGTGGCTCTCCGTCGGCGTTTTCAAGAGTATAGGTTCCAACGATTGATGTGCCGGAATGTCTGATATCATGATTTGATGCCCCGACGTATAAATCATATGTCATGCTTTTGTACGCAAATTTGGAATATAACGAAGCCCGGCTTGACATCTTCCCTACGAGGAAGTTTTCACTTGCGGTTGCTTTTGTATAGCCACCATATTCATATTTCTGCATTATGAAATTAATCACATGCTCGTTGCCTTGAAAGCGCGGATCGGTAGGAAAATCGAGATATTCCACCCGCTTTACGTCTGAAGTCAAAATACCCTCAATCTCTTCTGTCAAGGCAGGGGTATAGTTGATATAGAGTGTGACTTTTTGGCCGCTCAGTGTTGTAACCGCATTGTCCACAAGATTGATGTTGATTTGCGGAATAGCCATTTGTCGCAAAAGGTCTATGGCGTTTTGTGCAGCATTTTTCTGACGTGATGAAGGAAGATATACAGTGCGGTCGGAATAAGCCGTTGCCATTTGACCCTCAACAGACACCTGCTGTAACTGCGTGGCATTTATCGGCATAACGATATTGCCAAGATTAAATCCGTCACTTCGACGGCAAGTGGTCTTATAGCCAATACAACTGAGTTTGGCAATTACCTCCCGACGGTCACATGGAATTGAAAAGCCACCCCGGTCATCGGCCACGCCATAGGTTATGACAGTTGAGTCGGATGGCGAAAGCAGCATCACTGTTGCTGCAGCCACCGGCTCGTTATCCTCGCCTACCGCACGGCCACGGTAGATGAATTTGCCGTGCTGGAGTGCCTCGATATAATATCGGCCGTTACTCTTTGTAACCGATACCGGATTCATGCCGATGATTTGCTTCAACGCCTGAAAGGCATCGTCGGTATTGATGTGAGCTGACGTCTTGTATTTATCCAGTTCATTACAGATAAAGTTGATCTGGATATCGGGATGCTGTTCGGCGATGTGCGATAGAGCCTCTGACAGGAGGGTCTGATTGAACCGGTATGTGAATGTATCAGCATGGGAGATTACAGCACATAGTGCAGCCATGATGACAAGCAGAGTGTTTTTCATGACTATTTCACGGTTATGGTGTCGTCAGCGAGTTTCAGATCAATCTGCTCGAAATTGTTTAGCTGCTCCACAATCTCACTCAGTGGATGCCGCTGGTCCCACTGGAAATACAGATGCAGGGCTTTGGAGTTTTCATTGCTGTACTTCACCGATGCACCATAGTAGTCCGCTATCCGGCTTATCATATTGCCGAACGATTCGTTTTTGAAAATGACAGTCAGAGGCTCTCCAGCCGGAATCTGCGAATCGACGGAGTCTTTAGCCTCAACTGCAATGTGTCCCGGCTGGGTGACTGCCGTTTCCGCCGCGATTTGCCCCCGTTTTTCAGTTTTGAGACTGACCAGAGAATATGTTACGGCTACGGTGGCGGCTACCGCGGCAATAGAAACTCCGACAGTCAGTATGGCGGCAACTTTTCGGCCTGTAAACAGCTTGATGATATGCGGAAGAGGGCCGACGCGTTTAGTGGCATGAGGCAATCGTGCTGTAAAACGCTCCCATTCGGCATCGATGTCGGGTTCGCGGGTCTCGATCAGCGCATCGGCGGTCTTGCTCATCAGTCCGTAAAGCTCACGCATCTCCTCATCATCAAGCATCCGCCTGATTTCATCGTCGGAGAAACGTGCCGGATTCTCCAAAGCCTCAAAAAGTCGGTCGGTTTTATCTTTCATTTCCATTGAAATTTTGACGTAACACAATCATTGCATGATGCAGATGCTTGTAGACACTGACCTCACTGACACCCGTTTCTTCGGCAATCTCACTGTATGTCAACCGGTCACAGAACCTGAGCATTACTATTCGCCTTGTAAGCTCCGAGAGGTCTCTGTCAACGATTTTATGAATTTGTGCGATGGCCTCCTCATCGGGCCATTCCTCATCTTCTATCTCGCTGAGGTCAAGGGCATACATTTTATTGAGACGCTCGCGGACCGACAGACTGCGGATATATTTCAGACAGGCGAAATGGACACCGCTCAGAAGATAGGACGGAGTGACTGCGGAGGCTCTTCCTGAAAGCAACGAGGCAAAGACATCGTGTACAATGTCGCGCGCCGCATCCTCGTCGTGGACCATACGGTTGGCGAGAAGGAGCATAGCCCTGTAGTTGCTTCGAAAAATCTGCTCTATGTCTTCTTTAGGCATCATACACTTATACAAACCGCGACTTCCGATTTTCCTAACCTCGCAACAGCTATTTTTTTCAAAAAAGTGATTACCTCCTAATCTATCGGTTATTACCATAGATTAATTCTCAGCAAATTTACAATATTTTTTCGCCATAAACTTACAGCTCCCACTCCCACCGTCATAAGTAAGCCATAAACCCTATATTCATTTATCAAATCCAGTCGTGTGATTTAACATTCAACATTATTCAACATTATCCACCCTCAAAGTTAATATTCTCTGAGTTAAATTATTGAGAAACTGACTGGAATGACCGTAACTTTTGAGAGCGACATGCTCATTTCAACAGTCACCTATCCATTGACAACAATTAAGAATTCTCGCCACATTGGTGAGAATAATGGCGAGAATAATGAAATGTCAACTCGCGAAAAATTAATCTCTTTAATTCGGGATAACCCCAAAATAACAAGAGCTTTACTTTCAAAAAAGATTGGGATATCAGCCTCCAGCGTTCAATTCCATATCGAAAAATTAAAATCCGAAGGAATCATAAAACGTATTGGCTCTCCAAGAAATGGACACTGGAAGTTCTCGGACTAAATAGGTCAGATAATAGGTCAGAAATAAATCCGACAATAACTAATCCGGCCAAAATCATCAGCAGGATAATATACTTTACTACATTTTCCCCGCATAAACTTACGGGGGATTGAAACCAATTCAGTAACTTCGCGTTATATTTAGGAGCCGGAAAATCAGAGCCGGACAACCACAGGAAAATGGACCAGCTGAGGCATCAGACCGTGACACGCTACATTGCGCCCCTGCGCGAGGGCGGCTCCCTGCCGCTGCTTGTGGAGGCCGACGACGGCTTCCGATATGCCGCCAAGCTGCGCGGCTCGGGCCACGGGCCAAAGGTGCTTGCCGCCGAAATAATCGGGGGCGAGGTGGCGCGTGCGGCGGGTCTGCTCGTGCCCGAACTGGTGTTTCTGGACCTTGACGAAGACTTCGGACGCACAGAGCCCGACGAGGAAGTGCAGGACCTCATGCAGGCAAGCCGCGGCCTCAATCTGGGAATGCATTTCCTGGAAGGAGCGCTCTCCATCGACCCATATATCAACACCATCGACGCCGAAACAGCTTCGCGCATAGTGTGGACTGACGCGTTCCTGACCAACATAGACCGCACCCTGCGCAACACCAATATGCTCCTTTGGCACGGACGCGAGACCTGGCTCATAGACCACGGGGCCTCGCTCTATTTCCACCATTCGTGGTCCGACCCCGAAAAGGCCGCCCTCTCGCCCTTCCCCTACATCAAGGACCACGCCCTGCTGCATCTCGCCTCGCGCCTGCAGGAGGCCGACAGCCTGATCCGGCAGCGCCTCACCCCCGATCTTCTCGCCGCAATAGTGGAGCTTGTGCCCGATGCGTGGGCCGCGCGCCCCGACCTCGGTCTGTCAGCCGCCGAAATAAAGCAGGGCTACATCACATTTCTTCAGACACGTCTGGCCAACTCCCGGATTTTCACCCAATCAGCCATAGATGCAAGAAAAGCTATTATATGAATATGCCGTGATACGCGTGATGCCCGATGTGGAGCGGGGCGAACTGCTCAACATCGGCCTGCTCATGATGTGCAAGCGCCGCCGCTGGATAAAAGCCGCCGTGGAGCTTGACACCGCGCGACTTCTCGCCCTGTGGCCCACGGCCGACGTCGACGCCATCCTGCGCCAGACGGCATCATTCACCGGTGTGGCCCACGGATTGCCTCAGGCCGGTCCGCTTGCCGCCCTGCTCCCCGAGGAACGCTTCCGCTGGCTTACGGCCGCCCGCAGCGCATGCCTGCGCACCTCGCGCCCCCATCCCGGCCTAACCGCCGACCTCGACGCCACCTTCACCGCCCTCCTGGACCGCCTCGTCCGCCTCCCCTGACCATATTTCAGTTCTGCGCCGTTCTGCCGTTCCCGCGCCGTTCTGCGTTCCATCCCACCCTAAGCGCCATATCCAGAACGAAGCCGCCGTCATTTTGTAAGCTATCACCCCGATTCTTCTCCCAATTGATACCGTGAGGCTGCTTTCCGTCACATTTTCTTCACAAAAAACGCAAAATGTGCATTTTTTTCAACACATTGACCCGCCGTTTTTCCGATTTTTATTAACTTTGCAGCCTGCATTGACGGAAGGAGTCTGTTCCGCCCAAAATCCAAGCAGAGGAATAAACGTCCATTTTATTACCTATGAAGCTATTACAAGCTAAATTATCACAGTACACCGCGCCGCAGGAAGCCAAAGCAGCCGGAATCTATCCTTATTTCCGCGCCATCTCGAGTGAGCAGGACCCCGAGGTGATTATCGACGGCAAAAAAGTCCTGATGTTCGGCTCAAACTGCTACACCGGCCTGGTCAACGACCCCCGCATTAAGGAAGCAGCCATCGAAGCCACCCGCAAATACGGCACCGGCTGCGCCGGCTCGCCGTTTCTCAACGGCACCCTCGACCTCCACAAGAAGCTCGAACGTGCCATTGCCGAATACATCGGCAAAGAAGACGTAATGATTTATTCCACCGGATTCGAGGTGAATCTCGGAGTGGTTTCGGCTCTCACCGGCCGTGAGGACTATATTCTCTGGGACGAGCAGGACCACGCCTCGATTATCGAAGGCCGCCGTCTGTCGTTCTCGCAGTCGCTCAAATACCGCCACAACGATATGGCTTCGCTCGAGAAACAGCTCCAGAAATGCGACCCCGACAAAGTGAAGCTCATTGTCACCGACAGCGTCTTCTCGATGGAAGGCGACGTGGCCGACGTGAAAACCATCACCGAACTCGCCAAGAAATACAACGCCTCCGTGATGGTCGACGAAGCCCACGGAATAGGCGTCTTCGGCAAAGGCGGCCGCGGAGTATGCCACCACTACGGCGTGGCCGACGACGTTGACCTCATAATGGGCACATTCTCCAAATCATTCGCCTCGCTGGGAGGCTTCATAGCCACCGACAAGGAAATCACCAACTTCCTCCGTCACCACTCCCGCTCCTACATCTTCACCGCCTCCATCACCCCGGCCTCCACAGCCGCCGCTCTCAAGGCCCTGGAGATTATGCAGGCCGAGCCTGAGCGTCAGGACGCACTCTGGGACCTCACCCACTACGCCCTCGACGGCTTCCGCGCCCTCGGAATCGAAATCGGCAACACCTCCACTCCCATCATCCCTCTTTTCGTCCGCGACAACTTCAAGACATTCGCCATCACCCGCGACCTCCTCGACGAAGGCATCTTCGTAAACCCCGTGGTTTCCCCGGCTGTCGCTCCCCACGACACCCTCATACGCTTCTCGCTTATGGCCACACACACCCGCGACCAGGTGACCACCGCCCTCGAAAAGATAGGCAAAGTGTTCCGCAAACACGGTATCATAGCCTGATACACAGTCAATCCACCGCTCCATCCGGAGCGTCACATACCCCACTGACGGCGGTATGTCAAAATTCCAGTTTTGACATACCGTCTGTTTTTTGGCCCTCTCTCCTCCACTTCCCACAATTTTCTTGTAAATTTGTTATTCCACATATTTACCATTAGCGGTCTAATTACTAACTTCGCACCCGCAACACTTATATCAGAATCTCCTTATACAATATATCACTATGATTTACAAATTCAGAATAGTTTCCGACGAAGTCGACAACTTCAAGCGTGAAATAGCCATCGACGCCGACGCCACATTCCTCAGCCTCCGCAATGCCATCTGCGACTGCGTGGGCTACGACAAAGGCCAGATGAACTCATTCTTCCTCTGCGACAACGGCTGGGAGAAAGGCAAGGAAATAACCCTCGAGGACATGGGTTCCGATTCGTCGGAGGACATCTACCTCATGGACGAGTCAGTAATCAGCGACTTCATCGAGGACGAAGGCCAGCGCCTGATTTTCGTGTTCGACTATCTCACCGAACGCGCATTCTTCATGGAGCTGAAAACCACCGAGCCCGGAAAGCATCTCCAGGACCCCCTCTGCACCCTCTCCATGGGCCAGGCTCCCGCACAGTTTGTGGACATGAAGGACTTCGAGGCCAAAATCGACGCCAAGACAGCCGCAGCCATCGCCGACCCTGAAATCGACGAGGAATTCTACGGCTCCGACGAATTCACGCCCGACGAATTCGACGCCGCCGGATTCGATGAAATGACATTCGAATAATCCGCCCGCATGGGACGACTTCTGGCCATAGACTACGGACGCCGGCGGTGTGGCATCGCCGTCACCGACACCCTCCGCATCGTGGCCACCGCCCTCTGCACGGTTCCGTCGGCTGAACTCATAAAATTTATAGCCGGATACACGGCCACCGAGCCGGTCGACCGAATAATAGTAGGTCTCCCCAAGGACATGCGCGGCAACCCCTCCGAATCGATGCGCTACATCAAGCCAGCCATAGGTCGCCTCAGGGCCGCATTCCCCTCAATCCCGGTGGAATACTTCGACGAGCGGTTCACATCCGTTCTCGCCCACCGCGGAATGATCGACAGCGGCATGCACCGCATGCAGCGCCGCTCAAAGGACGCCGTGGACCGCATGGCCGCCACCATAATTCTCAACGACTACCTGCAAAGCAGGCAATACAACTCAACTGACTGATATGAAACTACCGGTATACCTCTACGGCCACCCCGTGCTCCGCAACGTCTCCGAGCCCGTCGACACCGCCGATTCCGGCCTCAGGGAACTCGTGGCCGACATGTTCGAGACCATGTATGCCAGCGAAGGTGTGGGCCTCGCCGCCCCCCAGATTGGCCGCAACATACGGCTGGTGGTGATTGACGCCGATCCTCTCGCCGACAGCTTTCCCGAATGCGCCGGACGCCGCTTCGAGCTCATCAACCCCGTGATAGAGGTGCTCGACGGCGACCGCATCTCACGCGCCGAGGGATGCCTCAGCCTCCCCGGACTGTCGGAAAACGTGCCCCGTGTGGAACACATACGCCTCTCCTGGACTGATCTCGACGGCAACTCCCGCTCCGAGGAAATATCCGGATTCCTGGCCCGTGTGGTCCAGCACGAGTGCGACCACCTCGAGGGGCGCCTCTACATCGACCACATCTCGCCCATACGCAAGCAGCTCATCAAGAGCAAGCTCCGCAATATTATAGATGGACGCACACGCTGCGACTATCCCGTGAAGTATGCCCCGCGCAAGCGCTGAGCCGCTTCGTTCCCTCCTCGTTTTTAACCTTAAAACCACTTTTTCCGACCTATGGCCGACGACAAAAAAGTAATTTTCTCGATGGTAGGCGTCAGCAAGACCTACCCGCCCCAGAAACAAGTTCTGAAAAACATCTATCTCTCATTCTTCTACGGAGCCAAGATCGGCATCATCGGTCTGAACGGTTCCGGTAAATCATCCCTTCTCAAAATCATCGCCGGCATCGACAAGAGCTATCAGGGCGAAGTGGTATGGTCGCCCGGCTACTCCGTGGGCTATCTTGAGCAGGATCCCAAGCTCGACCCCTCCAAGACGGTTATCGAGGTTGTGCGCGAGGGCGTGCAGCCCATCATGGACCTCCTTGCCGAGTTCGACAAGGTAAACGAAGCATTCGGCGATCCCGAGGTGCTCGAGGATCCCGACAAGATGGACGCCCTCATCCAGCGCCAGGCCGAGCTTCAGGACAAGCTCGACGCAGCCGACGCATGGAACATCGACTCCCGCCTGGAGCGCGCCATGGACGCTCTCCAGTGTCCGCCCGACGACCAGCCCGTCACCACCCTCTCCGGAGGTGAGCGCCGTCGTGTGGCCCTCTGCCGTCTGCTTCTTCAGCAGCCCGACGTGCTCCTGCTCGACGAGCCCACCAACCACCTCGACGCCGAATCAATCGACTGGCTCGAACAGCACCTGCAGCAATATCCCGGCACTGTAATAGCCATCACCCACGACCGCTACTTCCTTGACCACGTGGCAGGATGGATTCTCGAGCTCGACCGCGGCGAAGGCATTCCATGGAAAGGGAACTACTCATCGTGGCTCGACCAGAAGACCAAACGCATGGCCATGGAAGAGAAGCAGGCCAGCAAGCGCCGCAAGACACTCGAGCGTGAGCTCGAATGGGTGCGCATGGCCCCGAAAGCACGTCAGGCCAAGGGTAAAGCCCGTCTGTCAAGCTACGACCGCATGCTCAACGAGGACCAGAAACAGCGCGAGGAGCGCCTGGAAATCTTCATCCCCAACGGCCCCCGTCTCGGCCAGAAGGTAATCGAAGCCTCCGGCCTCACCAAGTCCTTCGGCAAAAAGAAACTCTTCGAGAATCTCGACTTCACCCTGCCTCAGGGCGGCATTGTGGGAGTTATCGGCCCCAACGGCGCCGGAAAAACCACCCTCTTCCGCCTTATCATGGGCCAGGAGACTCCCGACGCCGGCACATTCGACGTGGGCGAGACCGTGAAGATAGCCTACGTTGACCAGACCCACCACGATCTCCTGCCCGAAAAGAGCGTCTACGAGGTGATTTCAAAAGGCGTGGAAAGCTTCCGCATGGGAGGCCGCGACGTCAACGCCCGCGCATACCTCTCGCGCTTCAACTTCACCGGAGCCGACCAGGAAAAGAAAGTGGGCGTGCTCTCCGGCGGCGAGCGCAACCGTCTGCATCTGGCCATGGCGCTGAAAGAGGAAGGCAACGTGCTCCTGCTCGACGAGCCCACCAACGATATTGACGTCAACACCCTGCGCGCGCTCGAGGAAGGCCTCGACGACTTCGCAGGATGCGCCGTGGTCGTTAGCCATGACCGCTGGTTCCTCGACCGCATCTGCACCCACATCCTCTCATTCGAAGGAGACGGCAACGTGGTATTCTACCAGGGCACATACTCCGAATACGAAGACTACAAGCGCGCCCGCAACGGCGGCAAAGACCTTCCCCGCCGCCGCTACCGCAAACTCATGGAGTAACGGCAGCACTCAAAAAGCCTTTAACTCATGAGCCTAATCCGCCCCATTGCCGCGGCTGCTATCATTTCAGCCGCCTCCATGACCGCAAGTGCCGTCAACCCCATTGATACCGCTTGGTATGCCGACCCCGAAGCGGTGATTTACGGTAACCGCTACTTCATATATCCCACATGCAGCGACGTATATGAGAAGCAGACCCGTCTTGACTGCTTCTCGTCGCCCGACCTCGTAAACTGGACCCGCCATAAATGACCGTTACCGGCCCCCCATCCCGTCCGCTCTGACAGGCTGCGTCATAAGCCCCGCACGGCAATAACTACGAAAAACAGATGGTGTATCGGACAAATCCGGCACACCATCTGTTTTATGCAGCGAGACTATACTCCCGTTCCCAGAGATTATTTCGACGTCATTATCTTCAACACGAGGCGGTCAGTCTCGGTCATTGCCTCGCGGCCTATGGAAGTGAGATTATGGATTGTAACGTCCACGTCATCGCTCACAATTCCCTCGGCGGAAGTGACACACTTCCCGCTCATGGCAAGCATGGCCGACATCATTGCTGTGGTCACGCCCGATGAGATTTTCAGAGCGCACGACGGCTTCGCTCCGTCGCAGATCATGCCCGTGAGGTTGGCCACCATATTCTTTATGGCAGAACATATCTGCATATAGTCGCCTCCCATCAGGTAAACCAGCGCGCCCGACGCTCCGGTGGAAGCAACCACGCAGCCGCACAGCGCCGACAGACGTCCCAGGCTCTGCTTGATATATATGCTCGTAAGATGGCTCAGAATGAGCGCGCGTACCGTATGCTCCTCGTCGGCGTGCATGTCCTCGGCAAAGCTTACCACAGGCATGGTGGCGGTTATGCCCTGATTTCCGCTTCCCGAATTTGACATCACGGCTACCTTGGCTCCACCCATTCGCGCATCGCAGGCCGCCGACGTATAAGAAATCATGTGCTCCACGGGCGTGTCGCCGTAGAACTTCATTCCATACTTTCTTATCGTGGCGCCGAGTGCGTGCCCGTAGTCGTTTTCCAGAGCCAGCTTTGAGGCCGCCTGGTTGAGCCGCTTAGCCTCGAGTATGAAATCAAGCTCGCCCACGGGTGTCTCGGTGGCAAACTCGTAAATCATGGCCATATTCAGCGGAAGCTCGTCCGATTCCTCCACGGCATCGCCTTTGGAGGCCACGTTGAGCAGAATCTCTCCATCGCGCTCAAGGCGTATGAAATTGGTGTGCGACACCGAGATGACGGCGCGGGCGGAGCGCGGGCCTGCCTTCACCACTATGTCCACGTAAAGCTTCGAGGGCGCGTCAGGCTCGAGAGCGATTCCTATGCGGCCTCGCGAGATAAACTCTTTGCCGCGCTCCACCGCTTCCGGCGTCACGTCAGCGAGCACCTCCAGACCTTTTTCGGCATCGCCTATCAAAGCGCCGAGCGCCATGGCTATCGGCAGACCTATCATGCCGGTGCCGGGAATACCCACGCCCATGGCGTTTTTCAGCATATTGCCGCTAAGGCGCGCTTCTATTCTTTCAGGCTCGCAGCCCAGAAGGCCGGTCGCCTTGGCCACGGCAAGCGCCACGGCCACCGGCTCCGTACATCCTACGGCCGGAACCACCTCCTTTTTTATCAGCGCTATTATTTTTTCTCTGAGGTCTTTGTTAAGCATATCTTGTCAAAGCTTTGATTTACCGGCAGCAAAAGTAAGCATAACCACACTCACTCGCAATAATGCTGCCGGTATTTTGTTTTACATCGGGTAGAGGGATTTATTTCAGCGGAATCAGCGTAAAGCCCCACTTATACTCGCGGTTGGCGGGAAGCGTATGCTCCGGCAGCGGACGGTCGCCCCAGCTGTCGTAGCCGGCCACGCCTTCCATCTTCATGTCCACGCACACCTCCACGAAATCGCGGGGAGTGATGTCGTTGATATGCGTGTTGCGCGACAGGCGGTTCTTCGCATACTCCTCGTTGTGGTTGGCCACTTCCTCGGGAGTGAAATTATTCCACTGGCGGGGACGGTTCACCGCCTCCTCGGCATCGAAATCCTCCACTGAATTGCGCAGGGCGTTGAAACCGATGGTATTGTCGGCCTTCACCATGATACCCTTGCCGTTCTTGCGCTGCAGCTTCACGTAGCGGGTGTCGGTGCGGTGGCCGTTTTCCTGCGGACGCACGTAATTGCCGGTATACATATCCTCGGCCGTAGTCTTGTAGAGGTCTATGAAATTGCCTGCGCTGCGGTCAATGTAGTTCTCGCCGGGCCCGCGGCCGAAGTATTCCACGCGGTTCATATCGGCCGGCAGACGGAAGCGCACGCCTATACGCGGAACCACCAGCTTCGACGCTGCCTGACGGGCCTCTGCCTGTCCGGGAGTGAATGTGGCCGTGAGAGCGGCCTCGGAAGCCTCCACGGGGGCTGCCTCCATGTCGGTGGAGCTGAAAGTATAGTCGGCCTTCACGCGTCCGTCGGGACTGATGGTGTAGGATGCGATATATAGGTTACCGGCGGCAAGCAGATAGTCGGCGGTAAGCACCACGTCGTTGCCTTCATGCCTGGTTGTCACGTCGACCACCTTGAAATTGCGGCTCGACTGCTTCCACACCTGCTCTCGCAGCGGAGCGCCGTTGCCGTAGTCGTTGTCGGTCGGAGCGCGCCAGAAGTTGGGCTGGATGCCGAAGCCGTCCTTGAAATATTCGGTGCCTCCAATCTTATACGATGTCACCATGCCCGCTGCCTTGTCAAACACAAACTGCACCGAGGGCGATTTCACAATCACGTCGTTGCCCGACTCCTCTACGGTAAGCTTGCCTCCCTTTCCCACATGTGCGGTGGCGGGCAGCGACTCCACGGGGAGCTTGAACTGCTCGGTGGCTATCACGTGTCCGGCGGGGACGAGCGGTGTGGCCTGCGTTGTCACCACATTGAAAGTGATGAAATATTCAGTCTCGGGTTTGGGCTGAAGGCCGCTCACGTTCACCTTGAGCTCGCCTGATGCCTGCGGAGCGAGAGCCATTGTCTCCGAACCCTTTCTCACGGTCTGGCCGTTGGCCTTTATCACATAGTCTATACGGTATTTGTCAAGATTGGTGAAATAGAAGCGGTTTTTAACCTCGAAAAGACCCTGTACCGGGTTAACGGCCGTGATGCCGACATCGCTCAGCGCATAGTGCACTTCGGCCATAGCCGGATGCGGCGTGCGGTCGGGAGCCACGAGGCCGTTGCAGAGGAAATTGCCGTCGCTGGGCATATTCACGCCGAAGTCGCCTCCGTAGGCCCAGAACGGACGTCCCTCGGCATCGAACTGCAGCAGACCCTGGTCCACCCAGTCCCATATATATCCGCCCTGCAGGTTGGGATAGGCGTTGATGGCCTTCCACTGTGCGGCGAGATTACCGTTTGAATTGCCCATGGCGTGGGAATATTCCGAAGGCACTATCGGACGGTCACTGCCCTGACGGCCCGTCTGCTCCAGCCATGCGGCGCTCACATACTGCGGCACATACATGTCGGTGTTCCATTCCCAGAGGGCGCGCTCGTAGTTCACCGGACGGTTCATGCCGTCTTTTTCCTTCTCCTTCAGATAGAGGTAAGTATTGTAGAAGTTGTAGCCGTTGCCCGCTTCGTTGCCGAGCGACCAGATGGCCACCGAAGGATGATTCTTGTTGCGCTCATACATGTTTTCGGTGCGGTACATGTGGGGCTTGAGCCATTCGGGGTTGTTGCCGAGCGAGCCGCCCTTGCGCAAGTCGTAGTACATGCCGTGGCTTTCGATGTTGGCCTCGTCATACACATACAGTCCGTATTCGTCGCAGAGGTCATAGAACTTGTTGGTCTGCGGATAGTGGCAGAGGCGCACGGTGTTTATGTTGTTCTGCTTCATCAGCTCGAAGTCCTTGCGCATGAGTTCCTCGGTCATGTAGTGGCCGGTCTCGGGGTTGTGCTCGTGGATATTCACGCCCTTGAGCTTTATGGGCTGGCCGTTGACAAAGAAGCACACGTATGGCATTCCTTTCTCGCTCTTTTCGCCGTTTTCCTTTATCTCGAAGCGGCGGAAACCGACATTGTAGGGAACCACCTCCGTAACCTCTCCGGCTCCGTTTTTAAGCGTGATGAGAAGGCGGTAGAGATTAGGAGCCTCGGATGTCCAGGTTGCCACATCCTTTACAGTGGCCGAGAATTTCACATCCTTTCCGGCCTGGGCCTTGCCTTCGCCTGAGGCCACGGTAGCGCCGTCGGGTGCCACAAGCTCGTAGGCCACGGTGGAATTGGAGGCATCCTCCACGTCCACATCGAGCCGGAACTCGCCGTTGCGGTAGGTGTCGTCGAGAGTAGACACCACATGGAAGTCGCTTATATGCGTATCGGGCTGCGAGAACAGGAACACGTCGCGCTCTATGCCGCTCATGCGCCAGAAATCCTGGCACTCGAGATAAGAGCCTGTGCTCCAGCGGAAAATCTTCAGCACGAGGGTATTCTCGCCCGGATGGATATACTTGTTGAGCTTGAACTCCGCGGTGTTCTTGGAATCCTCGTTATAGCCCACTTCCTTACCGTTCACATATACGTAGACACCGGATTTGGCGCCGTCTATGCTCAGGTACACATCGCGTCCGTCCCAGTCGGCCGGAACCTCGAACGTGCGGCGGTAAACGCCCACGGGATTGGCCTCGGGCAATTCCGGCGGACGCGGATTGCGGGGCTTGAACTCATAGCCGTGGTTGGTGTAGATCGCCGTGCCGTAGCCCTGCACTTCCCAGTTGCCGGGTACTTTTATCTTCTTCCAGGCGGCGTTTGCACCCGGCTGCTCTATACCTGCGGGGAGGTCTTTATAGCCGTCGACGTAGTAGAAATCCCACTCGCCGTTTAGCGACTTGCGATAAGGGCTGTCCTCCATCCTGGCCTTGAGCGCCTGCTGGCGGCTATCGAAGGAGGTGAACGCCGTGCGCGGCTTCTCTTTGTTTACTTCCACCGTCTGGATATCCTTCCAGTAAGGCAAGTTTGCCGACGGTTCTGGCGAGGCCGCCATAAGGCTCCAGGCTCCTGTGGCCAGAAGTATGGCTCCTGTCAATGTTCTTTTCATAAATATATCGTTTTAAGTATTTGTTAGCGGGTACGCTTATTTCAGGCCCTCGGCCTTGAGTATCGACTGCATCCGCGCCGAGGCGGCGTCGGTGTCGCCGGTGGCCTCGCGCAGGCGCAGCATCTCTTTCTTCATCTTGTCTATCACGTTCTGGTAAGCCTTGTCGCCGTAGAGGTTATGATTCTCTTTCGGGTCGGCCTGCAGGTCGTAGAATTCCCACGACGGCTCGGTGGGCGTGGCGTCCGATCCGGTCATCGTCAGCGGGTCGCCGTAGAGAAACATCAGCTTGTAGCGGTCGGTGCGCACGCCTATGTGGGCCGGACGTATGTCGTGGTGCGTCCAGTAGCGGTAATAGATGCTCTTGCGCCAGTCGTCGGGGGTGTCGCCGCGCAGATTCGCCCTGAAGCTGCGTCCCTGCGAACCTTCGGGCGGCTCGACCCCGGCATAGTCGGCCAGCGTGGCGGCGAAGTCCACGTTCTGAATCAGGTCGGCATTGCGCTTGCCGGCCGGAATCTCGCGCGGATAGCGTATCACGAAAGGCATGCGGGCGGCCTCCTCGTAGAACATACGTTTGTCGAAAAAGCCGTGCTCGCCCAGAAAATAACCCTGGTCGGCCACATAGACCACAATGGTGTTGTCGGCAAGGCCCATCTCGTCGAGAGCGTCAAGCAGACGGCCTATATTGTCATCGACCGTGGCGGCGCAGCGCAGATAGTCGCATATGAGTTTCTGGTAAATGGCCTTGCGCGCGGGCACCGGAGCCATACCCTTCACAGAGAATGGCAGTTCGGGGTAGCGGCACCACCACTTGTCGGGATCGGCCGAAGCCACCCCCCAGCGGCGCGCTATTTCTTCAAGAGGCTGCCCGCGGAATGTGCGGCCGTTTGTCTCCGGACCCTTGTCAAGCATGTTCTCGGGTTCGGGAAACACCACGCCGTCGTAGAGATGGCGCATGCGCTCGGGGAAATCATACGGCTCATGCGTGGCCTTGAAATGACAGCACATCAGGAAGGGCTCGCCGCTGTCCTTGTTCTTCTTTATCCAGTCGATGGTCTTGTCGGTGACGATATCGGTGGAGAATCCGCGCACGCGCATACCGTAATTGATATTGCCCGGCCACGGACGGTCGCTGTCCTGGAAGGTGGGGTCGCGGTATTCCCCCTGGTCGTGGAACACAGAATAATAATCGAAGCCCTGCGGCTGCGAGCCGAGATGCCATTTGCCCACGAGCGCGGTGCGGTAGCCGGCGTTCTGCAGGGTCTTGGCTATGGTGGGCAGAGAGGTGTCGAGAGTGTCGGAAAGCGTGTACACGCCGTTGTTGTGACTGTAGCGGCCTGTGAGTATCGTGGCGCGGCTCGGCGTGGATATGGAGTTGGTGCAGTAACAGTTGTCGAGCGTCACTCCCTCGCGTGCAAGGCGCTGGATATTGTCGGTGCGGGCATAGTCGGCAAGATGGCCGCCATATATTCCCCACGTCTGCGAAGTGTGGTCGTCACTGAGTATAAACAGGATGTTGGGCCTGGCGTCGGGCTGCGAGGCCAGAGCCGCCACAGGAACGATTCCTGCCACGGCGGCAGCGAAACAAGGTGTTTTAAGCTTCATGGTTTATCAGTTTAGCATGGTTACTTTTCCCTATATGGCCGAAGCCTTTTCAGGCGCCCGGAATAATCATTCAAAATTAGCCATTTTTCTCCAAAAACCAATTCCCTGTCAGAGCTTTTTATTTGCACGGCAACGCACTATTGCTTACATTTGTGGAAGTAAGTCATAAGCCATGAGATACGTCACACTGCCCGACAGCACCCAGCGCCTCCTGCCGTTCTATCTCACAATGGAGGAATACGTGGCGCGCCGACTCCCCGACGGAACCGATGCGTTTTTCATGTGGCAGGTCGACCCGACGGTAATCTTCGGCCGCAACCAGGTGATGGACAATGAAGTCAACACCGGTTATTGCGCCTCCCGCGGCATCAACGTCTACCGCCGCCGCTCCGGCGGAGGCTGCGTCTACGCCGACCGCGACAACATAATGTTTTCCTACCTTACGTCCGACGCGGATGCCGTGACCACCACATTTTCCCGCTACACGTCGATGGTCGCAGGCATGCTCCGCTCGCTCGGCCTCGATGCCTCCGATACCTCGCGCAACGACATCATGATCGGAGGCCGCAAGATCTCCGGCAACGCATTCTACCACATTCCCGGCCGCAGCATAGTCCACGGCACAATGCTTTTCGACACCGACATGGCCAACATGATGGCCGCCATAACCCCTTCGTCGGTAAAGCTCGACGCCAAGGGTGTCGACTCGGTACGCAGCCGCATCACAGTGCTTTCGGAGCATCTTCCGGCCATGGACATAGAGCAGTTCAAGGACTATGCGCGCCGCTATCTCTGCTCAGGCCCCGACATAGCGCTGACTCCTGACGACGTGTACGCCATAGAGGAAGCATCGCGCCCATACTACACCCGCGAATGGATTGACGGCCGACGCGCCGGACGCGCCGGGAAGCCCGTGAGAATAGACGGCGCGGGCGAGTTCCGTGTGGCCGTGGCCTGCGACGCCAGCGGACTGATAGAGCGCGTGGACCTCACAGGCGACTTCTTCATGACCGGCGACCTCGACTCCATGCTTCTCGACCGTCTCAGAGGCGTCAGGCCCGAACCCGACGCGATACGCGAGGCCCTCGCCGGCACCGACCCCTCGCAGACCATCCCCGGCCTCACCGCCGAGGCTCTCATAAAACTGATATGCCATCCGTAACCACAGACAACTACATAAACTCATAATACCATGCAACAGAATAAACGTACTTGCCTCTATCCGCGCCACGAAGCCATGGGCGCCCTCATCAGCCCCTTCGGCGGATTCGATATGCCCATACAGTACACCGACATCATCTCCGAGCACCAGGCCGTGCGCCAGGCGTGCGGTGTGTTCGACGTAAGCCACATGGGGGAGTTCCGTGTCACCGGAAAGGATGCCACTGCATTCGTGAACCACATTTTCACCAACGACATGACCCAGGCCGCCGACGGCCAGATTCTCTACGGCATGATGCTCAACCCCTCCGGCGGTGTGGTCGACGACCTGCTTGTCTACCGCTACAATCCCGAACATTACCTTTTGGTGGTCAATGCCTCCAACATCGACAAGGACTGGGAGTGGGTCACCGGAAATTCCGGTAAATTCGACGTCGACATCGAGAATCTCAGCGACGAGACCGGCGAACTCGCCATCCAGGGCCCCGAAGCCGAAAAGGCGATGGTGGATGTGCTCGGAATCCCGTGTGCCGACCTGACCTTCTACACCTTCGGCGAATACACTTTCAACGGCGCTCCGGTTCTGGTGTCGCGCACAGGCTACACCGGCGAGGACGGATTTGAAATCTACGCCTCCCACGAGATTACCGTGCAGATCTGGGACACCCTTCTGAAAAACAAGGCCGCCCTGCCCTGCGGACTCGGATGCCGCGACACCCTGCGCTTCGAAGTGGGCCTCCCCCTCTACGGCGACGAGCTTTCCGACGATATCACCCCGCTCGAAGCCGGCCTGGGTATCTTCGTGAAATTCGACAAACCTGAGTTCATAGGCCGCGAAGCCCTTCTGCGCCAGAAAGAGGAAGGACTGAAACGCCGCATAGTTGGACTGGAGCTGCTCGACCGCAACATTGCCCGCCACGGCTACGAAGTGCTCTCGCCCGAAGGCGACGTGATAGGCCACGTAACCACCGGCTACCGCGGCATCTCCACCGACCGCTCCATCGCCATGGCCCTCATCGACGCCCGCTACGCCGCCAAGGACACCGAGGTCAAAGTGCGCATCCGCCGCAAGGAAATCTCCGCCCGCGTGGTCGCCAAAAAGTTCTACAAGAAAAGCTATAAGAAATAATCATCTAAAAATATACAAGTTATGAGCAAGATTTATTATTCCAAGACACATGAATACGCAAAGGTTGACGGCAATGTGGCCGTAATCGGCATTTCTGACTATGCACAGCATGCGCTGGGCAACGTGGTGTTCGTCGACATGCCCGAACAGGGTGACGACGTGACCGCCGGCGAAGACTTCGGCGCTGTTGAAAGCGTGAAGGCCGCCAGCGACCTTATCGCTCCCGTGAGCGGTGCCGTACTGGAGTCCAACGAGGTGCTTCTCGACAATCCCCGCCTCGTGAACCAGAGTCCGCTTGCCGACGGCTGGATCATCAAGGTCGAGATGACCGACCCCGCCGAGCTCGACAACCTTATGGACGAGGCCGCATACGCCGAATTCTGCAAACAGGAATCGCACTGATACCACCCAGCATCCTCACCCATGCAACACCGTTATTTCCCCCACACCGAGGCCGACATAAAGGCGATGCTGCAACGCTGCGGCGTCGGCTCGCTCGACGACCTCTATGCCGACGTGCCCGAAGAGCTCCGTTTCCACGGCGACTATCAGGTGCCCTCGCAGATGAGCGAGAAAGAGGTGCGTGATTTCTTCGACGGTCTTGGCCGACGCAACAGACAGCTCGTGTGCTTCGCCGGCGCCGGATATTACGACCACTACGCACCTTCGGTAATCAACACCATCCTCTCCCGCTCCGAGTTCCTCACCGCCTATACCCCCTATCAGCCCGAAATCTCGCAGGGCACGCTCCAGTATATCTTCGAATACCAGACCATGATGTGCGAGATGACCGGCATGGACGTAAGCAACGCCTCGATGTACGACGGCACCACCGCCACCGCCGAGGCCATGCTGATGTGTGTGGCCGCCGCCCGCAAGCGCAACCGCGTGCTCGTGAGTTCCACGCTCAATCCCGCCGTGCGCCGCGTGATAGAGACCTACGCCCACTATCACGGCGTGGTCATTGACGAGATTCCCAATCATGGCGGAGTGGCCTCGCGCGACGCTCTCGCCGACATGCTCGCCAAAGGCGACGTGGCCGGGGTCATAGCCTCCACCCCCAACTTCTACGGCATCCTCGAGGATCTTTCCGGCTGGGCCGACCTCTGCCATCAGGCCAAGGCCCTCTTTGTTATCCACACGGTTCCGGCCGACCTCGCCGTCATCAAGACTCCGGGCGAATGGGGCGCCGACATAGCCGTGGGCGACGGCCAGTCGCTCGGCATGCCGCTGAGCTACGGAGGCCCCTACCTGGGCTTCATCTGCTGCACGAAAGCTCTTATGCGCAAGCTCCCCGGCCGAATTGTGGGCGCAACCACCGACGATGCCGGACAGCGCACATTCGTGCTCACGCTCCAGGCGCGAGAGCAGCACATACGCCGCGACAAAGCCACATCCAACATCTGCTCCAACCAGGGACTCATGGCGCTCTACGCCGCCGTCTACATGGCCACCCTCGGTCCCAAAGGCCTGAGGGAAGTGGCCGAGAAAGGCTACCACGGCGCCCACTATCTCGCCGACCGCCTGCAGGCCACCGGCAAGATGCGCCTCGCGTTCCCGGAGGATCCGTTCCTCAACGAGTTTGTGATGCACTGCGATTTCGATATCGACGAGTTTATTGCCCGCTGCGTGGCCGCCGGAATTCTTCCCGGCGTGAAAATCGCGCCGGACCGCATGCTCATCGCCGTCACCGAAATGCAGTCGCGCTCCCAGATGGACGAGCTTGTGAAAATCGTCGAGTCAATGTAATTCCGAAGCGCTATGAACAGAAAATTATACTCCAAGCTTATATTCGAGCTCTCGCGTCCCGGACGCCGGGCCTACAGCCTGCCGCGCACCGACGTGCCCGAAACCACCGCCGCCCTTCCCGACGTGCTCCTGCGCGGCTCCGAGCCGGCTCTTCCCGAGGTCGACGAACCGTCGCTGGTAAGACACTACGTCAACATGTCGACCAACAATTTCGGCGTTGACAACGGCTTCTACCCTCTGGGCTCCTGTACCATGAAGTACAATCCCAAAATCAACGAGGAGATGGCCGCTCACCCCGCCATGGCCGGTCTGCACCCCTACCAGCCCGCGGAGACCGCGCAGGGTGCCCTTGAGGCCTATTTCACCCTCCAGCAGCTCCTCGCCGAGATTGGCGGCATGAGCGAATTCACCCTCAATCCGTTTGCAGGCGCTCACGGCGAGCTCACCGGCCTGATGGTGATACGCGCATACCACGAGAGCCGCGGCGACACAAAGCGCACAAAAGTGATAGTCCCCGACTCGGCCCACGGCACCAACCCCGCCAGCGCCGCCGTGGCCGGACTGAAAGTGGTGGAAGTGAAATCGCTCCCCGACGGCACCATTGACATCGACGCCCTGCGTCCGCTGCTCACCGACGAGGTGGCCGCAGTAATGATGACAAACCCCAACACCACCGGCATTTTCGAGCACGGCATTCCCGAAATAGCCCGCATGGTCCATGAGGCCGGCGCACTGCTCTATTACGACGGCGCCAACCTCAACCCGCTTCTGGGCGTGGCCCGTCCCGGCGACATGGGATTCGACGTGATGCACATAAACCTTCACAAGACATTCTCCACGCCCCACGGCGGCGGAGGCCCCGGCAGCGGCCCGGTGGGTGTGCGCAAGGGTCTGGAACAGTTCCTCCCCTCGCCCCGCGTGGTGCGCCGCCCCGACGGCACTTTCGCCCTCGACGCGCCCGACACCGCCCTCGGTTCCGTATCGGCAACGCTCGGCAACTTCGCCGTGCAGCTGCGCGCCCTCTCCTATATCCTCTCCCTGGGCAACGAGGGTCTGAAGCTCGCAGGCCCGCTGGCAACTCTCAACGCCAACTATATCAAGGAATCGCTGCGCGACCTCTACAAGCTGCCTATCGACCGTGTGTGCAAGCACGAATTCGTGTTCGACGGTCTCGCCGACAAATCCACCGGCGTCACCACCCTCCATGTGGCTAAGCGCCTGCTCGACCACGGTTTCCACGCTCCCACCATCTACTTCCCGCTGCTCTTCCACGAGTCGCTCATGATCGAGCCTACCGAGACCGAAAGCCTCGAGACTCTCGACGAGTTCATAGCGGTGATGCGCGAGATTGCACGCGAGGCTGCCGAAGAGCCTGAAAAGGTGATAAACGCCCCGCACCACACCCCCGTGCGTCACCCCGACGACACCCAGGCTGCGCTCGAACCCAAAGTGAAATACTCAGACCTTACAGCAAAGTGAAACAGTTCGACCTCATAATCATCGGCTCCGGACCGGGCGGCTACACCACGGCCGCCGTGGCCGCAAGCCTTGGAGCGAATGTGGCGGTGGTGGAGCGCGACAACCTCGGCGGCACATGCCTCAACCGGGGCTGCATCCCCACCAAATGCCTCGCCGCTACTGCCGAGGCTATGCTCACGGCCTCGCGTTTCGCCGCACTGGGCGTTGACGTGGCAGGGGTGACGCTCGACTATCCCCGCGCCGCCGCCCGCAAGGACTCCGTGGTGGCCTCGCTCCGCGAAGCCGTGGAAGGAGTGCTCTCCGACGTTACGGTGATAAAGGGAGAGGGCCGGTTTACGGATGCCCATACCCTTGAAGTCGGGTCCGAAACGCTCACCGCCCCGAAAATCATCGTGGCCACCGGCTCCCGTCCGGCCACACTTCCCATTCCGGGCGCAGAACTGGCCGTGGACAGTGATTTCATGCTCGCCGCCACCCAGCTGCCTTCCTCGGCCGTGATAATAGGCGGAGGCGTGATAGGCCTTGAATTCGCATCCATACTCAACGCATGCGGATGCGGCGTGACCGTTCTCGAATATGCGCCGGAGATTCTCCCAGGTTTCGACCCCGACCTTTCGAAACGCCTGCGCATGAGCCTCAAGCGCCGCGGCGTGTCAATCCAGACCTCCGCCGCCGTCACGGCAATAGCCGACGGCGGCGCGGGACGCACCGTAAGCTACACCTTCAAGGGCAAGGAAAAGACCGCCGAGGCCCAGAGCGTGATTATGGCCGTGGGCCGACGTCCCGTTCTCCCTCCCGGCCTCATGGAACTCAACCCTGAAACGGAGCGAGGCTTCCTGAAGGTCGACAAGCTGACAATGCAGACCTCGATTCCCGGCGTGTACGCCGTGGGCGATGTCAACGGTCTGTGTATGCTCGCCCATGCCGCCGAAGCGCAGGGACGCGTGGCGTTAGGACTCGCCTCGAAGCTCTTCACTGTGCCTGCGGCCGTGTTCACCGTGCCTGAATGCGCTTCCGTTGGTATGACGGAGCAGCAGTGCGCCGAGCTGCAGATGGACTATAAGACGGGCACCGCCATATACCGTTCGTCGGGCAAAGCGCTCGCCATGGACGAGCCTGACGGAATGGTGAAAGTAATAGTAGGCCAGCGCGGCAAGCTACTCGGATGCCATATTTGCGGTGCCCACGCCTCCGACCTCATCCAGGAAATGAGTGTGGCAATAGCCAACGGCCTTACCGCCACCGACATCGTGACAACAATCCATCCACACCCCACTCTTAGCGAACTTCTGGTCAGCGCCCTCCATAATGCCCTCAAAGGCTGAACTCACCGGAGACAATAAACTTTCAGCCGCCTTCCCGCTCAGCGGGAGGGCGGCTATTTTTTCAGAGTCCGCTAAAGTAGCTAATTTAGCTAAAATAGCTATCTTAGCTACTTTAGCTAAAAATTCCACCCCCTTTAAAAGGGCGTGAGGGCCATGTCTCGCGACATAACCCTCACTAACATGTTGTAAAGTGTATACAGGGATGTGATTAGTTGAATTAATGTTTCCTGGTTTTATACAGATGAGTTTCTTAAACGGCACAAATATAAAACTTAACCTTGAATTTTCAAAAAAAATTAAGATAAATTTTTAACAATATAAAATTCCTTGAAAATCTGATTATTAATAATTATCCAAAATAGAGGCAATAACGAACCAAAACCGTATTTTTATCAACAAATATTACTTTTCAGAATTTTTCTAAAAAATAAATTGTTAACGGCCGATTCGCCATATATGTTAACGGCGCTTAAGCGCTTTATTAATAATAAATCAATGGTTAATCGACTGCATTTCCACCAGTCGGCTGTAGAAACCGTTCAGTGCCAGAAGCTCGTCGTGCGTTCCGCGCTCCACTATGCGTCCCTCGTGCATCACGCATATCTGCGTGGCATTCTGGATGGTAGAAAGCCGGTGGGCTATCACAAGCGTGGTGCGGTCCTTCATCAGACGTTCGAGTGCCTGCTGCACCAGCAGCTCGCTCTCGCTGTCGAGAGCCGACGTGGCCTCGTCGAGAATCAGAATGGGAGGATTCTTGAGAATGGCGCGCGCAATGGAGATACGCTGCCGCTGGCCGCCTGACAGTCGGCAGCCACGGTCGCCTATGTTGGTCTGATAGCCCTCCTCCGATGCCATTATGAAGTCGTGGGCGTTGGCTATGCGCGCGGCCTGCTCCACCTGCTCCTGCGTGGCGTGGTCCACGCCGAAGGTTATATTGTTGTAGAACGTGTCGTTGAATAGTATGGCCTCCTGGTTCACATTGCCCATGAGCGAACGCAGGTCGTGCACACGCATGTCGCGCACATCCACGCCGTCAATCGTTATGCTGCCGCCGTCCACATCGTAGAAGCGCGGAAGCAGGTCGGCCAGCGTAGACTTGCCGCTGCCGCTCGCGCCCACCAGCGCCACGGTCTCTCCGGGAGCTATGGTGAAGCTGACATTGCGCGCCACGGGAGTCTCCTTGTCGTAGGAGAAGGTCACGTCGTGATAGCGCACCTCGCCCTTGAACTCGGTTATCTCGCGGGGATGAGCCGGATCGGTGATGGGATTCTCGGCACCGAGTATGCGGTCCACACGCTCCATCGAGGCAAGACCCTTCTGGATAGAGTACATGGCTTTCGACAGGTCCTTGGCCGGGTTTATTATGGAGTAGAACACCACCATATAATAGATGAAGTCGGAGGCGTCGAGCGTGGAGCCGCCCGAAAGTATCAGCGAGCCGCCGAACCACAGCACTATGGCTATGGTGAGCGTGCCCAGGAACTCGCTCATGGGATGTGCCAGAGCCTGACGCCGGGCCACACGGTTGCTCAGCACGAAGAATCGCTGCGTTCCGGCATGGAACCGCTCCTCGACCTTGCGCTCGGCGGTGAATGCCTTGATTATGCGGAGACCGCCCAGGGTCTCCTCGATATAGCTCATTATCACGCCCCATTGCTGCTGGCCCTCGAACGACGTGCGTTTCAGCCGCTTGCCAATGCGGCCCATTGCGAATCCGGCCACCGGAAGCAGTATGAGCACAAACAGCGTAAGCTTCCAGCTGATAATGATCATGGTGGCGAGATACACTATTATGAGCACGGGATTCTTGAAAAGCATGTCGAGCGATGCCATGATGGAATTCTCGATCTCGGCCACGTCGCCGCTCATGCGGGCCATCACGTCGCCCTTGCGCTCTGTAGTGAAGAACGATATTGGAAGCGACACAATCTTGTCGTAAAGCACATTGCGTATGTCGCGCACTATGCCCGAACGCATCGGCACTATGAAGTAGCTGCTCAGGAACGTGGTGCCGGTTTTCAGCGCCGTCATCACCACGAGAGTGGCGGCAAGGAGCGCCAGTGTGGTCGACGGGCCCCACAGAGCAATGGCCTCCTGCGTGTAATAATAGAAATTGTTCAGCAGCGCGTCGGTGAAATTATGACGCCCTATCTCCATGTATTCGTAAGTTCCGGTGTCCACTCTGAAGAGCATTCTCAGAATAGGCATTATCACCGCAAAAGAGAATATGGTGAGGAACGCAGCCAGAAAATTGAAAAGGATGCTGAGGATGAGATATTTTTTATAAGGAGGAACGAATCTCCTGAGAATTTTCCAAAGGTCGCCCATGAAATCGTTAGAATGATGATGGTTCAGACTGCAAAAGTAGTAATTTTAACCGACACAAAGACAATATGCGGCGCTGCCACTGTTAAAGCTACCGTTAAATTTACTAACTTTGAAGCATTAATTTCGACATCCGTTTATGCTATGAAATATTTTTTTTCGGCAGGAGAAGCTTCGGGCGACCTTCACGGAGCCATGCTCATAGAGGAGCTGCGCAGGCACGACCGCGACGCCTCCTTCACCTTCCTCGGCGGCGACGCCATGTCGGCCGCCACAGGCCAGGAGCCGGTGATCGACTACCGCCGCATGGCCTTCATGGGATTCAGCGAGGTGCTGCGCAATCTCCGCGTGATCATGAGCAACTTCAGCCAGGCGCGCAAGGCCATAGACAGCTCGCGGCCCGACGCCCTCATTCTCATAGACTATCCCAGCTTCAACCTGCGGCTGGCAGCCTACGCCCGTCGCCGAGGTATTCCGGTATATTACTTCATTCTTCCGAAGGTATGGGCGTGGAAGGAATTCCGCGTGCGCAAGCTGCGCCGCTACGCCACCCGTCTGCTCTCCATCCTTCCCTTCGAACAGGGGTGGTTTGCCATGCGCGGAATCCGTGTGGACTATGTGGGCAACCCCTCGGTAGAGGAAATGAACCGGCGCATTTCCATGGCCCCTGACGCCGTGGAGTTCCGCCGTCAGCACCGTCTCCCCTCCAGGGCACTTCTGGCCATCGTCCCCGGAAGCCGCTACGGAGAGATACGCAACAATCTTCCGGTGATGGATGCCGTGGCCCACATGCACCCCGACATGCAGCCTGTGGTGGCCGTGGCCCCGGGCATTGACCGGGAGTTTTACAGGAGCCTGACAAACCTTCCGCTGTTAGAAGGCGCCACTTTCGACCTCATGCTCCACAGCGACGCCGCCCTTGTAACCTCCGGCACCGCCACACTCGAGTGTGCCCTGGCCGGGACGCCGCAGGTGGCCTGCTACCGCGCCAACGGATCGCGGCTGAGCTACAATATAATGAAGCACTTCATCAAATGTCCCTATGTAACTCTTCCGAACCTTATCGTAGGCCGGGAGGTTATACCGGAAATGCTGCTTCATCACTGCACCCCGGAAGAAGTGGACAGCCACCTGCGCCAGATAATCTTCGATGCGCCCGGACGCGCCTCGCAGCTTGAGGGATATTCCCGGATGCGCCAGCTTCTGGGGACAAGCCATGCCGCAGCGACCGCCGCAGCCATCATAACCAGCGATCTCATGAGCTCTAAAAACGAAAGACAATGATAATCACCACTCCGGCCGTAATCAGACGGCTCAAACCCATAATAGAGAACATAAGCGATGACGCCCCTGTGAGAGTGCTCTTCGTGTGCCTGGGCAATATCTGCCGCAGCCCCGCCGCCGAAGCCATAATGCTCGAGACCCTCAGCGAGCACAATGCCGCCGAGGGCTGGAAGGTCGACTCTGCCGGCACCGGGAACTACCACATAGGCCAGCTGGCCGACCCCCGCATGCGCGCTCACGCCCGGCGCCGCGGCCTCGAGCTAACCCACCGCTGCCGCCAGATACGCGAGCACGACTTCGAGGATTTCGATATAATTATAGGCATGGACGACAACAACGTGCGCAATCTCCGCAGCCTTGCGCCCACGGTCGACGACGAGGAACGCGTAATGGCCATGGCCGACTTCTTCGGCTCCCATTCCCGCTACGACCATGTGCCCGACCCCTATTACGAAGGAGCCGAGGGCTTCGAACTGGTACTCGACCAGCTTGCCGACGCCACCCTCAATCTCTACGACACCGTCACCTCCCTCCGCCACCGCGAAGAAGCCTGAGTCCCCGCCTCACTTTTTGGCCCCATTTTTGTTATAGCTTTAGTAACTACATAAAAACTTAAATACAGAACGATATGGAAACAATTCAACCCGGAAAATACGTGGAACTCGGCTACGACCTCTACGAAGTGACTCCTGACGGCGACAAGCTCGTTCACCAGACCTCGGCCGACGACCCCGAAAAGATAGTGTTTGGCGTTACTCCCGGCGTGATCGTGCCGCTGGAGCACGCAATCGACGGCCTCAAGCCCGGTGATTCTTTCGACGTGAAAGTGTCGGCCGAAGAAGCCTTCGGTCCCCACGACCCCGAGCAGGTGGCCACGCTGCCCCGCGACATTTTTGAAGTCGACGGCAAATTCGACCCCGAAGTCATCAAGAAAGGCGCCGTGCTCCCGATGATGACCCAGGACGGATTCCGCATCAACGGCGTGGTTGTCGACGTTACCGACACCGACGTTGTGATGGACTTCAACCATCCCCTGGCAGGCAAGGACGTGCGCTTCAAAGGCAAAATCACCGTGGTGCGCGACGCCACCCCCGAAGAGCTCAAGCCCCAGAGCGGATGCGGCTGCGGCGAAGGCTGCGGTTGCGGCGACTCGTGCGACTGCTCCGGCGAAAGCAAATGCGGCGAAGGCTGCGGCTGCAACTGATAGCGCCCCGCCAGCCACCCCATAAAAACAGCGATGTGCCACCCATCCGGTCCGGCGCATCGCTGTTTTTTATTTCCTAACCTATCTGAACATTATTTCTGCTATGAAAAAGGAAACGAACCCTAACACCACCATTCCCAGACCCGCTTTTCTGAACTCAAGGAAATAGTATCGGCGGACATCGGGGTCCTCAAACCTTCTGTCGCCCTTCATTGCCCGCCAACTGATATATATCCGTCCCAGCTTAGGCAACACAGCACCCGCCACCGCGAGAGAAAAGCCCAGATAAACCAACCCTTCCATATCATAGCATTTAAGTCGATTACAACCCACATTCGGTCCGGCGCATCGCTGTTTCTATTTAAATGACTTTATCTTTTCGGGGAAACGCTTACCAGTTCATGAGAATAAAACCAATAATGACCAACACCCAACGCACCATTTTGAGATATTTGATATAACTCTGGCGGGTAGCCGAATAGATATTATCATCATCTTTCATCGCCCGCCACGAGAAATAGGCCCGCGCAAGCCACGGCAGTATAAAACCAAGTGCAACCACCGTCAGTCCTATGTAAGGCATCTTATCCATACCGAAGATTTGATTTTCACATTTCAATCATACTTATCGTCTAAACAATATCCATTTCAACACGGTTCATAACACTTAATCAATTCCCATCATCAAAAAAAGATTTAAGTTCTGCGTTATTCTGCCGTTCCCGCGCTGTTCTGCGTTCCTCCCCCCTCCCGCCAACAAGCGTGAAAGCGCCCCCGGATTTTGAGGTGTGCGATAAGTTCGCTAATTTTACACACCATACCAAATTAAAGGATTAGAAACCCTCGCTGCCCGCCAACTACCGCGGCTGGGCGTTCGGCCATGACATGTATCAGTAATCCGTCAAACCGTTTCAACCATTATCATATTCATTCCATGAAACATCTCAGAACCATACCGCTTACAGCAGCCGTTTCGGCGCTGGTTCCCGGCACAATGCTTGCCGCCCGGCCCGACAAGGCGCCCCAGCCCGCGAAAAATCCCGACCACATAAACTTTGTGCTGATTAACCTCGACGATGCCGGACTCGGCGACTTCTCCTATACAGGTACCGTCAACTACAAGACACCAAATATAGACCGTCTGGCCGGAGAGGGCATGCGGTTCACCAACTTTTATGCCGTGCAGCCTATCAGCGGAGCCTCGCGCGCCGGACTTCTCACCGGCTGTTACCCCAACCGCATAGGCTTCGCCCACGCGCCCAGCCCCGGATGCCCCTACGGCATAAACGACTCTGAGGAAACCATAGCAGAGGTGCTGAAAAAGCGCGATTACGCCACAGCCATATTCGGCAAATGGCACCTTGGCGACGCCGAGAAATTCCTGCCGCTGCAACACGGCTTCGACCGCTGGTACGGACTGCCGTACTCCAACGACATGTGGCCCTTCCACCCGCAGTGGGATTTCCCCGATCTTCCCACCTACGAGGGCAACACCGTGCTTGGCTACAACCTCGACCAGTCGCCCCTCACCACCGAATATACACGCCGGAGCGTCGAATTCATCCGCGAGAACAAAGACCGGCCGTTCTTCCTCTATCTCGCCCACTCCATGCCTCATGTGCCGCTTGCTGTCTCCGACAAGTTCAAGGGCAAGAGCGGCCAGGGACTGTATGGCGACGTGATGATGGAACTCGACTGGAGCGTGGGCGAGGTGATGCAGACGCTCGAGGAGCTGGGCCTCACCCGCAACACACTGGTGATATTCACCTCCGACAACGGCCCGTGGATAGCCTACGGCAACCATGCCGGCTCCACCGCCGGACTGCGCGAGGCCAAGGCCACCACATTCAACGGCGGTCTGCGCGTGCCCTTCATCGCTTACTGGAAAGACCACATTCCCGAAGGCACCGTGTGCAACAGCCTCGCATCCAACATTGACATCCTCCCCACATTCGCCTCGCTTGCAGGCGCTCCGCTCCCCGCCCATAAGATAGACGGCCTGAGCATGGTTCCCATGCTTGAGAACCCCGACACTGACCCAGTGCGCGGCGAACTCGCCCTCTACTATCAGGACAACAGCCTCGAGGCCATAACCGACGGCACCTATAAACTCATCTTCCCCCATCCCTATCTGGGCTACGGCATGCCCGGCAACGACGGTAAACCAGGAAAGATGGTCAATCTGAAAGTGGAGGAATGTGAGCTTTACGACATGCGGCGCGACCCCGGCGAACGCTACAACATCATATCGCAGCATCCCGAAGTGGCCCGGCGCCTGAGCGAGGCCGCCGACCGCTACCGCCAGGATCTGGGCGACGACCTCACGGGCCACGAAGGCTCCGGACGCCGCAAGCCCGGCTACAGATAAACCGGACGCCGGTCACACTAATTTTGTCAATATCAAATTTTTGAGTAATTTCGCCCCATAATTCAAACAACTATTATTTTCAACTTTGCATCCAATCAGATTATCATGGCTAAAGCATTGTTAAGCACCGACTTCCACTTTCCCGGTCAGACCGGAGTGTATCACGGCAAAGTACGCGACGTCTATTCCATAGGTGAAGACCTCCTGGTGATGGTCGCCACAGACCGCATCTCGGCCTTCGACGTCGTGCTCCCCGAAGGCATCCCCTACAAAGGTCAGGTGCTGAACGAAATAGCCACATACTTCCTCGACTCCACCGCCGACATCGTGCCCAACTGGAAACTCGCCACTCCCGACCCCATGGTGGCCGTCGGAATCCGCTGCGAGGGCTTCCGCGTGGAAATGATTATCCGCGGATACCTCACCGGAAGCGCATGGCGCGAATACCAGGCCGGTTGCCGCGAGCTCTGCGGCGTGAAGCTCCCCGACGGAATGCGTGAGAACGAGCGCTTCCCCGAGCCCATCATCACCCCCACCACCAAGGCCGAGGCCGGACACGACGAGAACATCTCCAAAGAAGAGATAATCGCCCAGGGCATCATGAGCGCCGCCGACTATGAAGTGGTGGAACGCTACACCCGCGCCCTCTTCGAACGCGGCACCAAGATGGCCGCTGAAAAAGGTCTGATTCTCGTGGACACGAAATATGAGTTCGGCAAGCACAACGACAAAATCTATCTCATCGACGAGATCCACACCCCCGACTCTTCACGCTATTTCTACGCCGACGGCTACGAGGAGCGCTTCCGCAAAGGCGAGCCCCAGCGTCAGCTCTCCAAGGAATTCGTGCGCCAATGGCTCATCGAGAACGGATTCATGGGCAAGCCCGGCCAGAAAGTGCCCGAGATGACACCCGAGTTCATCGCCACAGTTACCGACCGTTATATCGAGCTTTACGAGCACGTGACAGGACGTCCGTTTGTAAAGGCCGACGAGTCAAACCTCAAAGACCGCATAGCCGTAAACGTTCTGGACTGCCTCCAGAACATACAGCTCTGAGACGCCGCATGCACGCCGACTGCGAAAACATAAACCCCTACGGCGACTCCGACAACCGCGGAAAATCACAGCAGGTGGAGGCGATGTTCGACAACATCGCCCCCGCCTACGATTTCATGAACCGCGCCATGACCCTGGGCATCGACCGCCTCTGGCGCCGCAAGGCCATAAGCCTCATAGCCCCAGACAGGCCGCAGCGTATCCTCGACGTGGCTACCGGCACCGCCGACCTCGCTCTGGAGCTGCACCGCCGCCTGTGCCCCGCGCGCGGAATCACCGGAGTGGATCTTTCCGAGGGCATGATTGAGGTGGGACGCCGCAAAATCGCCGCTGCCGGAGCCTCCGACGCCATTGAGCTCCGCGTTGCCGACTGTCTGGCCCTTCCATTTGCCGACGGCGAGATGGACTGCGTAACGGCCGCCTTCGGAGTGCGCAACTTCGCCGACCTCTCGGCCGGCTACCGCGAGATGGCCCGCGTGGCCCGCAAGGGTGGCAGCCTGTGCGTCATAGAGCTGTCCACTCCCCGCGGACGCCTCACCGCGCCGCTCTACCGCTTCTATACGCGCTGCATCATCCCCGCCGTGGGGCGCCTGGTGAGCCGTGACTCACGCGCCTATTCCTATCTGCCCGAAAGCATAGCGGCCGTCCCGCAGGGCGCCGACATGTGCCGCCTCATAGAGCAGTCAGGCTGGACCAACGCACGCGCCCTCCCGCTCACATTCGGAGTCTGCACCATTTACACAGCAACCAAGTAATTATCACAATGTATAAACATCTATTCATGGCATTAGCCACAGCAGCAACGCTGGCAGGCATCACCGCCTGCACCGGCTCTCGCGCCGAGCATCTCAAGAGCCTCGACGCATCGCTTGTCAACGACAGCATCCCCGCCGGAACCGACTTCTACGAACACGTGACCGAGAAATGGCAGAAAGCCCATCCTCTCACAGCCGAATACTCACGCTACGGCCAGTTCAACGTACTTAACGACTCATCGGAAAACCGCGTGAAGGAAATCATCACCGGTCTCGCCGCCACCAACCCCGAACCCGGCACCGTGGCATTCAAGGTGTCGACCATCTACAACCAGGCCATGGACTCCACACGCCGCAACAACGACGGCGCCGCCCCCATCCAGGCCGACCTCCAGAAAATCGAGAACACTCCCCACGAGGGAATGACCGACCTCTTCCTCTGGCTCCAGACCTATTACTGCAGCCCGTTCATGGGAGCAGGCCCCATGGAGAACATGGTCAACTCAAATGAATATGCCATGTACCTCGGCGGAGGCAGCATGGGCCTCGGTGACCGCGACTACTACCTCAAGGACGACCAGCGCAACACCGAAGTGCGCGAGGCCTACAAGAAGCTCATCACCGACCAGCTTCAGAACGCCGGCTTCAGCGCCGACACCGCCGCACGCATCATGAACACCGTGATGAAAATAGAGACCGCCATGGCTCAGGACGCAAAGACCCGCGAGGAAAGCCGCGACATCCAGGCCATGTACAACCCCCGCACCTTCGAGACCCTCAAAAAGGACTATCCCGCAGTGCCCTGGGACCGTTTCTTCGTAGAGACGATGGACATAAAGACTCCCATCGACACCGTGATTGTAACCGATCCCAAGAGCATGGCGCGCGCCAATACTCTCATGCAGTCGCTCTCCGACCGCGAGCTAAAGGACTACTATCTCTGGAAATATGTGGCCGGCGCGGCTCCCTACCTCTCCGACGACTTCACCAACGCCTCGTTTGAGTTCAACAAGGTGATGAGCGGCGTGCAGGAGCAGCGTCCCCGATGGAAACGCGCCCTCGGCGCCACCGAAAGCGCCATGGGCGAGGCCGTGGGCCAGCTCTACGTCGAGAAATACTTCCCCGAATCGTCAAAACAGTACATGCTGGGCCTCGTCGAGAATCTCCGCACCGCACTCGGCCAGCACATCGACTCCCTCACATGGATGAGCGACACTACCAAAGCGCGCGCCCACGAGAAACTCGATGCCTTCACCGTGAAAATCGGCTATCCCGACAAGTGGAAAGACTACACCACAATGAACATCGACCCCGAAAAGAGCTACTACGAGAACATGCACGAGGTTTCTATGTGGCACACCCGCGACCAGCTCTCGAAATGGGGCAAGCCCGTTGACCGCACCGAGTGGGGCATGACTCCCCAGACCGTCAACGCCTACTACAACCCCATGGCAAACGAAATCGTGTTCCCCGCCGCAATCCTCCAGGCTCCTTTCTTTGACCCCGAAAGCTCCGACGCAGAGAACTATGGCGGCATCGGCGTGGTAATCGGCCACGAAATGACCCACGGATTCGACGACCAGGGCCGTCACTTCGACGCTAAAGGCAACATGGCCGACTGGTGGACACCCCAGGATGCCGAGGCATTCAAGGCTCTTACCGACAAGCTCGTGGAGCAGTTCAACCAGGTTGAGGTTCTTCCCGGACTTAACGCCAACGGCGCCTATACCCTCGGTGAGAACATCGCCGACCAGGGTGGTCTGCGCGTGGCAATGACCGCATTCCTCAACTCCCAGAAAGAAAAAGGCGTCGACGTTGCCACCGCAACCATCGACGGTCTCACCCCCATGCAGGTGTTCTACATGAACTACGCCAACCTCTGGGCACAGAACATCCGCGAGGCCGAGATGCGCTCCCTCACCCAGGGCGACGTTCACTCACTCGGTAAAAACCGCGTGAACGTGACGCTGCGCAACCTCCAGCCCTTCTTCGAGGCCTTCAACATCACCGAAGGCCAGCCCATGTTCCGTCCCGAATCGGAACGCGTAATAATCTGGTAAGGATAACCGGAAAAAATATAACCCCTTCCCACATAATCGGAGCGACGGATTTCCGCCGCTCCGATTTTTTTTCTAATTTTGAAAATCATGAACCCGTAAAAAATCATGAACACACTCAAGATACATCCCACGTCGATTGACAGCCGCGTGCTTTCACGGGCTGTCGACGCAATGCGCGACGACGGACTGGTGATTTACCCCACCGACACACTCTATGCCATAGGCTGCGACGCCACATCGCGCAAGGCCACCGAAGCCCTATGCCGTATAAAAGGCCTCAACCCGCAGAAAAACGCCCTGGCGGTTGTGTGCCACGATTTCTCCCAGGCAAGCGAATTCGCACGCATCGACAACCGCGCCTTCGCCATCATGCGCCGCTACCTTCCCGGCCCGTTCACCTTCATCCTACCCTCATCGCCCTCGATGCCGAAGATTTTCAAAGGGCGCAAGCAGGTTGGCATCCGCATCCCCGACAACGACGTGGCCCGCGAGCTCGCCCGCGAGCTGGGCACCCCCCTGCTCACCACCTCTCTTCCTTCCGACGGACTCCAGCCCGAGGAAATCACGGAGCCGGGCGAAATCGAGCTCCGCGCGGAAGCAATGGGAGTGGAGATGCTGATAGATGCCGGCACAGGCTCCGCAGTGCCATCGGCCGTGATAGACCTCACCGACTCCTCCGCTCCCGTAGTGCTCCGCGAGGGCCCCGTGGAATTTGAATTCTGACACCTTTTAACCTCTTCATAACCGCCATACCATGAAACATCAACCGATTATTCTTCCGCCCGACCCGCAGGGACAGACTCTCACCCTCGACACCTCGGGAAATCCGCTGCTAATAGTGGGCGCCAACGGCGCGGGCAAAAGCCTTTTCGCACAGTGGGTCGCCGACCATCTCACCGACCCGGTGATGAATATATCGGTACTGGCGGCCCTCTTCGAACGCGACGACTACACGAAATCGCGTTCCGTAATAGACATTCTTTACGCCGACGCCGTGGCGAAAGGAATGCCGCACAACTCCCCCACCACCCAGCTCGAACGCCTCATAGCCCTGCTGATGCACGACGAGATGCTCAACCTTCTCGACTATAAGCTGCGCCATGCAACCGATCCGGCGGCCGAACTGCGACCCACACGCCTCGACACCGTGATAGAACTCTGGCGGGAGATTTTTCCCGACAACAAGATACTCATAGCCAACGGCAGCCTGCTGTTCCAGCGCGACAAATCGGACGACGCATATTCGGCCCTGAGGCTCTCCACCGGCGAACGCGCCGTGATATACTATCTCGGAGCAATGGCCTACGCCCCCGAGGGAGCAACGGTGATGGTGGATTCACCGGAGATGTTTCTCAATCCCTCCATACTGCAGTCAGTGTGGAACCGCCTGGAGCTCATGCGCCCCGACTGCCGGTTTGTCTATACCACCCACGACCTCGACTTCGCCTCCTCGCGCCAGAACTTCATGACCGTATGGGTGCAGCATTTCGACGCCCCCGCCGTGCGCTGGACCTACAGCCTGCTGCCCGAAAACACTCCGCTGGGCGACGACGTGTATCAGTCGGTGATCGGCTCCCGGAAACCGGTGCTCTTCATCGAGGGCGACGGACTTCACTCCATCGATTCCAAACTCTATCCCCTGGTGTTCCGCGACTATACCGTGCAGTCGCTCGGAAGCTGCAACAAGGTGATAGAGGCTACGCGCACATTCAACGACCTCAACTCATTCCACAACATGGTTTCGGTGGGAATCGTGGACCGCGACCGACGCGACGCCCACGAGGTTGACTATCTCCGACGCAAGAACGTGATGGTGCCGGAAGTGGCCGAAGTGGAAAACATCCTCATGCTCGAGGAGGTGATAATGGCTGTGGCCGCACGCCACGGCCGCGACGGACAGCGCGCTGTGGCCCGGGTGAAGAAAGCCATCATCAACCAGTTTGCAGCCGACCTCAAGCAGCAGGCGCTCCAGCATACGCGCCACCGCGTGAAACGCACCGTGGAATACCGCATCGACGGCCGCTTCACCTCAATCAACACCCTCGAGAAGCATGTGCAGGACCTCTGGCAGGAAGTGAACCCTCGCGGGCTCTACGAGGACCTGTGCCGCGAGTTCCGCTCCTACGTGGCCGCGGGCGACTATGCGGGTGTGCTGAGGGTCTACAATCAGAAATCGATGCTCTCCACTTCCAATGTGGCGCAGCTCTGCGGACTGCAGACCAAAGAGCAATACATAGCCAGCGTGATAAAAATCCTGCGCAACGAAGAAAAAGGCGCCGCGGAAATCAGAAGCGCCATAATGAAATGTTTCAACTTAAATCAAGAGCCTGTTTAATAATAAATGAAAACGTATGAAAGCGCGGAACCCGCAAGGCATCCGTCGAAAATTAAATCGTGGATAGAGGCCATGCGCCTGCGCACTCTCCCGGTATCCGTGGCCGGCGTGATAGCCGCCTGGGGACTTGCCTCGCTTTACGGAGCATCACGCCTGGTGCCGGCGCTGCTGTGTCTGGCATTCGCCGTTCTGGCCCAGATTGCCTCCAACTTCGCCAATGAATACTACGATTACCGCGACGGTCTCGACCGTCCCGGGCGCGAAGGGCCGCGCCGCGGCGTGACCGAAGGAGACATCACTCCGCGCGCCATGCTCGTGGCCACATTCGCCACTCTCGGCGTGGCCTGCTGCATAGGATTGTCGCTGATCGCGTTCGGAGGCTGGTGGCTGCTGATTGTCGGTGCGGTGACGGCACTGGGAGCGCTTGCCTACAGCGCGGGCCCATACCCGCTGTCGCGTCACGCCCTGGGCGAAGTGGCCGTAGTGGTGTTCTTCGGCATTGTGCCCGTAAACCTCACCTTCTATCTCCAGACGGGATATTTCACCGCCACGGTGGCGGCATCATCGCTTGCCATAGGCATGATGACCGCGAATGTGCTGATTGTAAACAACTACCGCGACGCTGCCGACGACCGCGCCGTTGGCAAGACCACCCTCGCCATCCTTCTCGGCCCTACGCTCTCCCGCGGCCTCTATGCCGCCAACGCGCTTGCCGCCGTGGCCTTGATGTGGATCGTCTGGGCGGCAATCTCCCCGTGGGCACTCGCTGTGCCTGCTGTCTATCTGGTGGCATCAGGAGGAATCTGCATGGCTATGGGACGCCGCTCGGGGGCCGCGCTCACACCCCTCCTCGGCATGACGGCCGTCCTTATTCTGCTCTATTCCGTGATGCTGGCCCTGCTGGCCTGATTTCCCCGAACAATCCCGGCTTCCACGGCGTATTAGTATAAACTAACGTTTACAACTATGCGCTCAAGCACTTCCTGGCTCACCATCTTCATTACAGCGCTGGTGGGCATACTTATGATTGTATGGCATTCACGTCTCGACATCCTTTCGTGGATTGTAATAGCCGTCGGACTTATGTTCATAATTCCGGGCATCTATAACCTCATTTCCGGATTTGTGGAAAAACGCGACTGCGGCGACGGCACCCAATGCCGCCGCGCCACCGGCTCGTCGGTAGTCGCATCCATAGGATGCATCGCTTTCGGTGTGTGGATGGTGGTGCAGCCCGGTTTCTTCGTGGGGCTGATAGCCTATCTCTTCGCCGCGGTGCTGATTCTCTACGGCATCTACGAGATTGTGCTCATGGCATGGCTCAGCAAACCGTTCGCCATGCCTTTCGGCTTCTATATAATTCCGGTAGTGCTCATAGGGGCAGGTGTGGTGATTCTCTGCACCACCGTGCGCACCATGAACTCCGTGGTGGTACTGCTCACAGGCATACTGCTCGTGAGCGCAGCCCTCAACTGGGCGCTTCAGAGCATGCTTGTCACTTCGCCTTCAAGGCGTCGGGGAAGCGCAGCCTGATGTAGTGAGCAACCACTTCCACAATCTGGTCCATCGTCAGAAGTGAGGTGTCGAATGTCAGATCGTAGCTTGACGCGGCACCCCATGTCTTGTCGGTATAGAAATTATAATAGTTCGAACGCAGTTTATTGATGCGTGCGGCCTTGGCGCGGGCTTTTTCAAGAGTCGGAGCGTCGGGGTCGCGGTCCATTATACGCCGGGCGCAGACATCCTCCGGAGCATGCACGAAAATATTGACGGTGCGGGGAAAATCGCGCAGCACGTAATCAGAGCTGCGGCCCACTATCACACACGAATCCTTTTCGGCAAGCGAGTGGATGAAATCGCTCTGGGCGCGATAAAGGCTGTCGTCGCTTATGGCCGTGGGGCCGGTGAAATAGCTTGTGGGGCTCATGCCGAAGGCAAACGAGAAAATACCGTTGAAAAACGACGGAAACCGTTCGTCGCTCTTCTCGAAAAACTCCCGGCTCACGCCCGCGCGCTTGGCGGCCTCGCTCAGCAGCTCCTTGTCATAATAGCTGAATCCGAAGGCATCGGCCAGCTTGCGGCCGAGCACGCGGCCGCCGCTACCGAACGAGCGGCCTATGGTTATCACAATATTTCTGTTATTGCCGGCAGCTTTCGGGGCTGCCTCCGGGGTGGTATTGTTCTCTTTCATGGCGTGACGTTTCCTGTAATGGATTTTGGTTTTGACAAAAATATAATTTTTTCTGCACAAATAGAAAAAAGTCCGTTTCCTTTGCTTGGCTCAGCATGCGGAAACGGACTTTTTAAGCCTATCATTATTATTTATCAACCGAGAGAACGGCATTCATCAGAAGCGGGGCGGACGGCCTCCTCTGCCGGGACCGCCGCCAGGACCGCCGGGGCCTCCGAATCCGTTACGGTCGGAAGGACGGTTGCCCTTGCCGAAGGTGTTGAAGCGGTAGCTCACCGTGAACATGAAGTAACGGGTGAGATTGTTGTAGCGGGTATCGTCGATATAGTTGGCGGTAACCGAACGTGATATGCTGCTGCGCTGCTGCAGAAGGTCGTAGGCTTTCACTGCAAATGTGAGCGAGCGGTCGCGCAGTGTCTGATAGGAGATGGATGCATTCCACAGCCACTGGTGGGTATCGTAGCCGTTGGAGTAACCCTTGGTTGCGGAATAGTTGAGATCCGAGTCAAGGACTATGCCTATCGGGGTATAATAGTAAGCGTGGAATGAGCCTCCATAGCTGTGTACGTTCATGTTGCCGCTCGATTTCAGGCTGTTGACAGTGTGCTGGAGGCTGTAGCGGGGACGCAGCTCGAATTCCAGGTTGGACGGACGGAATGCAATCGAGGGCATGAAGCTTACATTGAGGGAGGTGCTTCGGTTTTCCTCTCCGTTGTTGTAGCCCATGGTGCGCGATATGCGGTTGAATGTGTGGAGGCTCACCTGCCAGGCCTTGTTGCGCAGCGGCTGCGAGTACATGGCCATCAGGTTTCCGTTCCACACGCCGTTTACGTTCACGTATTCGGTGAGGCGGCCGCCGGTGAGGCTGTTGTAGGAGGTGCGCGACACTATGGAATTCTGGGTGAGGCTCCAGTTGGTCATCACCATTATGGAGCGCTGGCTTTCGGCGTTGAAGTTCTGATAGCGTACATTCATGTTGTGGGTGAACGTGGGTTTCAGCTCCGGATTACCTCTCACGATATTGAGAGGGTCGGAGACATCGTCGACCGGCTGCAACTGTGTTACGGAAGGCTGCGTGGAGCGCGCGCGGTAGTCTACGTTAAACGAGCTGGTGCGGCTTATCTTGAAGCGGTAGCGCATATATGGTGCCACGTTCCACACCCAGCGCGAAGGGATGTTCTTGGCATCATTGATAAGGTTGATGCTCTTGAGCATCGAGGGAACCAATGACATACCCACGTCGAGATTGTGAGTTTTCGACACATGCTTGAAGCCCAGGCGGATGTCCTGGTTGAAGTAATCGTTGCGGAAACGGTTGCTCAGGCTGTCGGCATAGAGTATCTGAGAGTAATCGAGTTCGGGCATCCCTCCGTCAATGCCGGGAATCACAGGATGATAGTCCACGATTTTGTCGGAATTGTTCCAGCGGTACTGTATGCGGTAAGAAGCGGTGAGGAAGTTGCCGTTTTTCACGTCGCCTATCGGTTCTGTCCAGCTTATGCGTGAGTTTACATTGTCGCTCCATGTGTGGTTGTCCTGCAGCTGGTCGTAGAGGTCGATGGAGTCGTTGAGCATGAAGAAGCGGTTGAGCGAATAGGATGTCTCGTCCTCGCGCACGTTGGAATGATTATATCGTGCCTGAATGGAGAATGATCGTCCGGGACGGCTGCGGAATTTATGATTATAGATGAAATTCAGTCCGAATTCTATGGAGTGGCCTTTGGAATCGTTGGTGTTGAACGAGCGGTTCACGGGAGAGCGCAGGGCGTCGCCGGCGCGGAGCATCGTTGAGTCGAGACTCTCGGTATGACTCAGGTTGTAGGAGATATTGGGACGGATTTCGAGAGTGTTGAACGAGTCGGGATTCCACTGTATGCGGAAGTCGGCGCGTATATTGTGGCCGCGGTTGCGGTTATCCTGTCCGGATGTTGACCATGAGGAGGAGTCGGGGAAGAGGTACTGACGCTCGCGTTTCATGAGTGAGGTGCGGTCGGAGTGGCTGTACATCACATCACCGCCAACTCGGAATATCTCTTTGTTGCCCACATTGAAGTTCACGCCGAAGGCCTGCGACACATTTATGCCGTTGGTGCCTCCGAAGCGGCGGAAACGGTTGCCGTTGCTGTCGGTGAAGCCGAGCTGGTTCACATTATTGAAATTACCCAGAAGTGTCACCTGGTTGTCGCCCCAGAACTTATTTACGTTGAACGTGCCGAGATAGCGCTGATCGGTGCCGTATCCGCCTTCGATGGTTCCGAAATAACCGTTCTTCATATTCTTCTTCACCGAAAGATTGATCACGGTCTCATCCTCGCCGTCGTCCACGCCGGTCAGGCGGGCCAGGTCGCTCTTGCGGTCAACCACCTGCAGTTTCTCTATCATCTCCACGGGAAGGTTTTTCGAGGCCACCTTGGGGTCGTCGCTGAAAAACTCTTTGCCGTCTATGAGAATCTTGCTCACTTCTTTGCCGTTGGCGGTGATTTTACCGTCGGAGTCCACCTCCACGCCGGGCAGGCGTTTCAGCAGGTCCTCCACCACGGCGTTGGGCTGCGTTTTGTATGAGTCGGCGTTGTATTCCACCGTGTCCTCCGATACCTTGATCTGCGTCTTCACGCCCGTCACGCTCACTTCCTGGAGCATTATTGACGACTCACTGAGCACTATGGGCTTCAGATTAACATTGGCGGAGCCAACCGTGACGTCTACAAACGTATTGTTATAGCCAAGATAGGAAGCTTCCACAATGTATTTGCCTGATTTCACACCGGTAAGCACGAAGCTGCCGTCGTTTTTGGTTTTCAGACCATTTATATACGTGGAATCTTTTGCGGCAAGAAGCCTCACGGTAGCCTGCATCATCGGTTCGCCCGCATTGTCGGTCACCTTGCCCCGGATATTGGCGGCAAGGGCTCCGGCTATGGAGCAAAGAAGCATCAGAGCGGTAATTGTCCCTCTCATAAATCTGTTCGGTTTGGTTTGATTTTTAATCTGAGCGAGGTTCACGGGCCATCGGTCGGCCGGGAAACCATGCTGTTAAAACTAATTCACAAAAAAATTGACTATAAAAGTTAGATTTGGTTTAACCACGCTTCAGGATTCTCTCAAAAAAAATGTTAAGAGTGTTTCCGAAAGGGTGTCCCGCCTTTGTGTCAGATTTATTTAACAGTGTCGGAGCCAAACTTTTTCCGCCCCGCCGACGTCTTAATTACATAAAGAAATTACGACTATGAAACGTCATGCCCTGAAAAAGATTATGGCGGCCGCAGCTGTCACGGCCTCGGGACTTCTGGTCCAGGGGTGCGACGTGATGTGGGGCACAGCCATCGACTCCGATCCTTACTACGACGGCGGTTACTATGGCGACGGTTATTACGGAAACGGCATATTCAACAACTGGTGGCCTACGCTGTCAGGCCCGGGATGGTCAGGCAACTGGGGCTATCCCGGCAATTATTACCCGCCCTCATGGTCGCCTGCTCCGCGGCCCCCGCACTCACGTCCGCCCCAGTGGAACGGCGGCGGCAATCCCGGGCCGGTAATCAACATAGGCAATGTGCGTCCCGGCAATTCGGGTGCCAATCCCGGCGGCAACCCCGGGCCGGCCCTCCCGCCCCAGCAGTCGCAGCCATCACAGCCATCGCGGCCCTCCACGCCCTCCACAGGCAACAACCGGCCCCCTTTCACCCTCACGCCCTCCGAACTCCCCTCTACAGGCTCTTCCGGCTCAGGCCAGCGCCCCGGACGCCACTGACTCAGCGCCCGTTCCTGAACGACATTTTATAAGACTACGGTTTTAAACATCCTACCGGAACCACGTAAATTCCGTCCTCCGGGCGGCGGTACGCATATTCTCCGGTTGCCGTCAGTATCATCCTGAATGCCGGCTCTTTCATACGCACAGTATCTATCTGGTCCGCCAAAGAACTAAGTGTCCTCTATTTACAATGTCATCAAATTTTAAATTCGGTAATTTGGCACGAAATTTTTCGGTAATTTGGCGTTAATTTTTTCGGTAATTTGGCACAATTCTGTTCTGTTGTCGGAATTATCCTACGCCTTTTTCACTCTGATGTCTGACCGAAAAACTCCAGGGCGATTTTTTTATATGCCGCAACCGACGTTTCACAAAATTTTGTACCTTTGCACATTGTAATTTTTAGAAAATATTTCGCGTGGATCCAAAGTACATCTTTGTTACCGGAGGCGTGGTTTCCTCTCTGGGCAAAGGAATAATAGCTGCATCTCTGGCCAATCTGCTGAAAGCCCGCGGCTACAGAGTGACCAACCAGAAGTTCGACCCGTATATCAACATCGACCCCGGCACGCTCAACCCCTACGAGCATGGCGAATGCTACGTGACCACTGACGGTCAGGAAACAGACCTCGACCTCGGCCACTACGAACGCTTCACCAACACCCCCACCACGCGCGCCAACAACATCACCACCGGACGCATCTATCAGAACGTGATAGACAAGGAGCGCCGCGGCGACTATCTCGGCAAAACCGTACAGATCATTCCCCATATCACCGACGAAATCAAGCGCAACATGCTTCTGCTCGGAAAATCGGGCGACTATGATTTCGTGATAACCGAAATAGGCGGAACCGTGGGCGACATTGAGTCGCTGCCATTCCTCGAGGCCGTAAGGCAGCTGCGATGGGAACTGGGCCGCGACTCTCTCTGTATCCACCTTACATACGTTCCTTTCCTCAAGGCAGCGAAAGAGCTTAAAACCAAGCCCACCCAGCATTCGGTGAAAGAGCTGCAGCATCTGGGCATACAGCCCGACATCCTCGTGCTCCGCTCCGAATGCGACATTCCGGCCGCGATGCGCCGCAAGATAGCGCAGTTCTGCAACGTGCAGCCCGATGCCGTGGTGCAGTCCGTAGACCTCCCTTCCATCTACGAGGTGCCCATAGCCATGCACTCGCAGCATCTCGACGACACCGTGCTCCGGCTGATGGGCATAACCGACGCCCCGGCCCCCGACATGTCGCGCTGGAGCGAGTTCCTTGACAAGATGCACAGCGCCGAAGAGACCGTAGAGATAGGCATCGTAGGAAAATACGTGGAACTTCAGGACGCTTACAAATCCATCGAGGAATCCCTTCTTCAGGCAGCCGTCTACAGCAACCGCCGCATCAAGATACGCCTTATCCACAGCGAGAAAATAACTCCCGCCAATGTCGGAGAAATGCTTGCCGGACTCGACGGCGTGATAATCGCTCCGGGATTCGGACAGCGCGGCATCGAAGGCAAGTTCACGGCCATTCGCCGGTGTCGCGAGGCCGACATCCCCACTCTGGGAATATGCCTGGGCATGCAGTGCATGGTGATAGAGTTCGCCCGCAACGTGCTCGGACTCGAAGGCGCCAACTCCACGGAGATGGATCCAGGCACTCCCTACAACGTAATCGACCTCATGGAGGAGCAGAAAAGCATCACCAACCTCGGAGGCACCATGCGTCTGGGCGCTTACCGCTGCTCGCTTCTGCCCGGCAGCCTCGCCGCGAAGGCCTACGGCAAGACCGACATAACCGAACGTCACCGTCACCGCTTCGAATTCAACGGCGACTTCCGCGCGCGCTTCGAGGACGCCGGCATGAAATGCGTGGGCGAAAACCCCGAGACTCATCTGGTGGAAGTGGTGGAGATTCCATCGCGCCGCTGGATGATAGGCACGCAGTACCATCCGGAATATTCCTCGACGGTGCTCTCGCCCAGCCCTCTCTTCATTTCATTTGTGAAAGCCGCCATCGAATACGGCAAAGAACATAACCCGCGCACACCCAAACCCGAAACCACACAGAAATAAATCAATAACACATCAACATAATATCTATGGATAAAAATACCATCTGGGGCATACTGCTCATGGGAGCCGTGATTTTCGGCTTCATGTGGCTCAACCAGCCCAGCGCCGAACAGCGCGCCCAAATGGAGAAAGAACGCCAGGAGCAACTGATGGCGGAGCAGGAAAAATCCGCCTCGACGGCCGTTCTCACCGTCGACTCCGTGAACGCCGCGGAAATAGCCGGAATCAAAAGCACCGTGACGGCTCTCGGAACGCTTGATTCCGTAAGCGGTGTGCGCACACTCGCATCCGCAGGCGCCGAAGTGACTCTCTCGCCCGAAGGCACACTCGCCGGAACCGTAAAGGCCGCCGGAAAGAATGTGCCCGTGGCCGATATAATCAGCGCCGACTACAAGGGCCTCACACCCGCCGAGGCCCAGACCGCTCTGGCAGCCTTCCGCAAGGCAATGGCCGACGCGGCACGCTACCGCGGTTTCGCCCGCTATCTCAGCGGCGACTCCACCACCGTGCGTCTCGAGAACTCCAGACTGGCCCTCGAGATTTCCAACAAGGGAGCCATGATAGCCTCAGCCTCGCTGAAAGACTATCAGACCTACGACTCCGCCGCCGTGCAGCCCATGGCCGCAGGCGAAAACGCCTACGGATTCACCCTCACATCGGCCACACAGCGCTTCGACACCCGCGAATTCTACTTCAAGCCGGTTGAGACCACCGATACTACCGTAACCATGCAGCTCGACCTTGGCGACGGAGCCGTGTGGGGCATCCGATACACCCTGCACCCCGACAGCTATCTGGTGACAATGGACCTGCTCCAACAGGGCATGAGCGCCATAATCCCCACAAGCGTGGCAACAATCGACTTCACCTGGGACCAGCGCATGACCCGCAACGAGCTGGGCCGCGTGTTCGAGGAGCGCAATTCCGCCCTCTACTATATGTTTGTGGGCGGCGATGTGGACAATCTCAAGGAATCGGGCGACGAGACCAAACAGCTCTCCGAGCGCGTGAAATGGATAGGCTACAAAAACCAGTTCTTCTCGTCGGTAATCATCCCGCGCACCAATTTCACCGGCGCCGAGGTATCAACCGCCGTTCTCGAGAACAATCCCAAATACCTCAAGAACTTCTCCACCCGCGCCGAGCTCGAATACTCGGCCAACGCTGCCAACCCGGCATCGTTCACTCTCTTCCTCGGCCCCAACTCGTTCCCGCTGCTCAAGGACATAGAGAAGACCGTGAGCCCCGACGAGAACATGCACTTCACGAAACTCATTCCTCTGGGCTGGCCTATTTTCCGCTGGATCAACACCCTTATCGTAATTCCGGTGTTTGACTTCCTGAGCAAATACATAGCAAGCTACGGCCTGATAATTTTCCTTCTCACAATCTTCATAAAGATTATCCTCTTCCCGTTCACCTACAAGAGCTACATGTCGCAGGCACGCATGCGCATCCTCGCCCCCGACATCAAGGCCATCAACGAGAAGTATCCCGGCAAGGAAAATGCCATGAAACGCCAGCAGGAGACCATGGCGCTCTACTCGCGCGCCGGAGCCAACCCCATGTCGGGCTGCCTCCCCATGCTGCTGCAGATGCCTATCCTCATCGCCATGTTCAACTTCTTCCCCTCGGCCATTGAACTCCGCGGCGAATCGTTCCTCTGGGCTAAGGACCTCTCGGCCCCCGACGCAATCATAAGCTGGACCACCAACATCCCCTTCATATCATCCACGTTCGGCAACCACATAAGCCTCTTCTGTCTGCTTATGACGGTGGTGAACATCGTCTACATGCGCATCAACATGCAGACCCAGGCCAACGCCGACGCCATGCCCGGAATGAAGATGATGAACTACCTCATGCCGCTGATGTTCCTGTTCTTCTTCAACAACTACGCATCCGGCCTGAGCTACTATTACCTGCTCTCGCTTCTCATCACCATAATCCAGACCTACATTTTCCGCCACGTGGTAAAAGAAGAGACCGTCCGCGAGATAATGCGCAAGAATGCCAAGAAGCCCAAGAAGAAAAGCGGTTTCATGGCCCGTCTGGAAGAGGCACAGCGCCAGCAGCAGGCCCTGCTGCGCGAACAGGAAAAGCGCAAAAAAGCTTCCGGTAAAAAATAACTCTCTTATCAACCAAATATTTTATCATGCTTAGCAACAAAATTCAAGACGCTCTCAACGAGCAGATCAACGCCGAACTCTGGTCGGCTTACCTCTATCTTTCAATGGGCATGCACTTTGAGGCCGAAGGCCGCACAGGTATCGCCAACTGGTTCAGAATCCAGTTCCAGGAAGAACAGGCTCATGCCACCATATTCATGAACTACATCAACCAGCGCGGCGGCCGCGTGGAGCTCAAGGCCATCGACGCCGTTCCCACCTCATGGGAATCGCCCCTTGACGCTTTCAAAGCCACTCTGGCCCACGAGCAGAAAGTAACCGCCCTCATAAATTCCCTCTTCGGTCTCGCCGAATCAGAACATGACTACGCCACCCGCGACCGTCTTGCATGGTTCGTAAACGAGCAGGTGGAGGAAGAGGAAAATGCCCGTCAGCTTATCGACAAGTTTACTCTTATCGGCAACGACGGCATGGGTCTCTATATGCTCGACCAGGAACTCGGCGCCCGCACTTACGTGGCTCCGTCCATCCTTGCCTGAACAACTGACCGTCCATAACCAAAAAGCAAGGGGGCTGCGCACCGGTGCGCAGCCCCCTCTTTTATCGCTTTATTCTTTCTTAGAAAATATCCAGCTCGGCGATGGTGGCGCAGGGAGAGTCGGCGGCTGTAGCCAGCGGAACGAATTTCACATAACGGCCGCTTACCGCTTTGTCAAGGCGCTGCTCGCGGGGCGAGGGGTCGTTGATGAGATTGCCGAACTCATATTCGCCGGCTTTGGTCCATTTGCTGCCGTTGTCGCTTACAAGCACCTGCCATCCGGAAATCATTCCTTCGCTGTCGGCCTTCTGCGGGGTGTAGATGAAACCGCTTATTTTCTTTCTGGAGCCGAGATCGACCGTTACAGCCGATTTGTCAAGCGACGCGCTCTTCCAATAGGTAGCCGGATTGGCATCTACGGCTTTGGCTGCCTCATGTTTATCAGTCTGGCTGTCAGCAGTTATTTTCCAGCCTTTTTTGGCATAGCCGAAACGGGCGTTCATCACGGGCCCGCTCTCGCCGTTAAGAATAGCCACGGCGTTCACCGTACCGTTGTCGAGCATAAACGGAGCCTCGTAGACAGCTGACGCCGCGGTGGGACGTGAGCCATCGAGAGTATAATGTATCTTCATTCCGGCGCTCAGATTAGAAGTGGCGTTCTCTCCATGGGCTTTCCAGCCGAAATCATCGTGAACCGGAGCGAGAGTCACCATTCCGTCGAGAGAGCGGGTGGCTTCGAGCTGCGGCGGTCTGGCAGCATAGAAATGGGCCGAAACCTCGGCGATATACGGCACGGCGCGGCTGCCGGTGACTGTCACGCGCAGGCGGTCGGTGGTTACATCGGCAAATCGGAGGATTCGCTTGAAACCTACGTTGGTGCATTCGGCCACGGTAACCCATCGGCCATCAACCATAGCCTCCAGACGGAGACTTTCTATTCTCTCACCGCGTTCTGACACCGGTTCCTGAATCATGAATCGGTTCAGAGTAACGGCTTTCGGCATGATTATCTCCACGGGACCGGCTGCCTCGATGAAAGTGGTGATTTCTCCGTCGGTCACGGCCTCGGGAAGGTTCGAGCCTTTGAGAAGATTTGTGGTATAGGTCTCGCGGATGCGTTTTCCGGCGTCGGCAAGCGCGTCGACATCCACCTGCGAGAAGCGGCCTTCGCGGTTTGGCGGAATATTGAGAAGTAATATCGAGTTGCCCCCCACCGCACGCTCATACATGTCGAAGACATCGTTGGCCGAACGGCTGCGCTGATTGTCGTCGTCGCGGTAGAACCAACCTTCGCGGATAGAAGTGTTTGTCTCGGCAGGCTGATAGTGCATATACTGGGCCTTGGCAAGCACGCCGAGGCTTCCGAGGTCGGCATCGGTCATGTCGTGGAACACGGTCGCCGTGTCGGGGTTCACGTCATAAGCCACAACATTCCACTCCGTGGGACGCGTACCGCCCGCTTCATTGCCGCACCAGCGGATATCCTCGCGGCCGAAAATCACGGCATTCGGGGCGAGTTTATGGATTAGCTCTTTCCAGGCGGCGTAATTGTAGGTCTGGCCTCCCTTGCGCTTGGGATGGGCGCCGTCGAACCACACCTCATCAATCTCGCCGTATTCGGTCAGAAGCTCAAAAAGCTGATTGAGGAAATATTCGTTGTAGTCGTCGATGCCGTCGAACGTGAAGGTCGTTTTGTTGGCAAACGGACGGCCTTCGACCTTACGCGGGATGGTGCGGGTGGTCTTCTTGCTGAGATTTCCGTAAAGGCCTTCCGGATTCTCTATCTGATAGAGATCCGCGGGCGAAAGATATACGCCGAGCTTAAGGCCGTATTTACGGCATGATTTTGCAAGATCGGCGAGCACATCGCCTTTGCCGTCGCGGAAACCTGTGCTCATTATACCGTGGTCGGTGTAACGGCTCTGCCAGAGCACGAAACCGTCGTGGTGTTTGGCGGTGAAAATCACCTTCGTCATTCCGGCATCCTTCATGGCACGCACCCACTGGTCGGTGTCGAGTGTCTTGAGGTCGAACACACGCGGATCCTCCATGCCGGTTCCCCATTCGCGGCGGGTGAAAGTGTTAGGCCCGAAGTGGATGAAGGCAATATAGCCGTCCTGAAGGGCCTGCAGCTGATTTTTCGTGGGGACTACGTGGACAGCCTTGTTCTTCAGGTCGTCCGTCCCCTTCAGGGGTTGCACTTTGATTGTGTTGGCATTCTCGATTCCTGGGCTCTGCGCCGCCGCGCCTAAAGCCAGAGCGGCAGCAGGAAACAGCAGAAACAAATTTTTTACGGTCATATCGGTTTGGTTTGGTAAATGAAAAATGATTGATCAGTTCCACAAAGTTAGGGCTTTTCAGCCTAAATATGGAACAGGCGATGTGACAAAATAAGGATTCGACACATCGCCTGCTCATTTTCCATGTATAGTCAAACGGGAAAAGTCAGTGGCCTGTCAGCCTGCGGACACGCTCCACATAGATGCTGCGGATGGCAGGGAGCTCCGCCAGTCCGCGCAACTCGGTGGAGGCCTGGTAACCGGCGGAGCGGACGCCCTCGGCGTAAGCTCCGTCTATGTCCTTCAGCGTATGGTTGCCGCAGACAAGCAGCAACGGCACAAGACGCACGCGCTTCACACCCTTCGACGCACCCAACTGCTTGAGTGTGGACTCAAGCGTGGGATAACCTTCTATGGTGCTTACATGATACACACCCTTGGCTGCAGAAACGCCAAGCATGTTGTCAAGCTGCGAATAGGACGCGGTGCCGGACAGCATGTTGCCGTGGCCCACGAACACCACTGCCTCATCGGCGGCGCACGGTTCCTGCAATAGCACTTTCACCACTTCCATACAGTCGGCGGGAGTGTAGAGCAACGGCAATCCCGTGGCCACATGGCGGAAGAAGGGAGCTACTGCCTCCACGGTCCGACGCACCTCGGCGGTCTCCGTTCCGTCGAGCAATGTAGATGGCTGCACATAGACCGTATCGTAGCCCTCGGCGCGAAGCCTCAGCAAAGCATCCTCGGGCGAAGGAGCGTCGATACCGCGCGCAGTCATGCTCCGGCGCACCACCGGCGAGATGTATGCCTCGCGCACCGTGATATCAGGAAAAGCCTGGCGCACATCTTCGGTTATACGGTCTATGGTCTTTGTGCGTGTATCGTCGTTTGAACTGCCGTAGTGGGCCATCACCACCGCGGTCCTGGCAGTGGCGCCCGTTCCCCGGGAGAGGGCCGCCACTGCGATTACAAGACACAGTAATAATCGCTTCATTTTTTTTATTTGAGAGTTACGTTAAGACTGATTACCACCGAGCGTCCTGGCGAATAGAGCGCAAAATTGCTGTTAAGCGGACGCATGTCGCGGCGGTCGAAGATATTCTCCACTCCTATACCGGGAGTGAGGGTAAAGCTGCGGAAGTAGTCAAACTCATGGCGCGTCATCAGATTCCACACACCGTAGCCGGGAGCGTTGCCGTCGGCATCACCCGGATAATACGTGCGTGACTGCATGCGGCCGTTGAAATTTACGTTGAGATTATAGCGTCCCCAGGTACGGAAATAGTTGGCAGTGACCGTGGCCGAGTGAACAACGGAACGGTTGAGCCTCTGCCACTCGCCGTCGTCGTTCATTCCGCGGCCGAATGCAAGGGCATAGTTGCCGCTGAGCTGGAGTCCGTGGCATGGTATGCCACTCAGATTTATCTCCACGCCCTTTACGTTGGCTTTGTTGAAGTTATAGTAACGCTTGATGCCGAGAGACGACGTCTTCACATCGGCAATCTCGGGAAATTCCTTCATCAGCTCGTCCTTTTCGGCGTCGTCAAGGTCTTTCCATTTCTTGGTGCTGGAGGTCACCATATTCTTCACAAAGTTGACATAGCCCGTGACCGAGGCACTAAAACGCGCCGTGCGCCATTCGGCATTGATTGCACCGTAATTGCTCGTCTCCGATTTCAGGCCGGGATTTCCGAGGGTGATGGTATAGCGGCTTCCCATCTGACGGAGCATGTGGTAATACATCTCGTCGATACCCGGAGTGCGGTAACCCATGGCGTAAGTGCCGCGCAGATTGAAATCACCGGCTTTGAACATCAGCGACACCTTGGGGGTGACGCGGCTGCCGAGGGAATGAACATTGTCGTAGCGCAGACCGGCCGTGGCTGTGAGGTGATTCCACAGACGCTGTTCGTGCTGACCGTATACGGAGAATGTACCCAGGCCCTTGTCAAGGTCTGATTCAGGACGGATGAGCGTCTGGTGGCGGTAGTCGATTCCGAAAATGGTGTTGCTTGTCTCGGAGAAGTTGAAGAATCCACGCAGTTCAGCCTCATGGTATTTCTGGCGCTTTGTGCGCTGATACTGGCCGGGGAGATAGTCACCTGACTCCACAAGGTATTTGTACCACTGGCCGTATGTGCGACCGGCGTAGTCGAACTTTATGTTGCCAAGGTCACCGAGACTGTAGGTGGCGCCGCCGGCCCAGCTCCAGCTCTCGTAGAAGTTGTTGTACTTCGAGCCACCGGTTATATCCTCGCGCACCACCGGGCGGTCAAGACATTTATTATAATAGGTGCCCTCGGCATAGGTCGAGAGGCGGTCAGTGGGCCTGTAAGTGAAACGCTGGGTGAGATTGTTGGAGGTATAGCCCAGCGAGAGCTGTGCCAGGGTGCGTATCATTTCGTCATCCTCCATAGTGTACGGCGAGTTCTGCCAGCCGTCGGAATGGGAATAATTATAGCCGGTGAACGAACCAACCTTGCCGGAACTGAGCGAGAGATCCAGCCCCTGGTCAAAGCGATTCTTGCTGGTGTAGCGGCTGTTGGAGGAGAATTCGCTGCGGTCAGTAGGCTCTGAGGTGATGATGTTTATCACACCGCCCACAGCATCAGAGCCATACAGCGTGGAAGCCGCTCCGCTCAGCACCTCTATGCGTTTTATGGTGTTGACGTCTATCTGGCTCAGGTCAACGTTTCCGCTTATGTCACCTATCATTTTACGGCCGTTGACAAGCACAAGCACATGACTGTTGGTCAGACCGTTGAAACGCAGATATGACCCCATGGCGTTAGGCGAGAACGAAAGCGACGGCACCATCATGGTCAGGGCTTCCTGCAGCCCGTTAATCCCCGCAGCCTCTATTTCATGGGCAGTTATCACTTCCACCGGAAGAGTGGAATTTTTAAGACGCTGATGCATGCCGGTTGCCGTGACAACCACCGGATTCAGTTCATAAGTAATCGAATCGTTGTAAAATGGAGCCTTTTCCTCAGCCGCAAGCGGCAGAGCCATGACCCCCAGGACTGTAGTAATTAATGTTTTGCAATACATGTGAAAAATGGTTTATGAGGTTTTAATACGGTCTCAATCCGATACCGTTTCACATTTGCAAAATTAATCCGCCCGCTCTCCTTGGAAAATACTCAAAAAAGGTGAAAATTCAGGTCTAATTTCCGGGTGCCATAATCATTTTAAGTTAACTCCCCAGCCGCTGGTTTCTTTTATACTTTGGGAAAGTGACGTTTCCTTATGAGATGCCTTATCCAGATATAATATCCTGTGAGGGGAAGGGTGGCTCCGAGAAGCGCGCTGATAAACCAGATTACGCGGGTTATGACACCGTGTCTGGTAACGTTGCCGCAACCTTTTTCATCAGTTCGCCTACAGGTTGTGGATTATCCCTCACCTCGGCCACATAATATATGTCGTGCTGCACGGCCCGGGTAATTTCACGCTCGAAAACAAGCATAGCCCCCGAAAAGCATATCAGCGTGATGATAATGCCGAATGGCACCGAAATCCAAAGATGTATTTTACGTAAAATCTTCATCATAGACTTTTTTTAATCCTGATGCAAATTTCGTCATCATCGCGTTTTCCGTAAATACTATCTTTTAGGTATTCTTTACTTATGAAGATAACCTAAAACAATTAGACTCAGGCACAGCAGTCAGGCTTTCTTCTTGTGGAGAAAGCGGTTGGTGAGCCAGCGGCGCACGGGTTCGTCGTAGAGCTTGAGGCAGAGCCACGCCACGAGGATGTTGAGAAGAATCACTCCGATGGCCACGGGCCATGTATCGGCGAGGGTCCAGGTCTTGTTTTTAATCATCCACGCATAGAACAGATACATCACCGGATAGTGAGTGATATAGACCGGGAAGGAGATGTCGCCGAGGAATTTGCAGATGGACGACGAGAGGCGGTCGGTGGTGGTGCCGGAAGCGCCTATCCACACCAGAATGGGGAAGATGGCTATGATGCACAGCGACTCGTAAAGGCCGTTGAGGCTGATGGCGCCGTCGCTGGGAATGTAGGGCACGGCGAAAAGCACCAGCAGAATTACGGTACATATCCAGAAGGCTCCCCTGATTCTCTTCTGGCGGAAGATGCGCGATAGGAAAATGCCCATGGTGAAGGGGAACAGCATGCGTATGGAGCCGGTGAGGAATCCGTTGTCGGCCATTGTCCAGCCCACGCTCAGGCAGTCGCCCCCGCTTATGTCGGTCCATGTCATGTAGCAGAGCGCTGCGCCCAGCAGGGCTGCCAGAATGCCTACCACCAGCGTGGAACACCGGCGGATGACGAGCGCATAGACGATATTACCTATATATTCGAAGAAGAGCGACCATGCGGGGCCGTTGAGGGGAAATGCCTCGCCGTTTCCGCGCACTTCATACATGCCGCCGGGAAGAGCCGGGATGAAGAGCATGGCGCAGAGCAGAGCCGTCATTATGCCGCCTGTGGGCATCTTGGTGCCGTCCCACTGCTCCGCTCCCTGGATAAGGAAGCACACCAGACCTATCACGGCGCCCATCACCACCATGGGATGCAGACGTATGAGGCGCCGCTTGATGAAGCTGCCCGTGGTGAGGGTGCTGCCCCAGCGGTCGTCGTAGGCATAGCCTATCACGAAACCGGAGAGGATGAAAAAGAAGTCTACGGCGAGATAGCCGTGGTTGATCGAGTCGATTATCGGCGCTCCGCTGGCGAAGGCAAAGCCTTCGTGTACGTGATACCAGAGAACGAGCAGGGCCGCAACGCCGCGCAGACCGTCGAGCAGCTCATAATGGGGCTTTGAATCGGAGAACTGCGCCGACGCGCGCAGGCCGGAATGAGATAAAGTCATGGTGTATGAAGGTGATTGGTTTGATTTTAGCCGCAAAGTTACGCAAAAACAGGCGCGAAGTTCTTGACGCAGGTCAAAATCGTTTACGCAGGCGGCTCAGCGTGGAGGGCGAGATGCCGAGATATGAGGCTATGTGACCGAGATTGGCGCGGCGGCACACCTCGGGAAACTGATTGCGGAACGCAAGATAGCGCTCGGCAGCCGTGAGTGTGAGCCTTTCCTTATGGGAGCGGTGAAGACGCCGGTATTCGTTCTGATGTATCACCCGGCTCCAGTTGGCGAAATCGAGTCGCGTCTCCCAGAGATGGCGCAGGTCGTCGAGGGATATGGCAAAGGCTGTCACAGGCTCGATGGTCTCCACGTATTCCTCGCTCAACGTGCCGTAATACAGTTCGTCCATGCTGAACACGATTCCGCCTTCGGTGGAGAAGGAGGTGGTGATTTCCTCACCGTCGACCATCCAGTAGGAGCGCGTCATCCCTTTCTCGATGAAATAGGCTTTGCCTTCGGCCACGCCCTCGCGCACGAGCCTGTGGCGTTTCGGAAAGCTGCATGGCTCCACGAGGCTCATAAGCTCTGATACAGCCTCGTCGCTTACCGGCCACGCGCGCCGTATGGCGGCTATGACTGTGGGCATGGATATCTGGGGATTCTCAGGCATGGTATTCAAAGGTGATAAGGCGCCATCAGCGCAGGGCTATCCGGGAGAATTGCATTGTGAGGACGTCGAAGCGCAGCAGGCAGTCGGTAAGCAGCTCGCCCACGCCTGTAATCCATTTGATGGCTTCGGCTGCCTGTATGCAGCCCAGAATGCCGGGCACCACTCCGAAAGGCCCGGATGGCGCCCCCGACGGACGCTCCACCGCATCGGGACCGTCGGGGAAAATATCGGTGAATCTCACCGAACCGGGGAGCACGGTCATGGTCTGCCCCTCGAACGCCGATATGGCGCCGTGGCTGTAAGGCTTTCCGGCGGCGAGGCAGGCGCGGTCCACAAGGAATTTGGTGGCGAGACTGTCGGACGCCTCGATAATGAAGTCATAGCGCGCCATTATATCCGCGATGTTCCCGTCGGTGAGCATCATGGGGTAGGTTACGGTCTTCACATGCGGGTTGAGCCGCTCCATGCGGCCGGCGGCGCTTTCCACCTTCAGCCGCCCCACCGAGGGTGTGTCGTGGATTATCTGGCGCTGCAGATTGGAGATGCTCACGGTATCGGCGTCGGCGATACCGATGGTGCCGACTCCGGCGGCAGCAAGATACAGGGCCACGGGCGAACCGAGGCCTCCTGCTCCGATTATCAGCACCGACGCGTCCTTGAGCTTCTGCTGTCCTTCCTGTCCTATCTCGGGCAGGGAGATATGGCGTGCATAGCGGCTGAGTTCGTCGGGGGTAAGGTTCATGTCTGTTACAGGATTTTCATTCAAGCATCGCGGCCACCCGCGTCAGTGCTTCTATGAAACGGTCGCACTCCTCCTTGGTGTTGTAAAGCGCAAACGAAGCCCTCACCGTCCCTTCTATACCCAGAGCGTGCATGAGAGGCTGGGCGCAGTGATGGCCGGTGCGAACGGCTATTCCGAGTTTGTCAAGGAGCATTCCGGTGTCGTAATGATGGGCTTTGCCTATCAGAAACGATATTATGGCTGCTTTGCCCGGCGCGGTGCCGAATATGCGCATGCCGGGTATCTGGAGCATACGCGGCGTGGTGTAGCGCAGCAGCTCCTCCTCGTGGGCGGCCATAGCCTCTATCCCCACGGATTCCATATAGTCGATGGCGGTGTGGAGCGCGGCGATTCCCACATAATCGGGCGTACCGGCCTCGAACTTGAAAGGAAGGTCGGCATAGGTGGTATGCTCGAATGTGACGTGGCTTATCATCTCGCCTCCGCCCTGATAGGGGGGCATGCGGTCAAGAAGCGATTCGCGGCCGTAAAGCACGCCTATGCCCGTGGGGCCGTACATCTTGTGTGAGGAAAACACGTAGAAGTCGGCGTCGAGCCGCTGCATGTCGAGCCGCGTGTGGGCCACGGCCTGCGCGCCGTCTATCAGCGCCACCGCTCCGGCGTCGTGGGCCAGGCGGACGATTTCCTCCACTGGATTGACGGTGCCCAGCACATTGCTCACGTGGGTCACCGATACCATTTTGACCCCTCCGCGGGCAAGGATGGCGCGGTAGGCATCCATATCCAGCGAGCCGTCGGCAAGCATCGGCACTACTTCTATCTCTATGCCGCGGCGGTCGCGCAGCAGCTGCCAGGGAACAATGTTGGCATGATGCTCCATGACGGTGAGCACCACGCGGTCGCCCGCTTCAAGCAGCTGTCCGTAGCTTGAGGCCACGAGGTTGATGGCCTCGGTGGTGCCGCGTGTGAAAATAATCTCGCGGTCGGAAGCGGCGCCTATGAAGCGCGCCACCCTTGAGCGGGTGGCCTCCATCATGGAGGTAGCCTCCTGAGAGAGGGCGTGGACGCCGCGGTGAACGTTAGCCTTATGATTGAAATACACATCCTCTATTTTCTCCACCACGCAGCGGGGAGTCTGCGACGATGCGGTATTGTCGAAATAGATGAGGGGCCGGCCGTAGACGGTGCGGTCGAGCACCGGGAAGTCGCGGCGGTATATCAGAGGGTCGAATGGTCGGGACATGACTTTGGAGAGTGTTTTACGGTCAGGATTCGCGGCAGGCGGTGCGGCATGAGGCGCAGGCGCCGAGGGTGCCATGGAAGCGTTTCTCTACCAGATGGCGCAGGCGGTCGCGCAGACCTTCTATGGCCACGCCGTCGATAACGTCGGTCATGAACGCCTGCATGAGCATCGTGCGCGCCTCCTGAGCGGGAATACCGCGTGTCTGCATATAGAACAGGGCTTCGCTGTCGAGCTGGCCCGTGGTGGCGCCGTGGGAGCATTTCACGTCGTCGTTGTAGATTTCGAGCTGTGGCTTGGCGTGCATGCGCGCTCCGGCCGAGGCAAGGATGTTGCGGTTGGTCTGGTAGGCATCGGTGAACGGAGCTGCGGGATCCACGTAGATTCTTCCGGTGAACGCCCCGGTGGCGTCGTCGTCGAGCACGTATTTGTAAATCTGGTTGCTGTTGCAGCGGGGGGCCAGATGACGCACTGACGTGAGATTGTCAGTGTGGGATTTTGCGGAGCCTATGGCCATTCCGGCGAGATGCGTGTGGCATCCCTGAGCGTCGAGCGTCACGCTGAAGTCGTTGCGCGTGGTGCCGTTGAGCAGCGTCACCGTTCCTCCCGCCAGCTGCGAGCCGGCTTTCTGCGAGGCAAACACCATGGAGTGGCGTGATGTGAGCGGCGAAGACTCCTCGATGTCGTAATAGTCAAGCGACGAATCCTCGCCCATGAAAATCTCTATCACCTGCGACGACAGATAGGCAGTGCTCTCATCAGCAGCGTCAGGCTGCGTGTGGTCGCACACGAGAATCTGGGCCTTCGCACCCTTGCCGAGCACCACGAGCACGCGCCGCGGCGCCATAAGCGGCGTGGGCGAATGGAATATGTTGACGAGTTGCAGAGGCTTTTCTACCGTCACGCCGTCGGGCACATAGATCATCACGCCGTCCTGCGCCAGAAGGGTGTTGAGTGCCACTGCGGGGTTGCCAAGAGGCGCCAGGGCGCCGTAATGGCTTTCCACGAGGGCCGGATGCTCCTGCGCGGCTTTGCGCAAGGAGCAGAAGAGCACCCCTTCGGGAAGGTTGGACACGAGGGTGGATGAGGGCACGAAAGCGTCGTTCACCACTATGCCAAGGAGGGTGGAGAGATTGGGGACGTCGCAATGGAAGGTGGCGGCCACATCCACGGGTATGGCCACGCGGTTTATATTCACACCGAGATCGGGAGCATACATGGCCCGCAGGTCGGTGCGCTCATAGTTTTCCGAACCGCGCGCCGGCAGTTGCGCTCCCCCCCCGGCCTCCAGGGCGCTGAGGGCGGCGGAGCGCAGGGCGTTGAGCGCCGGAGCCGAGCCGGCGTCGACGGTGGCCGCGTTGTCGGTATATAGCTTTATGTATTGGTCAAGCGGATTCATTGGCTTCTCAGTGTGATGTGTCAACCTGCTCTTTGATCCAGTCGTAGCCGCGTTCCTCGAGCTCAAGGGCGAGTTCGGGACCGCCGGTGCGTACTATGCGGCCTTTGTAGAGCACATGGACAAAGTCGGGCTTTATATAGTCGAGCAGACGCTGGTAGTGTGTTATCACTATTGTGGCGTTGCGGTCGGTGCGGAGCTTGTTTACACCTCCGGCCACGATGCGGAGCGCGTCGATGTCGAGACCCGAGTCGGTCTCGTCGAGGATGGACAGCTGCGGTTCGAGCACGGCCATCTGGAAAATCTCGTTGCGCTTTTTCTCGCCGCCGGAAAAGCCTTCGTTGACCGAGCGTGAGGCAAGCTTGTTGTCAAGCTCCACAATAGCGCGCTTCTGGCGCATGAGTTTGAGGAAATCGGTGGCCGACATGGGAGGCTCATTGAAATATTTTCGCTTGGCGTTGAGGGCCGCGCGCATGAAGTTGACCATCGACACTCCGGGTATCTCCACCGGATACTGGAACGAGAGGAAAAGTCCCTCGTGGCTGCGGTCCTCGGGCGAGAGGGCCAGCAGGTCGGTGCCGTGGAAATCGACGGTGCCTTCGGTGACGGTGAAAGCGGGATTTCCGGCGAGTACCTCGCTAAGAGTGCTCTTGCCGGAACCGTTGGGCCCCATTATGGCGTGGACCTCTCCGCGGTTCACGGTGAGGTTTATGCCCTTGAGTATTTCCTTGCCTTCTATTCCGGCATGGAGGTTTTCTACTTTGAGAAGCTGGTTCATATAGCGGTATGAGATATTTATTCTGTGATTGTGAAATACTGCCCGGAGTTATCCCACGGAGCCTTCGAGTGTTATGGCCAGAAGCTTCTGCGCTTCCACGGCAAATTCCATCGGGAGCTTGTTCATCACCTCCTTGGCATAACCGTTGACAATCAGGCCCACGGCTTCCTCGGTGGGGATGCCGCGCTGGTTGCAGTAAAAGAGCTGGTCTTCCGAAATTTTGGATGTGGTGGCTTCGTGCTCCACAATGGCGGTGTCGTCCATCACGTCGATATAGGGGAAGGTGTGCGCGCCGCAGGTCGACGACAGCAGCAGGCTGTCGCACTGGGTGTAGTTGCGGCATCCGGTGGCTCCCGGCACCACTTTTACCAGACCGCGGTAGGAGTTCTGGCTGTATCCGGCCGAAATTCCTTTGCTCACGATGGTGCTTCGGGTGTTGCGCCCCAGATGAATCATCTTCGTACCGGTATCGGCCTGCTGGCGGTTGCGGGTCACGGCCACTGAATAGAACTCGCCCACGGAGCCTTCGCCGGCCAGAATGCAGCCGGGATATTTCCATGTGATAGCCGATCCGGTCTCGACCTGCGTCCATGAGAGTTTCGAGAAATCGCCCCGGCAGAGGCCGCGCTTGGTCACGAAATTATAGACGCCTCCGCGTCCCTCGGCATCGCCAGCATACCAGTTCTGGACGGTGGAATATTTCACTTCCGCACGGTCTTCCACTATAATCTCCACTATGGCGGCGTGGAGCTGGTTTTCGTCGCGCTGCGGGGCGGTGCAGCCTTCAAGATAGCTCACGTATGAGTCATCGTCGGCCACAATGAGCGTGCGCTCGAACTGTCCGGTGCCCGATGCGTTGATGCGGAAATAGGTTGAGAGCTCCATGGGGCAGCGTACTCCCTTGGGAATATATACAAAGGAGCCGTCGGAGAACACGGCGGAGTTCAACGCGGCATAGAAGTTGTCGCGGTAGCTCACCACCTTGCCCAGATATTTGCGCACAAGGTCGGGGTAATCCTTCACGGCCTCGGATATGGAGCAGAAGATTATGCCCATGTCGGCGAGCTTCTCGCGATGGGTGGTCTTGACGCTCACGGAGTCCATCACGGCGTCCACGGCCATTCCCACCTGGAGTTTCTGTTCCTCGAGCGGGATACCGAGTTTGTTGAAGGTGTCGAGAAGCTCGGGGTCTACCTCGTCGAGAGATTTGGGCCCTTCCTTCTTCACCGGCGCGGCATAATAGCTTATTGCCTGGAAGTCTATTTCGGGGATGTCGAGATGGGCCCAGTGAGGAGGAGTGAGCGTGAGCCAGTAGCGGTAGGCCTTCAGGCGGAATTCAAGCAGCCAGTCAGGCTCTCCCTTTCGGGCGGAAATAAACCTTATCACGTCCTCGTTGAGACCCTTGGGGATAATCTCCGTGTCGATGTCGGAGGAGAAACCATATTTGTAGTCGCCCGACACGGCACTGTCAATGTCAGTGCTGCCCGACATGCGTGTGCCCGGGGCTTCGGGCTTGCAGGGTTGTGACGAAGGCGAAGGGAATTTAGATTCTTTGTCCATAAAACGATAGGATGGTGAGTCCACAGTTGTTCAGTAATCAACAACAATCGTGCGCCGCCTATGGTTGGACGGCGCATGACAGGCGTCTGCAAAATTAACAAAAAACCACGAATTACCGCGCGGGCAATACGAGTTTCACCACTATGGGGCGGTGGTCGCTCTGGGTGGGTGCGTCAACCACCTCTGCCGACAGCACTTTGGCGCCCTTCACGCCGGGACGTTTGAGCTCGGTGATGTAGTCGATGATGTCAACGGGATTGTCGGCGGGGAAAGTCGCAGCCGTGATGTCGCTGAGCACTGTGAAACTCTGCCGGAAGTCGAGCATGAAAGGCTCGTCGGGCGCGGAGTTGAAATCACCGGCCAGGAACACGGGCTTGCCGGCATCCTTCACGGCATCGAGAATGATTTTCAGTGACGCGTCGCGGTCGGCCTCGGTAAGCGACAGGTGGGTGGCGCAGTACACATAGTCCTCGAATTCGCAGAGAAGTATTGTGCGCTGCTCCTCCCGTCCGGGAAGTTGCAGGCGCTTTACCGTGAGAGGCTCGCGGCGTGAAAGCATGCCAATGCCGTAGCGGCCGCCGTCGAAGTCTATGGCGGGAGCGTAAGTGGCATGCATCCCGAGTTTTTCGGCAAGCAATCCCAGCACGTATGCTCCGCCGGAGCGGCCGGTAACGGAGTCTACTTCTTCCACAGCCACGGCGTCGGGCGACACGGCTGCGATTACGGCGGCCGTGCGGTCGATGTCGCGCACGTTGTCGATGCCCACGCCGTTGCGGATGTTGTAGGACATAAGGGTTACCTTACGGGGCGACGACGCGAATGCCGCCGGAAATACAGCGAGTATCAGCAGGCATATTATCGTTTTGAGAATCATGTTACTGGTTTTCATTTTTATTTTGTTTTATGAGGTTTGGTTGATAATCAGCTGCATGGTCTTTTATGAAACCGAGTGTCGCGGGGGCTATCGCCTCCACTGCCTCGACCACCGACGACGGCTGTTGAAGCGCCCGGGCGCCCGGCGAGACAGCCATCCAGGCGTTGAGAGCCAGACTTGTCACGAGCATCCATTTGAAGGCCATGAACAGGGAACCGGCTATGGCGTTGACCGGCCCGAGTTTCACAGCCGTGATGGCTCGGTGTATCATGCGCGACAATAGCCACACGAGCATCCATACTATGAGGAACAGAGCGGCGCCTGCGGCTATCACACATATATAATGATTGAGATCGCTTCCGTCGGCCGGAACGCCCAGCAGGCGCGAAGCCACAGCCGTGGCCTGCGGCAGGAAGAGGCGGCACGCTATTATCGCGGCAATGATTGCGGCGAAAGAACCGAGCTGCCTCACGAAGCCTTTGCTTCCTCCGGCTATCAGCGCCGCCACGAAGATTATGACGATTATTATAGTTAAGGTGTCCATTGGAGAATACGACTGTTTTTAACTTTCCACAAAGTTAGCAACAATGATTTAACGGAGATAGCCAAACAGGCGCCAATTTTTACTGAAAATACACGCAAAAAGTTTAACAAAAGTAACTCGTAGATAAAAACGGGGAATAGCTACATAATTTTTGATTAAAATATGTTAATTGCTTGCAATAAATGTTTCACGGTATTGAAAGAATGTTTACATTTGTACGTGTGTTTTTCATAGTATTAGATTAAGATAAAGGTTTAAAGGGAAAGAGACGTCGTGAGACGTCTCTTTTTTTGTACCTACTCCAACTTTCACCACCGTCGAACAGTCCCGATTTTTTACTACCTTTGTGAAAAACATATCCGCCAATGAGAAATAAAAGATTACTTTGGCTCGGGCTCGCGTGCGCGGCCCTGGCTTTCCCGTCCGGCTCCGCCGCACAGGACACATTCGATTTCGACACCCAGCGTGGAGAAAAACAGGAGTTCAACAAAGTCCCCGGTCATAAGGTTGACCACAAAGGATTAGTGATTAACCCCACGCCGCAGAGCCTCGAGCGTCCCAACACGGGAGTGCTCAACATATCGGGCGGATTCAAGGTGAAGGACAAGCAGAAAGCCTTCTCGGCCAAAGACCTCGGCTTCATGGCCCAGAGCCCTGCGGGACTGGAGGTGGAAATTGACTTCGGTCCGAAAGTAGCAGCCAAAAACAAAGTGAAACCCGTATCGGGCGCATACGCCCTGAGCATCGGCACCAAGAAAATCAAAATCAACGCCTTCGACGAGCGCGGAGCCTTCTACGCCCTCCAGACACTGCGTCAGGTCCTCGACAGCCCCATGGCCAAAGCCGAGGGCGGCCTGCCCATGATGGAAATCAACGACTATCCCGCGCTCCCCTACCGCGGCGTGGTGGAAGGTTTCTACGGCACACCCTGGAGCCACCAGGTGCGCAAGGACATAATAAATTACCTTGGCCGCAACAAGATGAACAACTACGTCTACGGCCCCAAGGACGACCCCTATCACTCGTCGCCCAACTGGCGCCTGCCCTATCCTCCACAGGAAGCGGCCAACATCGCCGACCTGGTGAAGACCGCCAATGAAAACCGCCTTGATTTCTACTGGGCCATCCATCCCGGAAAAGACATACGCTGGAACAAGGAGGACTACGACAGCCTGGTGAGCAAGTTCAACATGATGTACGACCTGGGCGTGCGCTCGTTTGCCCTGTTCTTCGACGACATCTCGGGCAAAGGCACCGACTCACACATGCAGACCAAGCTGCTCAACGACCTGACCCGCGACTTCGTTGACGTAAAAGGCGACGTGAACAACCTCTTCATCTGCCCCACCGACTACTCCCAGCTCTGGGCCGGCCCGGGCGAGAACCATCAGCTTGCAGTCTACGGCCGCGAGCTCAATCCCAAGGCCGAGGTGTTCTGGACCGGAGCCGCTGTGTGCAGCGACCTCACCCCCGAGACTCTCGAATTCATCGACACGCGCATCAAGCGTCCCGCGCTCTACTGGTGGAACTATCCCGTGACCGACTATGCCCGCAACTATCTGCTCCAGGGCCCCGTGTATGGCCTTGACACCAGCCTGACAAACGCCCAGGTGGCCGGTATTGAGAGCAACCCCATGGAACATGGCGAGGCATCGATGCTTGCGTTCTACGGCGTGGGCGACTGGGCGTGGAATCCGGCAGCCTACAACGCCATCGACAACTGGGAGCGCGCCCTCGTTGACCGTCTGCCCGACGCCGCTGCCGCCTACCGCACATTCGCCATCAATTCGGCCGACACCGAGACCGGCTACCGCCGCGACGAATCGTGGGAAACCACCACATTCCCTTTCAACAAATACACTCCCGAGCAGTTCGACGCCCTGAAAAAAGAGCTCACCGCCGCTGCCGCCGCCGAGAAGCAGATTCTCGCCAGCACATCCAACCCCGCGCTGGTCAACGAAATCAAGCCCTGGGTGGCACAGCTCACCAAGGTGGCCAACCGCGGCCTCGGCGCCCTCGACCTCATCAAGATATATGAGAGCGGCGACAACGCCAAGTTCTGGAAAGCCTATCTGGCCAACCTCATGACCGACCAGGACCGCAAGGACTTCGAGGCCCACAAAGTGGGAACCATGAAGCTGCAGCCATTCTATGAGAAGGCAATGGACGACATGGTGCTGGCATTCTTCAACCGCATGTCGGGCCAGGTGCCCAACGTGCCCCGTGCAATAGGCTCATATCCCAACCTGCGCACAACCCTCTCCAAGCTCATGCTCGACAACGACACCACCACCTACTGGACCTCGTCGGCAAGCCAGAGCGCAGGCGACTGGGTGGGCGTAGACCTTGGCAAGGTTATGCCCGTGGAGGAAGTGCTCATACATCAGGGCCGCAATTCGACCGACGACGTTGACTACTTCGACAACGTGGCCCTCGAGGTATCGGTCGACGGGCGCAACTGGACCGCCCTCACCGACGCCCTTCCCCGCACCTATATCTTAAACTGGCAGGGCAAGCCCGTTGACGCACGCTTCGTGCGCATCGCGCGCCGTGACTCCAAGAAATCCAACTGGACCAGCGTGCGCTCCTTCCGCGTGAATCCCGTCACCGCCAAGCGTGTGGGGCTTAACATCAACTCCACCGACCCCGAGGCTGCCCTCCTCGCCTTCGACGGCAATCCCATGACAAGCTACAGCTCCGCCGGCGAGACCTCATTCGACAAAGCCAAAGGCGCCACTCAGGCAGTGCTCATGCTCGGCGAAATCACCTCGCCCGTGCAGCTTGTGGAATATGACCACGCAGGCAAAGAGACCGCCCGCACTGCCATAGCCAACCCCTACACAACAGTTGACCTCAACCGCCGCACATCACGCATGGCCCTCACCGGCAATGTCGACATGTTCGAGATAGTCCAGAAATAAACCGCTGTTCTCCTTCCGGAGAAACAGCAACCTCCAAGATAGCCGCCCGCGCGAACACCGGGCGGCTATCTTTATTTTCGGGAAAAACATCCCCATGCAGAGCTACAATGCGCGAAATCCCCGGATTGCTGAGACGTTTCCATTTGTCGGGGGAATTTGCTACTTTTGCATAGACCTATTGCCCTTAAAGCATCGAAGCCCATCCCCCCATGATACCGAAACCGTCATTATTCCCCGCCATACTCATCATCGCCGTCCTTGCCATCCAGCTGCTTCCGGGCTGCGCGCCCTCGCCCGAGCGCTCCCGCCTCGAGCACATCGAGTCCATAATCGACGAGCATCCCGACTCGGCAATGATCATGCTCGACAGCGTAGACACCGCCGCCCTCCGCTCCGACCGCGACCGGGCTTTATATGATTTGCTCTATAATCTCGCTCTTTATAAATCATTTAACGACAGCTTGAACGAGGAGTCGTTAAAATTTTCATCAAACCATTTCACTGATAACAAAGAGTATTCAAGAGCAGCAAAATCCTATTATCTGCTTGGCAATCTTTATGAAGCAAGGAAAAATTTCGGACAAAGTGCTGTCTCCCAAACCAAAGGAATAGAAATGGCTCGAAAAGCTAAAGACAATTATGCCTTGGGATTATGTGAAATGTCACTATGGGCTGTTTATGGAAAAATCTATGACACTAACCGGCAGATTATAGCCGCAAAAAGTGCGCAGGATGCTTTCGATAAATGCAGTAGAAATGACTGGAAGATATATGCTACGTTGAATCTGGCAACAGCTTTCAACAATAATGGAAATTATGACTCGGCTATCATTATCGCTAATGAAATCATCAATGACCCTGTAAATTGGAAAGATAGTATTCTAATAGGGAGTGCCTACGAAACCATTGCATTATCCGCAATGGATATTAACGATTCATTGTCAATAACTTCCTATGCGAAAGCTCTCAGATATAACGGTTTCTCTCTTTCTTCTGGAGCAAATGAAAATATAGGCGTCTTATTATCCTCGATAAATCAAAATATCATTAGTGAATCTGACAGATATATCTTAAATGAATATCTTTCTAAAATAGATCATACGCCCTTTGCCGTACTTGCAAAAATGGGGAAATACAGAGAGGCATATAACGCGCTGAATAAATACAGAATCGAGCAGGATAGTTTTATTCGTAAAATGATGACTCGTTCGGTCGATTCATCTGTCGAAGAATATCATCTACAAAATGCATCACTGCTTAGATCTGAATTGAAGGCATCTCGTATTTTATGGATTACGTCTGCTGGAGTTTCTTTATTTATTCTTTTATTCATCTGTATTTTTACTTACAGAATTTCAAAAAAGAGAAAGAAGGAAAGAAATGCGCTGATAACCGAAGCGGAAGCTTTAACAAATTCACTTAAGATACAAACCGAACAAAACTATTTATTGACACAGAGTATCAAAGAACTTCTTTCGTCAAAACTTATAATTGTAGAGCGGCTTTGTGAATCTTACGATGAAAACGACGGGAAAAGGACTGCGAAAGAAATTAAGGCTTTTATAAAGGATGTATTTCTAAATAAAAACACTATCGAAAATATTGTAAAAACAATTAATCGACATACAGATAATCTTATTAAGAAATTCTACCTTTGTTACCCAAAACTTAAAGAAGACGAGTATCGTCTTTACATTTTCTCTGTTGCCGGTTTATCTGCTTCTGCACTTTCTTTAATTTTTGATGAAAGCAAGGAGGTAATATACAATCGCAAATCCCGTCTGAAAGCAAAAATTAAAAACTCGGGGCTGTCAGAATGCGAAATTTTTCTTTCATATCTAAATTAGAAGAAGAGGAATTTTCAATAAGGAAAGAGTGTTTTTCGTTCAATTTCTGTCCCATAAAAAACGTGGATAGATTAACTGTAGCTAATTGATAGATTCGAGAATAATCATAAATAAATATATTGCTAATATTCAAAGATATAAGCCAATTAAAATAATAGAATTTTTTCTTCGGATGATAGAGGTTTTGCGGATATTGTAAGATATATTTGCATATCAAATTTACTCTAAAACAATATCATGATGAAGAAACTACTTTCAATTTTGATTATTATTTCAGTTCATTTTTTGTCTTTGAACTTTGTTAATGCCGAGGAGCCACAGACCAATAAAACCGGACTCCTGACAAAACATCAAGAATCAAATAATAAAAAGAGATTACCGTCCAGAACCTATATTCTATGCGAGGCCATAAATGAAATGTTGTTGTTTGACACCAATTTCGATTATGTGTATATGGAAGTGGAGATTTCCGGGCCGGAATCACTTTCTGATATGCTCACTCCGCTACAACCGTACATAGAAGCACCCGCTCTTACAGGCACATATACCATCCGCTGCACTACCGATGGCGGAGCTGTATATGAGGGAACAATCACGCTTTAACCTTACAGACATATAAATCGGATTGCCTGCGGTTATTTTCCCGCAGGTAATCCACTTAACATTTTTATTTACAATTTAAACTTTTCAACTACCATGAAGAAACTATTTTTCTTAATTGGCATCGCCGCTACATTTGCGGCAGTATCCACCCTTACAGGATGTACAGACGAAATCGTTCAACCACAGACCAAATCATCCGGCGGCGAACTGCTTTCGCGCGGAGTCTATGACTATCCCGCCGTGGAATGGGACAATGTTGACGGAATCGCTGTGACATGCCAAGCCGTGCCCAACCAAAAATCACTCCCTATCCCCTGGGAAGGAGGCGGAAGCAGACTGGGGGTCCCTACTTCGTGGACTGATGACAATCTGAGGGCCACAGATCCAAAATCACGTGCCTATTCCCGCGAAAACGGCTGGCAAATGGTTTTTCATAATCTTTCCGACTCAAAGGAACATAGGAAGTTTTTCGGACTCTATAATAAATTCACCGGAGTGCTACGGTTATTTTTTTATGAAATGACCGCCGGCACTTCACTCGGCTCATCCACGGCATTTTCCGGCATGACAATTTCGGGAAGCACTTCTCTGCTCAATTTCATCGGGCCTTACGGACTGCCTATCAGTGTCGCTAAAAGCAACCCTCTTATGGTGTCAAGTCCTGAAAGCACCATTTCCTCAACGGGAACGTCAAGTAATATTGGTTATGCACCGAACAACTGGTATGGAATGGAAATTGAAATGGCCTATGACCCCAATGTGACATCAACAAATAGAATATGCACCAGACTCTGGGGACAGAATGAGTATTCAATAAATTTATCCGGAAGTGCAAACGGCTCCATAACAGGAAGCATGCAAACGGTATATTCCAATATCCCGAATCTTAACAGTTTTACCCTGAGCATTGATGCCTCGAACAATCAGAGCACCACAATAAACACCAATGACACCAACGCGAATACCGTATTGAAGAACAAAGGCGGCAATTTCATAAACAAGTTGTGGAATAATATAAAATCCGGGATTCCGGATCTTGCATCAAAGGGACTGTCGGCAGGATTTGACGCTCTGTTCAAAGGGGGAACCTCACTCATAACAAAAGGTCTGTCGAAAATATTAGGCGGGATTTCAGGTAGAAAGACATCATCACCAATGACATCGACAAGCAAAATCGACCTTGGTCTGACATCGACCGTGACAATGAACGGAACCGCGACCGCCAATGTGGTGGGCTTCGGCATGATAGGAGATTTCTCTCTGCCACAATACAACAACAGCACCACCCTCTACACCGGCAAACTCGGCGTATGGAACCTGCAGGATTATCCGAATGTGACTGTAGACCTTCTTATGACCTCAATGTATTACCCGAAGGAACTCGTGCCTAACCCCACAAGACCCGTGGCATGCTATCCTACATACAGCTATACACTTTCAGGCGCCACCGTGGTAGTGAATCCGGAACTGCTCACCGGCTATAAAATCGAGAATCAGTCGCAGCAGCTGGTATACACGGCAAATGCGGGAATCGGCCTCGGTACCACAGCATCGGGAAGCGAATACGGTCTCTGCGGAACCACAGAATACTACCGTCCCGGCGGAGCTTTGAAAGTTACCGGTGAGATTATGGATGTCTTCGGTGGAAATTTCAATCCTCAGACATCTTATGCCAGATACTGGAACGGTTACGATAAACCCGTGGCAGGACAAGGCGTAATGTGTCATGTGTATTTTGAGCTTGTCTCCAAGACTGATTCAAATGAGCGATATGCATATTCCAAGTATTTCCCCTGCAAGGCTGTGAAAGGAACATTCAGCCACCGCGAGGAAACCATCACCCAGTAATAACAGCAAGACCGGTAACTGTGGAAGATTTGTCGGCATATATATGTACGGGAACTGCTCTGATACCGGATCGGAGCCTCGGAGAGCGCGATGCCGCAATGCGCGACAGCATGGGCACCCAGGCTCACGCAACAGGCGAGGCGCGCATGCTCCGCAGCTTGCCTCGCTCAGGGGGGGCCGGACTTCTGTCCGGCAGCTTACGCAGCCGGTTATACAGAAATCGCACCTCCGGTGCTTTCCCTCGAGCCACGACATCCAATTAGGATGCCGTATCGGAGCCGCGACATCCGGTAAAGAGGTCTGCACCGTCGTTTTGTTAAATAATATTAAAAACAAAGACTCCCATGCAGTATTTTCACTGTTTTCCTCTCTTTATAACAGACACCATAACAAACGCCATAAAAAAACAAACTAAACACATAAACCAATTTGTTTCACTACTCAATTTTTCTTCCATGAAAAAGTACATTTTCCCACTGCTCGCCCTTTTGGCGATGCCCTTAGTGTTCACAGCATGCAGCGATGATGATGACAATGCCCCTCGCCTTCCGCAACCTATAGAGACGGGCGAGATTCCGGCCAAAAACGTATTTATTTTTGTAGACGGGAAATATATTGCCCATGGTTCGGGCGAGAAAACACAAATCGAAGGCAAATTCAATCCCGCGACTCTCACACAGAACACGGTTAAATTCAGCTGCTCTTCTCTTTTCCTCACTGATCTTGGCAGCAACGGTTTATTTACCTCAGTTCCGGTCTTTGATTTGAATTTAAGCAAAGACAACAACGAAATCCTTATGGCCGGAGAATACTCCGACAGTCATTATAAATACAATGTGACGGGTGAAATCAAACTCAACGGTCGGGGCGAAAACGAGTGGTTTATCAGAGTGAACCGTCAACTTATTCCCGCCAATACACCAATCACCGGCAAAACCTACGAAATCGAATTCAATTCCGACGACATCTATCCGAATATTACCCTGGTCAACGGTACAGAAGACCTGGGAGGGATGTGCACCGACTTTTTCAGGGGAATGGTAGATGTTCTCAAAGAGAATTCGGGATACTCGGGAGCAAAAATCCATTTCACGGACCAGTGGACCTACGACCTGTGGTTCAAAAATTCCGAGACCGGCGAATATGAAAAAGACGAGTCTTCCCACAGATATTTCTGCGGTCTCAACGGCGTAGCGTTTGTCGACGAACCAGCATTCAAGGAAGCGCAGTCTAAGTTTTTCAATCTGGAAAAAATGGACATCGCCGCGGAAGCATTGAAGTCCAATTTCGCACAGCAGGAGGTATCCGTTGACATGAGCGACCCCTCAAAAAAGGAATTAGTCACAGTATTTTCGCATCGTATCAATGATGATAATGAGTTTGTGCTGTCCTACAATCAGTACATCCTGTCTTTCCTTTCCAACTGGCCCACTCCTGATCCGCTGACCACACTTGCGGAAAAGAATTTCGCGTTGATACAGAGCGAGAGCAAGACAGCGATGCTCGTTTATTCGCCTATCGCAGTTTTCCATCCGGCCGACTGACACCGGAATAGTAAAAACGTGTATCATACCCCCGAAGACACGCGGGCGGGTGGGCCGGAAGCAGAGAGCCGGGCCATCCGCCCGCGCCGTTTTTTCCCGAACCAGGGACACATCCCGGCTATCGGGCCACCATGCCTGCTGTTACGGCAGCTTACGCAGCCGGTCGTACATAAATCGCGCATCCTGCGCTTACCGCTTGGGACAGCTGACGTCGACAGGGATATCAACTCATCAGGTGCTTTCGGGGCGTTTCGACAACCAAGTGTGAGGATGTAAGGCAACTAAACCCGTAAAAAAAGTTAACCGATAGATATTTTATGATATATATCATATTCGGGCAGGTTTTTCTTAAGTAATTTTGCGGAGAAATTACGGGAAGTGTACTTTTTCGCATTTTTCAGACCGTAATCCGTTCAATATACGTTATATAAACCAAGGTAAAACAAGATAAACAAAACATCCAGAAGAATTATGAATGTAAAAGTGTTTCAACGCGTTTCCGCTATCGTAGCGGGTGTGGCAGTGACGTTGGCAATGGCCTCGTGTGGAGGCGAAAAGCAACAGCAGCAGGCACCTGCTCCCCAGATTGCCACTCTTACGCTTTCTCCCTCAGATGCCACGGAGGAATCCGTCTATCCGGCAACCATCAAAGGCAAGACCGATATCGATATCCGTCCGCAGGTAACGGGATTCATAACCAAAGTGCATGTCGATGAAGGACAGCACGTAAGAAAAGGCCAGACCCTCTTTACCCTCGACCAGGTGCAGTATCAGGCTGCCGTAGACAACGCTATTGCCGCCGTAAACTCAGCAAAGACACGCGTGAAGACAGCCCAGATGACTGTCGACACCAAGCGTCAGCTTCTTGCAAAGAACATCATATCCGACTATGAGTTCCAGCTCGCCGACAACGACCTCCAGACCGCCAACGCCGCTCTGGCGCAGGCCAACGCCGCCCTCACCACCGCCCGCAAGAACCTTGCCTACACCGTGGTGACCGCTCCCAGCGACGGCGTGGTGGGCACCATTCCCAACCGTGAAGGCTCGCTGGCATCTCCCTCGTCGGCCCAGCCCCTCACAACCATCTCTGACAACTCCGACGTCTACGCATACTTCTCCCTCACCGAGAAGGACCTCCTGAACATGACCGCCAACGGATCGCGCTCCATGGCCCAGGCTATCGACTCGATTCCGGCCGTGCAGCTGCGTCTGGCCGACGGCACCGTATATCCCTTCACCGGCAAGGTTGCCACTGTATCAGGCGTGATCGATAACAATACAGGCGCCGCTTCGGTCCGCGCCCTCTTCAAGAACCCCAGCGGAATGCTCCGCTCCGGCAGCACGGGCGCAGTTATCATCCCCAGCGAGCAGACCGGCGTGATCGTAATCCCCCAGAAAGCCACTTTCGAGCTTCAGGACCGCCGCTTTGTCTATGTGGTCAACGACTCCAACAAGGTTGTCTCCACCCCCATCACCGTCAACCCCAACACCGACGGCAAGAACTTCGTGGTGACCTCAGGCCTCCAGCCCGGCCAACGCATAGCCGTGGAGGGTGTGGGCACAAAGCTTAGCGACGGCATGACCATCACCCCCACCGACGCAGCCGCAGCAGCCACCGCAGCAGCAGCTCCCGCCGACTCTACCGCCCGGAAGTAATTTCAACCAGTCTTTAACACAGATTCTTACAGAATGAAACTCGATACGTTTATCAACAGGCCGGTGCTGTCGACGGTGATTTCGATCTTCATCGTCCTGCTGGGTCTCATAGGCCTCTTCTCGCTGCCTGTGACCCAGTTCCCCGACATCGCGCCTCCTACCATCCGTGTATCAACCACCTATACCGGAGCCAACGCGCAGGCCGTGCTCAACTCCGTGATCGCTCCCCTCGAGGAGTCAATCAACGGTGCCGAAGGCATGACCTACATGGAATCGACCGCCACCAACACCGGTTCGGCCGACATCACAGTATATTTCGAGCAGGGCTTCGACCCCGACATGGCCGCCGTCGACGTGCAGAACCGTGTGGCCAAGGCCCAGAACCTTCTGCCCGCCGAGGTAACCCAGGTGGGCGTCCTCACCCAGAAACGCCAGTCGTCCATGCTTCTCATGGTGGCCCTCTACGACCCCACGGGACGCTACAGCATGGAATTTATCGACAACTATGCCAAAATCAACATGATTCCCCAGCTGCAGCGCGTGTCGGGCGTGGGCGACGTAATGTCGTTCGGCGCCGACTACTCGATGCGAATCTGGCTGAAGCCCGATGTAATGGCCCAGTACGGACTCATGCCTTCCGACATATCCTACGCCCTTTCCGAACAGAACATCGAGGCCGCCCCTGGTGCGTTCGGCGAGCAGGGCAACCAGAGCTTCCAGTACACTCTCAAATACAAGGGACGTCTCTCCACCCCTGAGGAATTCGAGAACATAGTGATCTCAGCCAAGCCCACCGGCGAGGTGCTCCGCCTCGGCGACGTGGCCAAAGTGGAGCTGGGCCGAGTTACCTACGGCTTCTCCAACTCTCTCAACGGCTACGTGTCAACGAGCTGTATCGTGTTCCAGACAGCCGGCTCCAACGCCACGCAGATCATCAACGACTGTCTCGCCGTGGTCGACAACATGAAGAAAGAGCTTCCGGCAGGTCTGGAGATCGCTGTGCCGATGAACAACAACGACTTCCTCAACGCCTCGATACATGAGGTTATCAAGACCCTCATCGAGGCATTCATCCTGGTGTTCTTCGTGGTTTACGTGTTCCTTCAGGACATCCGCTCCACCATCATCCCCGCCATCGCCATCCCCGTGGCCCTCATAGGCACATTCTTCTTCATGAACCTCATCGGGTTCTCCATCAACCTCATCACCCTCTCCGCTCTCGTGCTTGCGATCGCGATTGTGGTCGACGACGCGATAGTGGTGGTCGAGGCGGTACACGCCAAACTCGACGTCGGATACAAGAACGCGCGCAAGGCCTCCATCGACGCCATGAGCGAGATAGGCGGCGCCATCATCTCCATCACCCTGGTAATGATGCTTGTGTTCATTCCTGTATCCTTCATGTCGGGAACCACCGGTGTGTTCTACCGCCAGTTCGGTCTGACAATGGCCATAGCCATCGGTATCTCGGCGCTTAACGCGCTCACGCTTTCGCCCGCGCTCTGCGCCGTGTTCCTCAAGGGTCACGACAACCACGACTCTTTGGGCAAGCGCATGGGCGACGCCTACAGCGCCGCCGGACAGGCAGTAGCCCAGAACGTGAAGCGCCGCTTCACCCTCGACCTTCCGCCGCTTATCACCTTCGCCTTCCTTGTGGCCACAATCACCTTCATGGTTCTCGGATGGTATAACATCCACAAACCCCTGCAGCTTGCAATAGCGTCCGTATGTGCCATCATCACAATCCTTGGCATATTCGGCAAGCGCTTCCACAAGGGTTTCGAGATTGGTTTCGGACGTATTCTCAACACTTACAACCGAATCACCACCTTCTTCATCAACCACAAAATAACATCATTCAGCATAGTGGGAGTGGCCGTGGCCATTCTGGTATGGCTCATGAGCATCACCACATCCACCCTTGTGCCCAACGAGGACACCGGCACACTCTTCTGCATGGTCGACATGCCCCCGGGCACATCACAGGAACGTACCGACGAGGTTCTCGACCAGATCGACCAGATTCTGGCCACGGTGCCCGAAATCGAGTACCGCCAGAAAATCTCGGGCTACAGCTTCATGGCCGGCCAGGGAGCCACTTACGGTACATTCATCCTCAAGCTGAAGAACTGGGAGGACCGCAAACAGGCCGACCAGACCTCCGACGCAATCCTGGGCAAGCTCTACGCCATGACCGGCAGCGCCATCAAGGACGGCCGCGTGGTTCTCTTCGCTCCCCCTATGATTTCGGGTTACTCGCTCACCAACGGTTTTGAAATCAAGATGCAGGACCGCACCGGCGGCAACGTCAACGACTTCTTCGCCGTGGTGCAGGGATTCCTCGGCAAGCTCAACCAGCAGCCTGAGGTTCAGGTGGCCTACACCACCTTCAACCCCACCTTCCCGCAGTATATGATAGATATCGATGCCGCCAAGGCCAAACAGGCAGGCATATCGCCCCGCGACATCCTCACCACCCTGCAGGGCTACTACGGCGGTATGTACGTGAGCAACTTCAACCGCTTCGGCAAGATATACCGCGTGATGATGCAGGCCAACCCCGAGGCCCGCGTAAGTCCCGAGACACTCGCGGCCATCAAGATACGCAACGGCGGCGAAATGGCCTCGGTAAGCAACTTCGTGAACATCACCAAGGTCTACGGCCCCGACCTTCTGAACCGATTCAACATGTTCCAGTCCATATCCGTCACGGGTAACCCTGCTCCGGGATACACCTCGGGCGACTGCCTCGCCGCCATAGAGCGCGTGGCCGCCGAGACCCTTCCTCCGGGCTACGGCTACGAGTATTCGGGTATGACCCGCGAGGAGGCAAGCTCCGGAGCCGGCACCACCACCGCCATAATCTTCGGCCTGTGTCTGCTCTTCGTCTACCTGCTGCTTTCGGCACAGTATGAGAGCTACATCCTTCCATGGGCCGTAATATTCTCGATTCCGTTCGGACTCATGGGCACATTCATCTTCGCCCAGATATTCGGCATCACCAACAACATCTATCTGCAGATCGCCCTCATCATGCTTATCGGTCTTCTGGCCAAGAACGCCATCCTCATCGTGGAGTTCGCCATCGAACGCCGCCGCATGGGCATGTCGGTAGTCAAGGCCGCCATCGACGGCGCCTCGGCCCGTCTGCGCCCGATTCTCATGACCTCGCTCGCCATGATTATCGGTCTGCTCCCGATGATGTTCGCCACCGGAGCCGGCGCCAACGGCAACCGCGCCCTCGGCACAGGCTCGATCGGCGGCATGCTCATAGGCATGATACTCCAGGTGTTCATAGTTCCGGCCCTGTTCGTGATTTTCCAGAAAATCCAGGAAAAGATAAGCCCGCTCAAGTGGGAAGACACCGACAACCAGGGCATCGAGAACGAAATCGAGCAGTACGACCCCAATATCGGCAAAGCCTAACCTCTTTCACCATTCATTAAAATGAAACTGACCAACATCATAATAATATCGGCCGCAGGCGCCTGCGCCGCCCTCGCTCTGCCGGGCTGCAACATGTACGGCAACTTCAAGATGTCGAAGCAGAGCGAGCTCACCGCCGAATACACCGAAGCGCTCCGCCAGGCCCCCGACTCCATGGCATTCGGCAACATGGCATGGCAGCAGGTATTCACCGACCCGGTGCTCGCCGACCTCATAAACCAGGCGCTGCAGAACAACACCAATCTGCAGAATGCCAAACTCAACGTTGACATAGCCCACGCCCAGCTCAAGGGCGCGCGTCTGAGCTTCCTCCCCTCCGTGGCCCTGGCCCCCAACGGCTCGGTGTCGCACTTCGAGAACGGCGGCTGGACCCGCTCCTACCAGATTCCCCTCTCGGTAAGCTGGGAGGTGGACATCTTCGGACGGCTGCTCAATTCCAAGCGCGCCGCAAAAGAGAACATGCTCCAGAGCCAGGCCTATGCACAGGCCGTGCGCTCGCAGATAATCGGCGCCGTGGCCAACACCTACTACGGCATCGCCACCCTCGAGCAGCAGCTCGAGCTGAGCCGCTCCACAGCCGAGAACTGGAAACAGACCGTGCAGGTGATGCGCGACCTCAAGGAAGCCGGACGCAGCACTGAAGTGGCCGTGGTTCAGAGCGAGGCACAGTATTACGGCATCCTGGCCTCGATCACCGACCTCGAAGTATCACTCAACCAGCTCAACAACACCATGTCGCTGCTTCTCAACGTAATGCCTCAGACATGGGCTGTAGAGCCTCTGTCAATGCTCCCGATGCCACAGATACACCGCGACGCCATCCCGATGCGCGAGCTTGCCGCACGCCCCGACGTGCAGGCTGCCGAGCATGCACTGGCCGCAGCCTACTACACCACGGCCGGCGCGCGCTCAGCCTTCTATCCCAGCCTGAACATCACCGCCAACGGCGGTTTCACCAATATGCTCGGCTCCATGATAGTGAACCCCGGCAAATTCTTCCTCAACCTTGCAGGACAGCTCACCGCGCCCCTCTTCTCGCGCGGAGCCAACATAGCGCGCCTCGAGGCTGCCAAAGCCCAGCAGAAACAGCAGCTCAACAACTTCGAGTACACGCTCATGAACGCCAGCGCAGAGGTGTCGGATGCCATGACCCTCTATCAGAAGAGCGTGGAGAAGCAGCAGCTCGTCAACGTGCAGGTGGGCGACCTCACCAAGGCCGTGGACTACACCCAGGAGCTCCTGAAGGTGGGCAACGCATCCACCACATATCTCGACGTGCTCACCGCGCAGACCAATCTGCTCGGAGCGCAGACGTCAGAGATTACCGCCCGCAACAACCAGGCCCGCGCGCTCATCAACCTCTACCAGTCGCTCGGAGGAGGCAGATAAGCGCCGGTCATGAACACTATCTTTCATCCTAATTCCAAAAAGCCATGATTAGCCCATTAGCCTACGTTGACCCCGCCGCCAGAATCGGCGAGAACGTCACCATCCATCCCTTTGTCTATATCGACGCCGACGTTGAAATCGGCGACGGCTGCACCATAATGCCCTACGTCAGCATAATGTCGGGCACCCGCATAGGCAAGGACAACAAAATCTACCAGAACTCGGTGATAGGCGCCGACCCTCAGGATTTCCGCTGGAAAGGTGCGAAAACCTTCTGCTATATCGGCGACAACAACGTGATACGTGAAAACGTGATCATAAACCGCGGAATAAAACCGGAAGGCGGCACACGCATAGGCAACGATTGCTTCATAATGGCCGAAAGCCACATAGGCCACGACACCCACATTGTGGGACGCTGCGTGATAGGCAACGGCGCCACCATTGCCGGCGACGCCGAAGTGGGCGAATGCACCATCCTCTCCTCGGGCGTGATTCTCCACGAGAACTCCGTGGTGGGCCCGTGGGTGCTCATCAAGGGAGGCTGCCGTATTAGCGGCAACGTGCCCCCTTATGTAATCATGGCCCACAATCCCGCCGTCTACTACGGTGTCAACGCCGTGGTGATGCGCAAAAGCGGAATGAGCGAGGACAAGGTCGACAACATCGCCAAGGCCTACCGCCATATCTATCAGTCGGGGACATCGGTGTTCAACGCCCTCAAGCGCATCGAGACCGACGTGGAGCCGGGCGACGAGCGCACCCGCATACTCGACTTCGTGCGCGGATGCAACATGCGTCTGGTAGGCATATCACGCGACCTTGAGTGATTTTTCAGTCAATCCTCCACTTTCTTTCATAATTTTCCACCGCGACTCTTTGCCGGAAGGCAGAAAGTCGCGGTGAATTTTTCCGCCCGACTTTTCCCGCAGAACCACGAATTATTTTTGACCGTGGAGGGAATTTTGCGTAAATTTGCATAAAATCAGCCACAAAGCTATGTCATCAACCGCACTCCCTGCCGCCCTTTACCTCATTCCCGTAAATATCAGCTCCGCTCCCCTTGCAGCTGTGATGCCGCAGGAAAACATAGAGACAGCGCGACGGATAAAACATTTCATTGTGGAGAACGTGCGCACGGCGCGACGCTTTCTCAAGGCTGCCGACCCCGGCATAGACATTGACTCCATCATCTTCACCGAACTGAGCGAGCACACGCCTGAAAGCGAAGTTCCCGCCATGCTCTCCCCGATAGAGGCAGGAGAGGCCGTGGGCGTGATGTCGGAAGCCGGATGCCCGGCGGTGGCCGATCCCGGCGCCCTTGCCGTGGCCGAGGCGCAGCGACGCGGCATGCGCGTGGTGCCTCTTGTAGGGCCGTCGAGCCTGCTCCTTGCCCTGATGGGCTCGGGATTCAACGGACAATCGTTTGCCTTTCTGGGCTATCTGCCGTTCGAGGCCTCGAAACGTTCCCGCGCATTCAGCGACATGCAGCGCGACATAACGCACCGGCGCCAGACCCAGATTTTCATCGAGACACCTTACCGCAACAACAAGCTCATAGCCGAGCTGTGCCGCCGCATGCCGGCTGAAATGCTGCTCTGCGTAGCCTCCGACCTCACGGGCCCCGATGAAAAAATCACAACCATGCCGCTGCGCCGGTGGGCTACCGCACGCTACGATTACGACCGTCGTCCCACCGTATTCCTTCTTTTCAGCTAACCCCCATGTCAAAAAAAATCAAATACCGCCCCAACATCCACCAGCCGAGCCTTTTCGACTCTCCTTCGTCGCCGTTCCGCATTCCGGGGCTGGAGCCGGAGAGCCCCGAGGCACACCCTTCAATACGCGATTTCGTGGTGGAGGTGAAAAAAAGGCAGAATGAAAGCAGTGCGGCAGCCGCCGACATGGAACTGGACACCACAGCCCTGCGCCCCGCGGCAGCCCTATCGTTCATAAGCTTCGGCAGCGGCAGCAGCGGAAACTGTGCCTACATAGGCGACTCAGAGAGCGGCATACTGATTGACGCGGGAGTTGAACCTGACAAAGTGAAGACGGCCCTGAAACAAAACGGCCTCTCGATGGACAACGTGAAAGGAATCTGCCTCACACACGACCACAGCGACCACGTGCGATATGTCTACACGCTCGTGCGCAAATACCAGCACATCGGCGTGTACTGCACCCCGCGCGTTCTCCAGGGCCTCCTGCGCCGCCACAGCATATCGCGCCGCATCAAGGACTACCACCGTCCCGTCTACAAGGAATTTCCCTTCAAGGTCGGCAACTTCGAGATAACACCCTTCGAAGTGAGCCACGACGGCAGCGACAACGCCGGCTTCTTCATCACCTGCGGCGACCACCGCTTCGCCGTGGCAACCGACCTCGGCTGCATCACCGACCGCGTGGAGCATTACATGCGCCAGGCCCACCACATAATGATAGAAAGCAACTACGATGCCGAGATGCTCCGCACCGGCCCCTATCCCATGTATCTCAAAGCGCGCATCGCAGCCGACACCGGCCACCTCGACAACACCGTGACCGCCTCATTCGTAGCCTCGCTTGCCTCCGGCCCGCTGCGCAACGTGTTTCTGTGCCACCTCAGCCACGACAACAACCTTCCGGCCATAGCGCTGCAGTGCGTGCGCACCGCCCTGCTCGACGCCGGGATAGAGGCCGTGGGCGACGCCTCCGGCTCCCTGCAGGCACGCGGCTGCCGGGTGCAGCTCATGGCTCTTCCCCGCTTCGACGCCACCCCCCTGATGAAACTGCGACTGGACTGACCGCCTCCCGTATACAAGCCGACACTTCCACACCCTCATTTTAACCATTAGCTTAATCAATATTTAACAATTGCAGGCCCTTAGTGTTAAAAATAATTTCTAATTTTGCGTGTGTCTGTGCGTGAGCACCACCCCAATCTCTCCCCCAGGGAACGATTTAGATAAAAAATTTAACCAATCATATCAATTAATAACCTGCAATTCAATTATGAAGAGACTCATTCTCTTAACAACAGCTATCTGGTTGATTTGCTCGGCAGCTTTCGCAGCGCCCGACATCACCTGCACCGGCACGGTTGTCGACGAGCAGAACGAACCGCTCATCGGCGCCACAGTTAAGGCTGTAGGCACAAAAGCCTCCACAGCCACCAACATCGACGGAGCCTTCAAGCTCACCGTCCCTGCCGGCACCAAAACCATCCAGATCACATTTGTGGGCTACAAGCCCGTGGACCTTACTCCGGCAGCCAACCTCGGCACCATCACCATGGAGACCGAGGCGCTCATGCTCAATGACGTGGTGATCACACAGTCGGTGGGCAAGACCCGCGAGACCCCCGTGGCCCTCTCGACCATCAACGCACAGGAACTCGAATTCAAGCTCGGCAACCAGGAGCTTCTTGAGGTTCTCAAGACCACTCCCGGCGTCTACACCCGCAGCGAAGGCGGCGGCTGGGGCGATGCCAAGACCCGTATGCGCGGCTTCCAGAGCGAAAATGTTGCCATGCTCATCAACGGTATCCCCGTGAACGATATGGAATGGGGCGGCGTCTACATGAGCAACTGGGCCAATCTTTCCGACGTGGCATCTTCTATCCAGACACAGCGCGGTCTCGGCGCAACCATCGTTTCCACCCCTTCTATCGGCGGTACCATCAACATCACCACACGCACCATCGACGTTGAAAAAGGTGGCTCGGTATGGTACGGCATGGGCAACGACGGCATGAACCAGGTGGGCGTGAAACTCTCTACCGGTCTGATGAAAAACGGCTGGGCCGTGACCGTTCTCGGTGCACGCAAATGGGCCGATGGCTATGGCCATGTAGAGGGCACCGCTTTCGAGTCATACTCATGGTTCCTCAACGTCACCAAACGTCTGAACGACAAGCACCAGATAGGCCTTACCGGCTTTGGAGCTCCCCAGTGGCACGACCAGCGTAACTACAACAACGGCCTCACCATCGACGGCTGGCAGAGCGTGCGCGACTACATGAGAGGAGAAAGCCCCTACGGTTACAACCCCACCTACGGTTTCCGCTCTAACGGCAAAGCCTACAACTCAAACCACAACTTCTACCACAAGCCTCAGATTGCACTCAACCATATATGGCAGATCGATGAGTCGTCATCGCTGTCATCGTCAATCTACACATCAATCACCTCAGGTGGCGGACGCACCGGCCTGGGCCGCACCATCTACGACGTAAACGGCTCTCAGATTGCCAACTACGGCTCTTCATGGTACGGCGCCAACAACGGCAACCTCAACATGCAGTTCCGCACTCCCGAAGGCTATTACGACTACGCTGCCATTGAACAGATGAATGCCGAATCAACCACCGGCTCCAACATGGTTATCGGCAATCAGATTAACAGCCACGAGACCTACGGAATCATCTCCTCCTACAAAAAGAGCCTCGACTTCAAAGTAACTACAACAACGGCCTCACCATCGACGGCTGGCAGAGCGTGCGCGACTACATGAGAGGAGAAAGCCCCTACGGTTACAACCCCACCTACGGTTTCCGCTCTAACGGCAAAGCCTACAACTCAAACCACAACTTCTACCACAAGCCTCAGATTGCACTCAACCATATATGGCAGATCGATGAGTCGTCATCGCTGTCATCGTCAATCTACACATCAATCACCTCAGGTGGCGGACGCACCGGCCTGGGCCGCACCATCTACGACGTAAACGGCTCTCAGATTGCCAACTACGGCTCTTCATGGTACGGCGCCAACAACGGCAACCTCAACATGCAGTTCCGCACTCCCGAAGGCTATTACGACTACGCTGCCATTGAACAGATGAATGCCGAATCAACCACCGGCTCCAACATGGTTATCGGCAATCAGATTAACAGCCACGAGACCTACGGAATCATCTCCTCCTACAAAAAGAGCCTCGACTTCAAAAACGGCAACAGACTCAACCTCACCGGCGGTCTTGACGTTCGCTACTACGTAGGCCACCACAAGACCGAAATCGCCGACCTCTTCGGCGGCGAATACTACATTGACAACGCCAACCGTAAAAACGTTCAGCCCTACAACAACGCCACCCACAACAACACCATGACCGACTGGGTTTATGAGAAACTGCACGTGGGCGATGTCGTCAACCGCAACTACGACGGCTTCACAGCTCAGGAAGGTGTCTATGCCCAGGCCGAATACACCATGCTCGACAAACGCCTCAACCTGGTGCTGGCCGGAGCATTCAACAACAACACCTACTGGCGTAAGGACTTCTACTACTACGATGCCGCCCACTCACGCTCTGAAACCAAGAACTTCCTTGGCGGAACAATCAAAGGTGGTGTCAACTACAACATCGACCGCCACAACAACGTGTTCCTCAACGGCGGCTACATAAGCCGTGCGCCTTTCTTCAGCTACGGCGTGTTCCTCAGCTCTCAGCGTTCAAACATCACCAACCCCGATGCGCTCAATGAGAAAGTGGGCTCACTCGAAATAGGCTACGGCTTCCACTCGCCCAAACTCGCCATCGACGTCAACGCTTACTATACCAAATGGATGGACCGCACCATGAGCAAGGGTGAACAGATTGACCCCAGCATTGCAAAAGACGGTTCTACCTACTATTACTTCGCAATGTCGGGTGTAGACGCCCGCCACATGGGTCTGGAGATAAGCCTCAAGTACAAACCGGTAAAATGGTTTGACTTCGACGCCATGCTCTCTCTGGGCGACTGGCAGTGGGATTCAAACGCCACCGGATACTTCTACAACCAGAACGGCGATCCTCTGTCGAACCTCAACGGTACAATCGCTTCGGGCATCATGGCTCCCGACCACCTGAGCGCAACCCTTGAGCAGAAAGGCGTAAAGGTAAGCGGCTCGGCTCAGACCACAACTTCGTTCGGCGTTACATTCCGTCCGTTCAAAGGCTTCCGCATAGGCGCAGACTGGACAGCATACTTCCGCAACTACTCCGATATCTCCCTCACGTCATCGAGCCTTCAGAACGGCAAGGTGCTCAAGCCCGGCACTCCCTGGAGAATTCCATGGGGCAACCAGCTTGACCTCAACGCATCCTACCGTTTCAACCTCGGAGGTCTTGACGCCACTCTCTATGGCAACGTCAACAACCTGTGCAACTACAATTATGTAACCCAGGCACAGACCGACCTCGGCGAAGTAGGAACATGGAAAAACGCCAACCGCGTGTTCTATTCGTTCGGACGCACCTACAGCATCAAACTTAAAGTCAACTTCTAATTCTCGCCTCATTCAATAGTGAAAGACATGAAAATAAAATTCAACCGACTCCTGATTGCTGCCGCCTGCGCCCTCACAATGGCATCGTGCGACGACAACTCATGGAACGACAAACTCGACGGATTTGAGGAGCCGAACCCCACCGATGTCCAGACCATCGAGTACACTCTCACACCCGACGACTACAAATACATATCAAACAACTCGGCAAACAAGCAGATGGCCGAAGCCGCCGGAACTGCAACCGAGCTCAAGGCTGTTGCCTCCACACAGGCTTTCTCCGAGCAGATTCAACCCAAGGATTATATTCCCGCGCTGCTCACCAACCCCAACTTCAGTTATTCGGTGCTTTCCAACGGTTCAGCCATAAAGATTACCTACAACATGGCTACCGGGCTGCCCGAGGAAGTAGCTCAGGCCTCTGCCGCACAGAGCTATACCGTAAGCGATGAGAACTATCAGCAGGTATGGGGCAGCGACAATGACTACACAGCGTCGTTCGCTCCCGCCCACACTGCCGAGCGTTCCATTCCCGGCATTCTGAAGACCCAGTTCCCCGATGCCGAAGCCGGCAACTGCGTAGTGGTCAACTACAACACCTCCGATACCAATCCGGTGTTCACAGCTCCCGACGACCCCGACGTACCCGAGTTTACACCCACAACCGTTCTTGGCGGCCTCAGCAACATGAACGACGACGACCAGATTGACATCAACGCCGTGGTAATGGCTGTATCTACCCAGGGTCCGGTAGTATCCGATGCCTCAGGTTCGATTTTCGTCTACTCTCCCTCCAACAACTCCAACCTTAAGGTCGGCGACCAGGTTGTAATCAGCTCCGTGCTCGACTCCTACAACTACGGATGGCAGATTGCCAAAGGCTCCACTCCCGAGGTAAAAGGCACCCAGAATGTAACCGAGCCCACAGCCAAGACCTGGACCGGCGCCGAAATCGATGCCTTTGTTGCCGACGCCATGGCCAAGGGCGCCTCTCCCATCTCGCCGGTTTACTCCAAATTCACCGGTAAGGTAAGCGTGGGAAATTACGTAAACATCAGTCTTGATGGCACCACCGTACAGTTAAGCCCCTACGGTCTCTCCAACGATGCCAAAGCCATGTTTACCGATGGTGCCACCGTCACCGTTGAAGGCTATGTGGTTGCAATCGCAAGCAAAGGCGCATTCCTGAATACAATCATTACCAAGGTTGGCGAAACCGGAGTTACCACTCTTTCCACCGCCACAGCCGCAGCTGCCTCACGTGCGGTAACCGTTCCCTCTGTCAACGAAAACGCCATCTACCAGTTCGACGGCAGCAAGTGGGCTCCTATGGCCGACGCCCTGGCCCTTTCCCACGCCGATTATCAGGCAATGGGTCAGAACTACGACAATCTGGAGGGCACTTCCCCCGCCAAGTTCTTCCCCATATTCCTCAAGCAGAAATTCCCCTACGCCGCTGCCGACGACAGCAAATTTGTGGTTTACGTTTACCGTGAGAATTCCGTAAACTCAATCCGCTGCAACCAGTATATCTACAACGGTACGGAATGGGAAATCAACGACGGCATAGAAGCCGAGACCGCTCAGTTTGTCAAGAATGCAAACGTATGGAATTACGACCCCAGCGTGACAATCACCCTGCCTGTAGGCCGCGGAATTGAGATTTCCACTCTCTATTTCCAGACCTGCGTTGACTGGGTACGCGCCAATGTTCCCGACGGTGCCGCTTATGTTTCATCCTACGGCAACAACGAATACTATTGCGGCACATCGGCCTACCAGGGCAACGTCGACCTCCGTCCTTCGGCAGCCAAGACCCAGTATGCCGGCTACGATTCGATGACCGACGCCGAAGTGGTGGCTCTCGAGAAGGAACGCTTCGAGAAGGAGGTATTCCCCGCAGCTCTCGCCATTCTGCATCCCGATGCAGTGCCCGTTGCAGGAATTGATGTGCTTTACACCATCAACTTCACTTATTACGACGGCACCAATCATCCCGTGACAATAGTTTACGAAGTGACCGCTCCCGCAACGTTCACATACGTATCCTGCACCTGGAACGACTGATAACACCGTTCTGACAAAATATGAAAAGACGCTGTGTAGGCCAACCGGCCGGCATGGCGTCTTTTCGTTTCACACAGATTCCACACAAGAGGTCCCGCATTTGTCGGAACGCGGGATTTTGGGTAAATTTGCACCAAAACCAACGAGATATGAAAATTATGTCGCCGGCCGAAATCACTTCGGCAACACTCGAAATCGGCTGCGCCAAGGCTTCGGCACCCGCATGGCGTCTGTGGATACAATCGGTTATGGCCGGTTGCTTCATAGCTTTCGGAGGAATACTGTCGGTAATAGTGGGATTCGGATTCCCCGAAATCACCGCCGCCAATCCGGGGCTTCAGCGTCTGCTGAGCGGAATGATGTTTCCCATAGGCCTTATACTTGTGGTAGTGCTCGGGGCCGAGCTTTTCACCGGCAACAACGCCCTTCTCATGCCGGGATGCATGCAGGGACGGTTCGGCTGGAAGTCGATAGCCCGCAACTGGACCATTGTTTACCTCGGCAACTTTATAGGAGCGCTCCTTTTCGCATATTTTCTGGTGTATCTCGCCGGACTTACGGCATCCGAGCCCTACAACGGCGCAATCTGCCGCATGGCACAGGCCAAGGTGTCCATGACGTTCTGCCAGGTACTGCTCAAGGCCATAGGCGCCAACTGGTGTGTGTGCCTTGCCGTATGGCTTGCTCTGGCAGGCCACACCCTGATTGAAAAGATGGCCGGATGTTTCCTGCCGGTAATGGCCTTTGTGGCCCTCGGCTATGAACACTGCATAGCCAACATGTTTTTCATTCCGGCCGGAATGATGCAGGGTGCCGATGTCACCGTGGGGCGGTTTCTAATAGACAACCTTGTGCCGGCTACAATCGGCAATATCATAGGCGGATCAGTGTTTGTGGGGTGCATACAGGCTTACATCCATCTCCGCCCGCAAAAAAAATAACAAATCAATACCATCCATGACTCAGAAACCTGTAATCTATCAGATTTTCACCCGTCTGATGACCAACCGCAACGCCACTTGCCGCCACAACGGCACTATGGCTGAGAACGGCAGCGGAAAATTCAACGACTATACTCCGGAAATAATAGCCTCGTTGCGCAACCTCGGAGCCACTCACCTGTGGCTCACAGGCATCATAGAACATGCCGAGGCCACCGACTATACCGCCAGCGGCATCACTCCCGCCGACAATCCTTATATAGTGAAAGGCATAGCCGGCTCGCCCTACGCCATCAAGGACTACTACGACGTGGACCCCGACCTGGCCGTGGACGTGGAAAACCGCATGGCCGAATTCGAGGCGCTTGTGGAGCGCATACACGCCGCAGGCATGAAGGTGATAATAGACTTTGTGCCCAACCACACCGCACGCCGCTACCACAGCGACGCGCGCCCCGCCGACGCTGCCGCCGATTTCGGAGCCGACGACAACACCGGCTTCTTCTTTGCCCGCGACAACAATTATTATTACCTGCCCGGCTACGGATTCGCCCCCACAATCCCCCTCGGCGAAGGCGATGAGGCCTATGTGGAATTCCCCGCCAAGGCCTCGGGCAACGACTGCTTCAACGCCTCGCCCGGCGTGAACGACTGGTACGAGACCGTGAAGCTCAACTACGGTATCGACCCCTCGTGGGGCGGCTCATGCCATTTCGAGCCCATACCCTCCACCTGGCACAAGATGGCCCACATCCTCAAGTTCTGGGCCGGAAAGGGCGTGGACGGCTTCCGCTGCGACATGGCCCACATGGTGCCCGTGGAATTCTGGCAGTGGGTGATTCCCCAGGTGAAAGCCGCAGGACGTCCCGGGCTGATATTCATCGCCGAGCTATATGACACCGGCATATACCACGACTATATACAGCGCGGCGGTTTCGACTATCTCTATGACAAGGTGAACCTCTACGACACCCTGCGCGCCGTCACCGCCTGCGGCCTCTCGGCCACGGCCATCACCGGCTGCTGGCAGCGTGTGGAAGGGCTGCAGGACCATCTGCTAAACTTCCTCGAGAACCACGACGAGCAGCGCCTCGCCTCCGAATTTTTCGCCGGCGACGCCGCGCGCGGCATCGCGCCGCTGGCTGTAGGCGCGCTCATGAGCCGCGGCCCGTATATGGTGTATTTCGGTCAGGAGCTGGGCGAGAAAGGCATGGACAGCGAAGGATTCTCGGGACGCGACGGACGCACCACCATCTTCGACTACTGGAGCCTCGACACCATGCGCCGCTGGCTCGCCTCAGGCAAGCCGGCGCTGACACGGCTCACTGCCGCCGAACGCGCCCTGCGCCGCGACTATGCCGCGATTCTCTCGCTGTGCAACACCGAGGCCGCAATCGCCGAAGGCATGTTCTATGACCTCATGTGGGTTAATTCCCGCTCGGAGCATTTCAACCCCGACCGTCAGTATGCCTTCCTGCGCCATCAGCCCGGCGGCAACACCGTGCTTGTGGTGGCAAACTTCGACCATAAGGATCTGACAGTCTCGGTCAACATCCCGGCCCATGCGTTCGACTACATGGGCATAGAACCGGGCTCTTATGCAGGGCGCGAGGCTCTCACCGGTACCGAATCCACCATGACGCTTGAGCCGGACGCCCCCGTCACCGTCAGTGTTCCTGCGGGAGGAGCAGCCGTGTGGGTACTCTCACCCGTCAAACCTAAGACCGGGACAAAAGCAAAGGGCGCCACGGCATCCAAAGCAAAGCCCCGAAAAACCAACCGTAAAAAAAACGATTGATTGCGGTTGGCTGAATATTTCTTTGTAATTTTGCAGCGATAATTCTTTTCCAATCTTCTATATGCAATCCGTAATCCATCCCATCAAGATTTTCGCCGGTACAGCTTCACGCTATATGGGCGAAGAAATCTGCAAAGACCTTGGCCTTGAACTTGGTAAGATGAACATCCAGCATTTCGCCGACGGCGAATTCGAGGTGTCGTTTGAAGAAACCGTCCGCGGCTGCGAGGTCTATCTCGTGCAGTCTACCTTCCCCAACAGCGACAATCTAATGGAGCTTCTGCTGATGATTGACGCCGCCAAGCGTGCCTCGGCCTACTCCGTGATAGCCGTAATCCCCTACTTCGGCTGGGCCCGTCAGGACCGCAAGGACAAACCCCGCGTGTCCATCGCCGCCAAACTCGTGGCCGACCTTCTGAGCGCCGCCGGAGTTAACCGTGTGATTACCATGGACCTGCATGCCGACCAGATTCAGGGATTCTTCAACGTTCCCGTTGACCACCTCTATGCCTCGTCGGTATTCATCCCCTACATCAAATCGCTCAATCTCGAGGATATGGTTATTGCCACTCCCGACGTTGGCGGTGCAAAGCGCGCAAACTCCTACGCCAAGTTCCTCAACGTGCCTCTGGTGCTCTGCCACAAACAGCGCGCCAAAGCCAACGTGGTTGAATCGATGACCGTAATCGGCGACGTAAAGGACAAGAACGTGGTGCTCATCGACGACATGGTGGACACCGCAGGCACTATCACCAAGGCTGCCGACCTCATGATGGAGAAAGGCGCCAAATCGGTGCGCGGTCTCGCATCACACGCCATCATGAGCGACCCCGCAAGCGAGCGCGTTGACAACTGCGCCATGACCGAGATGATTTTCACAAACAGCATCCCTCTGCGCCACGAGTGCAAGAAAGCTACCGTGATTTCCGTCGCCAAGCTCATTGCCGACACCATCCGCCGCGTGCACAACAACGAATCCATCTCGCAGCAATACCTGTTCAAATAACACAACCGCCGCCCAGGCGGCTGCCACACGCGATATAACAAAGGCTGCTCCGAATCACTCGGGCAGCCTTTGTTGTATTATTGACTGTGAGGAGGGACGTTATTCTTCCTCGTCCTCGTCAGGCTCTTTCATATTGTGGAACACGTTCTGCACATCCTCGTCCTCCTCGATTTTCTCCAGGAGACGGTTGATAGCGTCGCGCTGCTCGGCCGAAACCTCCTTGAGGTCGTTGGGAATGCGCACGAATTCCGACGACACGATTTCAAAGCCGTTGCTCTCGAGATAGTTCTGGATTGAGGAATAGTCCTCGAAGCCACCGTAGAGCACGATGATTTCGTTGTCGTCATCGTCCACGTCGTCCACAAGTTCGTCAACACCGTAGTCAATCAGCTCAAGCTCGAGATCCTCCAGGCTCACGTCGGCCTTGGGTTTGATTTTGAACACTGATTTGTGGTCGAAAAGGAACGAAAGCGAACCCTGTGTGCCCAGCGAACCGCCGAATTTGGTGAAATAGGAGCGTACGTTGGCCACGGTGCGGGTGTTGTTGTCGGTAGCAGCCTCAACGAAAATCGCAATGCCGTGCGGTCCGTATCCTTCGTATGTGATTTCCTTGTAGTCGCCGGCGTCCTTGTCGGTAGCCTTCTTAATGGCGCGTTCCACGGTGTCCTTGGGCATGTTGGCGGCCTTGGCGTTCTGCATCAGCGCGCGCAGACGGGGATTGGAATCGGGATCGGGACCGCCTGCCTTGGCGGCGATGGTTATTTCCTTGCCTATACGCGTAAATGTACGCGACATGTTGCCCCAGCGTTTGAGCTTGCGGGCTTTGCGGTATTCAAATGCTCTTCCCAT
>CAUBWJ010000003.1 GCA_958439725.1 uncultured Muribaculaceae bacterium | reverse complement strand
GTAACTTGAAGTCGCAAATTTATAGCAATCTTTTTTAAAGTTTATTTACTCACCCCTATAATTAACACAAATTAACATAATTAACCGTTAAAACACCCCCGAATAGTTAAATTTAACTTGATTTGTTCACAGATTTTTGACAAACACCCCCATTTCGCCCCCACATTTTCATAATCGTTCACATTCCGCCGCCCCGAAATCGCGCATCGCGGCGTTGAAAACAACAATCCGGGGCGTCACCACCGTGATGGTGCGCCCCGGATTGTCATTCATTTTGCCCGATCAGAATTCCACCTCTATCATCACCGGGAAGTGGTCGCTGGGGGTGCGGGCGCGGTAGCCTTTGATTTCCACCTCGCTCGGGGCGTCGATGGCCTCCATGTCCACAGGGGCGTCGTGCGTGCGGTAGGTGTCAGTGAGCACGCCGTAACGTTTCACCTTCACTTGCGGCGACACAAATATATGGTCTATGCGGCTGTCGGTGTATCCGGTGGTATAATAGCTGTTGAAAGTGCCGTTGGGAGCATACACCAGATCGGCCACATTGTAGGAGTCGGCAAGCACGCCCGAATTGGCAAGCTCCTTATACGATCCGTGAGTCTGGTCAACGTTGAAGTCGCCGGTGAGGAACGTGGGTAGCTCGCTTCCGAATTCCTTCATTTTCTTCTGCACGAGCTTGGCGCTTTCCACACGCGCAGTCTTGCCTATGTGGTCCATGTGGAGGTTGAAGAAGAGGAATTCGCGTCCCGACGGTTTGTGGCGGAATTTGCCCCAGGTGCAGATGCGGTTGCACACCGCGTCCCAGCCAAGCCCCGGACGGTCGGGAGTCTCCGAGAGCCAGAAATCCCCGTGGTCAACCACGTCAAACAAATCCGTACGGTAGAATATCGCCGAGTGCTCCCCCTCTTCCTTGCCGTCGTCGCGGCCTATGCCTATATAGTCATAGCCGGGAAGTTCGGCCTTCAGTTCCTCAAGCTGGCTCTTGAAGCCCTCCTGGGTGCCGAATATCTCGAAATCATGGAACCGGATGAGCTTGGCCATAACGGGATAGCGGCGTCCCCAGCCGTCGCCCTGCACGGAATCCTGATGGTTTTTCTGACGGAGATTATACGAAGCCACATTGATATCCACATCGGCGGCGTATGCGCCGGCTGTCATGCCCACGGCCAGAACCGCTGACAACAGGACCTTTGAAAGATTGTAAAGCATATCTGATATTGTTTGGTTTATTGTAATCTGTTTCTCCACAAATTTAACCATTTATTTCCAATGATTTGCACAAAACCGCCCTCAGTGTTAATTTTGTAATGACATGGACACGTATTTTCCTTTTGCTACGCCGTTCTATATAATGGCGAAACCGGCCGGAGCCCAGTGCAACCTGGCCTGCGACTACTGCTACTATCTCGAGAAGGCCCATCTTTACCCTCGCGAGACGGCACGGCGACAGACCTCGATGACCGATGCCACCCTCGAACGTTTCATCCGCTCATATCTCGAGGCTCAGACCACTCCCGAAGTGCTTTTCACGTGGCACGGCGGCGAAACCCTCCTGCGCCCCATATCTTTTTATAAACGCGCCATCGAGCTGCAGAAGAAGTATGGCGGCGGCCGCCCCATCGACAATTGCATCCAGACCAACGGCACACTGCTCACCGACCAGTGGGCCAAGTTTTTCCACGACGAGGGATGGCTCGTAGGCGTGTCGATAGACGGTCCGGAACGTTTCCACGACGAGTACCGCCGCAACCGTGCCGACGCACCTTCGTTCGCAAAGGTAATGGCCGGAATAGACCTCCTCCGTAAACATTCCGTGGAATGGAACGCGCTGGCGGTCGTCAACGACTACAACGCCGACCATCCCGAGGAGTTCTACGATTTCTTCAAGTCTATCGACTGCCGTTTCCTGCAGTTCTCACCAATAGTGGAGAGACTCACCCCGCATGCCGACGGCCGCCATCTCGCCTCTCCCGCGCAGGCCGACGCGCCGCTGGCCCCGTTCTCCGTAAGCCCCGCGCAATGGGGCGAGTTCCTCTGCCGGCTGTTCAACCGCTGGGTGGTGGCCGATGTGGGCAAACTCTACGTGCAGATTTTCGATTCCACGCTCGCCAACTGGGTTGGCGTGCCCCCGGGCGTATGCTCTCTGGCTCCCACATGCGGCCACGCGGGCGCAATGGAATTCAACGGCGACGTATACGTATGCGACCACTTCGTGTTTCCCGAATACAAGCTCGGCAACATCCACTCCAGCTCAATGGTGGAGATGATGTGTGGCCCCGTGGCCCGCGATTTCGGCGAGGCCAAACGCTCCGCCCTCCCCCGCCAGTGCCGGGAGTGCCCGTGGCTGAAGCTATGCAACGGTGAATGCCCTAAAAACCGGATTGCCCGCACTCCCGACGGCGAGCCCGGCCTCAATTACCTCTGCGAAGGCTATGCCCGCTTCTTCGCCCACACCGCCCCCGCCATGCAGTGGATGGCCCGCGAATACCAGGCCCAACGCCCACCCGCCGCCATAATGGCCCACCTCCCCGAAATCTATCCTCACGGCCTCGAAGCCTTCTAAGAGGCCTGTATATAGGCCGTATAAGCCCTATTGGCCCTATAAACTATAAAAGTAGTGCCCTCCGGAAAATTCCGGAGGGCACTACTTTTATAGTTTATTCAGTAAGATTACTCTTCGTTGCGGGGCTGGCGGGGTCCGCGATCGCCGCGCTCACGGCGGTCACCCCCTTCGCGACGGGGACGACGGTCACCACGGTCGCCGCGCTCTCCACGGGGCTGACGCGGTGCACGCTCACGCTCTACATAGCCTTCGGGCTTGGGAAGAAGCGCACGCATCGACAGACGGTATTTGCCGGTCTTCTTGTCGATTTCTATGAGCTTCACTTCCACCTCGTCGCCTTCCTTGAGTCCGGATGCCGACATGTCGTCGAGACGGTTCCAGGAAATCTCCGAGATATGCAGCAGGCCGTCGCGGTTGGGCATGAATTCCACAAACGCTCCGAATTCCAGTATCGAACGAACCTTGCCTTTGTAAACCTTGCCCTCTTCGGGAAGTTCCACTATGGCGTTGATCATGGCGAGAGCCTTGTCGATCGACTCCTTGTTGGAAGCGGCAACTTCTATGTAACCGCCATCCTCTATCTCGTCGATGCTTACGGTGGCTCCGCTCTCCTCCTGGATACCCTGGATCACCTTTCCGCCCGGGCCGATCACGGCGCCGATAAGCTCCTTGGGTATGAGCATGGTGACGATGCGGGGCACGTGGGGCTTGTAGTCCTCGCGCGGTGCGGGTATGGTTTCGTTGATGATGCCGAGTATGTGAAGGCGTCCGTCGCGGGCCTGATTGAGGGCGCGCTCGAGAATCTCATAGCTGAGGCCGTCACACTTTATGTCCATCTGGGTGGCGGTGATACCGTCCTTGGTTCCTGTCACCTTGAAGTCCATGTCGCCCAGATGGTCCTCGTCGCCGAGGATATCACTGAGGATAGCATATTTGGTGCCGTCGGAGATAAGACCCATGGCTATGCCGGCCACAGGCTTCTTCATCTTCACGCCTGCGTCGAGCAGCGCGAGGGTTCCGGCACACACGGTTGCCATGGAAGATGAGCCGTTCGATTCAAGGATGTCGCTCACAATGCGGCATACATAGGGGAAATCATCGGGGAACATGCTCTTGAGGGCGCGGTGGGCAAGATTGCCGTGGCCTATCTCGCGGCGTCCCACGCCACGCTGGGGCTTGGCTTCGCCGGTGGAGAAGGGCGGGAAGTTGTAGTGGAGCAGGAAGCGCTCGCGGCCCTGGTTGATTACGTCGTCCACAATCTTCTCGTCGAGCTTGGTGCCGAGAGTGACTGTGGCGAGAGCCTGGGTCTCGCCGCGGGTGAACACTGCCGACCCGTGAGGGCCGGGAATATAGTCAACCTCGGCCCAGATAGGACGTATTTCGGTGGTCTTGCGGCCGTCGAGACGCATGCCTTCGTCGAGCACGCAGCGGCGCATGGCCTCTTTCTCAACGTCGTGATAGTAACGCTTTACGAGCGGAGCTTTCTCCTCGCGCTCCTCTTCGGGAAGCGATTCTATGTATTCCTCGCAGATGGCGTCGAAGCTGTCGTTGCGCCAGTGCTTGTCGGCGCTGCCGGCCTTGGCTATGGCGTAGGCCTTGTCGTAGCATTTGTCGTGCACGTCCTTGCGGAGGTCCTCGTCGTTCACCTCATGGCAGTATTCGCGCTTCACAGTGGCTTTTGCCTCCTCGGCAAATTCCATCTGAGCCTTGCACTGCTCCTTGATGGCGTCGTGGGCGGCCTTCAGGGCAGCCAGAAGTTCCTGCTCGGAAACCTCGTTCATCTCGCCTTCCACCATCATGATGTTGTCGTAGGTTGCGCCTACCATCAGGTCCATGTCGGCTTTCTCAAGCTGCTCGAAGGTGGGGTCGATCACGAATTCGCCGTTTATGCGGGCCACACGCACCTCAGAGATGGGGCCGTTGAAGGGGATATCGCTCACGGCAATCGCGGCTGAGGCTGCGAGGCCGGCGAGAGCGTCGGGGATGTCGACGCCGTCGGTCGAGAAGAGAGTGATGTTTACGAATGTATCTGCGTGATAATTATCTGGGAAGAGCGGGCGCAGAACGCGGTCTACAAGACGCGATGTCAGGATTTCGTAGTCGGAGGCACGGCCTTCGCGTTTGAGGAATCCGCCGGGGAAACGCCCGAACGATGAAAATTTCTCTTTGTACTCTACTGTCAGGGGCATGAAGTCAACGCCCTCGCCGGCTTCCTTGGCTGATACCACGGTGGCCAGCATCATGGTGTTGCCCATGCGCAATTCTACCGCTCCATCGGCTTGTTTGGCCAGCTTGCCGGTCTCCAGCGTGATGGTGCGGCCGTCGGGTAGCGCGATGGTTTTTTTAATTGGATTAAGCATAAACTTTCTTATTGTTTTCTATTTTCGTAGTCTTCTCAAAAATTCGCACAAAGTTACCAACTATTTATGAGATATTTAACGAAATTCCTAATTTTGTGCCCTCTTTTTCGACACTCCCGGGCATCTTTTTGCCTTTTTTGAGTGTTATTAAATAAAAATTTCACTTTTTATACACCTTTTCCCGTCATTTAACCTCATTTTCACAGATGTTCGGATTCAAAATCTCCCGCACCCCCAGACCCAAGTTCCGTATAGGCCTCGCCCTCAGCGGCGGCGGCGCAAGAGGCTTCGCACACCTCGGTGCAATCAAGGCCCTCGACAGAGTGGGGCTGAAACCGGATATCATCGCCGGAGTGAGCGCGGGTTCCGTAGTGGCCACAATGTATTCGGCGGGAATCCGTCCCGACGAGGTGTTTGAAAAGTTCAGCTCCGCGAAATTCTCCGATTTCTGCGAGTTCAATGTGCCACGCGCCGGTTTTTTCAATCTCGGAAGGTTCCGGAAGTTTATCGAGGACAACGTCCCCTACCGCAACATCGAGGATCTCCCCGTGCCGACCGTAGTTTGCGCCACCAACTACGATACCGGCCGCCCTGTCGCTTTCACCAAAGGCAATCTCGCCGAGCGCGTGGTGGCGTCATGCAGCATCCCCATAGTGTTCGACCCGATGGTGATAGACGGCGTGCGCTACGTTGACGGCGGCCTGCTCCACAATCTTCCCGCATGGGCCATACGCAATAAATGCCGCTTCCTCATCGGCGTGAACTGCTCTCCCCTCGCACCCCCTCCCGAGAAAAAAGGCATTGTGTCGGTGGCCCTGCGCAGCTACGAGCTCGTCACCAAGACAAACGCTCTCGGCGACATGGCCCTCTGCGACATGCTGGTGCGCACCGACGACATTGCCCGCTACAAGGTGTTCGACCTCAAAGGCATAGAGGATGTCTACGAAAGCGGCTACCGCGACACCCTCAAGTTCCTGAAAAAGCACGGCATAGAATCACGCGACTGACCTCCGGAAAGTGTGCGACCGGTTGCACGGATTGGCCGGTTTTGCTATATTTGCGGAACAAACCGACAACGTATCTCACCATGAAAACCAGATTACTGTCGGCGGCGGTGCTGTGCGCCGTACTACATTTTTCGGCCGGAGCCGTCTCTCCCGGACTCAATGAAGCTTACAGCAAAGAAACTTTCACTGACAGCGCAGGCACTGTGCTCCCCTACCGCATGCTCAAGCCCGAAAACATTAAGCCGGGCGAAAAATATCCTCTTGTGGTGTTCCTTCACGGCGCGGGCGAGCGCGGCGACGACAACGAGTCGCAACTGTTCCACGGCGGCTCGGTTTTCTCCAATCCCGTCAATATGGAGCGGTTCCCGGCGTTCGTGATTTTCCCGCAGTGCCCTGCCGGAAGCAGCTGGGCCAGATACGACAAGAAGAGCTCTTTCTCCGACAATGCCGTGACCGCGCCCGAAAGCGCTAACGAAAAAGCCGTGCTCAGTCTTGTAGCAAAGCTCGTGGACGAATTTCCTGTCGACACATGCCGCCTCTACATCACCGGCCTTTCCATGGGAGGCATGGGAACGTTTGACATAGTGTGCCGCCACCCCGACATGTTTGCCGCCGCTGTACCCATTTGCGGCGCGGTAAACCCCACCCGTCTGGCCGCCGCAAAGAATGTCAAATTCCGCATATACCATGGCGCCAATGACGATACCGTGCCCACAATCTGGAGCCGTAAGGCCTACCGGGCGCTTCGCGATGCCGGTGCCGATGTGGAGTACATAGAGTTTGCAGGCACGCCCCACGACTCGTGGAATCCGGCTTTCAACCTCACTGACTACCTCCCGTGGATGTTCTCCCAGAAAAAGAACTGACCCTGCCACGGACTCCGCTCCTTTGCTTTTCACACCCAGCATTCTTAACGGTCGATAATGCGCCGGGCTATTTCATGCAGCCTCTTGTCCGCAAGAAGCCGCGAAAGGGTCTTTGCGGCCTCGCGTAAATCCGACTCCGAATGAAGGTTCTCCGTGACGCTTTTGGCCTCCACAAGCATCATGAACAAGGCTCCGAGCGTTGTCAGCCAGGGCAACGCCGGAATGCCCAGCCCCACCGTGGACTGCAGGCTGATGGCTGAAAGAGCCACAATCACATCCACAAGCGTAAGCGAAAGAAGCGTGGCGAGATAGCGCAACGCCTTGTCGACCGTGCGCCGGTATCCGCGCGACGTCCTGGCGTTGCCGCACCGTGCGGCCTTGCGAAGCCCGCTGTGCAGGTCGACGGCAACGGCTGCCACCACTCCCACGTAATCCGCTGCAAGGAGTGTTAGCAGCCAGGCGATACTTTTAAGGGTTTCAGAAGAAAGATGAAGATTTTCCATAGCGATGTTTCTTTTAAGGTTTTCACACCGCTAAGTTAACCCCGGATCCCCCCGAAGGTCAACCAATCGTCACTTTTCTCCTTATAATTTAGGAAACGAAATAATCTCAGGAGGCGAACCCGGCCAGACGTGCCAGATATTTGCCGATAATGTCGAATTCCAGATTCACAAGCGAGCCCTCCTGAATATTGCGGAAGTTGGTGTGCTCGAGCGTGTAAGGGATGATCGCAACCCTGAAAGAATCGCGCTCCGAATCACACACCGTCAGGCTCACGCCGTTCACCGTCACCGACCCCTTCTCCACCGTCATGTAGCCCTTGGCGGCAAGTTCGGGAGTGATATTGTAGGTAAACCGGAAATATTTGCTGCCGTCCACTTCCTCCACTCCGGTGCATGTGGCCGTGCAGTCCACATGGCCCTGCACTATATGGCCGTCAAGCCGTCCGTTCATCATCATCGATCGTTCCAGATTCACCAGCGACCCCTCGGTGAGATAGCCAAGATTGGAACGGTCAAGCGTCTCCTGGATAGCCGTCACGGTATAGGATGAATCCTCAGGATGAAGTTCCACCACAGTCAGGCACACACCGTTATGTGCCACCGACTGGTCTATCTTAAGCTCGTTGGCAAATGAGCATTTCACTCTCAGATGGCGGTTGCCGCCTTCATCGTGCACGCCCGTCACAAGGGCAGCCTCTTCTACTATTCCTGAAAACATATTTCGGTGTTTTTTCAATATAATTGCTGTTACTATCACAAATATACGGATTTATTCCATATATTTGCGAACGACCTTAATCTAAAACAAGAGTATGCTTAAACGTATTTTCATTTTCATCACACTCCTTGGCGCATTGAGCGCTTCAGCCCAGTCCATAATGGTCGGCGGCAAGCTCCTGCGCGGCGAATTCAATGCCAATGCCGGTCTGAACACCGACGGCTACCAGATAGGACTCGGCATAGGATATTTCCCCTCCGACTGTTTCGGCTTACGTTTCACCATTGACACCAACGCCGAGATAGAAGCCTTCGACGACTGCGACTGCTGGAGCAACCCCGACGATTACACCATCCGTCTGCGCTTAACTCCCGCGCTCGTGTTCCGCACACCCCGCATCATTCCCTTCCGTGAACCCGACTCGGGAATGTCAATGTTCGCCGAACCCGGCATTACGTTCTCTCCCGGAGCAAGCGGGAGCAAGGACGCGCGCACCGTATGCTGGGACTTGAAAGCCGGTTTCAATTTTCAGTTCGGTATAGGATTCTTCACACTCGGATATGAATGCACCAATTTCTCCCTATACTCGGGACGTCCTTACAGCCATTACGAGCAGCCTGTGGACACCGACCGGCTCACTCACTCCGTCTACGCAGGTTTCGGTATAAAATTCTGAAAATCCAGCTCTGAAAAAACGACGGCGGCCGGCTACCCGAAAATCCGAGGTAACCGGCCGCCGGTTATTTTATCCGACGTGTTTATCAGTCGATGTTGGGATTAAGAGTGTGCCACTCGCTTACGGGGGGCAGAATACCCATGCTGATAATTTCATCGCGCATCTTGCAGAGGTGCTCGTAGCTTGCCTGCAGTGTTGCCATTTCGGCGGGGGTGCCTACGATGGATTTTGCATAGACGCCGTCCTTGGTTACACAGGTAGGCATAGCCATCATCACGTGGTTGAAGCGTGCGGTGTCGGCATAGCATCCTACAGGATATTCAAACTCTTCGCCACCCATGGCTGCCTCTATCATCTTCACGGAGAGGTAAGCAGGGCTCTGGAAGGAGCTGCGGCGACGGAGTTCGATGATTTTGGCACCGCCCTGGGTAACTTCCTTCTGCATCTGCTCCCATTCGATTTCGCTGAGGCCCTTGCCGTTCACTTTCTCCTTGGCGGCGATGATGTCTGTAAGTTTCACGCCGTCCACGGTGGTAGGAGTTGCGAATACAGCCATCTTTTCGCCGTGACCGCCGTAGGTATAGGCATTCTTTACCACGCTCTGGCTTACGCCGAAGTGCTGGGCGAGAGCTTCTTTAAGACGGGTGGAGTCAAGAGCGGCGAGAGTAGCCACCTGATTGGGCTTCAGACCGCTGTGGATAAGAGCGACCAGACCGGTGATGTCGGCGGGGTTGAAGATAACCACGAGGAATTTGGCATCGGGGCAATACTTCTTTATGTTCTGGCCGAGCTCCTCAGCTACTTTGGAGTTGCCTACGAGAAGATCCTCACGGGTCATGCCTTCCTTACGGGGAGCACCGCCCGAAGAGATGATGTATTTGGCGCCGGTGAATGCCTCGGCGGCATCGGTGGTGCTGGTGATGTTGGCTTCGTCAAAGCCGCACTGACGCATTTCCTTTGCCACGCCCTCGGCGCTGAAAACGTCATAGAGGCAGATGTTGGGAGTAAGGCCGAGCATAAGTGCTGTCTGGGCCATGTTGCTGCCGATCATGCCGGCAGCGCCTACAATCACGAGTTTGTCGTTGGTTAAAAATTTCATAATACGTTTGTTTAGAGGTTATGTTGTTCTTGAATTCTGGACGTTTTTTAACTGTGAGGCACCCCCACCGGAGCGCTCATTGCATCGGCAAGCCGCGCCATCTCCTGAAGGTTGCCCTCTTTCATTGAGGAATGTATGGTCACCACCGGCTCCAGGAACTCCATTCCGGGCTGTTCCTCAAGCATCTTGCGCATCACGGAGGCCGCCACGGGTGCCCAGGTGCCGTTCTGCACCAGCGCTATGCGGCGGTTGCGGATACCTTTCGACACAAGACGGTTCAGGAAGTTCTTCATTGCGGGATATACTCCGGCGTCGTAGGTGGGAGCGCAGAGCACTATGGTACCGTAGCGGAACGCGCGCCCCACGGCCTCCGAGGGCTCGCCCACGGTAAGGTCGGCGGTATACACCTCGCCGCAGTCGCGCTCGCGCAGCATCTCCGCCAGCCGGAGCGCGCACGCCGCGGTATTGCCGTAGATGGAGGCGTAGGCCACCAGCACTCCGCGCGTCTCAGGCACATAAGTGCTCCAGCGGTTATAGAGGTCAATCTCACGGTCGACCGGCGCTTTGAGCACCGGCCCGTGAAGCGGAGCGATATACCGGATTTCCAGACCGGATACCTTCTTGAGCAGCGACTGCACCATAGGGCCGTATTTTCCCACTATGTTGCAGTAATACCGCCGTGCCTCGTCAACCCAGTGCACAGGGTCATACTGTATCGAACCGAAGCGGCCGAAACCGTCGGCTGAAAACAGCACCTTTTCGGTCTCGTCGTAGCTCATCATCACCTCCGGCCAGTGGATCATCGGAGCGGCGATAAAACGCAACCTATGCGTTCCCGCCTCGAGGATATCCCCTTCTTTCACGGCGCGCGTGCGCCCGGAAAAGTCAAAACCGGGGTGGAAATTGGCAATCATGTCCAGGCATTTCTGCGAAGCCACAAGCGTGCAGCCCGGCCAGCGTTCAAGAGCCGCCACTATGTTGGCTGAATGGTCGGGCTCCGCATGATGGGCCACAAGCCAGCGCGGAGCATCTCCGCCCGTAGCCTCCTCGGTCTGTCTTATCCATTGTTCTCCGAAGCCGGCCTCCACGCTGTCGAGCACAGCTATATCGCCGCTCCCCCCAAGCAAAGCATACGAATTGTAGCTCATGCCGTGAGGAAGCGCATACTGATTCTCAAACAGCCGCGCATCGGGGTCGTCGACCCCGACCGAAACAATCGTGTCACTGATATTGGAAATCATCTCGGTATTACATCACAATGATTGTCAAAGATAATTACAATTTTTGATATTGTAAAGTTCAATTTGTTCCCGTCAATTTATTTGTGCTTTTTTCCCTTATTCGGGACGGTTTTCCCCGGCCTCGGGACGCAAAGCGTAGGTGTTGCGCAGCTTCTCGAAATCGCCCGGTTCACGCCGCAGAGCCTCGCTGTCGGCCACAGGGTCGTAGCTGTCGGCTATTTCCTGTGCACTCAGGCCGTCGGGAGCATACGGAGCCACCGGCTCGTCGATAGTGAGCCGCGGCAGCCCGAAATGACGGCAGATAGCGTCCAGGGCCATCTGTGAGGCCCGCGCCTTTCCGCTGCGCGAGTATCCGGCGATATGCGGGGTAGCCACAAACGCCTTCCGCAGAAGTTCGCGTGATATCTCGGGTTCTCCCTCCCAGCAATCTATGGCGGCTTTGCCAACAAGGCCGCTGTCAAGGGCGGCAAGGAGCGCATGATTGTCAACCACCGGCCCGCGGGCGGTGTTGATTATCAGAGGCTGCTTCCTCAGCAGACTGAAGAAACGCTCGTCGGCCAGATGCCACGTGGCGTCTTCCCCCACGCGCGTCATGGGCACGTGGAAGGTTATCGCGTCAGCCCGGGCGGCCACTGTGGCAAGGTCAGTGAAATCGCCCCCCTCGGCTCTCTGCCGGGGCGGGTCGCATTCGAGAACCTCCATTCCTGCCTGACGTGCCCAGCGCGACACTATGGAGCCTACATGACCCACGCCCACAACTCCCAGCGTGCGTCCCGACAGGTCAGGCCCGAAAGCGGCCACAAGCGTAGATATCACATACTGCGCCACGGCGGGAGCGTTGCATCCCGGAGCGTTCGCCACCTCTATTCCTGCATTGCGACACCATTCACAGTCCACATGGTCAAGACCTATCGTGGCCGATGCCACGAGCGTGCACCGCGACCCTTCGAGCAGCGAGGCGTCGCAGCGGGTGCGTGTGCGTGTCACCAGCGCGTCGGCATCAGCCATCGCCGCGCGGTCAATCTCACCGGCAGCCAGCTCTGTCACCGTTATTCCGGCAGCCCGGAGCGCGGCGGCGATGAAAGGAACATTACGTTCCACCACTATTTTCAAATCCATAGATTCCATATATACAGCACCGCGCATACCCCTGCGAGCGAAAGCACCCAGATGTAGCTGCGGCGTTCATAGTTTATCCTGAAAAACAATGCTGTCTGAACGGCCGTGAAGCACATCAGAGGAGGAAGATAACTGTCCGGAGCGCCGAAACACACCACGGCAAGCACCATCGTGGCCACGGTCATGGACGCCATCAGGCCGTTGAGGGCGCGCGCACGCGCATTATAACTGTAAACGCGGTAGAGATTGTGCATCAGCATCATCATGCACCACATAAGCATGAACGCCACAGTAGCGGCCAGCGGACTGAGAAAATCTCCCGTCAGGAACATCGACGGCGAGAACCACACGTCGGGCAGGTAAAGCCCGCGGAAACCCTCGGGATGAAAACCGAGCATAAGCCAGAACGGGGTGAGGACGCCGAGAATCGCGGCCACGACCGTGCGCAGTGTGAAGCTGCGCATCTGTATGCATCCGGCCAGAAGCACCGGCAGATATATCAGTGCCGCAGCCTGCGCGAACGAGGCTGCGGTGCACAGAAAAAATGCCAGAAACACGGTCTGCGTACGCTCCGGCCTCTGATAGCATGAATAGAGCAGCGCTGTCACTATGAGTGCCAGAAGGGCAAGCACCGTTCCAGGGACAAAACGCGCCGATATCTCGGGCACCGAGCACTGCATCAGGAGATACAGACCTCCCAGCAGCACCGACGATGTTCGCAGAAGATTGAAAGTGCGGTTCACCAGCACCATCATAACAGCCACGGCAACCATCGCCACAGCCGAAAGCGCCAGCGACAACTCGGCAGACATGGATGGCAAACCCGAGTGCAGAAACAGACCTCCGAAATCAGCCGAAGCATCTGCGACGTCACGGAACATCCCGCCGAACGCGGCGAGACCCGCGCCACCGAATCCCAGCGCCCCGATAAGCAGAGCGCCTCCCCGGGAGCGGAGAAAACGCGATATGTCTTTTTCCTTCCCGGTCATTCCCTCGGCCGGTTTATTTCAGATTCATCAGGTCGCGGCCTATGTCGCGGCGGAAATATTTGCCCTCGAAGTCCACGAGGTCCACCGACTTGAAGCTGCGCCCCACGGCATCGGCTATATCCTTGCCAAGTGAGCTCACGGCGATAACACGTCCGCCGGAGGTTACCACAGTGCCGTCGTCGAGCTTCTTTGTGCCGGCATGGAACAGTATGGAGTCTGTCACCTTGTCAAGGCCGGTAATTACCTTGCCCTTGGGATAGCTTCCGGGGTAGCCGCCGCTCACAATCATCACCGTAGCGGCGGTGGAGGGATTGTGGCGGAGCGGGAGCTCGCCTAAATCGCCCTCGGCCGCAGCTTTCATGAGTTGCACCAGGTCGGAATCCACGCGCAGCATCACGGCCTCGGTCTCGGGGTCGCCCATTCGCACGTTGTATTCTATCACCATCGGTTCCCCCTCCACATTTATGAGGCCGAGGAATATGAAGCCACGGTAGATGATGCCTTCTTCAGCAAGCCCCTTTACGGTAGGCTCTATGATGCGTTCGGTAACTTTGCGCATGAACGTCTCGTCGGCGAACGGCACGGGGCTGATGGCGCCCATACCTCCGGTATTGAGGCCGGTGTCGCCCTCGCCTATGCGCTTGTAGTCCTTCGCTACGGGAAGCACACGGTAACCGCCGTTGCCGTCCGTAAGCACGAATACCGAACATTCTATGCCCTTGAGGAATTCCTCTATCACCACCGTTGCCGAAGATTTGCCGAACATGCCTCCCAGCATCTCGCGCAGGGATTTCTTGGCCTCGTCGAGCGAGTCGATTATCAGCACTCCCTTTCCGGCCGCGAGGCCGTCGGCTTTCAGCACATACGGAGGCTTGAGTTCTTCCAGAAAGCGGCATCCCTCCTCGGCGGTTTCCTGCGTGAAAGAGCGGAAACGGGCTGTGGGAATGCCGTGTGCGGTCATGAATCGCTTTGCGAAATCCTTGCTGCCCTCAAGCTGTGCGCCGGCTTTCGACGGGCCTACCACGAGCAGTCCGGGACGTTTCCCGGCAAAGTAATCGTAGATGCCGGCCACGAGGGGGTCTTCGTTGCCTACCACCACCATGTCAATACCGTTGGCACCCACAAATGCATCCACGGCCTCGAAATCGAGAGGCGAGAGAGCCACATTGGTACCGTAGGCTCCGGTGCCGCCGTTGCCGGGAGCTATGAAGAGTTTGTCACAAAGTTCGCTTTGGCTTATTTTCCAGGCCAGAGCCGATTCGCGGCCGCCTGAACCGAGCAGAAGAATGTTCATATATTATCGCAAGTTATTCGTTATTATCGTTTTCGGTGCTCTGATTTCCCTGCGCGCCCGGGCGTTTCCAGCCGCGGCGCGGACGCATCATCGGGCCTTCGCTTTTGGGGAGCGACGGCTTGCGGCCTATCAGACTTTTCAGAGCTGCCTCGTTGCGGCGGCGTGCCAGCGGGTTCTCCGAGAATTCCTCGCGGGAAATCTCGCGCCGTTCCTTACGGTCTTTTTTGCGGTCCTGGCGGTTTCCGGCATGATAGCACTCCTCAAGGGCCGACAGCTTGCGCCCTTTGTCGGCCAAGCGGTGCTCCTTGCCTCCCATGCCCGAGCGGCGTGCGTCGGCAGCCCATTTCTCATCGCTTTTGTAGCGGAATTTCGGCTTGCGGTCGGCACCGGCACGGTCACCCTTCAATTTGCCGCCTTCGGAACGGAAGTCGCGCATATTGCCGTCGAATATTATATACTCACGCAACTCGCATTCCAGCGATCCGTTGAGCAGAGGCATCTTCACGGAGGGTGCCAGGCCTATCTTGTGGAAGTATTCCTCGCGGTAGCCGATTATCCAGGCGTGATATCCGCCGAACACATGCTTGAGCTTGCTGCCAAGAAGCGCGTAGAGGCCCTCCATGTCGTCCACAGAGATACGCTCGCCGTAAGGCGGATTGGTTATGAGCACGCCGTCGGCCGGAGCCTCTTCCCAGCGGGCGAGAGGTTTCACTTCCAGGTCAATGTACTTCATCATACCGGCGCTCTTTATGTTCTCGCGGGCTATGGCGATGGCCTTGGGCGAAATGTCGGCACCTATTATGCGGTGGGTGAAGGTGCGTTCCTGCGAATCGTCGTTGTAGATCGAATCGAAAAGTTCGGCGTCGAAATCAGGCCACGATTCGAAAGCGAAGCGGCGGCGGTAGATTCCGGGATAAGTTCCAGTGGCTATCATTGCGGCCTCGATGAGAAACGTGCCGCTTCCGCACATGGGGTCCACCAGCGGACAGTCGCCGCGCCAGCCACTTTTGAGTATTATGCCGGCGGCAAGCACCTCGTTTATGGGCGCCTCAGTCTGTGCCACACGGTAGCCGCGCTTGTGGAGCGACTCGCCCGACGAATCAAGCGAGAGCGTTACGCGCTCACCCGAGATATGCACATTAATCATCACGTCGGCATCCTGCAGCCTTACGCCGGGACGCACGTCAGGGCCCAGACGGTCGCGGAACCAGTCCACGATGGCGTCCTTCACCCTGTAGGTCACGAAACGCGAGTGGGTGAATTCCTCCGAATTAGCCACCGTGTCGATGGCGAAAGTCTTGTCGGGCGACAGCACCTTGCTCCACTCGAATTCCTTCACGCCCTCGTAGAGCGCGTCGGGAGTGTCGGCTATAAACTTATATATCGGCTTGAGAATCCGCAAAGCCGTGCGGCAGCACAGGTTGGCTTTGTACAGCATCTCCAGGTCTCCTTCAAACGAAACCATGCGGAGCCCGGGCTCTACATTCAAGGCTCCGAGGTCGCGGAGCTCCTCTGCCAGCACATCTTCCAGCCCCTGGAAGGTCTTGGCTACCATTTCAAACGTTTGCATACGGCTTATTACGGTAAAAATGTCAATGATTATTCTGCAAAAGTACCAAAAAGAAAACAATTCCGAAATCTATTGCCCCATTTCATTCACCCCCGCAGATAATAAAAATGACAAATCGTTTATGGAAAAATCAAAAAGCCATTTACTTATTTGGCAATATCAATCCAATTTATCCATTTCTATGCTGGATTATTGATAAGTTTTTCGATAAAAGGTGTTATCCGCTTCAGATATTCCTCTTTCTTATACAGATTGTCGACATAATAATCCGGTATTGACGAATATCCGAATTTGGCTCCAAGGACGGCACATCCTATTGCTGCATTGGTATCGGCATCCCCTCCTTCATTAACTATAGCCAATAAACCTGTTTTAAAGTCCCGGGCGTGAAAATATGCCCATATTGCGGCCGACAAAGTTCTGTATGTATATGCGAATGTATCATAATCCGCAAGATTCAGCTTAGATATATCGTTATTTGTGAAAGCGGAGACAATCCACTCCTTACATTCCCGGTCGTATTTATCAGCTATCTGGCATAAATCCCCGACAGACAGAGATATATCATTGTTGTATACAATATTATGAATGAGAAAAGATATTATTACACAGGATGCGACACACCGCGGATCGTAATGCGTCATTTTACAAACCGTGCTTGCATTTTTCTCTGTATTATATGGCCATAAGCCGATAATAGAAGTCCGCATCAATCCTCCGTTAGGGGCATTATTCTTTCCTTTTAATTCCCAAACCGTCTTGGCAACGGAAATCGGGTCAACCTCATAAACGGGAGGGGCGAAGCTTAAAACTTTACTTGTTAATATTCCGCATGTGAAACCCCACTTATCATAAAAGGAGAGAAAATGACGGGCTAAAGCTTCCGTGTTTATGCAGGCTGATGGACATTCCATGATACAGCTCAAAATTGAAAGCATCATTTCCGTATCGTCAGTCCACATCCCGATAGGCCACTCCATACGTCTTTTGTCCCGATAAAACTCATCGTATCGTTGTAGATTACAATTATAATGACGTTCAACCTCAGCTTTAGTCATTCCCTCTGTTCCAAAGCCAAGAGCATCGCCAATTGCTTGTCCATACAAACATCCACACACTTTATCTTTTATAGTTTCTGTTCTATCCATAATAAGAGCTTGTTTAATAATAAATGTTAACGACAGGGCTGTCAGTCGTCGAGCAGATTTTCGTTTGTGATGAGGAAGTTATGGGGTTCCATAACGACCGAAGAGCAAGCGGAAAGATGCCGGCGAATGACAGCTGGGAGGTAATTCCTACTAATACTTTTACAATCAATCTGAAATTTCATTAATTTTTAAACTTACGGAAGATGGATTGAACTTGTTTATGTTGTCCTTCATTCGCATATCTTGGCCGCTTTTCGTCCTGCTTCTCAGTCGTGTACATCAAGTACACTCCTTCGTCGCAGAACAAAAATCTGCTCAAGCTATGCGACCCTGTCGTCAACATTTATTATTAAACAAGCTCTAAGAAGTGTTATTCTGATATTTTACACCTCAATAAAAATTATCCTTAATTAGAAAATCGCGTAAAAGTCCGAGTAATTTATTAAAAAAATGCACACTCTTACTACAACTTCGGTTTTATCTCAGGTCCGAAAGAATCAGAAGAGCTCTGAGTGAGAGCCGAAACGTACAAGCTTGATTATTCCCGCGTCTTTATCCCACCATATCAACAATGTATCGTTTTCTACATGGCACTCCATATAGCCATTGTAATTACCCGCAAGTAAATGAGGTCGATTCGTTTCCGGAATCGGGAGGCCGTCGGCCAGAAATCTAAGAATTTCTTCAAGCTTAGCTATTGTCTGCGGATTATGTTTATAACGCTTAAGATCTTTCTTAAATTGCGACGTCAGCTTCAGTGTATTCATAGAGATTCCACAAAGCTTCGGAAATTATTCAGATCAAGCGTTTCAAGAGAAGCCGACTCTTCCGCTTCCTTCATTGCCGCAATAGTGATCTTGTTCGGCCGTTCTGCAACAAATGCCATCAGCACACTTTCCACGAGGTTATTCAAGCTACGATTATGACGCTTTGCCTCTATTTGGAGCCTGTTAAGAAGGTCTTCACTTAAGCGAAATGAAGTCTGTTTTCTGTGAACTGACGTTGTATTCATAAGTCTGATATTTATTATACCGCAAATATAATGCACTTATATAACACTTGCAAGTCATTATTGTTTCGAAATCCCTGAAAATGCTCTTTCCAGACAACACCTCCACATCAAAAATGCTCTTTAGAAAAATCACTTTCAGGGGAAACGATATAAATCCGGCCCAGAATCGATAGTGCTTCGATAAGGAGAATCCAGGGATGAAAAGAAAAGTTCTGCGTTCTTCTGCCGTTCCCGCGCGGTTCTGCGTTCCTGACAACAGGCGTGGCGGGCAAGCCATCACCGCCGGCGCAGGGTGAGGAAGCGGTAGGTGGCGCCGGAGCGGGGATCGGTGGCATCGTCCGACTTCTCCACAACCTCCCAGTCCTCGCCTACGGGCGGAAAATGCACGTCGGCATCCGGAACATCGGCGTCAATCGCCGTGAGCTCGAGACGGGTTGCCAGCGGCATGGCCTGACGGTAGATTTCGCCGCCCCCTATAATCATCACCTCCGGAGCGCCGTCGCACATCCTCAGAGCCTCCTCAAGCGAGGAAGCGCGCTCGGCACCGTCGGCGGCAAATGCAGCGTTGCGCGTCACCACAATATTGCGGCGTCCGGGCAACGCACCGCCGGGCAGCGATTCAAAAGTACGTCGCCCCATCACGAGCGGTTTTCCCATGGTTATCTGCTTGAATCGCCGCAGGTCGGCGCTGATGTGGAACGGCATGTCGCCCTTTATCCCTATGGCGCCGTCGCGCGCCACGGCTGCTATTACGGTTATTTCCATACGGTCTGTCATACGGATACTTTACCGGCGATGTGAGGCAGCGGATCGTAGTCCTCGAGCCTGAAATCGTCGTAAGTGAAACCGAAGATATCTTTCACGTGGGGGTTGAGCACCATGCGCGGCAGTTTGCGGGGCTCGCGGCTCAGCTGCTCCTCCACCTGACTGAAGTGGTTGCGGTAGATATGGGCGTCGCCCAGCGTGTGGATGAACTCGCCGGGCTTCAGACCCGTAACCTGCGCCACCATCATAAGCAGCAAGGCATAGGAGGCTATGTTGAACGGCACACCGAGAAAGCAGTCGGCCGAGCGCTGATAAAGCTGGAGGCTAAGCCGCCCGTCGGCCACATAGAACTGAAACAGTGCGTGGCAGGGAGGAAGCTTCATATCCGGGAGGTCGGCCACGTTCCAGGCGCTCACTATTATACGCCGCGAATCGGGATTATTCTTTATCGTCTCCACGGCTTCTGTTATCTGGTCGATGAATCCGCCGTTGTAGTCGGGCCATGAGCGCCACTGGTAGCCGTACACGTGGCCCAGATCGCCGTTCTCGTCGGCCCATTCGTTCCAGATTCTCACCCCGTTGTCCTGAAGGTATTTCACATTGGTGTCGCCTTTCAGAAACCACAGGAGCTCGTGGATTATGGATTTCAGGTGCAGTTTCTTGGTGGTGAGCAACGGGAAGCCTTCCGAAAGATCGAAGCGCATCTGATAGCCGAACACCGAGCGTATACCGGTGCCGGTGCGGTCGTTTTTGTCTGTGCCCTCTTCCATTATATGGCGGAGCAGCTGAAGATATTGTTTCATTTTTCCTTGATTTTTTCGTTTTCGCAGGTGGATTCCGGGGAATCGCAGGGAGCGGAGGCCGACAGGCAGCCTTCATTGTCCAGGGCCGGGTCGGGACGCTTGGCAAGGCCGCTCACACGCTGCATCAGCGGTGTCGACAGCCTGTGGCGCCGCGTGGTATACCGAATGGCGCGGTTGGGACAGATGTCCACGCAGTCGAAGCAGTTCACGCAGCGCGACCCGTCTACCACATGGTCCGTGAGATCTATGCACTGCCCTTTGCACACATCCTCGCATTTACGGCAATTGATACACAGATCCGTGTCGATGTCCATCTGCAGAATAGAGAAACGGCTCACGAACCCCAGCATGGTGCCGATGGGGCAGAACGTGTTGCAGAGAGTGCGGCCACCCGAAGCCGCCGCTACCGACACACCTATGAACAGCACGAACGCAAGCGCCGTAGAGGCGGCCGATGCTGTGAAAATCTCCACCACCTTCTCGGGAGCCAGACCCATATAGCCCGCAATCCACTCGAGAGCGCGCAGGCCCGGAGAGCCGATTCCGCGGCATATATGACGATAGATCTGCAGGGGTTCGAGAATCGATACTATGGCCGACATGCCAAGCACCGCCATAGCCACGGCAAGTGCCAGGAAAAACAGTCGGGTGAAATGGCGTGGCGGACTCCAGCGGTAGTGCCGGTGGCCTTCGCGCGAGGTGCCGAAACCGGCCACGCGCGCCACAATGTCCTGCAGGGTGCCCAGCGGGCAGACGGTCGAACAGTAGACGCGGCCGAACACGAGCGTGATTATCACCCACACCACGAAGCTGAAGACCGTGAGCGACGCCACTGCCGTGCCTATCTGCGCCTTGAGCAGAAACGGCCCTATCACGGGCACCGTGAACGCCGACGACGACAGCATGAGCGAGATTATCACCCATGCCGCAATCGAGACCACTATCCGGGTAGCGCGTAATATTCTGTTCATGCCTCTGGCTGCTGTTACCGACTGCAAACTTAGCGAAAATTTGGCAGTTTCGGGGAAAAAGGATAATTTGCAGTCAAATTTTCAGCCAAACTACACATGCCCGGTCAAAAAGCACCCCGCAACCGCACACTCACTCTCGGCGAGGAAGAGATTCCCTCGCTCGAGCCCCTCATATCTTCTGCGGCGGACATCCGCGCCGGTTTTCACGACGATATGATTGTGAACGCCGACCTGTTCGACTGCCTCGACCTGATTCCCGACGGTTATTTCAACCTAATAATCATCGACCCGCCTTATAATCTCTCGAAGGATTTCCACGGCCGGAAGTTCTCGGCAATGAAGGGCGAGGATTACGAGAGCTATCTTCGCGGATGGCTGGGACGCGTGGCCGACAAACTCGCGCCCGACGGCTCGCTCTACCTGTGCGGCGACTGGCGGTGCGGCTCGGCCATGCAGCGCGTGCTTGAAGAACACCTCACGGTGATGAACCGCATCACCTGGCAGCGCGAGAAAGGACGCGGAGCCGCCGCCAACTGGAAAAACTCCATGGAGGATATATGGTTTGCCGTAAAGAATCCCGCCGACTATTATTTCAATCTTGAGGCCGTGAAAATACGTCGCCGCGTGATTGCACCATACCGGGTCGACGGTCGCCCGAAGGACTGGGAGGAATCCCCTGAGGGAAATTTCCGCGTCACATGTCCCTCCAATCTGTGGGACGACATCACCGTCCCCTTCTGGTCAATGCCCGAGAACACCGACCATCCCACCCAGAAGCCCGAAAAACTCTATGCCAAACTCATTCTCGCCTCGTCGCGCCCCGGCGACCGCATTTTCGACCCCTTCATGGGCAGCGGCACAGCAGCTGTGGTGGCCCGCAAGCTCGGCCGCCGTTTCTGTGGCGTGGAAGTAAACCGCAACTACTGCCTGTGGGCCGCCAAACGCCTCCTCCGCGCCGCCACTGACCCCACCATCCAGGGCTACGAACACGGCCTCTTCCGCGAGCGCAACTCCTGATTCCACCTTTTTGAGAAAACGCAAAACAACGCGGAACCTAAAAATCAACTTTATCCAAAGATAGGAAAAATATTCTGCGCTCTTCTGCCGTTCCTGCGTCGTTCTGCGACCATCAGCAACGCGGGGTTACTCGCAAGGCGAGGGTTATTTGCGGCGGGCGGCGAAGAAGGTTTTCATCAGGGCAGCGCATTCTTCTTCGAGCACTCCGGGGGTCACCGTGGCGCGCGGATGAAACGGGCGGAGAGTGAACGCGGAGTAGCCGCGGCGCGGATCTGCGGCACCGTAGACTATGCGCGGGCACTGGCTCCACCCCAAGGCTCCGGCGCACATCAGGCATGGCTCTACGGTCACATAGAGCGTGCAGTCCGTAAGATATTTGCCGCCGAGGGTCTGCGCGGCGGCGGTAATGGCCTGGATTTCGGCGTGGGCGGTCACGTCGCCGAGTGTTTCGGTGAGATTATGGCCACGCCCTATTATGCGCCCTTTGCACACTACCACGGCTCCCACGGGAACCTCGCCGGACTCGGCGGCATGCCGGGCCTCGTCGAGGGCGGCGCGCATGAAGCGTTCGTCGGTTTCCCTGGCGATTGTATTTTCTTCACTCATAGCAGATCCAGTTTCATTCCTTCGGCGGCGGCAATCACTGAGGGGAACTCCTCGCGTGCCTGCGCGGCGAGAAGGTCGGTGGTGTCATATCGGTTGGAGTAATGCCCTATCACAAGCTGCGACGCTCCGGCCATGGCCGCGATGCGCCCGGCCTCGCGGGCCGTGGAGTGGCCACGCTCGCGGGCCTGCAAGGCAAGCGAGTCGTCGTAAGTTGCTTCGTGATACAGCGTGTGGACGCCTTTCACGGCCTCGGCCACACGGGGGTCAAACATCGTGTCGCTGCAATAAGCGTAGCTCACCGAAGGGTCGGCCGCGGTGGTGAGGCGCGAGTTTTCTATCACCGTGCCGTCTTCTCTCACGAAATCCGCTCCGCATTTCAAGGCGTGGCGCGCGGCCACCGGCACACCGTAATGCTCGAGAATGGCGCCGATGAGGTGGCGCGGCTTGGGTTTCTCGGCAAACAGGAAGCCGTAGGCGGGGATGCGATGATAGAGCGGAAACGAGCTTATGGTCAGCGCGGGAGTGTCGATTATCACGCCTCCGTCGGGAGGCAGCGGCTCGAACACTATGTCGTAAGGCGCCTCGCGGCAGAAGTAGCCCGTGACGGAGCGCATCAGCTCCAGCCCCGATGCAGGCAGATGGACGGTGACGCGCCCCGATTTCTCATGCAGCGCCAGGGTGGAGAGCAGCCCCGGCAGACCCAGCACGTGGTCGCCGTGCATGTGAGATATGAATATATGGCTCAGACGGCTGAATTTCAGGCTCATGGTGCGCATCATCTTCTGCGCGCCCTCGCCGCAGTCAATCATATAGAGGGTGTCGCGGAAGTCAACCACCTGGGCCGAGGGATTATGCCGCGGGGTGGGCGTCGCGGAGCCGCATCCGAGTATGTTGATTCTGAAACGTGCCATGCGCCGGGTCTGTCGGGTGTCAGTTCTTGGATTTGCCGTCGCCGTCGGAGGTAAACATCCCCTTGCGCGACAGCTGATGGTCGAGATTGGCGATGCCGTAGGCCACAATGGCCGTCACCATGGCGGCGTGCTGCTGATAGCGGGGATTCTCGCGGTTAAGGATGTCGTTTTCGGTGTGCCAGATTTCGCCGTAGCTGAAGTTGGTGCCGTCAACGTCGGCCAGGCGGAAATAATAGGTGGGCACACCCTCCACGGCAAACACCGTGGCGTCGTTGCTGCCGAACTTCGTGGGACGCTTGCGCGGCTCGGCCACGGTCACCTCGAAGGGGAAATCCGGGTTGATGCCCGCAATAGGCTCGCACACCTTCTTCATGTCATCTGCCATGGCGGCGGGAACGGCTATGCCCACAGGAGGCTCCGGACCGCCGTCGCGGTTGAGTATCAGCGATATCTTGTCAAGCTCTTTTTTATGCTTCTTGCAATAGGCCTGCGCTCCGAGCAGTCCGAATTCCTCGGCCGCGAATGCCACGAAGCGTATGGTGCGCCGGGGCTTCGTTCCTGCGGCGGCAAGCAGGCGCGCGGCCTCGAGCATCGGGCCTATACCGGTGCCGCAGTCGATGGCGCCGGTGCCAACGTCGTAGGCATCAAGGTGACCGCTTATTATCACGTATTCCTCAGGCTTCTCAGTGCCCTTTATCTCGGCTATCACATTGTGGTACTTCACCGGCCCGAGGCGGAAGTGGTTGCGTATGTCAAACTCCAGCATTATGTCGCGGCGTTCGCGCGCGGCTTGCTCTATTAGGGCAAACTGATGCTCGTCGAGCTTGATTTCGGGCTGTGTAGGCAGATTGTCGAACGTGGTGGTGGTGTCATTCACCAGCGGACGGTCGTAGAGAGCCCTTATCGGCGTCTCTGCAGCCTGGATGAAGCCCAGCACCCCGACATCGCACATCTCGCGGTAGAACAGCGCCGGCTCCTCTTTCAGCGCTATCATGGCGCTGTCGGTGCCGTTGCGGTAGTTGTTCATCATCCTCCGGCGATTGATGGCCGATACCGAGTCGTTGTAGTGGCGTGCGGCCGCGCGCAGCGAGTCACCTTTGGCCGACTTATTGATTGGGAAACCGTTGCTCTTCCCTTTCAGGAGCACCCAGGCACCCTTGAGTTTACCGTGCATGCGGTCGAATTCGGCTTTGCTGCCCGGCTCTATGAGCACGTGACCCAACTGACGGCCGTGCGTTCCCGAGGTATACGACGGTGTGGCGAAATGAAGATGGTCCACGCCGTCCACGCCGTAGGCCCTTCCCTGCCAGTGGTCACGGTTGAAGCCCACCGGCACCTGTCCCGCCTCTTCCTTGCGGGCCGGTATGCCCCAGCCGGCATATTTGTAAAGCATCCAGTTGGCGGCATCGTCAAACGCTGCCGATCCCACCAGGCGGCCGCCGAAACGGCCTGTAAGCACATCCAGATGGTCACCCACCTGCGGATTCGCCGTTCCTTCGGCGATAATCTTCTCCACTGTCCGGTCCTTGGCCTGTGCCGTGCCGACAACCGCAGCCGCCAGAGCCACGGCCGCATACATCAAAATCTTATTCATAAGCACTATTTGTGACATTTCAGGCAAATTTACGAATTATTTCCAAGTCCGCAACCGAGTGTCTCCAAACCTATATCCATATCCGACATGTCAGACCAGTCCGACACGTCTGACCTCTTCCACAAACGACCCATAAACTGAAGAATGCCCCTCAAAAGCCGTAGCGCGAGCCCAGGACAGCCACAAGCATCCACGGCACCAATAGCCACGGATCCCTCACCTGCATCAGCGCCACGCCTGCGGCAAGCGCCACAGCCACCGCAGCAGCCGCAGTGACTGCCTTATTTTCCCCTGCTGCCGGCATATTTCTTCCACAGCGGCCGCGAGAGGCCCCATATCATATAGCCTATCATGGCCAGAAACAGCAGTTGCATCACAATGTTGCGCAGCAGCGAGAATGGGGGCGTCATTCCGTTGCCCAGATAGATTATGAGCCTTTCGGCCTCGGCCGGGAACGACTGCGCGAAACTCCACAGAAACATCGGCAGGGCATAGAAGAAATAGAAGCCCATAAACGCGTTTACGGCCACCGCATACACTCCCATCAGCCACTTGGCGCCCCTGCTGAGCCCCAGCAGATAGGGCCGCGTGCCCTCCGGCTTGCGGCGCAGGCGGCGCCACAGCCAGCCTATCAGCTCGCGCGAGCGCTGCCGCAGATTCGGCACCCCGAGCGCGTCCGATGCTATCCAGTAGCCGTCAAAGCGGAAAAACGGGTTGAGCGTCAGCACAAATCCCAGATTCATGGTCAGTATCAGATAGCGGGCAACGTCGTCGGAGGCGCCTCCGGCGTAATACCACACAAGCAGCCCCGCCAGTATGAAGCACTGGAAATACACTCCCGCCAGGTTCACCACCAGCCGCTTCCTGCGCGGAAGGCGCCACACGCGGCTCACGTCGGTGTAAAACACCGGAAACGTCAGATACATTCCGAAGCCGATTCCTCCGTGGGCCACACCCATCCGCTTGCACGCCGCCGCATGGCCCAGCTCGTGAAGCATCGACGATGCGCACATAAACACCATCAGTCCCGCCACGCCGTAGATACTCACGCCACCGTCCACCCTCAGCAGATTGTCGGCCGTGAGCATGAACCAGAGGTCGGCACCCAGCACTAACGCCACCGTAACCGCCATCACCCACGGGGTGAACATCACTGCCAGCGCGTCGCTCAGCCTGTCTATGGCCGAGGCCGGAAGGAGTTCCCGCTCATAGAGGAACTGCTGCGACTTTCCCGCCCCGCCGCCGGCCACTATGGGCCGGAGCCGTTGAGCCACGAAAGCCTCCACCTCGTCGGGCGAATATCGCCCCCCGCTGCGGGCCGCATAGTCGGCTATCGCTTCGGCCTCGTCGGCGTGGCTCTGCAGAGTGCGCAGCAGCTCCACCACCGTGGCATTGGCCTCATAGTGCCTTCCGCCGTGGCTCAGCACATACCGCACCCCCTTGGCCGAACTCTCAAGCTCGCTGACCTCTATGTCTGTGTATGCCGCCATCGTCGTTTATTTCAGGATATTGCTGTCAATGGAAATGTTGGCCTGGCGTTGGCTGCGCTGTATCTTCTTGCCGAAGTCGAAGGTGTAGGCCACCTTGACCATGCCGTAGAAGCGGCCGTGTGACACGGTATTCATCATGTAGTTGCCTACATCAATCCAACGGCGTTTCTTCTGCCGGCTTGATGTGCGCGCCCATGCGTCCACTCGCCATCCTCCATGGGTCCAGCCTATGCTCAGCTCGGCATTCATCGGCGTAAAATTGTAGGAATAGTCCATTCCCGTGAAGCGGTTGGTGGTGTTGCCTTTGAGATTGAATGAGAAGTCTCCCAGGAAATACATCAGCCCAACTGTGGCGGAAGCGCTGTTGAGTTGCTGCTTTACGCGGTGGTCGCTCCGCTCGGTGTGCGAGAGGCTTCCTCCACCCGACACACGGAAATTGTCCGTTATCTTCCATGTTACATCCGGCGCGAATGTGGCGCTCTTGTAATCGCCGTTGAGATATGAGAGCACCAGATGGTCGCCCTCGGTGAAATAGGCCGTGGTCGTAAAATCCGGATAATATTGGCCTGACAGGCGCGAGGCTATATTGACTCGCCCCAATTGCAGACTATAGCGAATGTTCGACTCGTACATCTTGATGTTTTTAAGCGAGGGATTACCCCTGCGCGACATTATCAGGTCGATGGGCTGTTCGGCCGCTGTGCGGGCGGAAAGAGACGGCACTGAATTGCCGATAGCCAGGTCAAAGGAAAGCTGGCTCTGGCGGGTAGGATTATAAGTAAGCTGCGTGAAGAAGCGCGGAAAAACCGTGTTCTGCTTTTCGTATCCGTGAAGGCTCACGTTGACCATCGAGAGGCCGGGACGTGCCGAAAAACGTAATTTCGATGACACCCGGTGCGTGTATTCCACAAACAGCAGCGCCTCGGATTTCCACATGTGCTGCCATGAGCTGTAGGTTCCCGCATAATCAGTGGACGATGACCGGAAGAAATCCAACAGCGAGAAAGTAAGCTGGTTCTGGTGTCCGAGGTCAAGAATGTAGCTGACACGGGGATTGAAGTTAAAAACTTTGTCGCGGGTATCTGAAGTCACATCATTCTCATCGGCGAAATAAATGTAATTATACTTGCTACGGGAGAATGAGCCGTTCAACGAGACAATCAGAAAATCTTTCTGTCTCATACTGAATTGGCCGTAATAGCCGGTGGACACTCCCAACGCGCGGTTGCCGGTGCGGGAATCGGTGGTCTGGGTGAGATTTACCGGGGCTGAATACGTCATGCGCCCGGTGGACGTATCCACACTTCTGCGCCCGGAGACTCCGGCATGAACGCTATGATATTTCCCCGGAGTGACATGCTCGATATTTATCTGGCCATATTCGCCGTAGGCTCTCTCACGCCCTCCTATCGAATTGAAAGTTCTCTCGATGGAGCGCGAATCGAGGTTGAAATGCTCGGTCTTCTCCACCGCATCAGCCGCGCCGTTCTGCACATTGTAGCCCGCGAAGCCGTAATAGCTTGTATTGCCCTTATTGATTTTTGTAAAACCGTTATAGTTGCCGCTCAGATAGCCGCCTATGCACTGCTGTGCGTCAAAGGTGGCATAGCCGCCGGTGGTTTTCTTTTTGGTTATGAAGTTTATGGCTGCGAAATCCATTGCGTAACGCCCCACCGGGGCATCATGGTATTCGATTTTCTCCACATCCTTGGGCCGCAGGTTCTGCACCATGCGGTACTCGGCCGGAGCACCGTTGATATAGAGGCTCACTTTCTGGCCGTAGAGCGTCACCGTGCCCTCGAACGGATCAACCTCCAGCGCCGGAATCATCAGGTTGCGCAGCAACTGATACCCCGTAGAGGAGTGCTTCACCAGTATCTTCTCCGGTATAATCTGCAAGTAACTGTCAACGCGCGTCATTGCCTGAGCTTGCACGGTGACCTCACCAAGTGTGCGCACTTCCGGTTCAAGAGTTATCGAGCCGACATCTGTCTCGTTTTTGGCAATATCCAGATCAACTGTCTTTGGTACAAATCCCATTACTGCCACCATCATACGATATTTTCCAGATGTAGGCAGACCCATTTCGAATTGCCCTAATTCATTTGTGCTGCAACCTCCTACATAAGAAGAATCAGCCATAAATATTCTTACAACCGCAAATTCCAGTTTCTTATCTTCTGAAACAATCTCACCCTTCAACTTATAATCAGATTTCCGTTCCACCAATGAATTGGCTGGCAATCTTTTCATTGTAATAGGATCTCCCGTTTCATCTAAACTATTTTCTAAGGTTACAGAACCTCTCAAAGTTTTATATTCCGGGAAAGATATTTCCATATCATAGCGTCCGGGAGATATTTTGACATCATATATTCCTAAACTATCTGTTTTTCCTTCGTAAGTTTTTTTAGAGGACGTATTCTTATATACAAGAGATACATTTTGTAGTGGTTGCCCATTCACATCAATGATTTTTCCCCTGATATTAATTTGCGCCCCTAATTCCGCACAGACAAAGGCAAACATCAGCAGTAATAGTGCTTGTTTCATCTTAAAATATTATATGGTGAAAATATGGAACTGCACACAACTGTGCAAGTTGATGCAGTTCCATATTTATATTTACTGTATTAATTGTTTGTGGTAACACGGACACTCTATTAAAGTTCCCTGATGACAAGGGCATTCGTCTCTTACTCCGGCAAAACAGTTACAATCATCCATCGGAACCGCATCGCCCCCAATTAAATTGATAAGTCCTCCGGGCACAAGCGGGTCGGTTTCAAGACGTTCCTCAAGCTCTTCGAGAAACATCGAATCATAAATCTCATCGTTCATCGGAACAATTCGATTTTCTTCAGATAATCTTTTCATAATAAAACAGCTTTTAATTAGTGTACATTAATTTCTTATGTTTGCAATACAACTTCGGATTATATTTGATTTTAAACATAAAGAATTTTGTTATAACAAGGACAGGTGTAGACATTACATTCTGAAAACATCAGACATGGATCATTTGGGTGATATTCTGTACAGTCGGGTGTTATATCCGATGTAAGTCCGTACAATACTCCGGGAAGCAATGGATCCGTTTCAAGACGATTCTCAAGCATTTCCAAAAACATGGAGTCATAAATATTATCGTTCAGCGGAACAATACGTCTCTTTTCGTTATTACTCATTTTTTGATAGTTTTTGGTTATTAAATTCTGAATACGCCTTGTTAACTGCCTCCTCCATCATAGTATTGTAGCGGATGCACAGCTGTGTTTCCTTTTCACCCTCGAATTCCTTACTGGCACAATTTCCCCCACAAAGCAACGCATAGCGGCATTCGGCGCAAACAGGCGTATTTCCTACATGTTTACCGAACCACCGGCTTCGTGCCTCGGTCCATTCTATTGCAGGACGATTATAATAACCTATACAGTGTTGTGTCTTCCCGACCGTCTCCAGGCAGGTGTATATTCCGCCTTCGGGTGCGAAAATATGTGTACCGTATTGCCCGGAACATCCCACCACCGTTAGATGCAGACGGCGGCGCTTATCAAAGTAATTTTTGAACTCGCGGTAGATGGACTCCGCACGGGCATGCATCAGTCCGGTTCCCGATGTCTTCAGATTCTCACGGAAATCATCATTTCCCAGATAACGGATAGCTTTAGTTTTGTTCACATTTTTAATTTCATCCACGTTGGCCGCATACATTCTGAAATAAGGACTGTCGGAATAACCCAGTTCCTTGAAGTACTCGCGAAGGCGCCCTACATCGCGGAAATTATTCCCGTCGGTATTTACCCGTACACTCACACTGATTTCATGTTTCAGGAGCAACCCGATATTGGCAATGACCTTATCGAAACTGCCTCCCTCACTGAAATGGTATTTACGCCGGTTGTGATACTCGCGCCATCCGTCTATGCTTACCTGGAAATACTCAAAGTTGTCATTTGAGAGGAGATCTTCAAAATAATCAAGATCGTAACCATTTGTTATGACATGGAATTTATATCCGAGCGAAGCCCCTTTTTCCACAATATACTTTACTATATCATGGTTTTCACGCAAAAGAGGCTCTCCTCCATAGAGAAGAATGGACTTCTTGTGTAGCTCCTTTCGCGGCTCAATCTCGAGCATGGCCTCGAATGCGCGGTCTACCAGTTCCGGAGTCATTGTCCGGCCCGACCACTCCGTGCCGTGCTTTGATATGGCATTCTCAAAGCAATAGGGACACCGGAAATTGCAGTTATACGTCACCACAAACCCGTATGACTTATAAAGTTTTGAATATGATTTGTGAAGAACATCCGAGAGGCGCTTTACATAACCCTGCTCCTCTTCGGGAGTTTTTGCAGTCAGATATCCCCTCTTGGAAAGTGTGTCGATTTCCTCGGAGGTGAAATCATTCTCGCCGGGATAGTTTTTGAGCTGTTGCCATAAGTCGGTATCCACCACATCGATGGCGCCGGTATAGCCGTGGACGAGCAGGGTCTTGCCCGGCTCGGCATCGAGAGCCACGGGAATAGTGTAGTCCGATAGCCGGAGTGTTTCTTCTAATGCCATATTATTTTATTGTTATCGGTTACTTCAAATATGCGCTCCTCGCGGCCGCCGCTATGGTCGTGAAGCCACAGCAAGGCGCCGGCGGGGACATCGGAGAATGTAATCTCATCGTCCGCAGCGGCGGTCCGGCATCCTGCCGACTCCCATTCGGCGCCCGAAGCATAGAACAGCTCGTATTCATGCCCGCGGCGTATACCGTTGTCGTCATTGCGTATAAGGAAGCGGATAGCACTCACCTTAGCCGGAGCGGGCAGTTCCAGACCGCCCCACGACCCGAGGTCGGAGGTATGGAAAAATGTAAGCGCGTCGCCGTCGAAAAGCATGCCGGCACCGTTGCGCGGATAGTAGATGCTTGGTTTGTATCCGCCAATAACCTTGCCGCGGAGCACCTTTCCTTCCGGATTCAGAAATTCCACCTCGGCCATATTGCCGTATGTGCTGTCGGAGGAAACGTAGCGCAAATAGCGGAACTCGCGGTTCACCGAGGGGAGCGCCACAGGTGTGTAGCGGAAATCGGGAGTATCTGCTATGACATGTAGCACCGTGGCGTTTCTGAACCCGGGATTGTCCGCTCCCTCGAAGCGACCTCCTACTATCGATGCCGGATAATCTTTCAGGGTTTCCGAAACGGGATTTTTTCGCCACAATATCACGTCACCCCGCTTGCCTGAGATTTTGAATTCTTTTATGTCGCCGCTCTGCCCGAGAAGGAATGGATAACCGAACGGTCTGATCTCGCCCTCGGTATATGTAGCGGCCTGATAGACTATGCCTGTACCTACGTCGGCGAACCGTGCCTCACCACGGGAGGCACGCGCCCATGCCACGGGCTCCCAGCCCATAGGGGAAAACACGCACAGATACACGTATTCGGCATGCAGATTCCGCGGCACTTCCACCGTAACATCGGCCACCCGGACAGCATCGAAATCGGCCGTGACATCCACCATCGAGGGGCTGCGGAAGAGCGGAGGAACCGGCTCTCGGCTCACCGCCGCCAGCGAATTGGGGTTTATGCCGTAAGCCTGACGGTAAATTTTTGTAATGCCGGAACTGAAGCGGTTAAGGTGATGGTCGGGGTTGTCCTCGGCTCCGGAGAAATCATGCCATTGCCCGTCATTGCCGAACACAGCATTGAAAGCATGCGAACCGTTCTTACGACCCCACCGCGGAATGAAATTAAGCGTTACAGGAATGCCCACTGCCCTCATGGCAAAAGCCGCCAAGGCGGCGTAATCACCGCATACACCGAATTTTATATTAAACAGCGTAGAAGGCCGCATTGTAACCGGGAGAACCCCGCCCAATGCAATATGGGCCGGAAGCCGACGCAGCGAATCATTGATGGCTATCGCCGCCTCGAGGGCGGTTGCTGTATCAGCCACGAGCGGTGCGAACCGCGCGGCATACACCTCTCGCCACGGCTGCGCTTCTTCGCTCCCCACGCGGTAGGGAAGCACGTATTCACAGAACTCTGCGAAAGACAGATGGCTGTTCCATGGCTTGCCACGGAGAGCCATAGCCCGGTCTACGTTGTCTGTGAGATAGGAGGCCGTAAGCGTGGCCGCGTCAAGCCGCTTTTCGAGCGGCGCGTCGGCATACCGGGCGCCGCTGCGAAATTCGGCATAGATTGCCGGAATGTCGTACTCCGGCTGACGGATGGTATATACAGAGTCAATAAAGGCATAGAATTCGTCGACCGCGGGCCCTGCTACGGTACCTTTGCCGGCCATGTTGGCCACAAGGAAATGCATGGCGGCAGCGTGGAGCGAATCGCCGGGAGCTGAGTAATGGCCCAGCGCCTCGCCGAGTTCGCGTCCGTTTGCACCGGCCTGGTGCATCGTGGCCTCGAGGGCATCGCTCACCGGGGCGCGTCCGCACGCGCCCGCAGCCACCGCCACAGCAAGAAGCGTCAGTCTATTTCGAAACTTCCCGACCATTGACGGCTTCCGATAATCACAATTAAAGTGTAGCTTTCGCCGGGAATCAGCATCCGGCCGTCAACGCGCCCCAGGCGGTCGCTACCGGTAGTGATCTGCTGCACGGCCACAATGCCGTCCTCGCCGGTTATCTCCACAGAGACGTCCTGCGACGGCAGAGTAGTATGGATATAGACTTTGCCGCCGTCGAACCATGCCGTGGGAATCACCGGGGGCATCCGTTCCGGATCTTCCGGCCTCAACGGCCTTTCATCGGGGATATTTGCAACAAGATTAATTGCAGTCTCAGCCATACATCCGAGGCTGGTGAAGGCTGCCAGCAGTGCGATAATGATTGCTTTCATATTGGAAATGTTTTCCGCAAAGAAAGCTAACCCAAAATTACCCTGCAAATTTTCAGATTAACAAAAGGTAACAGACCACAAGATGTCAGAAACAGCCTATTAACAAGAAGTAACAGCAACTGAGTCTCAACGGTTTATATCCAGTATCACCACAGCATCAGAGAGACCGCAGGAATTCGTCCCAGTCGGCTGAGCGGTCGCCCTTGCCATACCTACGGCTCAGACGCAGCCTTGCCATACCGACTCCGTGAGCGCTTGCGCCAATAAGCACAGAGATACTCTTGTTGCCAAGATCGAGGCGCGCCAGAAGCGACACACGGTATTCCCGCTCCGTGAGTCCCAACGCGCGCAGCCGCGTACAGAACCCGGGCAACGTCACATCCAATGCCTCTTCAAGCGACGACCAGTCGGGATCGGTCATTTTTTCACCGCGGGAGCCTTCCAGCAGCGATTTAATTCTTGAAGTGGCCTCCTGAGCGCTCAGCTCGCGGTCTGCGCGGGCTTCCGCCAATTTTTTCATCTCCGAGCGCAATTCTATACTCTCCCTGCCGAGCTTACGATTCTCATCCTCCAACTTACCCATGGCTTTCTCCATACGCAGTTTTTCAAGCTCAATACTATAAGCTCTGGAGCGCTGACGATAATAAAGGCCCAAGCCAAAGCCCAGCAAGCCAACAACCAAAGCAATCAAAGCAAATACGGTCCGCCTGAGGCGGTCGCCCGCAGCCTGTAGCTCAATATTATCGCGCTCGCGTAGCGAATAATCGTAAGCCGCCTCAACCCGCAGCGAAAGAGCCTGATTTTCGAGTCGACGGAGAGAGTCAATCATATTATGATAGGTATAAATATGCTTAAGCGCCTCGCGGGGCTGCCCATGCGCAAGATAGTATTCAGAGTAACAGATGAGTCCGAACATCTTTTCATAAGGATTGACACCGGAAATCTCAAGATTGGCATAGTGGAGACAGGAATCCCATTGCTTTGTATTAAGATAATATCCCGCAAGAATAGAATTGCGGGTATACTTTTCATTATGATAGATGTGGGTTGGGAAATGGTGACGCAGTATCGAATCGGCGCTTGCATAGCGGCCGGTTTCGTAGAAAAAGTTTATGAGCTGAAGGCGCAGTCTGTCGCAGAGATGAGGATCGCCGAATGCCTCGGCAAAATGCCAGGCATTACGGTAGCAGACGGCAGCGCTGTCGGGCTTATGCTGCGCCAGCAAAGCGCCGCCAACAATGCTCCAGCCCCTGATAATGCGTGCAGTATCATTTGCTCTCAAAGCTATATCGAGCGAAGCGCGGGCATGCTCCAATTCCTTGGCATAAAGAAATTGTGATCCATAAATCCAGCGCATCTGGTTGTGGATTATTGCCTGACGAGGCAGATTGCGGCCCGGAGGCATGGCGGCGAGGGCGCGGCCGAAGTAATCGAGGGCGCGGGGATAATCGCCCATGTCGGAGTAAACGCGGCCGGCATAATAGAAGGCCTCGGGACGGAGAGTGTCGGAGGTGCGGTGATTGTAGTAGTCCAGGGCCGGGCGCAGCATGGAGTCGGAGGTGTGGGTGATATATGCCTTGTCGGCCGCCTTGACCATGAGCAGACGCCAGCGCATGGCCACGTCATCGGGCGCGTCGGCCATAAGCGGCTTCATCTCCAGCAGCACACGCGCAGCCGAGTCGGGGCCCGCGTGCTCGGCCAGTGAGTCGGCCAGGTCAAGCTCCGCGTGGAGGCGCGAGCGCCCGCAGCCGCAGGCCGAGGCCAGCAGCAGACCCAGAAGAAAAATTATGGCAAGGCGCGAAGTGTTCATAAACCGAAAGTGTGTGTGGCGCGACTGTGTGGCCTCAAAGATACGACAACTCCCCGGCACCGCCAAATTTATCTGCCCCTCCCCGGCGCGGGCATGCGGAAAGGAAGTTACACAAATTTCAAGGTGATGCGTTGCGCGTGTCGCAAATAATAGCTACTTTTGCCTGAAATTGCATGGTAGCGCCGATGCGGAAAGAGCAGCGCCCGGCGCCATCGGCAGAAACGGCACCCAGCGTCACGGGACGCCACAGCCCCCGCAAGCCCCGGTAGTTCAACGGATAGAATAGAAGTTTCCTAAACTTTTGATAGCAGTTCGATTCTGCTCCGGGGTACCACAACAATCAATCAAATATCATCGGAAAAACTATGGACTCAACCCGGCAGCCGGCTGCCCGCAAGACCTCTCCCCTGGCATGGGTGCCCTCGGTGTACTTCGCCATGGGCCTGCCTTTCGTGGCCCTCAATCTTGTGGCCGTAATCATGTTCAACAACCTCGGCGTGGACAAGGCCCAGATCGCATTCTGGACCTCACTGCTCACCCTGCCCTACACGCTGAAATTCCTCTGGAGCCCGCTGCTGGAGATATACTGGACCAAAAAGAACTTCGTGGTGGCAACGCAGGCCATCTCGGGCTTCTGCTTCGCCCTGATAGCGTTCCTGCTGCCGCTGCCCGACTTTTTCAACTACACCATAGCCGTGATGGCCGTGATAGCCCTCTCGGGCGCCACCCACGACATAGCCACCGACGGTATCTACCTCACCGCCCTCGACAAGAAGACACAGTCGACCTACATAGGCTGGCAGGGTGCCTTCTACAACCTCGCCAAAGTGCTCGCCAACGGCGGACTGGTGTGGCTGGCCGGCGTGCTGATGACCCACTACAAGGCCACCAACCCCGAGCGCGCTCCCTTCTACGCCTGGATGATAATCATGGGCATACTCGGCGCCCTGCTCATCTGCGTGGCCGTGTACCACTACTTCGTGCTCCCCACCGGCTCCCGCGCATCCGACGCCCCCAAAGGCACCTCCGAGGCCATGAAGTCGATGGTGAGAGTGCTCACCGACTTCTTCCGCAAACGCTTCATCTGGTATTACATCCTCTTCATCGTCTGCTACCGTCTCACCGAGGGCTTCGCCATGAAGATGGTGCCCATATTCCTGCAGGCCCCGCTGGCCGAGGGCGGTCTGGCGCTCAGCAACGAGGAAATGGGAACAATCTACGGCGTGTTCGGCACCGTGGCCTTCATCATAGGCTCGATACTCGGCGGCTACTACATAGCCCGCTTCGGCCTGAAGAAGGTGCTGTTCTCGCTCGTGTGCATATTCAACGTGCCCTTCGTCATCTACTTCCTCTTCTCCGTGTTCATTCCCCAGAACCTCTGGGTGATAGGCACCGGACTGGTGGCTGAATACTTCTGCTACGGATTCGGCTTCGTGGGCCTCACCCTCTTCATGATGCAGCAGGTGGCTCCCGGCAAGCACTCCATGGCCCACTACGCATTCGCCTCGGCCATAATGAACCTCGGCGTGATGCTGCCCGGCATGATAAGCGGCTGGATATGCGAGCACACCGGCTACGAGCTCTTCTTCATCATAGCCCTGGTGATGGCCGCTCCCGCGTTCCTGCTCACATGGTTCGTGCCCTTCACCCACCCCGACAAGACCGAAGGCGAGGCCCGCGAGGCCGTAGACTCGGCCGTGGAAGGCGAGGAAGGCTCACAGTTCTGAACGCCGCGAATGACCGCGACAGCTTCTTACGATATATAAAAACCTAAATAAACAACACCCTTTTTCACAAACACATGAAACATCTCGAAATCATCGGACAGCCGCTTCCCGAAATACCCTGGCAGGACCGCCCCGAGGGCTGCAAGGAAGTAATGTGGCGCTACTCGGAGAACCCCGTGATTCCCCGCGACGCCCTGTCGACATCCAACAGTATATTCAACTCGGCCGTAGTGCCCTTCAAGAAAGGAAAATACAACTTCGCCGGAGTGTTCCGCTGCGACGACACCAACCGCCGCATGCGCATCCATGCCGGGTTCTCCGTCGACGGCTTCAAATGGGACATCAACGAAGAAGACATCTGCCTTGAAGGCGCCGACCCCGAAGTGGGCGAATGGGTCTACGGCTACGACCCCCGCGTGGCCAAGATCGGCGACCGCTTCATCGTCACCTGGTGCAACGGCTACCACGGCCCCACAATCGGCATAGCCTGGACCACCGACTTCGAAACCTTCCACCAGCTTGAGAACGCCTTCCTCCCCTACAACCGCAACGGCGTGATGTTCCCCCGCAAGATCAACGGCAACTACGCCATGCTCTCGCGCCCCAGCGACACCGGCCACACCGCCTTCGGCGACATATTCTACAGCGAGTCGCCCGACCTCGAGTTCTGGGGACGCCACCGCCACGTAATGGCACCCGCGCCCTTCGAGCTCTCGGCATGGCAGTGCATGAAAATCGGCGCCGGCCCCATACCCATCGAGACCTCCGAAGGCTGGCTGCTGCTCTACCACGGCGTGCTGCGCTCCTGCAACGGCTACGTCTACGCCTTCGGCTCGGCCCTGCTCGACCTCGAGCAGCCCTGGAAGGTGCTTGCCCGCAGCGGCCCATATCTCATCTCGCCCCGCGAAATCTACGAGCTCACCGGCGACGTGCCCAACGTCACCTTCCCCTGCGCCGCCCTCCACGACCCCGAGACAGGCCGTCTGGCCGTCTACTACGGCTGCGCCGACACCGTGACCGGCCTCGCCTTCGCCTACATCCCCGAACTCGTCGAGTGGACCAAAAAGAACTCCATCGTCTAATCCATCCCCGACCATAAAAACATCAGCGCCGCAGCCCCGGGCCTCCCGCCCCGCTGCGGCGCTTCCTGTATCCTTGTGAAAATAAAAATTCTGCGGCCTTCTGCTGTTCCCGCGCCGTTCTGCGTGCCTTGTCAAAGGGAGGGATACGCAGAGCGCAGGCGGAAGCAGTTTTTGTCGGGGATTTTATTACCTTTGTGTAGAATTCGAGCCCTTATAGCATCCCCATGAAACTGAAACCGTCATTATTCCCCGCCATACTCCTAATCGCCCTCCTCGCCCTCCAATTGCTCCCCGGCTGCGCGCCGTCGCCCGAGCGCTGCCTCCTGGAACAGATCGAATCAATAATCGACGAGCACCCCGACTCGGCAATGACCATGCTCGACAGCGTAGACACCGCCGCCCTCCGCTTCGACCGCGACCGTGCTCTGTACGGTATGCTCCTTATCGAAGCTCTTGACAAAAACCATCAGAACCCATCAAACGACCCCTTGATTACATCGGCTATCAATTACTTCGCTGATAAGGGCGAACGCCGCCGCGAAATGATTGCAACCTACTACGGTGCCCGTGTCCAGTATCTCAGCAACGACTTCTCCCATGCCATCGTACGCTTTTTCCGCGCAAAAGAAATTGCCGAGGAACTCGGCGAGCACTTCTGGCACGGCATGGCCGCAAGAGGCATTGCCGATATTTATTACAAGTCATTCAATAGAGCCGAACAATTGAAATACGCCAAGGAAGAATTTGATAATTTATCCTTGGCTCAACGTCAGCCATATTTGAATTATGCCTTACTTGATTATGCTACTGCTATCTATAACTATGGCGATTATAGTTCAGCTGTTGCATTTTCACGACAGATAATTGACTCTGCAGATGCTTACAATGACATATTTTTAAAAACTGACGCTCTAAAACTGCTTGGATTAGCAAAGATTTCCACAAGCGAATTTAGTTCTGCTACACTTATTTTTGAAAATCTACTGAAATCAACTTTAGCTAATTCTTCCGATTCATTATATCTGTGTCTGGCTTATGTTGGCGACAATAAACCCATTCTTGCAAAAAGCCTGTTAAGTGAGATTTCTAATGGAGATCCTTCCCTCAAACTTGCCGCCAGCCATAGGATAAATGAGGCGTTAGGAAACTATCGAGACGCTTTTTCTGACCTTAATGCGTTATATAATACCCGAGACAGTATTCTTAAAGATTATATAAAAATGCCTGCAAGCACATCAACTTTGGATTATCTTCATTTAGAAAAAGAAAAGAACAAAGCGAAGTTGGAGACTTCTCGCAAAACCATATATCTTATAATACTGGGACTTGGGTTCCTGTTGGTCTTACTGTCTTATTTCTACCATCTTTATATTTTAAAACAGAAACGAGAAATAGAGGATAGAGTTCTTTTGGCGGAAGCATTGAAAGAGCAACTATCCTTAGAAGTCAGCCAACACGAGAATACCGTTGTCTCTTCAAATAAAAAAATTGAAGAATATGATAAAAAAATAGCTGATGCGACAACCACAATAAAAGAACTTCTCTCTTCAAAATACGAAGTTCTTGAAGACGTTTGCCAAATTTTACGTGAGTGTGACAACTCAGCTACAGCCAAAAGAAAGATCGCAAATGTGATGACTTCATTTATAAATGAAATTTCCTTAGATGGCAAAAAACTGGAGATGCTTGAAGAAAGAGTAAATAAAATTTACGGTAATGTAATGAAGGATATAAGAGAAGATTTGCCGGACATGAAAGAAATTGATTATAATCTTTATCTTTTTATGATATTAGATATCTCCAACCCTTCAATTTCAATCCTTTTAAAGGAAAAAAAGATTAATGCTGTTTATGATAGAAAACGACGTCTTAAAGACAAAATAAAAACACTTTCCCCTGTTTTGCAAAGCAAATACATGGCCCCCATATCATAATCATATAATATTCAGCTGATTATCTGGACACACGTCATCCTGTCACTATAACCTACTGATAATCATAGGTATATCTACCCGAATATTTTGACGCCAAATATCCACCACACAACAACCCTGTATATTGCTGTATACCAATGTTTTATTGGATTTAGAAAACCAAATTATTATGGGCTTCTTTTTCCTTATATTCCATTTGAATCTTCTATTTTTGTCATGTAAACTAATCACTAATTTATATGACAAAATTTCTCAAAACTGTTATCTTTCTGATAGCCTCTTTAGTTCCAGTGTCAGCACTCTCTACGAATGACTACTCGACTCCTACCCGAATAACAGACATAGTGATTCTCACTCCACAGGCCCCCAGTAAAAATCCAAATCGGCCTAACGCACCCGCACGTTATTTCATTGAATGTGAATATAACAATACGTTCATCAAATTCAAGCTTCCTCCTTTTGTTGAATCAATTGATGTGGAATTTGAAAATGAGGATGGAATAGCTTTCCAAAGCTACGTTTCCGCAACTAATCCCACCGTTGACTTACCATCACTTGTAGGAACTTACACCATCCGTTGCACCACAGATGGCGGAGCAGTATACGAGGGAACAATCACGCTTTAACCTTACATATATAATAGATCAGGTTGCCTGCGGTATTACTGGCCGCAGACAACCCTAATCAAATTTTTAATAATTAATAAAACCTTCAATCATGAAAAAACTATTTATCATGTGTGGAGTTGCTGCCGCTTTGGGCGCGGCAACTGCCATTACGGGATGTACAGACGAAATGGTTCAACCGCAAACCAAATCATCCGGCGGCGAACTTCTCTCTCGCGGAGCCTATGATTATCCCGCAGTGGAATGGGATAATGTGGACCGTATTGCTGTGTCATGCAATCGGGTACCGACCGCTACAACTCTATCTATACCTTGGGACAACGGCTCGACAGATAACTATGGAATTCCTTCGGACTGGATTGATCATGACCGAAAAAACACCGACCCGAAGAAACGGGCCTATTCCCGCCAGAATGGATGGGAAATGGTGTGCCACAATCTCTCTGATCCAGCTCAAACGGCTAAATATTTCGGTCTATATAATAAATATACCGGGGTATTGCGTCTGTTCTTCTATGAAATAAGCACGGCCGCAGGTGAGGGATCATCAAACTCCTGGACAGGTCTTCGTGTGTCCGGATCTACGTCGCTACTAAACTTTTCAGGCCGTTATCCCGCCGCAATGAGCGACCGCATGAACGATCCGATGGTTATATCCTCAACGGAATGCTCTATAGGAGAAAGCACCATGAGCCGTAAAGGTTACAAGGCAAACAACTGGTATGGCCTTGAAGTGGAACTTGCTTACGATGCCAATGCTGTTTCCTCAAACAAACTCTCGGCTAAACTCTGGGCCCAGTATCTCACAAACATAACCATGACGGGCACAGCAAACGGAAGTATCCAAGGAAACGTACAGACCGTTTATTCAAACTCACCCTCGATAACAAATAATATCTCCGTCACTGCAAATGTGGGCAACACCACTGTTAAGACCGGAGAGACCGCAGCAAAAGAAGACCTTATAGCAAAGGCAGCCAAGGGCGGAAATTTCTTCAATAACCTTTGGAACAATATCAAGGGGCAGATACCTCAACTTGCAGGCAAGGCGGCGAAGGAAGGCATAGAAGCTCTTCTTTCGGGCGGCACATCGCTGATAACCAAAGGGCTATCGAAATTACTCGGTCTATCCGGACGAAAGGCCTCAACTCCCATGACCTCTACAAGCAAGGTTGATCTGGGACTCACTTCACAGCTTGATCTTACCGGTTCGGCAGAGACTTCGGTGGTAGGTTACGGAGCGATTTCTGAGTTCAATCTGCCCCAGTTTGCCTCAAACAACAAGCTTTTTTCGGGCAAACTCGGTGTGTGGAACCTGCAGGATTATCCTAAGGTAACAGTTGATCTGCTCATGACTTCTATGTTCTATCCTAAGGAACTCGTACCAAATCCAACCAGACCCCTGGCGTGCTATCCTATTTACACCTTCAAAATGTCAAGTGCCACACTTGTGGTCAATCCCGACCTCCTCACCAATTATAAGGTAGAGAATCTCTCACAACAACTGGTATATACACGCAACACCATACCCTTGCTTGGAACTCTTGAGGCGGGTAGCGCCTACAGTCTGTATGGAAGCAGAGAATTTTATCGTCCTACAAGCAATAATTTAGTGAAATTAAATGGAGAGATGGAAGACTTCTTCGGTGGCTGGAATGCGAGCAATCCGGAATCTTCATATACAAGATACTGGAACAAGTATGATTCACCTGTAACAGGTGGTTATATAATGTGCCATGTGTATTTCGAGCTTGTCTCCAAGACAGATTCGAACGAGCGCTACGCATACTCCAAGTATTTCCCCTGCACGGCCGTGAAGGGACAATTCACGCACCGCGAGGAAACAATAACTCAATAATATTTTGGGCATTGTGATAAAGTGAGTGTCTGAATTTGTCCGAATGCGTAGGAGCAGACTTGAATTGATTCGAAGCGGGGGCGACTTGGAGAGTGCGAAGCCGCAATACGCGACAGCCTGGGGAACCCATGCTTGCGCAAGCGGCGAGGCACGCATGCTCCGCAGCTTGCCTCGCTCAGGGGGGGCCGGACTTCTGTCCGGCAGCTTACGCAGCCGGTTGTACAGAAACCGCACCTCCGGTGCTTTCCCCTATGCCGCGCCATCCAATCAGGCAGACCGCTGTAATTATTCAGCGAAAGCAAAAGCCATAAAAAGTCGGCTTGTTTGATTGGACAAGAGCCAGATTGCTTCGCTTTTGTTAAACAATATTAAATTCAGACTCTCCCATGCAGTCTTTCCACGGTTTTCATCTCTTTATTACAAACACCATAAACAACAAAATAAACACATAAAACAAATTGTTTCACTATTCAATTTTTATTCCATGAAAAAGTACTTTTTACCTCTGCTCGCCATGATGGCGATTCCGTTAGTGTTCACCGCATGTAGCGATGATGATGACAAGACACCAACCGTTAATATCACCACGGGGCAGATTCCCTCAAAGAACGTGTTCGTGACAATAGACGGAACCTACGTCGGTACCGCCGACGGCGTTACTGAAATCACAGGCACCGTCGACCCCTCGGCCACCGAACAGCATCTGCAGCTGAAATGCCCATCGATGTTTCTGGTTGAGCCTACTGGAAACAATACTCCCCCGCTTGAAAAAACAGTACCTGTTTTCGACATAACCGTAAGGACACAGAACGGCAAGACAACCCTGAACGGCGAAAGCAGCGTAGGGTCTATCACCGTGACAGGAGATGTTACCGTGAACTATGCCGGCGAGAACGACTGGCGACTGCTTTTCGAGCACAAGAACCCCACGTCACTGCCATGCGAGCTGACAGGCAAGACGTTTGAGATAGAGTTTACAAGCAGTGATATCTATCCTCAACCCTCTTACAGAGGCGTTGATATTCCGACCCTGGACTATGTTGAAATGACAAATACGCTCTTCGCGAAGATACCGGAGGCTTTCGTAAAGAACTCGGGGTTAACTGCCGCCCGAATCTCTTTTGTGGACAATGAGAGTTATGAGGTATCGTTCAGGGACGGAAAATCCGGCGAATGGGTAAAAGACGAGTCGGAACACAGATACATGACATCCTCAAATCGCCTCTATCTGTTTGATGAGCCTGAATATAAAGAGAAACAGTCCGAATACTTCAACCTGAAATCAGCAGGCCTGAACTACAGTTGCTCGCCAATGTGTTTCGCCCAGCAGAAACTGGCCTACGATGTGTTCTCGGCCAAAGAATGGTGCGTAACGCTGCTGACATATCAATATCAGGACGGTTGGGACGAGGCCTATTTCTTCCCGGCAAACACCGATGACTTCTTCTTCCTGGAGAACTGGAGCCAGATTTCCGATACGAGCAACCCTCTTGACGGAGAATTCAGCATGATAACACGCCTTGAGAAAAACGGCACCCTGCATATAGGAGCTACAGCAAAATTCCGCGCGGTAGAATAAAAAACGTGTATCATACCCCCGAAGACACGCGGGCGGGTGGGCCGGAAGCAGAGAGCCGGGCCATCCGCCCGCGCCGTTTTTAGGAAACACGGATGCCCCAACGTCTATCCGGCAGCGATGCGGGCTATTACGGCGGCGCGGGCGCCGTGGGCGCTGCGGCGGATGGCGGCCAAGGCCGCTTGCTCGAACTGGGGCGACACCACCGTGAGCATGGCGCCGGTGGTGGGAAGGGTGAGGGGGTCGAGGCCGGAGAGGGCACACACTGCGGCAACGTCGGCCGACGGAGCGGCGGCTTCCGGATCTATCTCCACGCGCCACGGCGTTTCGGCGGTCATGGCGTCGAGTTCGGCCTGCACGCCACCCTCGGGATAGGCAATGAGCCGTATGCCATAGTCCTCGCGCAGCAGGGCGTGCACAAGGTCGTTAAGCGGGGCCGTGTCATCGGTCACCTGCGGCTCCTTCAGTCCCTTGCGGGCGGCAATCATGGCCGCGCCATGTGCTCCCGCGGGCGCGGAGAGAATCACGGCGTCGCCGGGGCGAAGGCTGTCACGGTAATAATCCACATCGGGCGGCATCTGCCCTATGGCAAACACCGATACCTCCACACCGTAGGGCGAGCAGCCGCGGTCAACGAACTCGGTGGAGCATCCCAGCCATTCCGTCTCGGCGTCGACGGCAGCGCGCTCCATGGCATCGGCGAGCGATCGGAGCGCAGCCATAGGGGTATCAATGTCGATGGTGAACGTAGCGGAAATATAGCGCGGAGTGGCGCCGGTGGCCAGCAGACGGTTGGCGGCCACGCTCACGGCAAGCGTGCCGAGGCTGCATCCGCCGGTCACGAGCGGATTGCGCGGAAACACCGCCGTGGCGGTGGCGATGGAGCGGTGCATGTCGGGGTCGACGCTCACCTGCGGACGCCGCAGGCTGAAAAGCGGAGGAAGAGAGGAAATAATTTCGGTAGTCATGGCTCAAGGGGCACCGGCCGGAATATGGCCGTGCTATATTTCAACGCCGTAAGCGCCGCAGGGGTTCAGCCGCCCCCCAAGGGAATCACTGGTTTTCAAGCAGGTCGGGACGCAGACGGCGCGTGCGCTCCAGAGCCTGCTCGTAGCGCCATTCGGCTATGCGCGCCTCGTGGCCCGAAAGCAGAATGTCGGGCACGCGCCACCCCTTGTATTCGGCCGGACGGCTGTAGACGGGGGGAGCCAGCAGATTGTCCTGAAACGAGTCGCTGAGGGCGCTCTGTTCGTCGCCGATCGCCCCCGGAAGCAGGCGCACAATCGCGTCGGTGATGCACGCCGCCGGAAGCTCTCCGCCGGTGAGCACATAGTCGCCTATGGAAATTTCACGCGTGATCAGATGCTCGCGTATGCGGTAGTCTATGCCCTTGTAGTGGCCGCAGAGAATTATGATGTTCTGCAGCAGCGAGAGGCTGTTGGCCATGCCCTGGTTGAACGTCTCGCCGTCGGGCGAGGTGAAAATCACCTCGTCGTAGTCGCGCTCGGCCTTGAGCGCCGAGATAGCGCGGTCTATCGGCTCTATCTGCATCACCATGCCGGCTTCGCCGCCAAAGGGATAATCGTCGACCTTGCGGTGTTTGTTGGTGGTGTAGTCGCGGAGATTATGCACATGGATCTCCACCAGGCCCTTGTCGCGGGCGCGCTTTATTATGGAACAGTTCAGTGGCGACTCGAGCATCTCGGGAAGCACCGTAAGCAGGTCAATTCTCATGATGGGGCGGTTCGGTTGATTCGTAGTTTGACAGGGATTCGCGCAGGCTCTGCGTCATCATGGCGCGGAGCTCGGGGGGCGAGAGCACGGTGACATTCGGCCCGTAGCTCAGCAGCTCGGCCACGAGGTCGGGCGTAAGGCGCAGCGTGAAGCTGAATATGGAATACGTGTCGCTCACCATCTCGCTCTGCGATGGATGCAGCGGCAGCGCGCGGAAATACTTGGCCTGGCGCAGGTCGGTGCGCAGCACCACACGCTTGGGCTCGCCCTGGCTGAACACTATGCCGAAAGAATACCGGAAATACTCGTCGGGGTCGAAATCCGTGGCGGGGGTGAAAGTGCGGTCCGTGAGCACAAGGTCGGTCATGCGGTCGAGGGCGTAGGTCTTGATGGTGCCTTCGGCCACATTGCGGCCTGTAACATACCAGCGCAGCTTGAAAATCTTCAGGAAGTAAGGCTCGAGCGTCACCTTCTTCGGCGCGCCTGTGCGCGAGAACGGGCTGTAGCCGAACGTGATGGTGGCCTTCTCCTTCAGCGCCGAGATGAGAGGCGAGAGAAACTGGCGCGCCGAGGGCACCTCCTCCAGGAACACAAGGTCGGCCACCTCGCGTGCGTCGGCCAGAGCGTTGCTCATCGATGCCGTGTTGAGCATCCAGTCGGTCACGCTCCCGGCGCGGGAATCGTCGGCCTCGGAAACCGAATACTCATACGTCACCGGATTGCACTCTATGTTTATGCCGAAAATCTCCTCGATGGCGTTGCGGTAGTTGTAGAACGTGCGGCGCGGCATCGGGCGCCCCTCGCTGTAGGGCGAGAGCTGCCACAGCCGGCTGAGCTCCTGACGGGTGATCGAGCCGTGACGGCGGATTGTGTCCACAATCCATATATATCGGTTGAGCAGATTCTTTGACATAAAAGCGGAGCCACCCAAAACCGGCAGCTCCACAAAGATACGAAGAAGTCGGATGCAAAAGCAAATTTATTTGATTTTACCGTCGTCTTCCACACCCCACTCCCTGTTTGGCCTGTTGCCGAGTACAAGTTCAAGCTCGCCGCCGGCCATGATGTCGCGATAGTCGATATGGCATTTGGTATAATCCTTGCCGTTCAGGCGTGCTGACTGGATATAGACATTCTCTGGAGAATTCTGCAGGGCCGTGATGGTGAATGTATTCCCGTCGGGCAAGCTGAGCACGGCGCGGTCAAATACCGGCGATGTGATTTCAAAACGGGTCTCGCCGGGACATACGGGATGAATGCCGATAGCCGACAGTACGTACCACGCCGACATCTGCCCTACGTCCTCATTGCCTGTAAGACCTGCCACCTTGTTCTTGTAGGCATTCGCACAGATGAAACGCGTCCATTTTTGCGTCTTCCAGGGCTGTCCGAGGCGATTGTAGAGGTACGGGATATGGTGCACCGGCTCATTGGCATGGTTATAATAGTCGTTCCAGAGGAAATGCGACGGCGTATTGGCAAACATCGTGTCAAGATCGGCAAGCACCGCCTCGCGGCCGCCCATCAGTTCGGCCATGCCATCGATATCATGCGGCACGAACCATCCCTGCTGATAGGGATTGGATTCGGCGCAACCATAACTCTGCTGCAGGCGCCCTGCCTCGGGCCACGGATAGAAGCTGCCGTCCTCCTGTCGCGGACGGAAACTTTTCACCTCGGGATCATAGATATTCCGGTAGGAGGAAGAACGGCGCAGATAGGTGTCGTGATCCTCCTTGTGGCCCAGCCAGCCGGCCAGCTGCGCCATACACCACTCGGTATAGGCGTGCTCGAGGGTCCGCGATATGCCTTCGCCCCCGGGAGTAAATCCGCGTTCGCCGTTGCCGAACTTCTCGCTGGTGTTTACGGCATAGCGGTAGGCCTTCTCCACGTCATAATTCCGGATTCCCTTGGCATAGCAGTCGGCCAGAACCGATATGGCAGGATTGCCCAGCATACAGCCGCTGTTGGCGTTCAGGAACTCCCAGCGTTCAAGGTATTCGCTTCCGTTCTCTTCCGCCATAGTTATCAGTGAGTTCAGCATATCGCTCACCACATCGGGCCGGATGATGGTGAGCAACGGCATCTCGCTGCGGAACACATCCCATCCGCTGAAGATAGTGCGTTTATGAAAGAGATTGGTCTGGTACGCCTTATAATCGCCACCCACATATTTTCCGTCAACATCAGTGTACATGCGCGGGTCGAGCATCGTATGGTAAAGGGCGGTGTAAAATACGGTTCTCGTATCGTCGTCGCCACCTTCCACCTGTATTTTCGCCAAAGTATTGTCCCAGCGTTTGCGGCTGTCGGCCAGAATGCGATCGAAATCCCAGCCTTCTATCTCGGCTTTCAGATTCTTCTCCGCACCATCCTCGCTCACAAACGAGATTCCGGCCTTCATCATCACCGCTTCACCCTCTTTCGTGTCAAATTCGGTAAAGAAACCCAGATGCTTGCCTTCGTACTCCTTTATTCCGGTCAACACCTGCGCGCCAGCCGTCATCCGCTGGAATTCCTCGCTTTCGATATCCTGCCGCTTGCGGCTCTGCCCGTCGGGCACCGGAACCGTCCACACGCCATATCTGGAAAGCGGCTTCGAGAACTGTGCATGGAAATAGACGGTATAGAGGCCCTTGCCGTCACCGTTTCCCCAGCCGCCTCCTTCGGGCGTACATTCCATGCGTCCGGCTATGGTATGGTCATTGACCACACGCACCTTCTGCCAGGTCGAGGTGCCTCCCACGCGGCGTGCCAGGTCTATCTGGATACGTGATTCCTTGCTTTCGGGGTAGGTGAACCGCAGCATGCCGCTATGGGGAGCGGCTGTCGCCTCGGCCTTCACAGCGTAGTCGCTCAGAAACACCGAGTAATACCCTGCCCGGGCCTCCTCCGACTGCTTGTCGTAACGCGAGCGGTATCCCGCATCCGGATTCGCCTCCTTGCCCGAGGCCGTATGCAAAGGCCCAACGGTAGGCATCACCAGGAAATTGCCCAGATCGCCATACCACCCCACACCGCTCATCTGTGTGAAGGCAAACCCTTCCATTGTGGTATGCTCGTGGCTGTAACCCGACCCGTTGTCACCGCCGGTTATGGTGTTCGGACTGAGCTGCACCATTCCGAAAGGTGTGGTCGATCCGGGGATGGTCTTGCCGAGGCCATGAGAAGCCCCGGCCTCACTGATACTGGTGCTGGCCCCGATAAAGGGATTCACATAGTCCGACAGCCGCTTTCCGTCGGAAGCCGACTGCTGCCCAACGGCCAAAACAGAGCCTGCCATTGCCATCATCCCCGCACATAAAGATATAGTAATGAATCTCATAAGCAACTTCTTTTTTTCTGGTTTTAGCTTACAAAGATAATTATAGCTGGCAGTTCCTGAGATTAAATTTACGGGCTGAACTTTGCAAAAACTGATATGTTGATTATTTTTGCCGGGAAGTAACCGATTGCCATGAAATACGCTGATTACAAAAATACTCTGAATCTGCAGATGATTTATGCCGGCTATTCCAGAGTCGGCACGGAATGGTGCTACAAGAATGTGGTGAGCCCTTTCACAAGGCTGTTTCTCATAAACGAGGGATCGGCTTCAGTCTACATGAACCAAAAAGAGTATAAGCTGAAGGAAGGCGACATGTTCATAATCCCCAAATATACTTTTCATGAGTATGAATGCCGCGAATCGATGGGACATTACTATATCTGTTTTATCGATCAGCTCATAGGTGGCCGTAATCTGTTTGAATACGCGAATATCGACTATTGCCCGAAGGCCTCGGAACTGGACGAATATCTGATGAAGCGGTATCTGGAGCTGAACCCGGGGTGCCGACTCACCGACCCCGATCCGCTGATTTACGACAACCGTCCCGAACTGTTTTCAATCAACCGCGAAAAACCCTTGGGAGAGTTCAACAAGGATATTGAAAGCTCCGGAATACTGCTGATGCTGTTCTCACGGTTTCTGAAGGAGGGCTCCCGGCCCTTCTCCAACCTGAGCCACAGGATGATACAGGTGCTCAACTATATCCACAACCACCTGGAGAATCGGATAACAGTGGCTGAACTGGCCGATATAATGTGTGTGACACCCGACCATTTTTCCCGCATATTCAAACAGGTGAACGGGATGACCCCTAACAGATACATACAGCGAAAACGTGTGGAACGGGCGCAGACGCTCATGTTTTCATCAAACCTCGATCTTGCCGGCATAGCATGCAAAGTAGGCATCCCCAACCAGTCGCAGTTCTCCAAGCTTTTCCACCGCCACACCGGCATATCCCCGCGCCTCTATATGCAGAACCGGCATGCCTGAACCACGCCGGCATACACAAAGGCGGGTGTCGCAAAACTCAAGGCAACACCCGCCGAAAATATAAGAAATCTATGTATTACTCGCTCCGCAGATGGTCCACGGGATTGCTGCGGGCCACGCCGAGGCTGTTGAAAGACACCACAGCCAGCAGCACGGCGAGAATCAGCAGCAGACAGGCCACGATGGTGAGCGGTGCCAGCGACACCTGCTCGGCAAACTGTGACAGCCACCGCCGCCCCACGACAATCGCCACCGCGCCTCCGGCCACGAGTGAGGGCAATGCCACCTTGAGTATCGAGCCGCAGAAGAGCTTGAGTATATCGGCAGCCGACTCGCCGTTGACCTTGCGTATGGCTATCTCACGCGCGCGCCGCTGCGCCTCGTCGGCCGTATAGCCCACCAATCCGGTCATGGCTATCAGCAGTATGGCCAGTCCGGCTATCAGAACTGAAGTGGCGAAACGTCTCACAGGCTCCGTCATAGCCTCCACGTCCACCGACATCGGTGTGACATAAAGCTCCTTGTCGGGAATCACGCGCGAAAGCACTTCCTGTGCCTGGTTCATGGTTTCCGGCGTAAGCGACGAGAATCTCACATACACATTGCTTTCGATTCTACGTGAAGGGAACCATACGGCAGAACGGTCATCAAAGCCCCCGTTCTCAAAATGGTGCCTGCGCTGGTTGGCCACCACGCCGCACACCTCAAATTCTTCACTGCCCGTTGCAGTATGTTCAGAAATCTTGAAGCGGCGTCCCACTATATTCCTGTCCTTGACGCCGCTCAGCTTCTCAAGCACATCTATGAAGCGCTCCTCGACCACCACCTGATTCACGGTCGAATCGGCCAGCTCGCGGAACGTTCCGCCCTGCAGGAATTTTATTCCGGCAGTAGCGAAAAACTCGGGATGGGTCCCATACATGTCGGCAACATTCACCTGCACGGAATAATCGTCGCCGAGCCACACATTGTTGCCGCTCGCCGGAGCGGTGAGATGCGACGAGGCCGACGCCACACTCTCCACGCAACCCAGATTGCGGAGCTCCGACACGAGAGCCTCCCTTTTATCCTGAGGCACACCCGAGAGATTGATATGGGCCAGTTTCTCGTATTCGAATCCCATGTCGAGAGCGGCCATCATGTAATACTGACGCCCGACAATCACCAGCAGACACAGCAGCAGTCCTGAGGCGAAGAATTCCAGTGAGAGCAGGGCGAGTTTCCAGCCACGCCGTCCGCGCGCCACACCGCGAAACGCCGAGGCCACCGGAGTGCGGCAATAGAGCCATGCCGGCACGGCGCCCGTGATGGCAAGCAGCACCACCATCACCGCGCCCTCCACAAGCCAGAGATTGCCTATGGAGAAGAGCTGCGCGGGCGTGTAGCCCAAGAGACGTCGGCAGAGATCGGGAAAACAGAATGTGAGCAGCACGGCAAGCAGGGCCGACACCAGCAAGAAAAACAGGCTCTCGCCCATTATGCGGCCGAAGATGCGGGCCGAGGATGTGCCGTAGCACTTCCGCACGGCCATCTCCTTGGCACGGCGTCCCATCTGCCCTATGGTCACCAGCAGATAGTTGAGCGCGGCGCTCATGAGCAGAACCACGGCAAGAAATGTAAGCATCAGCGACATCGACTTCACGCTTTCCTGCGAGGAATAAAATCCCACAAGCGGCACGGGGCGCAAGGTGAAATGAAACATATCAAGCGCCTCCTTGTCAACATTATCCTCAAGCATGGCCCGGACACCGGGCTTGATATCATCCGGAACCACGCCGGAAGCGAGCCTGATGAAACTGCGGTAGCCGTCGTTACCCACCCAGTTATCGCGCCCGTCGTAGCTTACAAGGGCTATGGTGGGCAGACTCACATACACCACATTATCTATCATGGAGTTGAGAGGATAATCCTCGTAGACGCCCCCTATGGTAAGCTTGAACGAATCGGAAAAGCTCTGCACCGTAAATTCAAGCCCTATGACATCGCCACCTATCTTTTCGGCGAGCGACTGCGGAATCATCACCTGGCGCTCCACCGCCATCACATCGTGCGGATCTCCGGCGATAATGCGGGTGGGGAGCACGTCGAAAAACCGCTCGTCGGCGAGCCAGCCTCCGTCCACGTCGAAAGAACGGCCGTCGGCAAGCTTTATCTTCGTCTCGGCCAGCATCGGGCGTATGCGGGTGCCATCCTCCACCTGTGGAATATAACGTTTCATTCCGGGGGCAATCGCTCCGGGAGTAAGTCCAAACTCAGCGTATTCACCGTTTTTCTCAAATGTCTCCTTCACCACATAGATGCGGTCGGCATCGGGGAAAAACGCGTCGTAGGTCTGCTCGAACCACACTTTTGCCACGAGCAGAAACCCGATGGCCAGACCCACGGTGAGACACAATATCTTGGTGAGATTGCGCCTTAGGTCGGAAGTAAAGAATTTCATCATGTCACATTCTGTCGTTAAGGTTCTCCACAATCTGGCCGTCGAAAAGATTGATTATGCGGTCGGCCAGTGCCGCATCTTTCTGCGAATGGGTCACCATGACTATCGTGGCCCCGGCGCGGTGCAGCTCCGAGAGCAGTTCCATCACCTCGGCGCCGTTGCGGGAGTCGAGATTTCCGGTAGGCTCGTCGGCCAGAATCAGACCCGGTTCCGACACTATGGCGCGTGCTATGGCGGCTCTCTGCTGCTGTCCGCCCGAGAGCTGCGAGGGATAATGACGGCTGCGGTGAGCTATGCCCATGCGGCGCATGGCCTCGTCAACACGGCGGTTCTTCTCGGCCTTCGGCATGTCGAGGCTGTTGAGCGGAAGCATAATGTTGTCGCGGATATTCATCTCCTCTATGAGATTGAACGACTGGAATATGAAGCCTATCCGCCCACGACGCCACGCCGTGCGCTGGCTTTCGCGCAGCGAGCCCACCTCGGTATCGCCAAGCAGATATTCTCCCGATGTGGGATTATCCAGAAGCCCGAGGATATTGAGCAAAGTTGATTTACCGCAGCCCGAGGGCCCCATCACGGCCACAAATTCGCCGTCGGCCACACTGAGCGACACGCCGTTGAGAGCTATGGTCTGCACGCTGTCGGAGCGGAACACCTTTTTCAGGTTTTTGATTTCTATATTCATGATTTTTCAGGATTTGTTATTTATCGATTATTATTTTGTCAACATCACCGTAGTTGTTGTATGAGCTTATGATCACGCGCTCGCCCGGCTCGAGGCCTGAGGTCACCTCATAGAACTGAGGATTCTGGCGCCCAATTGAGATTTCCCGCCGGGTGGCCGAGCGGCCGTCGGGTGAAACGACGTAGATCCACCGTCCGCCCGTAGACTGGAAGAATGTTCCCCGGGGTACCATCACCGACTGCGTGGGTTCGCCGAGCATCAGGTCTACCGGATAGGTCTGCCCCACACGCGGCGTGGCAGGCAGCTCGCCGTCTATGATGAGGTCGGCGCGGAAATGCCCTTCCGACACTTCGGGATACACCTTGCTGACCGTAACGGGAATCTCCTTGCCCCCCCGGCGCGCGCATCCCTGCAGCCCGGCCGACACGCGGTCTATATAATGCTCGTCTATCTGCACCGCCAGCTTGTAATTGTCGAGAATGTTTATCTGGCCCACCTGCTGACCGGCGCCGATATTCTGGCCGAGTTCGGCATTGAGGCTGCCGAGCTGCCCGGCGTGGGAGGCGCGGATATTGAGATTGTCGGCCCGCTGACGCACCAGCGCGAAGTTCTCGCGCATGTTCTGAAGACTCTCGCGCATCATCCCGAGCTGAACGGAGCGGTAGAGCGAGTCCTGACGCTGACGGCTCTGGAGCAGTTCCATGTTCTCACGCGCCAGCTCATAGTCCTCGCATGCCTTCAGATAGTCCTCGCGCGAGGTCAGACGCTCGTTGTAGAGTTCGGTCTGCTGCGTGGCCAGACGCCGCTTGCGGTTGAGGTCGGTGCGCGCCGCCAGCAGGTCCTGCTTGATCTGCAGCCGCTCCTTTTCCATTGCAAGCTCGGTATCGCGCAGCATGTTCTGACGCTCGGCAAGCTGCGATTCCGAGTCGAGAATCTGCTGCCGCAGACCGGGGTTGCGCAGAGTGAGTATAATATCGCCGGGCAACACCATAGCACCCTCTTCCTTGACCTTTGACTCAACGATTCCCGTCTCGAGGGCCGAGATCTGCACCGTCATCCCGGTTTCTATCCGGCCATTGATGCGTATGTAGTCATTGAACAGGCCTTCGGTCACCTCGCCGGTAACCATAGTGTCGGCCTTGGCTTCGTAGGTCGATGTCCCCGACGAGATCACCGACCAGACTACAGCCGCTACCACCGCCACGCCTGCTGCCGCCCACCATCCATACTTTTTTAACATCGGATGTTTCCGCTTGATTTCTATATCCATAGTCTTACTCTTTTATCAGTTTTTCGCCGTGATAGTAATCGAGTGTTATCCGGCTTATGATTTTTGCAATGCGTTTTCCCTCATAGTTGGCGCGCGCGGTGGCAAGCTTGGTTCCGGAGGTGTAGAGCTCCACCGGCGAGGCTCCTCCGAGCTCGAACTTGCGTCGCACAGCCTCGTAGGCTATCTTTTCGGCGTCGAGGCGGCGGGATGCCGCGGTCATCTCGGCGTCAGCCGTGGCATAATCGAGCGCGGCCTCGGCTGTGGCCTTCCCGATCTCATATTCGGTCTGACTGAGCTTCACTCGGCTTTCACGCACCTCGATTTTGGCGCGCTTGAGCTTTCCGGACAGAGACAGCCCCGTGAAGAGGGGAATTGACACCGTGAATCCCACATACTCGCCCATGTTGTCGTGCCACTGGTGGCTGAACTTAGGCATGGGCACCCCGGAATGCATCATCCGGTAGTACGACGTGGATATTCCGGCATTGAGCGAGATGCGGGGCGAGAAGGCGCCACGGGCCGCTCTGAGCGCATATTCGCTCTCGCGCAGTTCCAGGCGTGCCGCGGCTATGCGCGGATGCTCGCCATAGTGGCCAGGGGTGCCGTCGGCCGCTTCCTCCTCTATAAGGTCGAGAGGTTCGTCGGTAGGATTCATTCCCATTGCGCTCCGCAGGCCCAGATAGGCCTTGGCAAGCAGACCGCGCTGGTTGGCAAGCTCATATTCGTCGGCAGCCACGAGAGCCTGAAGCTCGGCCACATCGGCCCCGCTGCGCATCCCCAGACGCTCCCCGCGCTCTGTGGCGGCCAGATCGGTGCTGTCGCGCTCGAGCTGATGGAGCATCTGCTCCACCATCGCCTTGCAGTAGGACACGTTGTAGAACGACCTGATTACCTCAAGCGACACGAGGTCGCGTTCGGCCGACGCCGCATGCTCGCGCCGCAACTGTGCCACGCGGGCGGCTTTCAGATTGTTTACGTTGACCAGTCCGTCAAACACCGGCAGCGTCATGCCAATGCCGAAACCGGTGGAGAGGGTCTGGCGGTTGTCGTAGGTGTTCGTCTCGGGGTCAATGTTGCGGCCGAAGCTTATGTTGCCGTTTGATGAGAAGCTCACGTCAGGGAGCAGCCCCGAGAGGGCCATGCGCTTTTCGGCGGCCGCCTTCTCCACGTCGAGACGCCCCAGGATATTGCTGTGGGCATGGTCGCGGGCATACACCAGACAGTCATTGAGTGTCATGGCGGCGCGTGCGCCCTGCCCTGCGAGCAATGAAATGATAATGATTGCTGATTGAAGTTTCATGGGGGCAAATTTACGGCGCCGGAACATCGCCGGCGTGACGCTTCCCCACAAACTGCATTTTCGGGCATAAGATTGTCTAATTTTTAGACATTCCCGTGGCTTGAAGCCCGTTTTTCACCCGGCCAGGGATTGCGGGTGACCCTATTAGTTATAATTTTGCGTCATGAAAATTCTGATAATCGACGATAATCCGGCGGTGCGGACCACGCTGCGGCTCGTTCTGGCCGACGAAGACTGCGAGATTGCCGCCGTGGGTAACCCTCAGCTTATTCCGGCCCTGCTTCAGGGCGGCAACACCGATGCGGTGCTTCTTGACATGAACTTCGACAACGGGCGCCTCGACGGCGCCGACGGCCTGTTCTGGCTCCGGCGCATAAAGGAGAGTCCCGACGCGCCGGCCGTGGTGTTGATAACCGCCTTCGGCGATGTTCCGCTGGCTGTGGAGGCCATGAAACTCGGCGCGGAGGACTTCGTGACCAAACCCTGGGACAACGATGAGCTGAAATCCAAGCTGCGCCGCGCCGTAGCCGCAAACCGCCAGACCAAAAAAGAACGCCAGGCGATGGGCAAGGCGCTGGAACTCCAGAGGCGCGACAGCGAGAGAGCCTCAATGACGCTCGACCAGATTAAGACCGAACATATCAACGAAGTGATAGCCGGATGCGGCGGCAACCTGAGTGCGGCCGCACAGCGTCTGGGCGTAAACCGGCAGACACTTTATAATCTCCTGAAAAAGAAATGAGACATTTCCGGCTGAATTTCACCCTCCTTCTCATCGCTGTGGCCGCATTGGCGGCCGCTGCCACATGGCTGTACTCCGCCGGGCTGTGGCCTCAGGCCACTTTCGCCTCCGTGGCGGCTGCCGTATGCGCTGGCGCGCTGGCGCGGCTCGTCTGGAAACTCATTGACGTGATGTCCACTTTCGTGAGCGCACTGGAGATGAACGACACCACCCTGCAGTTCGACTTCGGCCGCGCCGACGCCTCTCTCTGCGGCATGGCCCGCGCAATGAACCGCATAGTGGAGCTGTATCACGCCAACCTCCGCGAAATCGAGACCGGCAAGATATATTACGACCGCATACTACGCGTAATGACCCACGAGATGCGCAATTCCATGACGCCCATCTCGGCGCTGGCTTTCGACATGGAGCGAAACCCGGAGAAATACAGCGGCGAGCAGCTCCGCGAAGCCCTCGGGGTGATAAGCGCGCAGAGCCGGGGCATAAAACGCTTTCTCGACTCCTACCACAGCCTCACGCACCTTCCCCCGCCGGAAAAGGAGGAAATCCGCGCCACCGACTTTTTCCGACGCATCCGGCAATCGGCCGTCGCAGAAACGGCCGAAAGAGGTTTGCCAGAGAACACATGCCGCTTTTCGGCCGGAAAAGAAATGAAGCTGTGCATCGACAGCGCCCTCATGGGCCAGGCGATGATAAACCTTGTGCGCAACGCCCTCGACGCGGTTCAGGGCACCCAACGGCCTGAAGTAACGGTCACAGCCTCCGTATCCGACGGCCGCCCCTACATCACCGTGGCCGATAACGGCTGCGGCATGGACGCCCGCATACGCGACTCCATGTTCCAGCCCTTCGTCACCACCAAACCCGGCGGCAGCGGCGTAGGGCTCTGCCTCAGCAGCCAGATAGTAAGACTCCACGGCGGCACCCTCCGCCTCCTCTCCACCTCCCCCTCCGGCACCACCTTCGCCATCACCCTCCCCTGAAGCACATAAATCTTTGCCTGCGAAGGAGATTATTTGTGAGAAGTGCCCCAATCCGTTATATTTGCAGGATAATAGTTGATTTTATGGCACTGATAATTCCTGAGAGATATAAGCAGAAGCTGCTGCCGGAGACTACGGAGGTGGCGATTAAGCAGATTAAAGACAGTTTTCAGAAAGCTCTGGCGGCCTCGCTGCGGCTGCGGAGGGTGACGGCTCCGCTGTTTGTGCTGTCGGGCACGGGTCTGAACGACGACCTTAACGGCGTGGAGCGTGCGGTGTCGTTTCCGGTGGCCGACATGGGCGGTGCCACGGCCGAGGTGGTCCATTCGCTTGCAAAATGGAAGCGCGCCAAGCTGGCGGCCTACGATATCGCACCGGGATTCGGTCTGTATACCGACATGAATGCCATCCGTGCCTTCGAGGAGCTGGACAATATGCATTCGCTCTACGTGGACCAGTGGGATTGGGAAAAGACCATCACCCGGGCTGACCGCACGGTTGCGTACCTGAAGGAGACCGTGATAAAGATTTACGACGCCATGCTTGGTGTGGAGGCCGAGATTTATGAGCGGTTCCCGCATATCACGCCGGTGCTTCCGCGCGAAATCACGTTCATCCACTCGCAGCAGCTTCTGGATGAATATCCGGAGCTGACGCCGCAGCAGCGCGAACGCGAGGCCGCGCGTCGGTTCGGAGCCGTGTTCGTGATAGGAATCGGTGCGCCGCTGTCAGACGGCCGTCCGCACGACCGCCGCGCTCCCGACTATGACGACTGGAGTACTCCCAACGAGGAAGGGTTTACAGGTTTGAACGGCGATCTGATAGTGTGGGATCCGGTGCTCGATACTTCCATGGAGCTTTCGTCGATGGGCATACGCGTCGACGCCGCCGCCATGCGGCGTCAGCTTGAGATGTGCGGTTGTCCCGAAAGGGCGTCGCTCCGGTTCCACAGCATGCTCCTTAATGGAGAGCTCCCGTTGTCGATAGGCGGAGGCATCGGGCAGAGCCGCCTTTGCATGTTCCTGCTGCAGAAAGCGCATATAGGCGAGGTCCAGGCCTCCCTCTGGCCCGAATCGCAGATCAAAGCCTGCGCCTCCGCCGGCATCACCCTGATCTAACAGCAAATAGAATTTAGAGAAGATGTATAAGTCATATAAGATTTATACGACATATAGACCTTACCTATGAGGAGCAATCTGCCCGCGGTTATTTGCGGCCGAAGTCGGCGGGAATCTCGCCCCATTTTTCGGTGTCCCATTTCTGGATGGGATTGACGGGGCGGTGGGTCTGGAGCCACGCTTCGGCGCGGTGGAGCATGTCCATTATCTTGGCGTTGCGTGAGTTGGGGGTGATGGCGGTCTTGGCGTGACGGTTGCGCACCCATGCAAGGGCCGTGCGGCTGTCGGTGTAGATGGTCACATTGGGTCGCCCCTGCTTTTCGAGAAGCGCCAGGGCATGGACCAGAGCGAGGAATTCGCCTATGTTGTTTGTGCCTCCCGGAAGCGGGCCCACGTGGAATATGCGTGTGCCCGTGTTGATGTCCACGCATTGATATTCAACCGGCCCGGGATTTCCCGAGCAGGCGGCATCGACGGCTATCGACCCCGGAGCGATTTCGGGAATGGCCGCATAATTCACCACCTGGGGCTGCCTTGAGGCCATGGAGCGGAACACTTTCAGATAATCGTCGGGATTGCCGCGATAGGCTTCCACGGCCTCGGTCTGCGAGTCGAAACTTTTATACCGGGCGCCGGGAAAATTCTCCACCTGCAACCGGGCGTCGTCCCAATTGTCGTAGATTCCGGTCTCGTGGCCGGCCCACACCACATAGAATTTGCGTCGTGCCATCAGGAAAGGGTCAGGAAAAGGTTGATGTCGAAATGTCTTACGCCCGCTTTGGCGGCAATCGTGGAGTCAACGGCCTTACCCATGAACGTCAGGGCGGCGCGCTGAAGCCCCGGCTGGAGCTTGAGGGCGTTGAGCGTGCCTTCGGTGTCTATGAGAGGACGAAGCATGGTGATGAACGTGTTGCTCAGAGCCATGGCCGCGGTGCGGGGCACGTAGCTGCCGGCGTTGACATAGCAGGCGCGTGTGGGCTCGGTGGGAGCCACGTCGCAGGGACGCACCTCAGCCAGGTCTATGGCCGGAAGCGACGGGAAAGTCTTGCCGCAGTCGTCGGAGAGGTCAAACACCACCACGCCGCGTTTCATCTCGGCAACCTCGTCGGCGCCGAACACAGGCCGCGGCGAGACGTCGGTGTAGATCACCACGTCGGCCGAACGGAGGGCGTTGGCAACCACCCGCGGATGCAGGGCCGATGCCACAACTCCCTGCCCGAGTTCGCGGCAGGCCTCGCGCAGACGGTACACGTCGTGGTCGAAAAGCCTCACGAGCGCACCGGCACCCGAAGCCGACCGGGCGGCCGAACATCCGGCGATGCCCGAGCCGATAACGGTAACCTCACAGGGCACCACGCCTGCCACACCTCCCAGAAGAATCCCCTTGCCGTGTACCGAATCGGCAAGCAGTGATGACGCGCGCGCTATCGCGGCCCGTCCGGCCAGCTCGGCGAGCACGTCGGCAAACGGGCGGTTTCCGCGCTCGTCCTCAATCATGTCGATGGCTATGGTGAGGATGTTGCAGTCGAGCAGAGTGCGCACCTCCTCGCGCGTCACACGGCAGAAATTGCTCAGGGTAAGCAGCATGCCTCCCCGGCGCATCATGCGTATGTCGGAAGGGGCAGGAGGCGCGAGGCTCACCACAATGTCGCATTCCAGAGCCTCGCGGCGCGAGCAGATTTCCGCTCCGCACCGGCTATAGGAAGCATCCGGATAATGGATAACCGTAGCGGCACCCTCCTCGATTTTCACCCTGAAACCAAGCTCTATGAGCAGCCTCGCGCCTTCGGGCGTGAACGGGAAGCGGCGCTCTGAGGTATGGTTGCACCGTGGCAGACCGATGGTGAGGGCACGGCGGCGCGATTTCACGGCTGCGGGTTCCTCGAGTGTTTCATGTGCGCAACCGGTCCCGGCCGCTGCTTGAGGGGTCTTTTCGGAAGTCATGATTTGCAGGGTATGTTGAAAAGGGTGATGAATTCTTTCACTGACTGCTGGATCTGCGGCACGCTGTCGAGACGGTCTGCGCAAAACGTGGCCACAGCGCGGCTGTACCACGGATTGCGGCGCTCAAGTTCGGCGGCAATGTAAGCTCCCAGCGCTTCGTCGTCGAGGTCGCGGATAAGCGGGCGGCGGTGCCGTCCTTTTTTCAGCCGCTCGAGCAGCCGCGCGTGAGAGGCCTCGAGCCTAACGGTGAGTCCGCGGGAGTTCATGAACTCCATATTGTCGAACCAGCACGGCGTTCCGCCCCCGCAGGCCACAATCACATCCTCGAACTCGGCAACCTCACGGAGCATGCGCCGCTCCATGTCGCGGAAACGCTCCTGCCCCTCGCGGGCGAAAATCTCTGAGACATTCGCGTGGAAACGCGCCTCGATATAAGCGTCGAGGTCGATATATTCAAGCCCCGTGGCGCGCGACAATGCCTTGGCAAGCGTGGTCTTGCCGCTGCCCATGAATCCAATGAGAAAAATCGGCCTCATAACGTTTTCTACAGAAATCCTTTCAGTTCTTTCAGCAAAGATAACGCTTTTGCGCGGCATTGCCCTCCAAACCCTTCTTATTTTGCAAAGAAAGCTTAATTCAGGGAGTGCGGGGAGAATATGTGGATTTTAAATAGTATCTTTGCCTTTGAAGTGCAAATCTGCGCATTGCAGGGAATCGACCCTACCGAGCCGCCGGACATCTCCGTGCCGAAAAGCCGAAATTTTTAACCAATCATATACCTCACCATGAACCTTAAAACCATCCTCCTGTCTGCCGCCATAGCCTCCGGGGCCGTGGCAGGGGCAGCTGAATTAGCACCATTCTCCGAAACGCCCGAGCAGAAAGCCGAACGCATGCAGTGGTTCGGCGACGCCAAGCTGGGCATCTTTATCCACTGGGGAGTGTACTCAAAAGGAGAAACCTCCGAAAGCTGGGCCTTCCACAACGGCCACATCTCCCTGCCCGACTACATGAAGCAGTCGGAGGCTTTCACCGCCGCCAACTACGACCCCGAATACTGGGCCAAACTCATCAAGGAAAGCGGCGCGAAATACACCGTTATCACCACCAAGCACCACGACGGCTTCGCTCTCTGGGACACCAAGGCCGGTAAAGTCAGCTCCGTGAAATCATCGCCCGCCAAGCGCGACGTTATCGCTCCCTTTGCAAAAGCCGTGCGCGACCAGGGCCTGAAACTCGGTTTCTATTACTCGCTCATAGACTGGCCCCACCCCGACTATCCCGAAACCTATCGCGACAAAGCTCCTAAATACGACCTGAACAAAGAGCAGAAACGCTGGCAGAAGTTCGTGAACTTCAACAAAGCCCAGCTCACAGAGCTCAGCTCAACCTGGAACCCCGACCTCTACTGGTTCGACGGCGACTGGGAGCACTCTTCGGAACAGTGGGACGCTCCCGGCATCATCTCCCTTCTCCACAGCTACAACCCCGGCGTGATTGTCAACTCGCGCATCCAGGGCCACGGCGACTATGACACTCCCGAACTCGGTGTGCCCGTAACGCGTCCCGACGCCCAGTGGTGGGAGACCTGCATGACCTCCAACGACTCCTGGGGCTTCCGCAAGGCCGACACCAACTTCAAATCATCCAAGACCGTTATCAAGATGCTCGCCGACTGCATCGGCATGGGCGGCAACCTGCTTCTCGACATAGGCCCCAAGGCCGACGGCACCATCCCCGAAGAGCAGGTGCAGATTCTCAAGGACCTCGGCCGCTGGACCTCAAAGCATGCCGAAGCCATCTACGGAACCCGCGCAGGCATTCCCGCCGGACACGTGCAGGCCTATACCGCACTCAACAAGAAAGGCGACATCCTCTATCTCTACCTCCCCTACGTGCCCAATGAAGCCGTGGAGCTCAAGGGTCTCAAGAGCTACATCAAGAAAGCCCGCGTGGTCGGCACCGACAAGGAGCTTACCTGGAACCTCTACAACGACGTTTCCTGGGGCGTGGCAGCCGGCTGCTACTACATCAACGTGCCCGCTGAAGTGTGCGACCCCGACATGACCGTAATAGCCCTCGAGCTCGAGGAGCCCGTGAAGCTTTACAGCGGCGCAGGCCAGGTGATGACCTTCAACGACATGGAATCAGAAGACAAAAAGAAAAAATAACCAGCCATGAAAAGAATACTCACGGCAGCGCTCACTGCAGCCGTAGCCGCCGCTGCCTGGGCAGCCACACCGCTTGTCGACAAATATGAGGCCCGTCTCACCGAACCCCGCCTCTACGACGCGTTCCGCACCACCGGAAAAATTAAAATCGACGGCAAACTCAACGAGGCCGACTGGGCCAAGGCCGTCCCCACACAGCCGTTCGTCGACATCCGCGGCAAGGGATATCCCGAACCAGTGAAAGCCACATGGGCCAAGATGATGTGGGACGACGAAAACCTTTACATCGGCGCCCGCCTGGTGGAGGACAACGTGATAGCAAAGCTCTCGCAGCGCGACACCATCATATACCACGACAATGACTTCGAGGTGTTCATCGACCCCGACGGCGACGGTCAGCACTATTTCGAGATCGAGAACAACGCCAAGGGCGTGGTGTTCGACCTCATGCTCGACAAGCCCTACCGCTCCGGCGGCAGCTTCTTCGTGCCCTGGGACTGCCAGGGGCTCCAGCTCGCCACATGGGTGGACGGAACACTCAACAAACCCTCCGACACCGACAAGGCATGGTATGTGGAGATGGCCATACCCTTCAAGGCCCTCACACGCGACTTCACCGACCCGCGCTCGCTCAAGACCTGGCGCATCAACTTCTCACGCGTCGAATGGCTCGTTCCCGGCCAGCCCGAGGAGAACTGGGTGTGGAGCCCCACAGGCCTCGTTGACATGCACATGCCCGAACGCTGGGGATTCCTCCGCTTTGTCGACGCTCCCGTGGGCAGCGCGCAGGCCGCACATGACCTCACGCTCGACATGGACGCCTACCGCCTGATATGGACCCTCTTCTACGCCCAGCTCGACGCACGCAACAAGCCCAACGGCTTCATACGCACCGCCGATGACTTCCTGCTCACCGACAAAGACAAGGCCCTTCTGCCCCAGGGCGGCGAGATTTCGGTCGACGCCAGCAACTCGGCATTCACCCTCGCTGTCACCGTGCCTGCCCGCAAGGAAGTCTATCATCTTGACCAGAACGGAAAATTCACCATATCGGCCGAAAAGCCCCGCGTGGTAAAGAACTGGGCATGGACCGGACTGCCTAAAGACCGCACCAACGAACAGTGGTCGGAATGGTTCAGGAAGCTTCACGACGCCGGCATCAGCGCAGTGCTCTTCGAGGGCTACAACGAAGATGTGTACCGTCTCTGCAAGGAAGCCGGACTCGAGGCCCATTACTGGAAATGGACCATGAACCGCGGCGACCTCATGGACAAGCATCCCGAATGGTATGCCGTGAACCGCAAGGGCGAATCGTCGTTCGACAAACCCGCCTACGTGGGCTACTACCGCTTCCTCTGCCCCTCGCGTCCCGAAGTGGCCGAGTATCTTGCCGAGGATTACCTGAAATGCGCCAACCTCCCCTACGTTGACGGCATGCATCTGGACTACATGCGTCTCCCCGACGTGATTCTTCCCGTGAGCCTCTGGAAAAACTACGGCATAGAGCAGACCAGCGAGCATCCAGAATACGATTACTGCTACTGCGAGGTGTGCCGCGCCAAATTCAAGGAGAAGACCGGCCGCGACCCGCTTGAAGTGCAGTTCCCGATGGAAGACCAGTCGTGGATCAACTTCCGTCTCGACGCCATAACCAACGTGGTGAAGACCATAGCCGACCGTGTTCACGGCGAAGGCAAGTTCCTTTCGTCGGCCGTGTTCCCCGGCCCGTCGATGGCCAAGCGCATGGTCCGTCAGGACTGGGGCAACTGGAACCTCGACGCCTACTTCCCCATGATTTACAACGGCTTCTACAACGAAGGCCCCGAATGGATAGGACGCTCAGTCGACGAGGGCGTGAAAGCTCTCCGCGGCCGCGGCAAGCTCTATTGCGGCGTGATGGCTCCCGACATCCAGGGCGAGGATTTCGTCAAGGCTCTTGACGAAGCCTACGGCCACGGCGCCGCCGGCATCTCGTTCTTCGCCGGGCCCGACGACACCCAGCTCCGTCAGCTCAAGGACTACATGAAGACCCACAACCTCGTTCCCGCCAACTGAAATATACTCATAATCCCATAAAACGGCGGTGTGTCAAGCTTCCACAAAACCTGACACACCGCCATTTTTTCATCTGAAAGCAAAGATATCCGTTGCCATGAAACCATCAGTACGTCTCCTTGCCCTCCTTCTCTCGGTGATTGCCGGACTCCATGCAGCAGCCATGCCCTCAATAGGCAACGACAGCACGCGCGCCGACTCGCGCTCGCTCCGCACCCGCGGCGCCGTGGAAGGACTCCTTCGCCGCAACCCTCCGCGCCTCACCTTCAATCCCTCAAAAATCACTCCCGATGCTTTCCCGGCATGGCAGGCTGAAATGAAAAGCGCCATGAAACGCCTCATGCGCCATCCTCAGGCGCAGGCTGCGCCGCCCAGCCTTGTCAAACGGGTGAAACGGTCCGGCTACACGCTTGAAAAATGGGAAAGCTATCCGCTCGACTCAACCGTGGTGCCCTTTCTTGTGCTCATACCCGACGGCGTCGACGCCTCCCGTCCCGCACCCGCAGCGCTCTGCATCCCGGGATTCGGGCAGCCCAAGGAACTGCTTGCCGGAGAGCGGCTGGGCAACTTCTCGCTCGACGGTCCCGCCGACACCACCGCGGGAGTAAACGCAATGGCGCTCCATTACGTGCGCCACGGACTGGTGGCCGTGGCCGTAGACAATCCCTCTTGCGGTGAACTATCCGACAACGGCCGCTTCGACTACCTCGAGACCTCGCGCTTCCTCCTTGAAGCCGGATGGAGTTACTTGGGGCTCAGTTCGTGGCAAGACCGCGTGATTCTCGACTGGATGAAAACCGTGCCTGTCGTGGATAAATCCAGGATAATAGTCAGCGGCTTCTCCCTGGGCACCGAAACGCTTATGGCCCTGGGGTTGCTCGACGACTCCATATTTGCCTTTGTTTACAACGATTTCCTGTGCCGCACCCGCGAGCGTGCCCTCGTCATGGACCGCCCCGACGCATCGGGCGTGCGCGCCTTTCCCAACTCCATAGAGCATCTGATACCCGGATTTCTTCTTGAATTCGATTTCCCCGACATCGTGGCCGCCCTCGCCCCGCGCCCGGTAATCTGCACCGAGGGAGGCATGGACCGCGACTTTGAAATCGTTGCCCGGGCATTCGCCGCCGCAGGGGCTCCCGACAACTTCACCTGGCATCACTACCCCGCCTTTGCCGACCCCGCCGCCCGCGTTCCCCTCCAGGCAATGCCCGAAGGCATAGACCGCGCCACCTTCTTCCGCCTCGCCAACGTTGACCCGCCCTCCCACTACTTCAAATCAGCCCTCGTCCTCCCCTGGCTCGACCGCCTCCTAACAGGTCGTCCCGCAGAACCCCGCAAAACGACAGAAAATGAATAAACGGCCTCAGGGATGGAGAAATTATATTAACAGTTCTGCGGCTCTTATGCCGTTCCGGCGACATTCTGCGTTTTCCAGATAGAGGCGGGGGTGCCAAACCGCCGCGCGGAGTTTGCGGGGGCGGAGCAAAAGTTGTAATTTAGCGGTTTGAAAACCCGATTCCATTCCGAACCATGCGCAGCTTATTGGCATTTATAATATTGGCCGTGATTCTGGGGGGATGCGGCAGCGATTCAGGGCGCCTGAACGACCCCAACCACATCCTCACCATCGACGAACTTACCGAAGACACAGTAGACCGCTGGAACCATCCCCTCGCGGAGCTCCCCGAGCCTACGGTAAAGATGAAAATCAATAATATCGGCCCTCTTGCAAAAGTGTTTAACGACAGTAACTACATCCATTGGGCCGAAGCCGAAAAAACAGGCATAGCACCGCTCAACGACACCCGCAGCCACTGGCAGTCGGGGCGCGAGATGGTGAAGGTGGTGTCGTGTGCCGACTTCTATGTAGAACCTCTCACCCATTCCCGCCCTTTCATGGTGCCGGAAGGAGCGGCGATGCTCCACGAGATAGGGCGGCGGTTCCGCGACTCTCTCGAGGCGCGCGGGGGCGGCGACTACCGCATAAAGGTGACGAGTGTGCTGCGCACACCCATGTCGGTGAAGCGTCTGCGCCGCGCCAACCGCAATGCCGTTGACTCCTCGGTGCATCAGCTCGGCACAACGGTCGACATCAGCTACTCGCGTTTCGCCCCCGACAGCGACCGCATTCCCCGCTCGATGGAAGACCTCAAGAATCTTCTGGGCGAAGTGCTGTGGGCCATGCGTGCCGAAGGCAAATGCCTCGTGAAATACGAGCGCAAACAGCCCTGCTTCCACGTTACTGTATGCGAGGGAGCCTACCCCGAGGCCGACATCTGAACTTCTTCCGACAATTCCCCTACTGAAAAATGAACACCACATCCCCACATAACGTCACTGAAGGCACCGACCCGCAGCCCGCACGCAAGCGGCGTCCGCTCTGGCTCCGGATTGCCAAATGGCTCGGAATCGGCATAGGCGCCATTGCCGTGCTGCTAATCGCCGCAATCAGCATTGCCGTATGGTATCTCACGCCACAGAAACTCACGCCGATGGTCAACCGCGCCGCATCGGAATATCTGCTTGCCGATGTTGCCGCCAAAAGAGTGGAACTCACCTTCTGGCACACCTTCCCCCGTCTGGAAGTCACCGTTGACTCTCTCGCCATAGTAAGCCGGGGGCTCCGCGACGTTCCCGACTCCATACGCGCCACCCTCCCTGCCGATGCCGACACACTGCTGACCCTGCACCGTTTCTCAGGCGGAATCAATGTGGGAGAGCTTGCCCTGGGCCACATTGCCCTCTACGACGTGACCTTCGACCGTCCCCGGCTCAATCTAATGGTGGCCTCCGACTCCATCGACAACTTCTCGATAATCCCGCCGTCGGATACCACGGCAACCGACGGCACCACGGTGATTCCCCCTCTTTCCATAAACCGTTTCGCCATCACGGGCGACTTTCCCACACGGTTCTGTGCGCCGTCCGACTCTATCGACTTCACCGTAACGCTGCGCGACTCGGAAATGCGCGGGCATGAAGCGCCACTTTACAGACTCAGTATCTCAGGAGACGCTGGCGGAAACATACACCCCGTCCTATTGTCCACCCTCCCCTTCGGTATTGACGGAAAGGTGAAATGGAGCCAGACCAATCCCGAGGAAATCGGTCTGGAAAACATGAAAGTAACTCTCGGCAAACTCGAAGCACAGTTCAATGCCGGACTTAATTTCGAGAACGAGCCGCTGCTCCACACACTGACCCTCGACATAGACCGCATGCGCCTCACCGACCTTCTGGAAATAATTCCCGAAAACTATAAAAAAGGCTTCGAAGGACTGGACACCGATTTATCCATGAAATTAGGGCTACGCCTCGACAAGCATTACCGGCCGCTCACCGACAGCATACCGTCGGTGTCGGTCGACGTAAAAGCCGAAGCGGGCAGTCTGCGCCTGGGGCAGCTGTATCTCACGCAACTTTCGCTCGACGGCAGCGCCGTGATAGCCGGAGACAGCCTCGACGCCTCGACCATCGACATCCGTCGCTTCAAAGCCTCCGGAAGGTCTGTGGATGTTGACCTCTCCGCCACCGTCGCGCGGCCGCTATCCAATCCGCGGCTCAAGGGCTCTTTTGAAGGCAACGTGAACCTCGGTTCCCTTCCGGCGTCGCTGATGGACAGACTCCCCGCGAAAATCACCGGAACCCTCCGTGGCGAGACCGATTTCAATTTCTCCGTGGCCGATCTCACCCCAAAAAGATTCCACCGCGTGATTCTCAACGGCATGCTTGCCCTTACCGATTTCAACCTCTCTACCGCGGACAGCGCCGTGACGGCCTACACGGCCCACACCGTGTTCCGCCTCGGCTCCAGTTCACGCATAAAATATCAGGGAGTGAGAATAGACTCGCTGCTCACCGCGTCGCTGACCGTGGACACGGCCCGCATCTCGGCCTACGGAGCCGTTGCCGCGGGGCGCGACATGAAGATAGGCTTTGCCACACGCAACGTCGCCTCTACGCTCGACACCTCGAGCGTGACGCCGCTTGGCGTCAACATCTCGGCCGGGCATCTCACCGTGACAGATGATTCCACATCCACCCGCATGCTGCTGCGCGACGCGGCCGTGAAAGGCTCCATACAGCGATTCGAGAGCAACAACAAGGCTCCGCTGATAAAAGCTCTTGTAGACGCCCGCACCGCCCTGTATGCCGACCGCTACAACCGCGCCCTGCTTGCCGACGGCCATGCCGACCTCACGCTGCATCCGCGCGTGCGCCGCGCCGGAGGCCGCCCGCGCCGCCCCAATGCCGCGCGCACCGATTCCTCGGCCTCAGTCTCTGAAACGGCCAACCGGCTTCAGGTCAGCGACTCCACCGCCTCGCTTCTGCGCCGCTGGACGGCCTCGGGCAACCTGAAGGCACGCGCCGTGAGGGTATTCACTCCCGTATTTCCGCTGCGTACCCGCGTGGACAGCATGAATCTCGATTTCAACACCGACAGCGTCATCCTCCATCCCACCGATGTCACAGCCGGCAAAAGCTCGCTGAGAATCGACGGCACCATACGCAACATACGCGGCGCGCTCGCCGGACGCCGGCGCCGTCCGCTCGACATAAACCTTAACGCGTCCTCGCGCCATCTCGACGTCAACGAGCTGACGGAGGCAGCCCTGCGCGGAGCTGCGTTCATGGCCAAGGTGGAGGAAGGCACAGCCGGAAGCGTGACGCTCACCGACGATGCCGCAAGCCTCCAGAAATCCATCGAGAGCCAGACCTCGGAGGACGACAGAGGCGCATTCGTGATCCCCGGCAATCTGACAGCCAACGTGCGCCTGCGGGCCGACGAAGTGGTATATTCCGATGTAATCCTGCACCGTATGGCCGGAAACCTTTCGGTCTACGACGGCGCCCTCAGACTCGACCGTCTCTCTGCCCGCAGCCCCATAGGCAATGTGAATTTCTCCGCGCTGCTCTCGGCTCCCGACGCCGCCGACCTCAGTTTCGCCGCGGGCATGAATGTAAGGCGCATGGACCTCAACCACGTGATAAGGATGGTGCCCAACCTCGACTCCATCATGCCAATGCTCAAAGACCTCGAGGGCATAGTGAACGCCGACATGGCCCTTACCACGCGCCTCGACTCGGCCATGAACCTCCAGCTCAACACACTGGAGATGGCCCTGAAACTATCTGGCGACAGCCTCGTGCTGCTCGACAGCGAGACATTCGCCACTCTCTCCAAATGGCTCATGTTCAAGAACAAGAAACGCAATATGATCGACCACATGGACGTGGAGATGGCCGTGAAGGACTCCCGCCTCAACCTCTATCCGTTCATCTTCGACATGGACCGCTATAAATTCGGAGTGCGCGGAGGCAACGACATGGGTCTGAACCTCGATTATCATATTTCGGTGCTCAAATCGCCGCTTCCCTTCAAGTTCGGCATAAACATAAAGGGAACTCCCGACGACATGAAAATACGTGTGGGCAAAGCCCGCATCAACGAAAAGACCGTGGCCTCGTCCACCTCGATTTCCGATACAGTGCGCGTGAACCTGGTGAAGGAGATAGGCAATATGTTCCGCCGTGGCGCGCGCCGCGGACGTCCGCGGCTGGGAATAACCGCACCCGTGCCCGGCTCCACGTCCGCAGAGGCTTCCGACACCATATCTCACGCCGATTCCGTGATGCTCATAAAAGAGGGCGTCCTCACTCGCCCCGCCGGATTCGTTATGCCTGGAGAAGAGCCCGAACAGACATCGGCCAAAAAGAAAAAATAATCCCTCTTCTGATCAAATCTTATCAACGGTATGTACAATGATATAATAACCCGGTTCCTGCGCCGCCACGACTATATGGAAGTGCGCCCCGAAGCCGCCCTGATAGATATGGACGGCACCCTCTACGACTCGATGCCCGGCCACTCGGCCGCCTGGCAGCAGATGATGCGCGAACAGGGCGTGGAGATAGAGCGGCAGGAGTTCCTTCGCCATGAAGGGCGCACGGGCCGTGCCACCATCGATCTGCTATTCCGCCGCTATCTCGGGCGCCCGGCATCCGACGAGGAAAAAGAGACGCTCTACCGCCGCAAGACCGAGATATTCGCCGCCATGCAGCCTCCGCGTCCCATGGAAGGCGCCGCGGAGATTCTGAGATTCATGGAAGGAGTGGGAATGACGCGCGTGCTGGTGACAGGCTCCGGCCAGAACTCGCTGCTCAACCGCCTTGACAGCGACTATCCGGGAGCGTTCACGGCCGGTCTGCGCGTAACCTCGCGCGATGTGACCCACGGCAAACCTCACCCCGAACCGTTCCTCAAGGGCCTGGAGCTTGCCGGAGTGAGACCCGACCGCTGCATAGTGCTTGAGAACGCCCCTCTCGGAGTTGAGGCAGGCGACAAAGCCGGAATATTCACCATAGCAGTCAACACCGGCAATCTCCCCGAAGAGGAGCTGTGGGATGCCGGAGCCGCGATTGTTTTCCCCTCAATGACCCAGGCCGCGGCACAGTTCCCCATACTGGTGTACGGCCTGCTCACCACCTCCCTTAATCTCAACTGACCCATGGCATCACAGATCATATTCACCGACAGCCTCGCACCCGTGCTCGCGGAAACCGTTGCCGCATCCCGAGCCGACCGCTGCGTGATAATTACCGACACGAATGTGGGCCGTCTGCTGCCCGACGATATCCTGCCCGGCACGGAAAGAATCATCATAGCGGCCGGAGACTCCAACAAGACCATCGCTGCGGCCTCAGATGTATGGGAGGCCATGACGCGTGCGGGACTTTCGCGCCGTTCTCTCGCCGTGAACATTGGCGGAGGAATGGTGACCGACCTCGGAGGATTCGCCGCCGCCACATATAAGCGCGGCATACGCTGCGTAAACGTCGCTACGACCGTTCTGGGGGCCGTGGACGCTGCCGTGGGCGGCAAGACCGGCGTGAATTTCGCCGGTCTGAAAAACCAGATAGGTGTGTTCAGCGACCCGCAGGCCGTGATAGTGTGCCCGGCTTTTTTCTCCACGCTGCCCCCTGAAGAGATACTCAGCGGCTACGGCGAAGTGCTCAAGCACGCGCTGCTCGACGGCCCCGACACCCTCGCGGAAGCCCTGCGCACCGACCCCGTGGCGCTCGCGCCTGAACGCCTCGGGGGGATAGTGGAAAAATCCATGAAAGTGAAAATAGCGGTGACGGCTGCCGACCCGTTTGAAAAAGGGCTGCGCAAGGCCCTCAATCTCGGACACACCGCGGGTCACGCGCTGGAGGAACTGGCGCTTGAGCGCCGCCGCCCGGTGCCCCACGGCATATCGGTGGCCCACGGTCTGGTCACGGCCCTGGTACTGTCGAGGATGCAGTGCGGACTGTCGTCCGACGTGCTGCAGCAGGTGGCCTCATTCGTAAAGGATTATTATCCCCTGCCACGGTTCAGCTGCGACGACTATCCTCAGCTCATGCGCCTCATGGCGTCCGACAAAAAGAATTCAGCGGGCACCGACACCCTCAACTTCACGCTGCTCGACGCGCCCGGCTCTCCCCGCGTGGACTGCACCGTGAGCCGCGCCGATGCCGCCGCCGCCCTCGACATCACCCGCGACCTCCTCGGCGTGTAATCACCATTTTCATCGGAATTACCCGTGGGTGTCGGAGAATTGATAAATCCACTACACAAACCGTAAAAAGGCACCAAAGAATCTCAGCCACGGAGCACCGGAGGTGCGATATCTGTACAACCCACTGCGTGAGCTGTGGGAACGGGGTGTGCCCTCCATCTCCGTGCGGCAAGCCTCGGAGAGCGCGCAGCCGCACAATGCGACAGCATGGGCACTTTTCAGATTGTAGGACATAAATAGCCTTGAATACATTCCGAATCACACCAAACATCACAGTATTTCCTTCTTCTCGGTCGATATAAAACCTATTAGACAATCGTTTTATCCTAAGTGCCTTACATGAACCCATGCTTACGCATAGTGCGGCAGCGCGCTCTCCGAGGCTTGCCGCACGGAGGGGGAGTGAGCCATTCCGTTCCCACAGCTCACGCAGTGGGTTATACAGATATCGCACCTCCGGTGCTCTGTGTGGACGGTTCAGATGAGCTGCTGCTTACGCAGTGGGGTGTACAGATATCGCACCTCCGGTGCTCCGTGTGGACGGTTCAGATGAGCAGCTGCTCACGCAGTGGGGTGTACAGATATCGCCCCTCCGGTGCTCCGTGTGGACGGTTCAGATGAGCTGCTGCTTACGCAGTGGGGTGTACAGATATCGCCCCTCCGGGGCTTCTGAAAAGTCTTCGCAAACCAACATACATAAGGCGACATGGAGGGGTTGTTTCAAAACTGCGAAAAGTAGGGCTACAACAACCTCACCCTGTCGATACCAGGGCATAGCTTAGAGGGTCGGCGATATCGCCGACCCTCTAAGCTATGTTCCGGAGTTACTTTATTTCTTTTCTTCGGCCTGCTGCTTGAGGAGGTCGCGTATTTCGGTGAGAAGTTCCTGGTCTTTGGTGGGAGCTTCCGCGGCGGCATCGGCTGTGGCGGCCTCCGCCTCATCCTCGAGATCCTTGCGTTTGCGCAGACGGTTCATGAACTTGATGGCAACGAAGATGCTGAACGCCACAATCAGGAAGTTGACAATGGTCTGTACCCATGTGCCCCAGTTGAGGGTGACTTCCGGCTTGATGACTTCGGCACCGTCCATCACGGCCTTCTGCAATACAATTTTATAATCGGTGAAATTTATACCGCCGGTGGCCACGCCCACAAGGGGCATGATGAGGTCATCAACGAGAGAGCTTACAATCTTGCCGAAGGCAGCGCCGATAACAACGCCGACAGCCATGTCGACCACGTTGCCCTTCATTGCGAATTCCTTGAATTCTGTGAGAAATTTTGACATTTTGGTTATTGTTAAGTGAATGAATGTTCTGAACAACTTTAAAAACAGCGGGACGCACCCGCTTGTTTTGAGTGGATGCGTCCCGTGGTTTATTTAAGGTTCATGCGTCCCGGTTCAGTCCTTTTCAGGATGTGCCGGAACTCTTTCTGAATTCAATCAGAGCTGAGGACCTGCGGCCACGAGAGCCTTGCCGGCCTCGTTGGTCTCATACTTCTTGAAGTTCTTGATGAAGCGGGCTGCGAGGTCTTTGGCCTTAACTTCCCATTCCTCGGGTTTAGCGTAGGTGTCGCGGGGATCGAGAATCTTGGGATCTACGCCGGGGAGTTCGGTAGGAATCTCGAAGTCGAAGATGGGGAGTTTCTTTGTGGGGGCCTTGAGGATATCGCCGTTGAGGATATCGTCGATGATACCGCGGGTGTCGCGGATAGAGATACGCTTGCCTGTACCGTTCCAGCCGGTGTTCACGAGATAAGCCTTGGCACCGCTCTTCTCCATGCGCTTAACGAGTTCCTCGGCATACTTGGTAGGATGCAGTTCGAGGAATGCCTGGCCGAAGCAAGCCGAGAAAGTGGGGGTAGGCTCGGTGATGCCGCGCTCTGTTCCGGCGAGCTTGGCGGTGAAGCCGCTCAGGAAGTAGTACTTGGTCTGCTCGGGAGTAAGGATGGATACGGGGGGAAGCACACCGAATGCGTCGGCCGACAGGAAGATTACGTTCTTAGCGGCGGGGCCTGCGGAAACGGGTTCTACGATGCTCTTGATGTGGTTGATAGGATAGGAAACGCGGGTGTTCTCGGTAACGCTCTTGTCCTTGAAGTCAATCTTGCCGTCCTTGTCAACGGTCACGTTCTCGAGGAGGGCGTCGCGGGTGATGGCGTTGTAGATATCGGGCTCGCTTTCCTTGTCGAGGTTGATAACCTTGGCGTAGCAGCCGCCTTCGAAGTTGAACACGCCGTTGTCGTCCCATCCGTGCTCGTCGTCACCGATAAGGAGACGTTTCGGGTCGGTGGAAAGAGTGGTCTTGCCGGTTCCGGAGAGGCCGAAGAAGATAGCGGTGTTCTTGCCTTCCTTGTCGGTGTTGGCCGAGCAGTGCATCGAAGCGATGCCTGACTGGGGAAGGTAGTAGTTCATCATCGAGAACATGCCTTTCTTCATTTCGCCGCCGTACCAGGTGTTGATGATTACCTGCTCACGGGTGGTGGTGTTGAACACAACGGCAGTCTCGGAGTTGAGGCCGAGTTCCTTGTAGTTCTCCACTTTGGCCTTGGAAGCGTTGTAAACAACGAAGCTGGGCTTGAAGTCCTTGAGTTCCTCGGCGGTAGGACGGATGAACATGTTGGTCACGAAGTGAGCCTGCCATGCCACTTCCATGATGAAGCGAACGGCCATGCGGGTATCCTTGTTGGCGCCGCAGAAGCAGTCGACAACGTAGAGTTTCTTGTCGGAAAGCTCCTTGATGGCTATTTCCTTAACGGCTTCCCATGTCTTTTCGGTCACGGGTTTGTTGTCGTTGGGATATTCTTCGGTGGTCCACCATACTTTGTCGCAGGAGTTGTCGTCGAGTACGATGAATTTGTCTTTAGGAGAGCGGCCGGTATAAACGCCGGTCATTACGTTGACAGCGCCGAGCTCGGTCACAGTGCCTTTCTCGAAGCCTTCGAGGGAGGGATCAGTTTCAGCCTTGAAAAGCTCGTCGTAGCTGGGATTGTAGATTACCTCTTTGACATCCTTGATGCCATACTGAGTTAAATCGATTGTACTCATAGTTTAGGATATAACAACTTGAAATAAAATGGTTAATAAATTCTTGAATCCGGAATGCAGGCGGCATGTCGAACCGCTGCCTGCACTATCGGGCCCGAAGCGCAGGCGTCGGGACCTTGTTTATCAACTGCAAAGATAATAATTTTTTGGTAGCAGAGCAACCGTATTAAAGATTTTTTTCCGTATTAAGCGTTTTTAAATATTTTTCACCATCGGGAGGGGGATGGCCGCTTGGAGTCACAGGTGTCTCCGTGCCTCAGAGAAGCCGAGGGTCGGCACCGTCAGAGGCCTGAGCGGTAGAAGGGAAACAATCTTCGCGGATAAAAGTGAGAGCACACCGCATTAAACTATTGTTAATTTCGCAAATCAGCAACACTTCTGTAGCCGTTTTGTCAACATAAATCTATAAGAAAGTCAGGAAATTACAACGGCCAGATTTGTTATTATTAAAGAAAGTTGTAAATTTGCAGATGAGAACGGAGCCATAAAGGCTCCCTTCCTCGCCCAAGGACAATCGGCAGAAAAGAGTTTCAGCCGTTTCAGGTCAGTTCCAAGCAAAATCAGGGCTGCCGGAATCCAAAAGGCGTAAAGAGACTGAATCATGACATAATGCATAAATCCCTCGTCAGGAAAACCGCCATTCAACCACCGTCCCGGGATTAGCATTGTTTTTAAGTTCCGAATCGAAACAACGTTTCCTAAGGCTCTCCCCCATAGCGGGGAAGCGACACAACCTAACCTTTTCGCTATAGCAAAAGGGGCGTGAACCATTAAACAATGTCTAACCAGAGGACAAAGGCCCTTGGCGGTGCCTCAGACGATGGAAGACATTCCGGATAGTTCCGCCCCATTTTTCTTTTCTCTTGAATCGGGATGACTCCACTCTATCGCAGCCAGACAGTATCCAGGGAAAAGAAAGCGGATGGAAATTCCGCGCACTCACAGCTATCAGCACAATTATGATATAAGGCCGGGTGTGATGACACAACCAGAATCACTTTACTTTCCCTTAACGATTTCCACTCTTCCAGGCACCCGGAAGCCATTGAATTCCGAGGCAGCGACAGACCTATCCCCCACTTTTCCGACAATGGAGTAACCGGCCCTTAAAGCAGTAGTTGTCCTCTCTCCCCCTGAAGCAACACCCCAGAGACCATCCTCCGTCACAGCCGCCAGCGGCATCCGGCCATCAGCCGCCTTCCTCCTCCGGCATGGACACAGAAGCAATACCGTCACCACCCTCGAAGACAACCCCACTCCAAAATCCCGTAAAGTTCCTGATTCTCACCATGCAGGGTGTAGTACACAAAGAAAATTAATCATCACTATCTCATCTGTAAATTGAAAAAACAACCCAGTTCACACCGTAAAATCGGAAAAATGAGCGAAGTCATCATTGGAAAGGTGATCGAGGAAGAACTCCGCCGCCAGGAGAGGACCGTTGTCTGGCTCTCACGCAGGCTCTCATGCAACCGAACGAACGTGTACAAACTGTTCAACCGCTCCAGCATAGACGCCGAACTTCTTCTCAGAATTTCCAACATATTGAACACTAATTTCTTCAGTTATTACACCAACCGTCTTGAAAACTGAAGAGGCACCATCCGGCGCAAGCCGCGGCAACTTTAGCCTGGCCGTGGCAACCGTGCTGTGCGCTTAATTTAATACACCTGATTCAATAAACCGCGGCAACCGTTAGGGCCCCGGAAACGTTACTGATTTGGCACTGATGCCATAAATCGCTAAGTTTGCAACAAGCAAATCCTCTGTAATCATGAAAAAGAGTAACGTTTACACACGCGGCGGCGACGCCGGCATGACATCTCTGGTAGGAGGCCAGAGAGTAAAGAAAAACGACATAAGAATAGAAGCCTACGGCACCGTCGACGAACTCAACTCCGTGATAGGGCTCGTGGCCGCCTGCCCCGGCATACCTCCCGAAGAAACCGACAATCTCCACTACATCCAGAACAAGCTCTTCAACCTCGGAGGCTATCTTGCCTGCCGTCCCGAAGAGGGCACCTACCGCATGGAGCCCGGAATTTCCGAGGCCGACGTCGAAAAGCTCGAACACCTCACTGATATCTACGACTCCCGCCTCGAGCCCTTCCGCACCTTTATTCTTCCCGGCGGTTCCCAGGCGGCCGCCACATGCCATCTGGCGCGCACCGTGTGCCGCCGCGCCGAACGGCGCATCCTCGACCTTGCCGACACCGGCGCCGAAATCGACCCCGTTGCCCTGAAATTCGTCAACCGCCTCAGCGATTTCCTTTTTGTTCTGGCGCGTTACAACAACTCGATTCTCGGAGCTCCCGAAATATTCTGGGAAAAAGACTGAAAGAGGATGCGGCTGCCCCGTCTAATCCCAATCCGTTACCCCAAGCAGTTTGTTAATTTAACGGTAATCGTTAATTTTGTGGCTCTCCGGGCTCTCAGGCGCCCGCTGCCATCCACCCCCCCAACAAATAAACACCCACTCCTGTGATGAAGACAAAATACGCCCTCATAATCCTTGTCGCCGCTTTCGCGGCAACCCTTCTGACAGCATGCGCGGCCCATTCGCAGCGCCGTGCCGCCACTCCCGACAGCTGGACTCCGGCCACACTGGCAAAACTCGACCTTCCGGCGCGCATGCTCGTGGACTCCCTCGCGGCAAATCCAAAGTCGACACCGCGCACCGTGGCCGTCATGGTCTCCCTTGCCGAGGGCGCCAAAGCCTCTTCCCTCACCGACGCGGGATTCAACGTCAGAACCGACCTGGGAACGATGGCCGTGGTGTCGGTTGCCACCGACAGCCTCAGCAGCCTCGCCGCAATGCCCCAGATAAAATCAGTGGCCATAGGCACTCCCCAGAACGCCACTATACCTGATTCCGGCACACAACAGATCAAAACCGGAGGGAAGGCGCAACAGACCGGCCCCATATCCATTCAATGACCCGCACCGCCATGAGCCAGACACTCGAATATACACTCAGCTACAGCCTGACGGCCGCGCAATGCAACGCCCAGCGCGAACTTGCTCCGGCACAACTCGTGCAACAGCTCATAGAGGCAGCCACATGCCACGCCGACAGTCGCGATTTCGGCTTCAGCCGTCTCCAGAGCCTGGGCATCCTCTGGGTGCTCTCGCGCATTTCCTTTAAAATGGACCGCTATCCCCGGCTGTTTGAAAACTATACAATAACCACCTGGGTGGAAAGCTTCAACCGTCATTTTTCGGAACGCAACTATATGATTTCCGGCTCCGACGGACAGCCCATAGGATATGCCCATACGGTATGGATGGCCATAGACATGCGTTCACGCCGTCCGGCCGACCTCTCGGTTCTGGGCGACCTCAACCGGCTGATATGTGACCGTCCCTGTCCGGTGGGCAAAGGAGCCCTGATACGGCGTCCCGAAAATCCCCACCGCATAAACCCCTATACATTCCAGGTGAGCGACATCGACTGCAACCGCCATGTCAACTCGGCACGCTATGTAGAGCTTGTAATCAACCAGATGGATCTCGCCATATTCGACAGAAACCTCCTGCATCATTTTGAGATCGCCTACAAACACGAAGCCCGGTTCGGCGACAGCGTAACCGTAGAATCACAGACCGACGGCGAGACCGTCACCACGGCCATCATGGCCGGTGACAGCCCCGTGTGCCTTGCCCGCTGCACGTTTACTCCGCGAACGCCTGAGCCATGCGGGCCATGTCTTTGAGCAGCTCGGCGCGGGGCTTCGCCACATTCAGGCGCATGAAGCCGGAACCCTGACGGCCGAACATGGCGCCGTCGTTGAGCGCAAGACGCGCCTTTTTCAGCATACGGTCCAGAAGCTCGTCGTGGCTGAGACCGAGGCCGCGGAAATCGAGCCACACCAGAAAAGAGGCCTGCGGACGCACCGCGCGCACACCCGGCATATTCCGCTCCACGAAGTCAATCACCGCGTCGATATTGCCCTCAAGATATTCCAGCAGCTCCGTAAGCCATTCCTCGCCGTAACGGTAAGCGGCTTCGGTGGCCACTGTGGCGGTAAAGGGAGGTGCCGAAAACTCGTTGACGGCCATCCAGTCGTAAAACGCCTTGCGCATCTCAGGGTTGCGCACAATCATCCATGAGCTTATAAGGCCGGGGATATTGAACGTCTTGGAAGGAGCACCGAAAGTGATGCTCACGGCAGCGGCATCGTCGCTCACCGTGCAGAAAGGTATGTGTCGGCAGCCGTAAAGCATGAGGTCGCCGTGGATTTCATCGGATATCACCTTCACGCCATATCTGCGCGCGAGTTCCGCCACCCGGCGCAACGTGTCGGCGTCCCACTGGATTCCGGCCGGATTGTGGGGATTGCAGAGAATCATCATGGCAGGATGCTCAGTGGCGAAAACCCTCTCCAGACCTTCCAGGTCCATAGCGTACGTGCCGCCGGGCATCTCCACCAGCGGATTCTCCACCACCCTGCGGCCGTTGCCTTCGGTCAGTATCCTGAACGGATGATAGACGGGGGGCTGTATCACCACGGCATCGCCGGGACGGGTGAAAAAGTTGAGGACGTAGGCTATGCCTCTGACCACGCCGGGCACAAATGCCAGCTCTTCCGGCTGCACCTCCATGCCATGGCGCTTCCGGAGCCAGCCGGTAACCGAGGGCCAGAAACTGTCCGGAGTGCGGGGATAACCGTAAACATGATGGCTGAAACGCTCATGAAGCGCATCGCTTATGTCGGGACACACCTCAAAATCCATATCGGCCACCCAGAGGGGCGTCAGATCGGCGTCGCCGAACAGCTCCCTGAGACCGTCATATTTCACTGCGCCGGTGCCGCGGCGGTCTGTCTCTTTGTCAAAATCATATTTTCCCATTGCAAAACTTTGCCGTTAGATTCACAAAGATACCTCTTTTTTAAATGAAGATTCACCGTTTTTCTCTATTTTTGTAAAATGGATAACATGTGCAGACCGGCCCCGCGGCCGCGCCTGCCAGCAATCACCCGTACAGACATGGAGCAGTACACTATGACGCCTCAGGATGAAGACCGCCTGATAGAAGCTGAATTTCAGGACGTTCTCAACGGATATCTCAACAGCAACCACCGCAAGAAGGTGGAAATAATAGAACGCGCGTTCCGTTTCGCCAAGAAAGCCCACGGAGGCATCCGCCGCCGCTCGGGCGAGCCGTATATCCTCCACCCCATAGCGGTGGCCAAAATCGCCTCGCAGGAGATAGGACTCGGCTCCACCTCCATCTGTGCCGCCCTGCTCCACGACGTGGTGGAGGACACGGAGTACACCGTGGAGGATATCGAGCAGCAGTTCGGCAAGAAGATAGCGCAGCTCGTGAGCGGCCTCACCAAAATCTCCGGAGGTATATTCGGAGACAAAGCCTCGGCCCAGGCCGAGAACTTCCGCAAGCTCCTGCTGACCATGAGCGAGGATATCAGGGTGGTGCTCATAAAGATGGCCGACCGTCTGCACAACATGCGCACCCTCGGCTCCATGGCTCCCAACAAGCAGTATAAAATTGCGGGCGAGACACTATATATCTACGCCCCGCTCGCACACCGTCTGGGCCTCTTCGCCATAAAGACCGAGCTTGAGGACCTGAGCTTCAAATACGAGCATCCCGGCGCCTACAGCGAGATTCAGCAGAAAATACGTGAGAGCGAGGAGCGCCGCGAGGCCGTGTACCATGACTTCTCCTCTCCCATTGTCGACCGCCTGAAAGGTATGGGACTGAAATACGAGGCCAAGGCCCGCGTGAAGTCCGTCTACTCCATCTGGAACAAGATGCAGACCAAAAACATTCCTTTCGAGGAAGTCTACGACCTTTACGCCATGCGAATAATCTTCGATTGCGACGACCCCTCGCAGGAAAAGACCATCTGCTGGAACATATATGCAGCAATCACCGACATCTACCGCCTTCATCCCGAGCGCACCCGCGACTGGATTTCAAACCCCAAGGCCAACGGCTACCAGGCCCTCCACCTTACCGTGATGGGCCCCGACGGCAACTGGGTGGAAGTGCAGATACGCTCACGCCGCATGGACGAGATTGCCGAGAAAGGCTTCGCCGCCCACTGGAAATACAAAATCGGAGAGAGCGACGAGGAATCGGAACTCAACGTATGGCTGCGCACCATCAAGGACATTCTCGACGACCCCAACCCCAACGCCCTCGACTTCCTCGACACCCTCAAGCTCAACCTTTTCTCGTCGGAGATAGTGGTGTTCACCCCCAAGGGCGAACTGCTCACGCTGCCCAACAATTCCACAGTGCTCGACGTGGCCTTCAACCTCCACTCCCAGATAGGCACCAAGTGCATAGCCGGAAAGGTGAACCACAAGCTGGTGCCGCTGAGCCACAAGCTCATGTCGGGCGACCAGGTCGAGGTGCTCACCTCACAGAGCCAGAAACCGAAGGCCGAGTGGATGGACTTCCTGGCCACGGCCAAGGCGCGCACCCGTCTGCGCGCGGCCCTGCGGCGCGAGGTCGCTCCCGCCATCGAAGCCGGAAAAGAAACGCTCATGAAATTCCTGGCCGACGGTCAGGTTGAGCCTACCAACGAGGTGATAACCAAAATAATGGCGTTTTACCACGTACAGTCACGCGACGCATTCTACCAGAAACTCGGCCAGGGCGAGATAAGCCTCGACGGCTACGTGCTCAAGGACTCTCCCAACACCTCTCCCTCCCTGCTCAAAAAGATATTCCGCATCACGGGCAAATCGCGCAAGAACGCCGAAGCCGCCTCGGCTGCCGAAACAAAGCCCGCCCCCCAGAAAATCAATCCCAAGGAGGTCTACAAGCTCAAATACGGCGCCAAGGAAAAGAACTTCGTGTTCTCCGACTGCTGCCATCCCATTCCCGGCGACGACGTGATGGGCTTCATCAACGACGAAGGACTTGTGGAAGTCCACACGCTCGCGTGCCCGCGTGCCGCCGTGCTCAAGGCAAGCTTCGGGCCGCGCATAGTTGCAACCGAGTGGGAGACGGTCGAAAGCCAGTCAAGGGTAATGATAGAAATCGACGGCGTAGACCGCCACGGCATCCTTCAGGAACTCATCTCCATGATATCGTCCGACCTGAACATAGATATCCGCAGCCTCCACATCGACACCACCAACGAAGTGTTCCACGCCATGCTCGAAGTGCTCGTGCGCGATACACATGTGGCCTCCGCCCTCTGTTCACGCATCCGTAAAATCAAAGGCGTGCAGAAAGCCGCCCGTAAAGAAATCTGAACCACCGCAACCCTCCCATGCCCATGCAAGCCAAGGTATCACGCCAAATCCTGAGCCTGGCGGCACTGTTTATAGCCGCTGTGGCTGTCATATATTATTTCCTGCCGCAGAACGACAGCGACTCCTATAATTATGAAGTGAACCATCCCTGGAGCTACGCCCTCCTGACGGCCCCCTTCGACATCCCCATACACCTCGACTCCGTGAGCGCCGCCTCGATAAAAGACAGCATCGACCGCAACTTCGAGCCCATATTTTACCGCGACATAGCTTCCGAAAACGCCGTGATAGAGCAATACGACAAACGCCTCGCCACCATAACCGTCGAAGGCCACCACGTATCCACCGGCCAGCGCAACTATCTCGTCACCCAGCTGCGCAAGCTCTACAACCAGGGAATCGCAGGCTCCGACGTGCTGGCGGAAACCAAGACCGACAACGTGCGCATGCTCACATCGGGCAACAGCGCCGTGAGCGTAGCCACGGCCTCCTTCCTCACCCCGCGCGACGCCTACGTGAAACTCGACTCCACAATAGCCGGAGCCGGACGCGAGCTCCACGAAATCATCACCAAGGCGCGCCTCTCGGAAATCATGGTGCCCAACATAATCCCCGACACAGTCCAGACCGACCGTTTCCGCAATGAGGCCTATCAGGTGGCCCTCGCGCCGATAGGCGTGGTGCAGCAGGGCGAGCGCATAATTGACCGCGGCGACATCGTCACCCCCCAGCTCTATACCATCCTCTCCACCTACGAACAGCTGTCGGCCGACCGCGGCGCCTCCGTGATTTCCGACCGTTTCTATCCCGTGGCCGGTCACATACTCTATATAGTGATAATCCTGGGCACGCTCTACAGCTATCTCTACTTCTTCAGGCGCGACTACCTCGAATCGATGCGCAACATGCTGCTGATAATGCTCCTTGTATGCGCGGTGCCGGCATTCACATTCGTGCTTTCCAGCCACTTCATCTCGGCCCTCTACCTCATACCGTTCACAATCGTGCCGATACTCCTGCTGGTGTTCCTCGACTCCCGCACCGCCTTCTTCACATATCTCGTCACCTTATTGCTGACGGTGCTCTGCGCGCGGTTCCTGCTTGAGTTCATGGCGCTCGAGTTCGTGGCCGGCATAGCCGCCCTGGCATCCATCCGCGAGCTCTCCAAACGCTCCCAGCTGCTGCGCACGGCCCTGGTGGTATTCCTGGCCTACTCGGTGACCTACGTGGCCGTAGACCTCCTGCAGACCGGAAGCATCAAGACCCTCATGCCACGCACATTCGGCTTCTTCGCTATCAACGCCGTCTGCGTTTCGTTCGCCTACATCATGGTGTTCGTGCTCGAAAAAATATTCGGCTTCACATCAAAAGTAACCCTCGTGGAGCTCTCCGACATAAACAATCCCGTGCTCCGCGAGCTCTCCGAAGAGTGTCCCGGCACATTCCAGCACTCGATGGCCGTGAGCAACCTCGCTTCGGCCGCCGCCAACCGCATCCGCGCCAATGTGCAGCTGGTGAGAGCCGGCGCCCTCTACCACGACATAGGCAAGATTTCAAATCCGGCGTTCTTCACCGAGAACCAGCACGGTGTCAATCCCCACGACGCCCTCGACCCCAAACAGAGCGCCCGCATAGTCATAGGCCACGTGGCCGAAGGGCAGAAACGCGCCGTGAAAGCCAAGCTTCCCAAAGCCATAGCCGACTTCATCTCGCAGCATCACGGCAAGGGAACGGCACGCTATTTCTATACCTCATACTGCAACGCCCATCCCAACGAAACTCCCGACCCCGCGCCGTTCATGTATCCGGGGCCCAATCCGCAGTCGCGCGAGGCCTCGATTCTGATGATGGCCGATGCCGTGGAAGCCGCCTCGCGCTCCCTCTCCGACCATTCACCTGAAGCCATTTCAGCCCTGGTCAACAAGATAATCGACTCGCAGATAGCCGAAGGCCTGCACAACGAATCGCCCATATCGTTCCGCGATGTCACCGACATAAAGGATACCTTCATCTCCCATCTGCGCACAATGTATCACTCCCGCATCTCCTATCCCGAATCAATCAGGCCCGCAGCGCCCAAGTCGGAAGGTTCCGCGTCATAAACCCCACGCCTATGCTACGAAACATAATATCATTTTTTCTGCTTTCCCTGCTGGCACCGCTCATGTGCCACGCCATGATACCGCTCGACAGGATACCGCGCGAGCGCCCCGACCTCGACCTGATCAGAAAGGAAGTATATAACCGCAACTCACCTTATTATTATCCTTCTCTCATGGCGGAATTCGAACGCAACGACACCACAATGAGCCTCGACAAATACCGCCGGCTCTATCTGGGATACATGTTTCAGGAAGACTACAATCCCTATCGCGCCCCGGCTTACTCCGGACGCATGCTCACCAACTACGCCAAGGCCGATCTTACGGTGCAGGAATGCGACTCGGTGATAAAATACTCCGACCTCTCGCTACAGGACAATCCTTTTGACCTCAACCAGATGAGTGCCCTCATAGCCGCACTGCGCAAAAAGGGACAGACCAATCTCGCCGATATATGGCAGTACAAATTCGACCATATTCTAATGGCGATTGTGTCCACCGGGACCGGAGCCGACGAAGAAAACGCATGGTACGTGATTGAGCCCCAGCACGAATACGTGCTGCTCAACACCATAGGCTACACCGTCACAAACCATCTTTTCTACGAGCCCTACTACGAGTATCTCACCGTTAAGGACCCTGCCGAGAAAGACGCCGGCGGCTTCTACTTCAACATCCTCAGAATCCTCAAGGAATACTACCGCAAGTTCCCCGACGAAATCGAACCCGACTGATTCCCCCGAAGGTTACCGCAAGATGAGCGCGGTGGCCATGGCGGCTATGCCTTCCTTGCGGCCGGTGTAGCCGAGATGTTCTGTTGTGGTGGCTTTCACTGCCACGCGGTCGGGGTCAAGGCCCAGACAACCGGCTACACGGCTCTGCATCTCGGGAATATAGCCGAGGAGTTTCGGCGCCTGTGCTATTATGGTGATGTCGACATTGCCAATCCTGTAACCTTTTTCAGCAACAAGCTCAGCCACCTTCCGCAGGAGCACCATCGAGTCGGCTCCCTTCCACTTGTCGTCAGTCGGAGGAAAGTGATAGCCGATGTCGCGCAGGGAAGCGGCACCAAGAAGGGCGTCGCTCAGGGCATGAAGGGCCACGTCGGCATCGCTGTGGCCAAGAAGTCCGTGGGTATGCGGCACCTTGACGCCGCAAAGCATCAGGTCGCGCCCCTCCACCAGCCGGTGAACGTCGAAGCCCAGACCCGTTCTTATATCATTTATTTCCATACAGATTCGTTTTTACAGAATATACGAAGAATACCTGGACCAAAAATATATAAAAGGTCGGTAATAAAAAAGTGCCGGGGAGCTTTTCAGCAACCCGGCACCTGCGGCAGGAGGCTCTTTTATCGCCTCGGATTAATCAATTAATCACTTATCTGTATATACCCGGGATGCGGTTTCTGGCGCATCCCAAAATTTTTTGGATTTCGGGTTTCAGAGTTTTCTGCGAATAATATCCTGCGGCATTTCCACAAAAATATCGCAAAAAACATGAAAAACAAATTTTTTCGCCCGTAAAAATCGCTATTATTCCATAATTTTTTAAAATCCTACCTTCCTATCCCTCAATAGGATACACAACTGTCCCCTGATGTTATACACTTTCTCTCCACTCAGTCGCGGCCGAGGAGCTGCCTGATGCCGTCGAAGTCAAAAGTGAGGGTAAGGCGCAGCGTCTGGTCCAGAGGCGATGTCTGGGCGGTGGCAATCATGTAGGAGGCATCCAGTCCTATGCCCCGTGTGTGGAATCCCGCTCCCATCGAAAAATACTTTCGGTTGCCTTTCGATGCGTTCTCGTAAAAATAACCGGTACGCAGAAAGAACTGGCGGTTGTAGGAGTATTCGGCGCCGAGCGACACCATAATTTCCTTCAGCTCTTCCTTGAATCCGCCGGGAGCGTCGCTGAACGACTTGAATATACCGGCTATGGGCGATCGGTCCTCCCACTCGGTGAGCGCGGCCTCATATTCGCGTTCCACTTCCAGCTCGTCCTTTCCTTCCCCCTCGAAGTCACTCATGCGTGGCTTGGTGGGGACAAGGAGCTTGTTGAGGTCGAGACCTATTGACAGATTGTGGTAATCGGCCAGCGGGAATGTGAAGTTGGCGCCCAGACGCAGATTGGTGGGAAGGAACGCGGTCTGGTCGGCGTAATTGAGCTTTGAGCCGATGTTGGAGATGTTCCATCCCCACGACAGCTGACATTCACTGCGGCCGATAACCGGATATGTGGTGTAATATCCCGAGATGTCGGCCGAAAATGCCGATGCTCCCGAGTTGCCGCCGTCGCTCTGGGAGGGATCCGACCCGAAAGCCAGATCGGAGTATATATAGCGGAGCACCACACCCATGGAATATTTTTCCGAAAGTTTGCGTGAGTAGCCTATGTCAAACGCCATTTCGTAGGGGTTGAGGGTCTGCGATGCCTCCTGAGCCCCGGGATAGCTCGTGGTTACCTCGCCAAGCGAGAAATAACGGAGGGTGGCGCTGATGGCCTGCATGTCGTAGCTGCCTATTTTCCAGTAGCCCGACACATTGGCAAGGAATATGTCGTCAATGATTTTCCGCAGCCAGGGAGTATAACTCAGCGATACTTCGCCCCGGCTCGGAGCGAAAGCGTATTTCGACGGATTCCAGTATTGTGAGTTGGCGTCGGGGTCGGTGGCGGCGCCCAGTTCGCCCATGCCGGCTGAGCGCGCGTCGGGAGCGATATCGAGGGAATTTATACCGGTCTGCACCGGATTGAAATCGCTTTTCTGGGCCCTTACGGGAGAAACGGCGGCGACAACTACGGCAATAAGCGCCACAATCTTGGATATAGCTTTCATAACGGCTGTGGAAATGGAGTTGATTGGCTATATATATAACTTGAAACGTAGCCGTTTTATTGCCACAGGCCTGTAAATTGGCGCCGAATGCTTCGGTTTTTTATTTTATTCGCACGCTCAGGCACACTGCGCCGTCGATGGAGCCTTCAATGGTGACGCCCGGACGGGGCACCACACACACGGGCATCCACGATGGAATGATGATGTCGCCGGTCTTCACGGTAGCGTAGCGCGTCACGCTCTCCACCGCCTTGCATGCGGCCTCGAAATGATTGTTGATTACCGAATCGACCCCGGCACAGCACACAGCCAGAGGAACGCTCATGTCGGCACCCTCGGTCGGCAGCCACGTGCCTGTGTATAGCGCCGAATCAAACATGCCGTCAAGCCCGGCAGGCATACCTGCGGCGCGCAGAGCCTTGTCTGTTCCGGCCGGGATAAGGCGGAGCACCAGACCGTAGGCGTCGATATAGCGGGGAGCGAAGCGGGCATCCACCGTCTTTCCGAGGCGTCCTATACGGTAGGCCGGACAGATGCGGCCTTCCCATTCCGTGTCGAAATCCGGAAGGAAGAGGGGATGCGGCGGTGTCACCACGGCCGAATCGGCAATCAGCTCCACCGCCGGGGGAAGGATGAAGGGCGAGTCGGCATGACGGTCGAAAGCAATTATCTTCATTTCTCCGAAAGTATGCGGTTGTACATCACTGCGAGGTGGGCGTAGATGGATGTATTCTGAATCACCACATCCGAAGCTGTGCGGATTCTGAACGGGGTGTAGTTCCAGATGGCTCTCACACCCGCCTCCACAAGCTGGTCGGCAACCTGCTGGGCGTATTCCACCGGCACCGTCACTATTCCTATTCCGGCGTTGTAATGGGCTATCTTTTCCCTGAGACTGTCTATATGGAAAATCGGCTTGCCCTTGATGGTGTTGCCCACGATAGAAGTGTCGATATCGAACCCGGCCATGATGTTGAGACCGTAACGCTCCAGGCCCTTGTCGGCCATGAGAGCGGAGCCGAGCGAACCAACGCCGACTATCACGGCGCGGTGTTCGCGGTCAAATCCGAGGAAGTCTTTCAGAGCCCGCTCGAGCTCCTTCACGTCATATCCTATGCGGGTCTTGCCCTTGATGTCGAGCACCGAAAGGTCCTTGGCTATCTGTGCGGCGTCTACGTTTATTTCCTTGGCGATGGCAGTGGATGAGATATGTTCCACATCGTGCGCCTCGAGCATCGACACGTAGGCCAGATACCACGGCAGGCGGCGCAGAGTGGGTTCGGGTGCCGGATACCGGCCTGACGGCTGTTGTTTTTTATCCTGTGGTTGCATTGTTCTTAGAGCTTGTTTAATAATAAATGTTAACGACAGGGCTGTCAGTCGTCGAGCAGATTTTCGTTTGTGATGAGGAAGTTATGGGGTTCCATAACGACCGAAGAGCAAGCGGAAAGATGCCGGCGAATGACAGCTGGGAGGTAATTCCTACTAATACTTTTACAATCAATCTGAAATTTCATTAATTTTTAAACTTACGGAAGATGGATTGAACTTGTTTATGTTGTCCTTCATTCGCATATCTTGGCCGCTTTTCGTCCTGCTTCTCAGTCGTGTACATCAAGTACACTCCTTCGTCGCAGAACAAAAATCTGCTCAAGCTATGCGACCCTGTCGTCAACATTTATTATTAAACAAGCTCTTAGATTTCAATCAAGATTTTCAGCGGTATACACCTCCGCCGCGCATACGGCCGCCGGTACCCATTCCGGTATTGCCGTTGAGGCCTCCGCCTCCGAAGCGTGAGTTGCGGTTATAGTTGCTGTCGCGGTTCTTGCCCTTGCGCTTCCCGAAGGGGTCGTCGGGGTCTACGGCCGGGTTTCCGAACTCGTCGTAATACTGGTCGTCCTCATATTCGTCCTCCTGCGGGCCGGTGCTGTTCTTGGGCTTGTTTTTCTTTATCTCCTGAGGCTTCTGCTGGTCGAGGGGCAGTTCGTTGATATCCCACGTCTGGTCCACATCCCAATTTTTCTTCAGCGCTATTTTCTTGGGATAGTAATAAACCTCCTCTGGCTGTATGGAATCGAGTATGCCGGTGTCGTATTTACCGTTGCCGTTGGCATCAATGAACAGGCGCGCGAAGTAGTCGCCGGGAATGATGTTGCTGAACACGGCATGACCGTCAACCACCGGCACGCGCCGCACCGGCGCATCCTGGCGCGACAGCAACTCTGCAACAGCCGGGCGCCCGTCAAGTCCCGTGACCGCGAGCGAGAGGTTGGCATATTCATTGAGATTCTTCACTGTGAATTCCTCGCTTATCGTGCCGGAATTCACGCCGTATATGTCAGTCATGCCGAGCGAGTCAACGGTGAGCCGGTATTTCTGTCCCGGCTCCCATTCGTAGGGAGCGGCATAGTGGAGCAGGTCAAGTGGAGACGACGGACGGAACACGGGGCGCTCCACCTCATACCAGGTTGAATCCTCGAGAATCTCAAGGCGCACGGCCGATGTGTCGAGCCGCGCCAGCGGACGCTCGAATGTCAGGGCTATGGGTGCGTACACATCCACCGATCCGCGGCTCGAGACCGTCACTTTCATTACGGGCACCTCGGGAGCCTTGGCGGTGTCACCGTCGTTCTTTCCCTTCTTGGCGCGCTCGGTGTCATTTTTCCTGTCTCGTTTTTTTCCGCGGAGATTCATCACCAGGGTATCGGTGGTCCACGAGAGGCGGTCAAGGGAATCGGTGCGCTGATAGCGGGCCTCGAGCATTATGGTGTCCTGAAGTATCACGGCCGAATCCGTTATCCAGTATTCGAGGGTGTCGCGGGTGGGCGAGGCGTTGAGCACCGCCCAGCGCTCTATGTTCTCACCGTGGCGTGGGCCCCCGAGCATCCGCAGAAGCGGGAGGGTATCGGAGGGAGCGCCCATATTGAGGGTTATGCGGTTGGCCTCGGGACGCGCGCGGTCCATGAGATACTGTGCCTTGTAGTTTTCGTTGAACCAGGTCAGGAGCACATTGTCGGGCTTGAACTCGGTCACGGCATGGGTGAACACCGAGTCCACGTCGCCGTTGGCGCTGAAAATCGTGTCGGTGTGCTGTGCCTGCACGGCCGTTGGAGTCAGCGTGGTGTCGAAGAAAGCCACATCCTCCGAGCGGTCCCAGTGGAAGTCACGGTTCACGTCGTTGACGGCGTAGATGCGGTATGTGCCGGGCTTGAGATTGCGCACCGTGAACTGTCCCAGCTGGTTGGTCTTGGTGATGCGCTCGAATGGAAGAGTGCGTATGGCCGTGTCGCTGAGATTGCTGTAGACGCCCACGAGCATTCCCTGTGCAGGCTCGAGATTCTCGGCCTGGAACACCATGCCCGAAATCGAAAGGGTGTCTATCTCCGGGCCGGTGGAAAAGTCAAACGAGAAGCCGTCAAGTATGTTGCCCTCGTTCAGGTCCTTTATGGCGTCGGTGAAGTCCACGGTATAGGTGGTGTTGGGAATCAGCGAATCGCGCAGCTCTATGCTCACGCGATGACCCACGCCTGAAATCTGCGGGGTATTTTTCTGAGCCGGCGACACCACGATTTTGTTCATGGGGTCGTCGAGCTGTATATTCTCGTCGAAGTTTATGATTATGCGTGAGCGGTCCACGTTGACCGAACCGGGCGCGGGGTTGCTGCGCACAAACCGTGGCGGGTCGAAGTCGCGCTCTCCGCCCTGCGGACGGCCCATGCTGGCACAGGCGCCCAGCACAAGGCCCAGGGCGGCCGCGGGCAAAATACGCATGTATGACTGGGGGCGTTTCATAATCTGCAAAGGTAGTCTATCCGCCCGAATTAAGGAATTATTTAAGTATATTTTGTTAAAAACCGTGTCTCGGAGAAGCCGCTTCAGAGCGAGAAGTAGACCATGAGTCCCCCGAGGGCTATGTAGCCGAGGGCGTAGGGTATGGCGCGGCGCAGAATGGTGTCGTCGGCATCCTTCATGTCGCACGCGGCTGTGGCTATGGCTATGCTCTGTGGCGAAATCATCTTGCCTCCGGTGGCGCCGGTAGAGTTGGCGGCCGCCAGCCAGTCGGCCTCGCTTCCGTGGAATCCCAGGAAGGTGCCCGTGCCGTTCATTCCCAGCTGATGGGCCACGTTGGCCTGAAGCTTGCCGAAGAGGATGTTCGATGACGTGTCGCTGCCGGTGACAAACGTGCCGATGGCACCGATAAGCGGGGCGAAGAGGGGATAATACGAGCCCGTCACAGCCACAAGGCCCGCAGCTATGGCGCCTATCATGCCGCTGTAGTTCATAACCGAGGCAAGAGCTATCAGACACACTATGGTTATGGTGGTGAAACGCAGATTGACAATGGTGGTGGCAAGCACTTTCAGCAATTGCTTAGGGCTGAGGCCCTGAAGCAGGCCGCCGGCCACACTGCCGATGAACAGCCACAGGGCGGCATTGTTGATCCAGCCGAATTTGAAAGTGGAGCCTATGACCGGCAGAGGCGCCTGACTCACGAGGTGAGTGCGCAGAAAGCCGTTGACCGGCGGACAGAGCGCTCCGGTGAGCAGAATCAGCACCAGAATGAAGATATACACGCTCCATGCCCTGAATGTCTGCCCGGCGCTGAATTTCTTTTCAGTCTTTTCCGGTTTTTTGCTCCTTGCAAACACCTTGGCATAGATTATGATGGCAAGTATGGCCGCCAGAGAGCCTACTATCGCCGGCGTCTCCGCTCCCAGACGGGTGGCGCAGACTATCTGCACGCCCAGCGACACGCCGCCGGTCCACAGCGCCAGCACTATATTCCGTCCCCACGCCTTACGGTCGGTGAGCATCAGTATCACGAAAGGAATAAGGAAAAAGAGAGGCGCGAGCTGCACCACGGCGAAAGCCGACACCTCACACACGGTCTGCGCCGAAGCGCCTCCGGCCGAAATCTCGTTACAGAGCGTAGTGATAGGCACTCCCACCGCCCCGAATGCAGTGGGCACAGAGTTACCCAGCAGAGCCACCAGAGCCGAGAACATCGGTTTGAATCCCAGACCTATGAGTATGGCGGCGGGAATGGCTACGGCCGTACCGAATCCGGCCATGCCCTCAAGCAAGCCGCCGAAGCCCCACACCATCATGAGCACCAGAACCCCGCGGTCGTCGGTAAAGGATGTGAACTGGCTTTTTATCACCTCTATGGACTTGGATGCCACAAGTATGTTGTAGCTGTAAATCGCCATCAGGATTATGAGCAGAATGGGAAACACAGCCTTCAGGGCGCCCTCCGCTGTGGCCCAGCCCACCAAACTGTAGACGGAAGCGTCCGCGAACCGCCCGGGGATTATGCCCATGGCCGGAGCGCCCCACAGCGCAAGAGCCACGGTGGCCAGAAAGGTTATAAGAGCGCTAAGGTAGCTCGGCACCTTGAATCCGAGCATCAGCACAAACAGCAGCACTACAGGCAGTATTGAAATCAGGGCATCCATATTTCCGTCAGATCATCGGTTTACCCTGATATAACACTTTTGCCGCCCGATTTGTGCTACCACACTTTATTAAGCGAGGCGTTGTATTCGAGATTGTTGGCGGCAAGGTAATCCTCAAGCTCACGGCGGTCTATGCCCATGTCGGCGCAAAGGTCGTCGAGATTGCTGTAGAAATCACGCAGTTTCATATTGATATAACTCATCAATATGGCGGGGTCTTTGGGAAATTCGTCCATGACTTAGAGATGTTTTCCGGCAAATTTACTGATTTATTCCCGCCTGATTGCTACTTTTGCCATTCACTTCATCCAACTGGAAATGCTTTTTATTGCAGCGCCCCTACAGGGCTTCACGCAGGCGCCATGGCGCGCAATCCACTCCGGAATGTTTCCCGGTGCGGTGGACGAGTATTTCACACCCTTTATGCGGCTCGAAAGCGGAGAGCCGCGCGCACGCGACCTGCGCGACATCACCGATTGCCGTAATCTCACCGTGCAGGTCATAGCCCGCGATGCCGGGGAATTCGCCGTGCTTACCGAAGCGGCAGTAGCTGCGGGCGCTACCCGCATAGATCTCAATGCCGGATGCCCCTACCCGATGGTTACACGGAAAGGGCGCGGAGCGGCTCTTATCGAGAACCCTGAGGCACTCTCCGCAATAGGCGAGGAAATGCGCAAATGGCCGGAAGTCGGCTTTTCAATGAAAATGCGTCTTGGCACGGAAAGACCGGATGCATGGCGCAGTAGCGCCGACGCAATAGCGGAAATGCCTCTGCGGCTGCTCACGGTGCATCCCCGCGTAGGCCGCCAGCTTTATTCGGGCGAACTTTTTATGGAAGAATTCAGCGAACTTCTCAGGGCCTCGTCCCATCCGGTGATATTCAACGGAGAGATGGCCACACCCGGCGACATCCGCCGCATAACCGATTCATTTCCCGGGATTGCGGGAGTGATGTGCGGCCGCGGACTGCTCAGGCGTCCCACCTTGGCCTCGGAGTGGAAAACGGGCGCGGAAGCGTCGGAGGCCGACCGGCGTCAGGCCTCAGTGGAGATTCTCACCCGCCTTTTCATGCATTATTCCTCCGCGCTCTGCGGCCCCTCCCACATCCTGTCAAAAATAAAGCCCTTCACCGAATATCTCGATGCCGCCCTCTTCGACAAAAAGCTCCTGAAAACCCTCCGCAAAGCCCCCACCCCCGACCGCTTCCACTCCCTCCTTAACTCCCTCTGAGCAAAAGACTGGACGCTACGGACTCTACCGACAATACTGACCAACCGACTCTACCGACCTTACGGACTTTTATAGCCGTCCGTGGAGTCGCCAACCCCAGCAGCGTCAGTAAAGTCCGTAAAGTCGGTAAAGTCCGTAAGGTCGGTTGTGTCTGTAAAGTCCTTCCCCTCCCCATGCTTTTTAGCGGTTTTTTCGGGGTAATCCGAAAAAGGATTGTATCTTTGTTTGACGTTTCTCTCCCGTCGATACTATAGAGCAAAAAACATCATCCATCATACAATTCCAACCGATGAAACGCCTTCTTGCTATCACAGCCGCCGCAGCCGCACTGTCAGCCGCGCCCGTCGCTGCATGGGCCGGTCCGGACAGCCCGGGCGCCGACGGTTATTTCAGCCGCGGCATAGCCATGTTCCGCAACGGAAACTACAACGGCTGCATTGACCAGCTGAATTATATGCGCACCCTCTCGCCCACACCCTGTCAGGCAGAGGAAGCCGACTATTATCTGGCTCTTGCCTCCCTCTATGTGGGCGACGACGAAGCCGTGGACATCCTCAACCGGTTTCTGGAGGACTACCCGGCATCGTATCTCTGCCCCGATGTGAAAGCCGCCATCGGCGAATATTACCTGACCCGCGCGAACTACACCGAAGCCCTCAACTGGCTTGACAAGGTTGACCCCGAAGCCCTCTCGCTCGACAGTGCCGACAAGCTCTGCTACCATACGGCCTACTGCCGGATGATGCTCGGCGACCGCGAGCGCGCCCGTCAGCTGTTCGAGCGTGTCACCCCCGACAGCAATCTCTACCATGCCGCCCGCTTCTATCTGGGCTATATAGCCTACACCGAAGGGGACTATGCCTCGGCCCGTAGGATATTCGAGAGCGTGAACACATCGCGCCGTCCGGCCGATGCCGCCGCATACTATCTGGCGCAGATCGACTTCATAGACCGCGACTACGACTCGGCGCTGGCCCGTGCCCGCAAGGCCCTCGCAGGCGGAGGCATAGAAGGCTTCACTCCGGAGCTCAACCGCATTGCCGGCGAAAGCCTCTACCATCTCGGCAACGACTCCGAGGCGATATCTTACCTTGAAAAATATGCCGCAGCCGTATCCGACCCGCAGCCCTCGGCGCTCTACATCCTTGGCGTAAGCGATTTCCGAAACGGCAACTACAAGGGCGCCATCGAGCAGCTGCAGCGCGTCACCGACCAGCAGAACGCCATGGGCCAGAGCGCATACCTCTATCTGGGCAACGCATTTGTAAAGACAGGCAACCCCGACGGCGCCATAATGGCCTTTGAAAACGCCTACCGTCTGGACTACGACCCCGAAGTTACCGAAACCGCTTTCTACAACTTCATTGCCGCGCGCATGGACGGCGGCCGTGTGCCTTTCGGCAATTCGGTGAACCTGCTCGAAAACTTCCTCAACCGCTATCCCAATTCCCGCTATGCCTCCCAGGTGCGCGAAAGCCTTGTGTCGGGCTATATGTCGGACAATGACTATGAGAGTGCCCTGCGCATCCTCGACAACATAAACTCCCCCTCGGCCGAGATGCTGCGCACACGCCAGAAAGTGGAATTCGCCCTCGGCACGAGCCGCTACAAAGCCGGCGAGACCGAATCGGCCCTGAGGCTCTTCTCTCAGGCCGCTGCCTCCCGGGAGCCTGACGCGCTCATCACCCGCCAGGCCCTCCTGTGGAAAGCCAACTGCCTCTACGACCTTGGCCGCTGGAACGAAGCCGCCGACGATTACCAGAAGTTCATGCGCATGGCTCCGGCTTCCGACCCCAACCTCACCCTCGCACGCTACAACCTGGCATATACCCGCCTGGAGCAGGAACGCTACGATGAGGCCCTCACTGGATTCAACCGGCTTACCGACGCCCCCGACGTGTCCCCCGCCATGCGCGCCGACGTCTACAACCGCACCGGCGACTGCCTGTATTACGCCGAACGCTACAACGAGGCCGCCGAACGCTACCGCAAAGCCTACTCGCTCAATCCCGGCGCAGGCGATTATGCCCTCTACCGCATAGCCATGATGAAAGGCATGGAACGCGACTACGCCGGAAAGACCGCCGGTCTCGACGAGATGATAGCCCGGTTCCCCTCCTCGGCTCTCGTGCCCTCGGCTCTGCTTGAAAAAGCCGAGACATACGCCGCGCAGAACCGTCAGGACGACGCCATAGCCACCTACCGCCGTCTCGTCGACGAATATCCCTCCACCTCCTACGCCCGCCAGGGCTATCTGCAGCTGGCCATCACATATCTTAACGGCGGACGCACCGAGAGCGCCGTCGACGCCTACAAACACGTGATCCAGACCTACCCGTCGAGCGAGGAGGCCTCAGTGGCCGTCGATGACCTCAAGCGCATCTATGCCGCGCAGGGACGCCTGCCGGAGCTCGCCTCGTTTGTCAACTCCGTGGGCGGCGCACCGCGCATCGATCCCTCCGAGCTTGATGCCGCCGCATTCCGCTCGGCCGAAGATCTCTATGACTCCGGCGCAGGCTCCACAGCTCGCCTCGAAGCATATCTGCGCGACTATCCCTCGGGCCAGTTCGCGCCCCAGGCCCTCTATTATCTGGCCGAAAGCGCCGATGCCGCCGGACGCCGCGACGAGGCCATAGCCCATGCCTCGCGGATAATCGCCGACCATCCCCACGCCGAAGTGGCCGAGGACGCCCTCCTGCTCCGCGCACGCAACGAAGCCGAGGCCGGCCGTACAGCCGAGGCCCTCGAGTCATACACCATGCTCGAGTCCATGGCTTCAACCCCTGCCAATCTCACCAAAGCACGCTTCGGGGTAATGGAGACAGCCCTCATCACCGAAGACTATCCGCGGGTGGTAAGCGAGACCCGGAAGCTTCTTGCCACATCCACCACATCCGGCGCCGAACTGCGCCAGGTGAAATACGCCCGCGCCGTGGCCCTGAACCACACCGGCGATACCTCCGGCGCCATGGAGCTCTGGACGGAGCTTTCAGCCGATCCCTCCGACGAAGCCGGAGTGCGCTCGTCGGTGCTCCTGGCCGAAGCTCTCCTGCGCCAGGGCGACGCCGCCAAAGCACAGAAAGTGGCCGATGCCCTCATTAACGCCAATCCCTCCCACCAGTACTGGCTTGCGAGAGGTTTCATAGCCCTGAGCGACGCTCTGCGCGCCCAAGGCGAGACATTCGAGGCCGACGAATACCTCAAGAGCCTCAAGAGCAATTATCCCGGCGACGAAGCCGATATTTTCCAAATGATTGAAGCACGCCTGAAGAAATGAAAACTACCATAGCCCGTATAACCCTGCTCTGCACGGCCGCTGCCGCGCTCCACGCATCGGCGCAGTCGCTGCAAAAGGAAATCAACGTGCGCCACGAAAGCGCTCCCGAGCGCATCGACTCGCGGCGCCTCCCGCTCAACCCGCTTGTGACCCTTCCCAAGTCGGACGCAAGCCATCTCCGCTACAGTTCACGCGACATACGCATAGACGTGCCGCAGGCGCTCACCACCCTCGCCCCGGCATCCTACGGCGACACACTCCCCTATTCACCCTTCCGTGGATACGCCTCGCTCGGATTCATGACGCCGTTCAACCTCGACCTCTCGGCCGGATACAAGCTGCTTGACAGCGACCGCACCCGTCTGAACGCCTGGCTGCAGTACAACGCCACCACTTATCGCCACGACGATATGAGCCACGGATATGTGCGCCGCCACACCGCCACCGCCGGTCTGAGTCTGCGCCGTGCCGTGGGCCGCGAATCGTTCATCGACGCTTCGCTCGACTATACCTTCGCGCGCTACAACACCCCGCCGTTCGACGACTATGTGACCAAATACCCCTACCAGACCGTTCACCGCCTCAACGCCTCGGCTCTATGGAGTCTGAGCCGCTCTGAATTCTTCTGCGGCGTGGGCGCGGCCTACTCCCGCTTCGCATTCGCCAACGAGATTCCGGAGATAGGGTTCTTAGATGGAAGCAATCTTTCAAGAGCGGCATCGACAGATCCCCACAAGGCGTCTGAAAACGTAGGACGCATAATGGCATCACTGGGCGCATACACCTCGGAGAACTCTCATCTGGGAATCGACCTTGACCTGAGCATGGTAGCCAACTCCGAATCATCGTCGCTCGACTGGGCTCAGACATCTCTTTCCAACAACGCTCTGGTTCAGTGCATTGACGGCGGACGCGATTCGTGGACACACGGCCTCGCCACTTTCCTTCCCTATTACCGTCTGGCTTCCGAACAGCTCGACCTCCGTCTGGGCGCCCGCGTGCAGCTCACCATCAACTCCGGCAAGGCTTTCCACATAGCCCCCGACGCATCGGCCACCTGGCATCCGTCGTCAAGCTTCAATTTCTACGTGAAAGCCGGAGGAGGTGAGGTGCAGAACACCCTCGCATCACTTTACGACGTAACCCCCTATACCACCTCCCTCCTTACTTACGCCAACTCCCACGTGCCCATCACAGCCGAGGCCGGATTCACTCTCGGCCCCTGGCGCGGCGCCTACGTGGGCGTCTCGGCCACCATGGCCCGCGCCAACGACTGGCTCATGCCCGTGGCAAACAGCTATTCCGACCTCTCCACCTCGTTCCATCCCGTGGACATGAAAGGCTACAAACTCGCCGTAAACGCAGGCTATACCTACCGCTCCCTTCTGGCCCTGACGCTCCGCGCCGAAATGGCTCCCCAGAAATATGACAAGGGCTTCTATCTGTGGCGCGACCGCGCACGCTATGTGCTCGACGCCGCCCTTACCGTAACGCCCATCAGGCCGCTGGACGTAACCGTGGGCTGGACTTACCGCGGAAAGCGCAGCCAGGCCGAAATCTGGGCCGAAGGCGACTTTGAAAGCCCCGCCTTCCACAGCGCGCTGCTCCCGCTCGGAAACATCTCCGACCTCAATCTCGACGTCGCCTACCGCTTCAACTCCCGCTGGAGCGCGTTTGGCTCGGCCTCGAACCTCCTCAACCGCAAATATGCCCTCATAGGAATGATGCCCGCGCAGGGCATCCACGGCCTCGTGGGCGCCAACTATAACTTCTGATTCCCCATTCCCCGACCCCATGGACCCAAAGCCCTCTCCAGCGCACGCCGCCAGTCAGAGCGACAGCGTGGTTATAATCCCCACCTACAATGAGAAAGAGAACATCTCCGCCATAATCGACGCGGTGATGAATCTGCCTCACGCATTTGATGTGCTCGTGATCGACGACGGCTCTCCCGACGGCACCGCCGATATCGTGAGAGAGAAAATGAAGGAACGTCCCGGGCGCATACATCTGGTGGAGCGCGCCGGAAAACAGGGACTCGGCACTGCCTATATAGCCGGATTCAAATGGGCGCTGGAGCGTCCCCACTATCTCTACATCTTCGAGATGGACGCCGACTTCTCCCACAATCCCGCCGACCTGATGGGTCTGTATGCCATCTGCTCGTCGGGCGAGGCCGACATGGCCGTGGGTTCACGCTATGTGACCGGCGTCAACGTGGTCAACTGGCCCATGGGACGCGTGCTGATGTCATACTACGCATCGGCCTACGTGAGATTCATAACCGGAATGCCTATCCGCGACACCACCGCCGGATTCGCATGCTACACCCGCCAGGTGCTCGAGACCATACCGCTGGACAAGATACGCTTCAAAGGCTACGCCTTCCAGATAGAAATGAAGTTCACCACCTACAAATACGGCTTCCGTATCAAGGAACATCCTATAATCTTCGTGAACCGAGTGCTCGGCACCAGCAAGATGTCGAGCGGTATATTCGGAGAGGCCGTATTTGGCGTGATAAGCCTGAAGGTCAACAGCTGGTTCAAGAAATATCATCGTAAAAACCAACCCCTTATTCCCGGAAATGGAAAGTAAGCCCGTAACAGTCATACACCGCGCCTCGATAGTCAACGAGGGGCGCGCCTTCACCGGCTACGTAGCGGTGGAGGGAGAGTTCATAACCACCGTTGGCGAAGGCGAGGCTCCCGCCGAACTGATAGCCGGAGCCGACAGTGTGGTCGACGCCGCCGGACGCCTGCTGTTGCCCGGTATAATCGACACCCACGTGCATTTCCGCGATCCGGGACTCACCCATAAGGCCGACATGGCGACCGAAAGCCTTGCCGCCGTGGCCGGAGGCGTGACCTCGTTCATCGACATGCCCAACACGCGCCCCGCCACCGTGAGCACGGAGGCCGTCGAGGCGAAGATGCGCCGCGCATCAGAGGTGTCGCTGGCCAACTACGGCTTCTTCATCGGTGCCACGGCCGACAATATCGACGCTCTGGCCGCGGCTGACTATTCCCGCATCGCCGGCGTGAAACTCTTCCTGGGCTCATCGACCGGAGGAATGCTCCTCACCGGGCAGGAATACCTGGAAAAGCTGTTCTCAACGGTGCCCGCGCTGATAGCCGTGCACGCTGAAGATGAAGCGATACTCCGCGCCAACCGCGATGCAGTCGTGGCTCGCTACGGCGAGAACCTCACCATGGATTTCCACCCCGTAATCCGCAACCACCGCGCATGCTTCGAGGCCTCGAAACGTGTGGTTGACCTTGCGCGCCGCCACAACCACCGCCTGCATCTGCTCCACGTATCCACCGCCGACGAGCTTTCGCTCCTCCATCCAGGGACACCCGAGAACAAACTGGTGACGGCCGAGACCTGTCCGCAGTATCTGGCGTTCTCCGACGAGCAGTATGCCATGCTGGGCACGCGCATCAAATGCAATCCGGCTATTAAACGTCCGGCCGACCGCGACGCCCTCCGCGACGCCGTGAACAGCGGCCTCATCGACACCATAGCCACCGACCACGCGCCCCACCTGCCCGAAGAGAAATCGGGTACTGCTCTCACCGCCGCATCCGGCATGCCCCTGATACAGTTCTCGCTCACGCTGATGCTCCAGATGGCCGAAGAAGGCTTCTTCACAGTGCCTCTGCTGGTGGAAAAGATGGCCCACAACCCTGCCATAATCTATGGCATAGACCGCCGCGGATTCATACGCCCCGGCTATTACGCCGACCTTACGCTGGTGAACAACGACTGCGAACCCTACACCATCACCGACCAGTGGGTGCTGAGCCGCTGCGGCTGGACGCCGCTCGACGGCCTGACGGTAAGCAACAAGGTTGACATGACATGGGTCAACGGCCGACTGGCCTACCGCTTCGGCGTCGGGTTCTCCGACGTGCGCGGCCTCCCTCTGAGCTTCGGACACAAGAACCAATAACCATCTAACAGTCAATAACCACAATCCATGATAGACTTCACATACTGCGCGCCCACGCGCTACCGCTTCGGCCACAGCGCCGAAAACCATGCAGGCGAGGAACTGAGCGCCCTCGGCTGCAAAAAAGTGCTTCTTGTCTACGGTCATTCGTCGGCCGAGCGCAGCGGACTTATAGCCCGCGTGGAGGAATCACTAAAAGCTTCCTCCATAGAATGGCATATCCTTAAAGGGATTGACCCCAATCCCACGGACGGCCCCGTGCGCGAAGGCATAGAAATCTGCCGCCGCGGAGGCATTGACGGTCTGCTTGCCGTGGGCGGCGGCTCGGTTATTGACACAGCGAAGGCAATAGCCGCCGGGGTGCCCTATCATGGCGATTTCTGGGATTTCTGGGCCGGTAAGGCCGTGATAAACGCCGCGCTCCCCGTAGGCGTGGTGCTTACCATTCCCGCAGCCGGGTCGGAAGGCTCCGGCAACTCCGTGATCACCAACACCGCCACAAACGCCAAGATAAGCCTGCGCACTGACTTCTGGCTGCGACCGAAATTCGCGCTCCTCGACCCCGAACTGACATTCTCGCTCCCCCCGTTCCAGACAGCCTGCGGCATAGCCGACATGATGGCGCATATCTACGAGCGATATTTCTCCCCCACCACCCAGGTGGAGGTGACCGACCGCGTGGCTGAAGGCGTGCTCCGCGCCATAGTGGAGGAAGGCCCGAAAGTGATGGCCGACCCCACCGACTATCAGGCGCGCGCCAACATAATGTGGGCAGGCACGCTGGCCCACAACGGAGTATGCGGATGCGGCCGCGCCGAGGACTGGACCTCCCATGCCATGGAGCATGAGGTGAGCGCCCTCTACGGAGTGGCCCACGGAGCCGGTCTGGCAGTAGTGATGCCCGCATGGATGACGTTCATGGCTCATCACGCCCCCGCAAAAGGCGCGCAGATGGCTCGCCGGGTGTTCGGCGTGGATATTGCCGGCGACGACACCGTCGTGGCACTTGAAGGCATCGCACGGCTGCGCGCTTTCTTCAAATCGCTGGGATTGCCGCTTACTTTCGCCGAACTCGGAATAGATAGTCCCGACATCCCCGCAATGGTCCAGGCGCTGCACCGCAACAAGGGTGAGGAAATAGGCGGTTACTACCGTCTGAGAGCTCCGCAGACCGAAGAGATTTACCGCCTCTGCCTATGATTGCGGTGGAGCGGGTGACACCCGAGGCATATTCCGCTCTGTTTTCAGACCGCGCGCCGGGCTTGCATACAGTGTTCAACTCCCCCGCGTTCACTCAGCTGTACACCCACAAATGCCGCAGCATCCACTATCTGGCATTCCGACGCCGCAACAGGGTTGTAGCCGGAATTACCGCCGGAGAAACCGGCGGTATGCTGCAATCACCCTTCTCAGCTCCTTACGGAGGGTTTACACTTCTGGCAGCCCCGGCCATAGCACTTCTTACCGGACTTACTGACTCCCTCACCGGCTACGCCCGTGAGCTTGGGCTCGGCATCCGCATAACCTTGCCGCCCATGTACATGGCTCCGGCCGAAATCTCGGCATGGGCCTACATTCTCGGGCTTCGTGAAGGAGTAAGAATCACCACCGACATCAATTATCACATCCCTCTTGACGGAACCGCGGGCTACAATAGCCGTATGGCTCCCGCTGCCCGTCGTAATCTCCGCAGGGCACTCCACTCCAATCTGAGGTTCCTTCACCCTGAAACCACTCCGGAAGCCATAAAGCGCGCCTACGCCATTATCAAGGCCAATCACGAGGCGATGGGATACCCTATGAACGTTTCGGAGGCAGATACCGTGCGGACATGCGTGGCGCTTCACGGCGATGTTTTTACTGTCACGGGCTCCGATAGCACAGATGTCGCAGCCGCAATATTCTACCGCTCATGCAAGGGCATAGCCCACAACGCCGTGTGGGGCGATATCCCCACATACCGCTCCCTGCGCCCAATGAACTTTCTCGCCCACAGCATAGCCTGCCACTACCGCAATGAGGGTCTGAAAACCCTCGACCTCGGCACAGCCAGCCTTTGCGGCCGCCCCCAACCCGGCCTCTGCCATTTCAAAGAAACCCTCTCCGCCCTCCCCACCCTCAAATACACCTTCATGTTCTGACTGAATAAAATAGAATATGAACTTTTATCTCCAATATTTTGTTTTTGATACTAAATTTAGTATTTTTGCATAAAAGGCTGCCAGATGAGTAAAAAAGAAAAACTAATAGCACGACTTTTATGCCGTCCTAAGGACTTTACGTACGATGAGGCCAGGACTCTTCTCTGTGCCCTCGGTTTTGAGGAACGAAGCAAGGGGAAGACATCGGGCTCAAGAGTCGAGTTTGTAAGAGATAATGCTACTATATTACTACATAAGCCACATCCATCAGGCGAACTTAAGCCCTATCAAATAAGACAATTAATTGAGGTATTAAAAACATTAAAACTAATCTGACTATGGGATATCTGAAATATAAAGGCTACACTGGATCTGTAGAATTCAGCGAGGAAGATGACTGTCTGTTCGGAAAGGTTCAAGGGCTCCATGGAACTCTTATTTCCTACGAGGGCTCCACTATTGAAGAGATTCGTAATGACTTCGAGGGTGCAGTAGATGATTATCTCGCAAGTTGCAAGGAACGCGGGATAGAGCCCGCAAAGCCCTACAGCGGAAAGTTCGTAGTGCGTATGTCGTCAGACTTACACAGCCGGGTTGCAGCAATGGCCAATGCCACCGGGACGACGATTAACGATTTCATTACACGGGCCGTGACAAATGAACTCAACCATGAGCTGGCAGCCTCCTGAGCAGGAGATATAATTACCATAAAGTATAGTAAAAGGCTATAATAAAGTAAAAAAGCCGGGCGGAAGGCCCGGCTTTGAGGCTGGCGGACGGGAGAGGGTCCCGTAGCGGCCTATTTCTTTTCCTCTTTGGAGAGGAGGTAGCGGATTTTTTCCACGGCGACGCCAACGGCATCGAGCAGGCGTAGGGCCTCTTCGGTGCGGAGCCGCTGGATGCGGGCTTCGGCAAGCTCGCGGATCACTTCTTCTATCTCCTTAAAGGAGTATTCGGCTAAATTGAACTCCTCGTGCTCGAGGATGCGTTTCATCAACGACTTCTTTTCTTTTTTGTGTGACATAACGGGGAGATTTTGAAACATCAAGTTCATGTCTAACAACATTCTCCCCCGTTCTGTTCAGCAGTCGGGCTCATAGCCGGCGGCAATCAGGGCCTCGCGGCGTTCGCGGCATGTGGCGCAGCGTCCGCAATGATGCGCGCCGCCGCGGTAGCAGGAGTAGGTCAGGGAATAGTCCACGCCGAGGCTCCGGCCCCTACGCGCTATATCGGCCTTGGTCATGGAGGTATAGGGAGCGAAGATATGCACGTCGGCATACGTTCCCTCGCTCACGGCGCGGTCCATGGCGGCGATGAAACCGGGACGGCAGTCGGGATACACGGCATGGTCGCCGCCGTGGTTGGCGATCATCACCTGTGTGAGCCCGCGGCTCTCGGCAAGTCCGGCGGCGATGGAAAGCATTATGCCGTTGCGGAAAGGCACCACGGTGGAGTGCATGTTGTCCTCGGCATAGTCAGCCTCAGGAATATCGTCGGCTCCCGAAAGGAGCGAGCTCTCGAAATACCGGCCCATGAATCCAAGGTCTATCTCGATAAGCTCTATGCCCAGACGGCGGCAGTTGATGCGTGCACACTCGCGCTCGCGTTCGTTGTGGTTCGACCCGTAGTGGAAATTGACACAGGCGGCTATCCTCTCACGGTAGTCATAGAGCATGGTCACGGAGTCCATTCCTCCGGAAAGCACCAGCAGGCTGTCTTTTATCGCTGTATCCATAGGTCAGAAATTGTTGCGGAAAGCGGCCAGCATGCGGCTGTGTTTCATATCCTGGTGCTCCTCGTCGGCATAGTTGGCAAACGGATAGATGGAAATGCCGCCGCGCGGAGTGAACAGGCCTATCACCTCGAGATAGCGCGGATTCATCAGACGCACCAGATCCTTCATGATTATGTTCACGCAGTCCTCGTGGAAATCGCCGTGGTTGCGGAAGCCGAAGAGATAGAGCTTGAGGCTCTTGCTCTCCACCATTTTCACGCGCGGGATGTAATTGATGATGATTTTGGCAAAATCGGGCTGCCCGGTCATGGGGCAGAGCGATGTGAATTCCGGACACATGAAGGTGACCAGATATTCGTTTTCGGGATGCTTGTTGTCGAAAGCCTCGAGTATTTCAGGACAGTAGCGCGTGGGATACTCCACCCGCTTGTTTCCGAGCAGGCTCACGCCTGTCAGTTCATCTTGGGTTCGCATATTTCAGTTATGTGTTTATGCCGGACGTCAGATTGCCCGGTTTTTATTTGAATTGCAGAAGCTTCTGGTAGAGGTTCATGATGCTTGCGCCATAGGCCGAATTGGCGGCCCAGCGGTTTGAAAGGTCGTGCCATGTGGATGCGCAGCCGCGGTCCACAAGATTGAAGCGGGGGTCGACCAGCCGCTCACCGCGCGGGAGGTCCTTGCGGGTGGCGTAGGCGTAAAGATGCTGTATCTGGGCCGTGACGCCCTCCTCAACACTCTGGAAAGAGTGTCCGCGCATACCTTTCTTGAGCACCCCCAGACCGCAATAATTGTGTTGCGAGGGACGCACTGCCGTGCCTCCGGTAAACATGAACCAGCCGGTTTCCACTATGGCCTGACAGAAGGCTATGTCGCCGCGAATGCCATAGCGGCGTCCAACTTCATGGAAAGCGCGGGCAATGCGGGAATCGAAGTCGGGGTTGCGCGAGGCTACAAAGCGAGCCATCACATCCACGCTCACCTGCGGGCTTCCGAAGATTGCCATGGCGTCGCCCTCGAAATCGGCCAGAGCGTCAACGGCGGCCGACATCACATCCGGTTCCGGATCGGCAACCGCCGCGCCACCGGCATCGGCCACGGCGACAGTGGAAGCCACTGCGTCGCCATAGCTTTCGGCCACCTCCACGGGCTCAAAAAAATCCTCGTCGTAACACGCGCGGGTTTCCCGGCGCGGCATAGGGAAGGCAGCCACATCCGAGGCTGGAAGGTCTGCGGAAGGAGTAAGCGTGCGGCGAACCAGCGGAGCCTTTGCGGGTTCTTCAAGCGGAAAAATATCAGTGGCTGGGGGAAGAGAAACCTGTGTGGCGCGGGGGCGCGGAAGCATCTTGACCTGTTTCGACTTCCTCCAGAGGAAACCGATACGGGCATCGGCTACTCCGCTTCCGGCAAGAAGCAGCGCACCCAGACACACAAATGTCCCTATGAAACTCGGAATCCTCATGAAACCCTATCTTTTTCACTGGCAAAGATAAATAAAAAATAGTTATCTTTGTAGAATAATAAACCCCGAATTAAATCATCCCAATCAAATAACAAAAGTAACCCAGTCCAATCCATGAAACGATTCTCAGCTCTCCTGCTTGCCACAGCCGCCGCTCTGGCTCTCTGGGCTCAGCCGGCAAAAGGGCACGCGCCCTCCGGCCCCAATCCCGACAAACCCGAATGGCAGACCATCGAGGCCTTCCGCATAGGCCAGATTCCCAGTCACGCTCTTGTGGTGCCATATCCGGCCAACGACTTCAAAGCCATTTCGGAAATGGAATATGACCATTCGCCGTACTACATGAGCCTTAACGGTAAATGGAAGTTCCACTGGACCAAGAATCCCGCCAAGCGTCCGCAAGGGTTCTACGAACCGGGCTACGACGTGAGCGCATGGAACGACATCAACGTGCCCGGCAACTGGGAACGTCAGGGCTACGGAACAGCCGTATACACCAACACCACATACGAATTCGACTCCAAATGGGCCGGATTCAAGAAAAACTGGCCTGAAGTGCCCACCGAGACCAACGAGGTAGGCTCCTACCGCCGCAGCTTCACCATTCCCTCCGACTGGCAGGGACGCCGCGTGGTGCTCTGCTTCGAAGGTGTGATCTCATTCTATTACGCATGGGTCAACGGCCACTATCTCGGAACCAACATGGGCTCCAAGACCGCTGCCGAATGGGACATCACCGAATATCTCCAGCCCGGTGAAAACACCCTCGCCATCGAGGTCTACCGCTGGAGCTCCGGCGCATATTTCGAGTGCCAGGACTTCTGGCGCCTGAGCGGAATAGAGCGCGACGTGTATCTCTACTCCACTCCCACCACGTATATCAGCGACTTCACCGTAACCTCTCCTCTCGACAAGAAAACCTACACCGTAGGACAGCTCGGCATGGAAATAGACGTGGAAGGCCTGCAGCCCAAGAGCGGCATGAAGGTGAGCTACACCCTCGTTGACGCCGAAGGCAAGACAGTGGCCACCGGAAGCGCCGACGCCAGGAGCCGGCTCCACTTCAACCGCGACCTCTCAGGCGTGGCTCCGTGGAGCGCCGAGCATCCCAACCTCTACACCCTCGCCATCAACCTTGACGACGCATCGGGCCGCACGCTGGAAACCGTGGGCTGCAACGTGGGCTTCAAGACATCCGAGGTGAAGGACGGTGTGTTCATGGTCAACGGCGTCCCCGTGAAAATAAAGGGCGTCAACCGCCACGCCCACTCGCAGCTGGGACGCACAGTGCCCCGCGAGACCGCACTCAAGGATATAGAACTCCTCAAGCGCCACAACCTCAACACAGTGCGCAACTGCCACTATCCGCAGGACCGCTACTGGTATTATCTCTGCGACAAATACGGCATCTATCTCATTGACGAGGCCAACAACGAAAGCCACGGTTACGGCTACGGTTCCGAATCGCTGGCCAAACAGCCTGAATGGACACCGGTGGTGGTTGACCGCGTGCAGCGCATGTGGGAGAAGTCGAAAAACAATCCTTCCGTCACCTTCTATTCCCTGGGCAACGAATGCGGCAACGGCATAGTGTTCGAAGAGGCATACAAATGGCTCAAGAACCGCGAGCACAACCGCCCGGTGCAGTATGAGCGCGCTCTCTATGACTGGAATTCCGACATTTTCGCCGAAATGTATATAAGCGTGGAAGGCGTGCGCAACTACGCCGACAATCCCCGCATGACCCGCCCCTACATTCTCTGCGAGTATGCCCACGGAATGGGCAACAGCGTAGGCGGCCTGAAGGACTACTGGGACCTCTTCGAAGCCTATCCCAAACTGGGCGGCGGATGCATCTGGGACTGGGTTGACCAGGGTTTTCTCGAAAAAGACTCGCTCGGAAACGACTACTGGGCCTATGGTGGCGATTACGGCCCCGCGATAGTACCCTCCGACAATTCGTTCCTGCTCAACGGCCTTATACGCGCCGACCGCACACCCCATCCCGCTCTGCTTGAGGTGAAGAAGGTCTATCAGTATATCAAATGCCGCCTCCTCAACCCGCAGTCTCTGCGCGTGGAGGTGAAAAACTGGATGGACTTCACCAATCTCTCGGACTATGAGCTGACATGGAAAGTGATCACCCCCTCGGGCAAGGTGCTCAAGGAAGGCAAACGCACCGTTGACTGCAAGCCCCATCACACCGCAGTATTCTCTCTGGGTCTTTACGACACCACCGACGAGCCCGAGGCCTATCTCGACCTGAGCTGGGCGCCCAAAAAGGCATCGGCCATGATTCCCGCAGGCATGGAAATGGCTTATGACCAGTTCGTGCTCCCCGGCACTCCGGTGCAGCAGAGTTTCACCGCCTCGAAGCTGTCGCGCAAGGGCAACACCTTCTCCTGCGGCAATCTGCGCTTCGAAGTTTCGGCCAAGACCGGCGAGATAACCGCGCTCGAGCGCAACGGGCAGCCCCTCACGGCGTCGCCCATCGCCCTCTCCCTCTACCGTCCGCTCACCGAAAACGACGCCTCATGGGGAGCTATGGGACACGACTGGAAGGCATCAGGCCTTGACAGCGCCTACACCGCCGCCCGCTCCATCGCTCTTGACGGCAACACGGTGGTGGTTAGCGCCGACGTGCTCGCCCCCGGCAAGAAAATAGGCACAGCCGAAATGCGCTACCGCGCCGACCGTGAGGGCACTCTGGCCATAGACTGCCGCTTTGTGCCCGACACCGCCGCAGTGAAGACTCTTCCACGCGTGGGCCTCGCTTTCCGTGTGCCCGACGCCGACGCCCCCACAGTAACCTACTGGGGCCGCGGACCCGTGGAGACATACATTGACCGCAACGCAGCCGGCCGCATAGGCGTTTACACCGTGCGTCCCGCCGACGATTTCCATATCTACAACAAACCCTCCACCGCCGGAAACCACACTGACGTGCGCTCGGCCTCGCTCGACGGCTCGCTGCTGAAAGTGACCTCCACCGGTCCATTCCAGTTCAGCGCCTACCCCTACGCCGACACGGTGATTGACCGCGCCAAGCACATCAACGAAGTGAAGCCCGACGGACTGATTACCGTGCATGTGGATGCCGCCCAGACCGGCGTGGGCACCGCGACATGCGGCCCCGATGTGGATTACGCCTACCGGTTGTATGCCGTACCCTATCAGTTCACTTTCTATTTCCAGACACGTAAATAATTGGACCGCAAAGATTTTGAAATAATGGCTCCCGTGGGGAGCTACGAATCGCTTCAGGCAGCGATAGCCTCGGGAGCCGACGCCGTTTACTTCGGCGTGGAAGGGCTCAACATGCGTGCGCGCTCGTCGGTGAACTTCACCCTCGACGACCTCCATGCCATAGCCGCCATCTGCCGCGAAAACGGCGTAAAGACATATCTCACAGTCAATACCATACTCTACGATGCCGACCTCGCCACGTGCCGCGCCGTAATTGACGCGGCCGCCGAGGCTGGCCTGACAGCCATAATAGCGTCGGACATCGCCGCCATAACCTACGCCCGCTCCCGAGGCGTGGAGGTGCACATCTCCACCCAGCTCAACGTAAGCAACATAGAGGCAGTGCGCTTCTTCTCGGCCTATGCCGACGTGATGGTGCTGGCACGCGAACTGTCGCTCGACCAGGTGGCTGAGATTCACCGCGCCATCGTGGAAGAAAACATCTGCGGTCCAGCCGGAAAGCCGGTGAGGCTCGAGATGTTCTGCCACGGAGCGCTGTGCATGGCCGTATCGGGTAAATGCTATCTGAGCCTCCACGAGCTCAATTCGAGCGCCAACCGCGGAGCGTGCACCCAGATATGCCGCCGCAGCTACACCGTGACCGACCGCGAGACGGGCGAGCAGCTCGACATCGAAAACAAATACGTGATGTCGCCCAAGGACCTCAAGACCATCCATTTCCTCAACAAGATGATAGATGCCGGAGTTACGGTGTTCAAAATCGAGGGACGCGCCCGCGGTCCGGAATACGTAGCCACGGCCGTGGGCTGCTACTCCGAGGCCATACAGGCCATTGTGGACGGCACATATACCGAAGAGCGAATAGCCGAGTGGGACGAACGGTTGCGCAAAATCTTCAACCGCGGATTCTGGAACGGCTACTATCTTGGCCAGCGTCTGGGCGAATGGAGCTCGAAATACGGTTCAAGCGCCACTCGCGTGAAACGGTATGCGGCGAAAGGCGTGCGCTATTTCTCCAACATCGGTGTCGCCGAATTCCTGGTTGAGAACGGCACCGTGAAAGTGGGCGACGAAGTAGTGATCACCGGCCCCACCACCGGAGCCCTGATACTGACCGTCGACGAACTCCGCGTAGACCTCAAGCCCGTCCCGCAGGCCGAGAAAGGCCAGAGCTTCTCCATGAAAGTCCCCGCCAAAATCCGCCCTAGCGACCGCCTCTACGTCTGGGAACCCACCGGCCTCTGACATTCCTCGCCAGCAAGTAAACATAGACCGCAATACGTTAATCTCAAATCCACTATCACCATGCCACAAACTGCAATCATACGGCGTCTGACAATGGCGTTAGCCGCTCTGACCATCTCCGCGGGAGCATTCGCTACCCACAGGATTATCGAAGTTCCGGCCCCGACTCCGGGTGCCGACATGACGGGAACCATCCGCCAGGCTCTTGACGACGCCGGCGCCGTTAAGGACGGCAAGGTGACTGTGGTGTTTCAGCCCGGTGCGGTCTACAACATCTCGCGCTCGGCCGCCACGGCTCTCGTGCGCCATGTGTCGAACACCACCACCCGCGGAGAAAATCCCGACCCCACAAAACACTTCGGCCTGTGGCTCCACGGGATGAAAAACGTAACGGTCGACGGCCGCGGAGCAACCCTGCTCACCCACGGCGAGATGACAGCAATCGGAATCGACAGCTGCACCAACGTGACCATAACCAACCTCAATATCGACGCGGCCGACCCATCGGTTCCGGAAATGAGGGTTGTGTCGCGCACCGACTCCACCCTCACCACACGTGTGGTACCTCCGTCGCGCTACTCCATCAATCCCCAGGGTAAGCTCTACTGGGAAGGCGAAGGATGGCAATTCACCGGCGGAATAGCCCAGCTGTGGGGCAACGGCTACACCCTGCGCTGTGCCTCACCGATGGACCGCTACCGTTATGCCTCGACCGACGCAAGGGGCAATCTCGTATGGCATTACGACGCAGGACAGGCGCCGGAATGCGCGCCCGGCATGGTGTACCAGATGCGCCACTCCATCCGCAACGAAGTTGCCACCTTCATCAACCGCAGCGAGCGCGTCACCCTCTCGGGCATGAACTATCGCTTCCTTGGCAACTTCGGCATCGTGGCTCAGATGAGCAGCGATATCACCTATGACCGCGTGCGCTGTCTTCCCGACCCGGCAAGCGGACGCACATGCGCCTGTTTCGCCGACTTCATGCAGGTGTCGGGCTGCCGCGGCAAAGTAAAGATTACCCGCTGCGATTTCGCCGGAGCCCACGACGACCCCATCAATATCCACGGCACGCACCTCAAGGTTGTGAAATGTGAGGGCAACACCGTCGACGTGCGATTCATGCACGGCCAGACGCGCGGCTTCGAGAACTATCTTCCGGGCGATGAGATTGCCGTGACCGATCCCCACTCGCTCCTGCGCGGGGCAAGAGCCAAAGTGAAAAGCATCAGTCAGCTCAGCGACACCGACTACCGCCTGACCCTCGACCGCAGTTTGGAGGACGCCATCAATGCTCTCGGCGGTGATGCCGTGATTGACAACATCTCGGCCAATCCCGAGGTAGAGATAACCTACAACACGTTTACCCTCACTCCTTCACGCGGCATATTGCTCACAACATCGGTCAAGACGGTGATAGCCCATAACACTTTCATCAAGATTCCGATGGCGTCGATTCTCATAGCCGACGACGCCCGCAGCTGGTTTGAGTCAGGGCCCGTGCGCGACGTCACCATCCGCAACAACCGCTTCATCGACTGCTCTTCGCCCGTGATACTCATCGCGCCCGAGAATGACAAAGACCTCGGCCCGGTACACAGCGGCATCCGTATCCTCGACAACGACTTCATTTTCAACTCGCCCGGCACCCAGAAGCCCGTACTGATTGAAGCCCGCGGCATCAAAGACCTAAAAATCAAAGGCAACCGCTCCAACGTACAATCACGCCTCAACATCAACGACTAAACTCCTGTTGGGGGTATCGCAAAATCGCGAAAAGTAGGGCTGCTCCACGGAGCAGCCGCTGACAAGACATTGGTGGCCATCGGATGCACGAACGTGCATCCCTACAACTTGGTGACACTTTGAGCTTTGCGACGTTCCACCTCCCATCTCCTGAGCACCGGAGGTGCGATATTTGTACAACCCACTGCGCAAGCTGTGGGAGAGGATGGTTCTATCCTCTCTCTGCGGCAAGCCTCAGAGAGCGCGATGCCGCATACCGCGACAGCATGGGACTTCTTCCCCGCAAGCCCAGGCTTACGCCGATGGCGAGGTGCGCATGCTCCGCAGCTTGCCTCGTAGGACTCGAACACGCATCCAGTCCGGTAGCTTACGCAACCGGTTGTACAAAAATCGCGCATCCTGCGCTTCACCCCCGTTATAGTATACATTCATACCCCCGTTATAATTTCCATTCAGAAGATCTAAGGTAAGTAGGCTTGGAGCCGCGGAGCGGCGATTTCTGTACAACCCGCTGCGTCAGCTGCGGGACCGGAGGCCCCCCTTCTCTCTGCGGCAAGCCTCGGAGAGCGCGATGCCGCATACCGCGACAGCATGGGACTTCTTCCCCGCAAGCCCAG
>CAUBWJ010000002.1 GCA_958439725.1 uncultured Muribaculaceae bacterium | reverse complement strand
CTTCTGCCTTTCAAGATGTTGGACTCACTGATTTATGGTTTAGCGGACAGTAATACTTAAATTTACAATTTGCCTCATAGTCTACGTCATCGATGAAATTAAATGACCAGTAATCTTCAGAAACAAATAATCGCCCAATTTCGCGTTGGTAGGTTATTACAATACCGTAAGATTGGGTTAATTCCATCATTATTTGATGAATACCCATCAGTTGGGAAATATCAACAACACCAGTCGTAGGGAAAAGCGGCTTGGCGGTAGTGCTAAATCGCAATTTGGGAATAAGAGTAAATATAGCTTTGCATAAATGCTTAAAAGCAATAGTATCTTGATCTGACGTATTTGAAGCATTATATTGCACGATAAAAGCACAAATATCGTGCGGTGCTTTAAACATGCAAACTTCTGTGATAAATCGGTCAATGCAAATTTTAAGAAGGCAAATAATAGCCGCCAAAAGTTCATCAAAATCTTGATAGACACTTTTGGAATATCCCTTATCCCTAAATTCAGATATGACTGATTTACGAAACTCCTGTTCTGTCATTTATCAGTCTTGGATGATGGAGACGGAGAACTCTTTGCATGAGCGGTTTTCGGGTCGGGTCGCGCAGAGCGAGAAACGACTGTAACGCTCGTAAATGTCAAGACCGCGTCCGAGGTTAATGGTCCAGCCGTTATCAAGGACTATGCTGCGGTCGTGGACTGCATCGAAGTACCACGAAAATTCGATACCACGCGGCGCCAGGTCTTCTTGCAGGTCTTGGAAGAAGTCGATTACGGTAGCCGCCTGTTCATCGTCTGTGGTCTGCGTATGTAGTTCTATTGTCAGTTCTTCGGCGTGAATACTGGAGTCTTGAATGGCTTGGATAAGCTCGATGAAGTTTGAGACCTGATGCGGAAGTCTTACAAAGGGGTCGGTAACGACAACTTTCTTGGCGGTTTTGAAATAATCGCCGAGCATAGACTTCCACGACACGCCTTTCTGATTCATGCGGATGTTGATTTGCTTTGAGGCAAGAGCCTGAATACGCGGACGTGGCCGATGTTCGGTAGCCTCGTCTGCGCTGGCCGGAGTCGCGTCTGATTGCGCGGGAGCGGCATCAGTCACTTCGGTTTCGGTGATTACAGGCTCAACTGGATTCTCGACACGTTCGAGAGTTTCGACAACATGAGTCTCGCCGTTCTTGACGTTGACATACTGAAACTTTGCAGGTTCGGCCTTGAAAGTTTCATCAACGATATAGAGTTGGTCTTTCACACGCTTACGCGATTCAGCGGCGAAATCAATTATCTCAAATGCTTCTTCGGTGGTATATCTGCCATCAGGATAAAGAAGCTTTATCATGCCGGAGAAGGTCTTGCGGATCGCGAGGTGGTCGCGTTCCGACAAAGAGCCGTCGAACAAGGCATATTCTTTCAGGTCTCCAGAGTAATCGCGAGAACGGAGTTCGTGGAGAACTGCGGCGATATAGTCGGTAATCAGCCCGTAGTCGGTAGTGAAGCTATCCTTTTTGAGCATCTTTATTTCCCAACCGGGATTGTAAAGATGTATTCGGTCAAGGAAGGCTCCCTTGATGAAAGCCGTAGGGATGGATTCAAAAAGGTGCGAGTTCTTCAACATATATGGAACGGTATGCTTCGTATTACCGACGAAGGCCATTGAAGCGGAAGCCTCGTGTGTGGCTTTCCCACGATTGAACGACTTGTTTGCAAGGTAGTTCTGCATGGTGTCGATGAGAACGGCATCGGCAGACTTGCCCTTTTGCTGTTCGTATTCGTCCCATGCCACGACATCCCAATAACCTACAAGGCCGAGGATCTCCTTGTTGCCCGAAATTTTTGAGAAAAGTCGGGCCGATGTAACGTCGCCGCCACTGACGAGCACACCATAAGGCGAAAGTTCCTGAAAGACGTGGCTCTTACCGGTGCCCTTCGGACCGAGTTCCATAAAGTTGAAATTATTCTCAACGTGTGGAAGGAGACGTGCAAGCACGATGAACTTCTCGCGGCGATTGAGTTTGTCGGGGTTAAGGCCAACGGTCTGAACGAGAAAATCAATCCATTCGTCAGTGGTGAACTTGGCGCGTTGCTCGATGTAGTCATCAATGTTGATGTTGGAGATTTGAATAGGTTTCAGCGATTCAATCTCCCATCTCACCTTTATATCCTCGCCTGAAAGGTAGTTGATGGTAACAATCGACCAGACTCCGTTGCCCGACAAGAGCTTCGGGTTCCGCTTCACCCATTCCGAGCCAATAGGGATACGACTCAGATTGAGGTTGGCGAAGTCAGCCTCGTATTGGTCAGCCTTATCGTTAAGCTGAACAGAAATCTTGTCGATGATACGGTATCGTCCGGCCTCCTTGATTTTACCTTTGACTTCCTCGGAAGCGGCACGATGTACGTAATTGTTCTGAATGACGGTCTTGACTTTTTCGAGACCGGCAGCTATCATTTCTTCATCGTCGCTTGCGCAGTATTGGCCGAGAAGATATTCGAGGACATAAGTAGGCACCGGCAGGTTGCCTTTGACAAGGAAAGCGAGGTCTTTCCGGACCACCTTTCCCATGAATGAATCGAGTATTTTGTGCGAGAGTTCAGACATGTATATTAAAATTCGTCACGTTCAATGAGCGTATTGTCAGTGACTGTGGCTTTGATTAAAGGATTGAGATTGTCAGACACATCATAGACACGGAGCTGCAAGAGACCCGAGCCTGTGTTAAGCAGAGTGAGGTCAACATCGTAGATTCGGGCGGCGGCGTTATCGGCGTTGGTGCTTGACAATGTAATTGTCTTCTCGGTGGAGACAACTGTCTCACCGTGATAGATAGCACAACGCACGGTGCGCTCTTTTATGCTCTCAGATACGGCTTCGTCCTGAAAGAGCTGAACTTTCAGGCGGCTTGAAACAACGGAGTGGTTCTTGCCGAGAAGCGTTACCCCTGTGGGCACCTTTCGGTTGACCTTGGGTGAATAAGTATGAAGCACCGGAATAATGACCTCTTGGAGTGAAGCGCCGCCATGAGCGAAGTTGTAGTCGCCACCGCGAACTTTGATGCGGTTGGTTCCTTCGGGAACGGCAACGAGCGCATTGGCAGACATATCCGAAACATTGTCAAGCGGGAACTTGACAATGCCGGGCACACTTGCCTCGGACTGCGTGATATAGTAGCGGCTTTTCTTTTCGAGTGCGTCATCGTTCACGTCGAGCTTGTCCTTATCCTCGAAAATCATATCATTGTAGAGGAATCCGTGGTCAGAGGTAAGGTAGATGTGAGCCACATTGCCATGATCATGAATCTTGGCAATCACTTTGGCAAGGTCAGCTACCGCTTCGGAGCAGGTGTTGACAACTCTGCGAGGATTGCTGCCGTGGCCCTCATGGTCAACGGCATCATAGAAAAGCACCGCAAGTCGCAGACCGGTGAATATCGGGCGCAGCGACTCCTTGGAGCCATTGAGCACGGTGTCGAAGTCAACGACCCGTGCCTCCGCAATCTTATCTGTCAGATGCGCTTCGCGGGATGGCGTATCATTGAGAATTTTATGGTCGACCGAGAGAGTCAAATCCATAAATTCGAGGGAGTCGTGAGGGAGCAGAGCCGACTTGCAATATTTCGTTTCGGTCGGTAGCATTGCGAGACCGGGCGAAAGTTCGGCAGTATAGCGTTTGCCGTCCTTTGCAAGTCGCTCCACAAGTTCTTTCGCTATTTCATAGCGGAAGGCATCGCAGATGATGATAGCCTGTTTCACGGTCGAGTCGTAGACCGACTTAAAGAAACCCTGTTGGGGCAAAGCGTGAGTGATCTCGGCGAAGCCGTTGCCACGCTCTTTGAGGCATCGCACCCACTCGGTGTTGATTTTGTTAGCGATGCGGGCATACTCGCTGTCGAGATTATGTTTCGAGGCTTCAAGAGCCGAGAAGCATCCGAGAGAATCATCGACAGCGTGGTATTTCTGAATTGACTGACGATAGTACAGGTCAAACAGATAGAGGTCGCCGATATATCGGTCGATATACTCGTCGGGTGAATTGAGGACAACGGAGCCGACGCGGTTCAGCTTCTCATAGAAAGAAGCGACCGCCAAGGCGTATTCAAAAGCCTTGTGTACCGGCGACGTTTCTTCCACCTTTGAACGAAGCGAGGTTATAAGACTGATGGCTTTATCGGCATCCGACGAGAGGTAATCATTGGCGATGGCAGTAACCATAGCGTCTGCCATAGCCGGAGATACTACATAATAGTCTGCGCCGACCCCGTAGGTGGCGAGCAGACTTTCCTCTCTGATGTCAGGCGACAACTTTTCATACGCCTTGTAGAAAAGTTCGCGCTGCTGTCGGGACAAAAGCCGAGCGGTCTCAACAAGTTTGTTGAGCCGTTCGATGCGTAGTGAATCCGACACTTTAAGACGAATGTAACTGTCAGAGGTGTTTGCCGATAGAAGCTGAACTATTGAGTTATACTTCATAGCTTCGGCAAACTCTTTCCAGCGGTTGGTCGGCTTAATCGGCTGAATAGTCAGGTCGAAGTAACCGGAGATTATCTTGTTGAAGTAATCCTGAACATCTCTGTTGCGACTGAGAGAAGTGTAGAATGCCTCGGCTTTCTTGGTGTATTCATCGGGAAAGCCGTCCCAGATTATCAGCTTCAAGATGATTTCCTCCCAGGAAAGCATTTTAGACTCGCCCATATAACCCGACACGAGACCGCGCATGACTCTGTCTTCGGTGAACTCCGAAGCAGAGAAGTAAGGTCGCAGAATTTTTGCGAATTTTTCGCGGTCGAACTCGTCGACATGGTTCTTGACGAGAGTAGCGAAAGTGTCAGGTATGCCATAGTGCTGCATGAACTGTTCGTAGCCCTCGCTTCGATACTCGGCATTGGCGGCGAGCAGACCTGCCAAAGGGAAGGTCTCAACGCTGCTTGGGTCTGACGGACTGAGTCGATTGAAAACGAGAACTATGTTATCGTCTTTCCAATCGTGCTCGATGGCGTATTTTACGCCGAGCCACGACAGGCCGTCGAACACTACAAGGCGGTAGCCGTCGCGCCACTCGATAGCTTCAAGCTCGGACGTGAAAGTCTGAGCCACGTCGTTGTCGAAAACGAACAAGACGTGAAGCCGAGGGTCGCGGTCAAAATATGCGTATATCTTATCTTGTAGAGTCATAGTGTTACTTTAGTTTGGCGAGGACCGGGGCGAAGATGGCGTAGTTTTTCACTACGCCATCATCGAGGTCGATTTCGATTTGACGGTCGGCGAACTCGTGTAGGCGGAGCTGATAGTCGCGACATTCTTCAAGGTCGCTACGAAGCTGTTTGAGCAGTTTGTTCTCCTTTGCAGAGAGCGAACTGCGAGCGCTCAGTTCCGCTTCACGTGCGGCGAGATTGTCGATATACGGCAGCAGGTAGTTGGTGCGTATATGCTCCGGAGTGAAACGATTCTTGCGGTGCATATACACGAGGCACTGGAACGCCGCGCGTTTCCCTTTCTGATTGGATGAGAACATCCAGTAGATCGGTCGGTTCTGATACATCTTCTTGTGGTCGTTATAGAAGTCCGAGCGGAAATAATCGACCACATCCTTGCCGAGAGCGTCACGAACAAAGTTCATGTTCTCGGTGAGATATTCATTGCCAAGGGCCACACGAACAAACTCAGTGAAGCGGTTTGCGGCATTGTCGTGGAAGGGTGAGTCTTCGCCCATCATCGGCACAATGCAGTCATCGTCAATCCACCATTGTTCACCGGTCTGAGGCACTGTGTAAGGCGCATATTCCTCCGGGGTCGGATTGGGATGCGCAATAGCCAGACCGGGATGGTCAAGACGATAACGCCCCATCATGCAGCCCACGGCATAGCTGATGAACTGCTTGATGACAACATCCTTCTGCCATTCGATTCGGGTTGGTAACGATACTGGTATCTGCAAATTTGAGCCATCAATGTTCAGCACATATCCGTCTTCATTACCCTTTATCTTGATTTCGCCCTGCTGAAGAATGGTAACATCTTCGAGGGCAACATCCGGAGTCAGTTCATCCTGTAGTCCGTAGATGTCGATAAACTTGCGGTTTAGTTCTTCCTCGTTGTGATGGATACGGTCGAACAGGCACTCCCACTTTTGACAGTATTGGTCGTAACGCCATTTCAGCGAGCCTAACTCGGGTGCTTCCGGGTCGATGCAGATTTGCTCCCCTATTTTGCGACAGTGGCACTCAATCATCCAGTCTATATTGTCGCAGTAGGTCTGATTATCTACCGCAAGCAGCGGAGATGTCTCAAAATCCCACGACGTTTCGTGAGCATCCCAATCTTGCTTGGAGATTGAGATACAGTTTTTTACAAGAAATGAAACGGAATCGAGACTTTTGAAAATTAATGGTATTTTAGCAATGTCACCCGAAATATAATTAAAGGTTTGGCTAATAATTGAAAGGCACTCTTGTGCAAACTTTGTATTTAGTAAGCCCAAAATATACGGATAATTATGCTTGTCATAAACATAACATTGACATGCAGCATCATCATATAAAGCTCCTTCCAGACCTGTGCGAGCCGAAAAATTACCAGATGAAATTTTTGTCCAATTAATATTATCTTTAAAATATATGGATGGATTTCTATCTCCTGCTTTAACTTTTAACCCATCATGAAGGTAGTTTACAACATAATATCCTAACCCATACCATCTACGAAAACCACCACCTTTGAAATAAGGATACCATTTGCAATTTTCGATAGAAGATTGTTCGTGTGTATAAGTGCTAAAGGTAATGTTATGATATGATGGCTCCCAAAACATCATTATATTGTCACTCCCAGGCATCATGCCTTTAGAAGGACGAGCATGGTTAGAAATTTTTTCATTTACAAATAAATCGGCCAATTTTTCACTTACCCAATATGCAATAGGCGCTCCCGGAATCTGTTCAAACTGGGTTTGATCTGATACTACATAACGATAGTTTCCTGAAAGGAACATATCGCGTTTAGATTTACAGTTGGAACCGTCAATAAGTCGGTAATAGACACCCGGATAAGTCGGCTTCTCTTTGGAGATGACGAAAACTGCATTTTGCACTACTTCGCCGGAAAGTTCATCGAAAGTTCGCGGTCCGAGATGAAGCAGAGAGTCAATCTGCTGATTCTCGATGATATTCTTTCGGAGCGCTTCAAATGAGCCGAGGAACATCCACGATTGCATATTAATCATGCCGTATTTGCCGTGCTTGCGTAAACGATGAATGGCAACATCCATAAATATTGCAAACAGGTCAGCCTTAGAATCGGGGTATTCTTTTGCAGCGTATGATTTCAACGTCGCCTCTTTGCTTGTCGGCATATACGGTGGATTCATGCAAAGGGCGGCATACTTGTCGGTAAGAGCAAGGATGATGCGGAAAGCATCGACTATTGGGGCAAATGAATCGAAATACTGAACATCTTTTGGCTCCTTGCCAATCCAGCCGGCGTACACCTCAAATTTAGTGGGAAAATTTACCTTTTCTAGTTTTGGAATTTCTAAAGGCTCATTCTCGTAAGCATTTACAATGGAAGAAATATACTTGCGCGTTTCTTTGCTGATGTCAAATTTCATGATGGAGCCGAGCACATTTGCATCCTCCATAAGTTGAAGCGCCGTCTCAACTTCATTGAATGTATTCTGAGAAGGAGCGACTATTGAATATGCTTTGACAATCTCGCCGTGGATGTGGGGCCAATTACCTGCCTTGACCTCCGGCATCGAGTAGATGCGCGGCATACAGTGGCCGTCGGCGAAAGCTGTGTCGGTCTGACACGCTTTCAGCAGAAGCGCGAATTGAGCAAGCTGACGGGCGCGGTCGTCAAGGTCTATGCCGACCATGTTCTTTGTGAGTATGGATTCTATTGCCTCGCGTGGCGAATAGAAGTCCTCGGCATAGAGGGAATAAAGCAGGTTGAACATCTCATTGAGGATGTGGCCGGAGCCGCAAGAGAGGTCGCCACATTTCAGGTCTTCGAGCGAGTCATAGCGCAGAATGGCATCGTCGGGAGTAGGCTCTGCCGGCGTCACGAGGTATTTCCAGTTCTCGGAAATAGTGGAATCGGAATTATTGTCGAGATAGATGCGACCGAGAGTGTTTTCGACCATATATTTCACAATCCAGTTGGGTGTGAAAATCTGGGTTGCGGCGGGGATTTCGTCGCTGTCGTACCCTCCCTTTTTGGCGAAAACCTCATCTTTCTTCTCGGAGATATAGAACTGATAGAGCCAGCCTATCAGTTCGGGCTTGCGATAATCGTCCGGTTCGATAAACTCACCGCCCTTGTTTAGCAGGTCGATGAACCCATTCTCGCCAAGGATATCGGCAGGGAGAAGAAGCATGGTATAATCAGTGATGCCACCGAAGCATTTGCGTATGATGGGATTGTTCTCGCAGTATGCACGGATGAGTATTGAAAATTGCTCAAATGAGAGGCGCCCATCACCGATGACAGCCTCGAGAGAAGCACGGCCTTCATCGGAAAGCACAGGGGTCTTCCCCGCACGGGCATCTGTCACTATACGCGGTATGCGGATTTCGGTATTCTCGTAGTCGAGCAATGCCGGGGCAAGACTGTTGTATTCGAGAATACGGATAGCCATAAACCGATTGAACCATGTATAGGCGGCTTCCTCAATTACCTCTTTGACACCATGCGAAGCAATGCGGTCGCGCAGGGCATTCCAGCGAGCCACAAAGTGAGAGTCGTTTATGACCTGACCATCGAAAATGGCGGAGTTGCCCGATGCCTTCGGCTCAACACGCACCGAGCCATCGTTCTTAAACCCAACGGCTTCAAGACGGTTGCACACACCCTGCATGAGCAGATTGCGGGCAACGGTGGCAAAACGCTTCAATGAGTTAGTATTCATATCAGAGCACTTGTATTTCGTCGCCACTGTTCAGATTGGCGAGTTTGTTAGTGAGTTGTTTACGCAGACGATTGAGGTATGCTTCAATATCGTCGGCGTTTTTAATGTTCGACAGTGAGGGTGTTTGAAGTCGGAACGTAACCACCTTTGTTGTCGGTTTCGGACCGCTTCCACCTCCACCCGGCTGAGGTTTCGGTTTTGGCTGATTGCGCCGGGCCACCTCGGCGTTGATGCGGGAGATTTCAGCCGTGAACCAGTCGTTGGACATTTCATTGGCTTGCAGGACGGCAATATTTGATGAAACGGTGGCGCGAGTAATAGCAGCCCTGACATTCGACTCGTAACTTACCTGATTCTCCGCTGCAAAGGCAGCCACTTCCGCATCTTGCGAATATAGTTTCGACTCAATTCGCTGCCGCAGAGCATTACGCACTTCGTCGAGTGCTTTGCTTAGACTCTGCTTCATCTGCTTGTAGTGACGCATCTTATCAATGGGCCACTGCTCGGTGAGGATAGCACGAAGTCCTTCCACATCGGCCATGCACGATGAGGGAAGATATTCCCAGTTGTCGCGGTTGTCGTTGACAAACTTGATGAACTCCTCGTATGCTTTGAGCATAGTGGGATTGTCGGCTAACTGGCGGACCTGTTTGGTTTGGTCCATCAACGTTTTAGCCTCGGCTCGGTCAGCAGTAATACGGCGGAAGAATGGCTCATCTTCTCTGACTTGCAGCCATTTCTTGATAAGTCCTATCGACTGAGTGAGCCAGACGGCTACAGGCGAAGAACTTCCACCGAGCTTGTTGACAGCATCCTGATCATTGCCGATTTTGGCATTGAGGATCTCCTTCGCCCAGTTATGTATGTCAGCCGGATGTCCGGAAGAAGGGGAACTTGCTTCGCCGAAAATATCGTGCCAGGCATCAAGGAAAGCATTTATGACGCTTTGCGGTATTTCCTTGGTCGCCTTTACCATGAACTTCGCCGTGTCGCGCAGTACGTTGTTGGCAATGATGTTGCGGTCGGGATTTTCGGCATTGTTGTAGGTAAATTCGCGGACGTTGCGGCGGACAAGCTCGTTGACGAAGAAGATGGTTGCCTCTTGGCTCCAACCGTAGGGAGCGGCACCAAACTCTTTGACAATGTCTTTGAGATTGGCTTCACCGCCACGACGTTTCAGATAATTCTCAATCTCCGTTTCGGGAGTTGATAGAGTCTGATTGACACCGGTATATTCTTCTTTCTGAGCCGGGCGCAGAATCTTCGATTTGAGGTCGGCTTCGCTTCGGGGAACGGATGTGCCTACGGCGAGTTTTGCGTAGGGATATACGTTCTGCAAGTGGCGGGCTACCGCTTCGTTGTAGCGATCTTTGTCCTTGGTCGAAGAAGCGACAGCGAGTTGCTGATTAGACGATATGACCTGAGCCGAATTAAAGAGCGCTTTCAACGCTTTCTGAATCTCCTTGTACTCATCGGCGGCCATCTGACGGAACTTGTCGAGTGCTGCCTTGCGTGTGTCGGACGTGCTCTGACCGTCGGGCGACTGGAGGAATTTGCGCACCTTGCAAATCCATGTGAGGCGGTTTCGCAGTTGCGGATCCGCCGAAAATCCGTCGGCCATAAAGAAGGCAAGATGGTTCTCGATATTGCGGAACGCATACTCGTGAACGGTACCGTCGTATTCGAGCACGAAGTCCACGGAAATATCGGCATTGGAAGTGAGGAATGTCTTTCCGTTGACAATGCCGCCCACAGAGAATTTCGAGGAACAGTAGGACTCGCGGTTCTGCGGTGCGAGATATTCCTTGAAGAAATCGATCAGCAGGTTTGCCATGAAGTCGTTGTCGACATACTGGTTGCCGATTGAAGCGGCGACACGACGTTCTTCCTCGGTGAAGAAGGTGTAGAACTCTGTATGTCCGTCGGCGAGAGTATCGCGGCGGAGAATATTATTGTCGCACAGGTAGTCGATGACTCCCTGCACATCATTTTTGAGTTTCAGCTTATTCTCGTCGACATCACGCATCAGAAGCGAAGTGACGTAATCGGCGGTTGCCGGGAACACACGACGCTGCTGCTCGTCCATGTTGCAAATCATAAAGAGCACATTCAGCACACGCTCGCCGAGTTCGCGGTTGACATTGTATGACTCTATGACATTGTTGGCCGTGGCGATGGACTTCTGCCCTTTGGTAGTGAGGGAGCCGCGGAACATGGCGTTATAGAACTGGTCGAAGGAGATAATATTGCCTACTTCCTGGTCCTTGGTGTCCTTGGCTACCGAATGGGTAATCTTGATGATGCTTCGCTCATTACCTTTTACCTCTTTATCCACGAAGTTCTGAGCGACAAAAGCATCGAAAATGTTCATCATCAGAGTGAACTGATAAGGAACGAAGGGATAGTAGGCGGCATATTCCTCCTTTGAGCGATAGGTGTTGTAGCCCGTAGGGAGAAGCAACTGAGCGGTGATGTTGCTGTGTATCTTATCAAAGCGTTCTTCGAGAGCGATGGCGGCAGAGCCTTTCTTATCAAGGATACGTTTCTGTGTGATGTATTCGGAGTTGGTGCCTTTGAGCGAGACCTTGACCTGAAAACGCCCCATGATTTTACCGTAATCGTCGGTTGTCTTGGAGATATGGCAGTCGCCGAGAATTTCGGAGAGGTCCTGTTGGGCGGTGCAGGCTATCCACACTTTGCCATCGCAAGCCTCGTGCAGGTCGCTGACTATCTGCTGCAGTTGAAGCAGAAGTGCGCTCCGGTTGTCGATGAACTGTGAAATTTCATCGGCAAAGAACACGAGGCGGAAGTTGGAGGGCTTGGATGCCACAAAAGAGTGAAGCTCATTCATGAACGCTTCCACAGTGAGGGGGAAGTCGTTCTTGACAATACGCTGACGGATAACGTCAATTGACAGACTCGGCATAACATCCTTGGCTGCTTCGAGAACTGTGTCGAGTTCAGTATTGGCAAGTTCGGCGGCCATTTCTTTCCAGTTCCAGCCAAATTCGTCATCGAGTTTCTGCTTGAACTCGTCGAATTTGCCGTTTGAGTCAAGAGCCTTTTCAAGATATTGAGCCAACGGCAGATTGAATGTGTTGTAACCGCGGTGGCGGTTCAACTCATGCCAGAACACCTCGGTAAATACCTTCTGCTGATTGGTGTTGGAATTGGCGACAGACCCGATGTTGAACAGAATGGTCTCGACCGACGCTGTGCGCAGCCAGTCAGTGAGAGCATTGACATCAGCGACAGTAACCTCACATCTTGACTGTGGGTTTTGGAGTGGGTCGTGTTCCTTGACAGCCTCGGCGAGACGGGCAAGGGCGCGAGTGTTGTAATCGGGATGTAGGCAATAATCGAGGAATTTCAGGAAGTGAGACTTACCCGAACCGAAATAACCGTTAATCCAAATGCCGTTGTGGGCAGTCTGCCGGTCTCGGATTGCAGAAAGCACATTGTAAATGTTGTTTATGATTTCTTCAGTGAAAACATACTCGTCAATTTCGGCGTCGACGGTAGCTTTTTTGAAATCTGACGCATTGACCGCGGGGTTGAACGGACGGTCAATTTCCTTGTCGTATAGTTCGTATAAATATTTGAAGTCTGCCATGACGTATTAATTTCGGAAGTCAAGAATGAGGGCCGCACGATACACATGTTGGTCGGCGAAACGGTCGAACAACTTGTAGGAGTTGCCGTCAGGCTCGCCGGGATAGAACACGAATATCTTATATGCGTGGGTTTGGTTGTATTCTTCGTATTTATTGAGGAAAGTGGAGAGGCGAAGATATGGATATATATTGCCGAACCCCGAAATAAAGACGTAAGGTGTCTTGTTCTCGGTCTCGGCTTCTTTATGCGCCACAATTCTGTCGTGGATATACTGAATGAAGGCATCGCCCTGGGCTTGTTGAGTCAAGGAACGGGCAACTCCCTCGGAGCTTTCCGGATCCTTGGATTCTTTCTCGATAAGATATTTCAGATACGATGGATATTTCTTACCGAAAGGTTTATTGTCGAGGTAATTGCAAAATTCCTCGAAAATGTCGATGTGCAACGCATTGACATAGTTCGTAGGGCGAATCAGATTATCGCGGTACCATTGAATACGTTCGCGCGTTTCGTATTCCTTTGCCGGGTCGTAGGGAACTATGAAATAGTTGTAGAACAGGTCTCCGTGAGGCGTGTCCTGAAAGTCCGGTTTGCAAAGGCGTTCATAAAGTCTGTCAACAACAACCTCACTCATAACGCGATGGATTTAATGGTTTCGATACGATAAGGTGGAATCAAAATGGCATCGAGGAACCACGGCTCACCGATGCGGACGAAGAATGACAAGTCTTCGTCGGAATATTCCAGTTGGCGAAGGTCGCCGTCTTTATCAGAGATAAAGCCGACCTTCCTTAACACACTGAGAAATGCAGAAGCGACGCGGTCACGGGTATTGTCGCTCCAAGAGTCTACAAACTCGTCGTTGCAAGCAATGTCAGAAATTGCGGCAAGAAAATCATTCTTTGATACTGTTTGGTTGAAGGAGTTCCACTTGTTGCGAACTACTTCAACCTGAAAATCAAAATAGAGTTTGTAGGCTTTCAACAAAACAAAAAACATTGCAAGTATCTGCATTTTGGGGGACAGAGACAAATATGTTTCCCAAAATGATAACGGTACTGCCTTGAAGCGCCTATTAAATTCTGATACGGCACGTTGCCGAGTCTTCAATGAAGTGATTAAAAGGACTTCGTTATTCTGTATTTCTTGTTTGAGAAGCGCATCGGAGGCCTCGGACATAAATAAAGGAAGTGCTCTGGTCATTTCATCGACCATAAAGCCGCAACCAGTCATGCCGGCTGTATAAGGACTATTTTTTTGCAATTCTCGCTGAGTCATGATAATAAAAAATGAGAATACCCAAGTAGCATCTGAAGGCCGACCAAAGCCCGTAACGACTACAAGGGTATTCTCAAAGTTTTCAGCTCTCGCCGTAAGTCTTTGTCAGTAGTTATTGGTCATTTTTCAGATATATTCGTTCTTGAAATGCAAAGTTAACAAAAATTTCTGAGATAAGCGGTGCCATAAGCCTTAAAAATCGTGCGTAAAGGCTTATTTCTGAAATCACTACTAAATATTCCCTCCATCTTTGAGAGCTTGCAAAAGCCAGCATGGAAGAACCAGTAACATGATTATAATTGACATATCGAAGTAAATTTGATAATTTGATGATGTATGATTTATTGTTTGACCGCAAAATTAGCAGTCAAGGGTGCGGGATTCTTGCACTCCAATGTTAATTAATGCTAATTGATTGCACTTAATTCATGCAAATGTCAATTTCTATCATTTCTCCATAAGACTGTGCGAGGTCATGGATGGCTTCATCGTTGAGCATCCAGATTTCATTGCCGCCGTAAGAATCTTTGAGGTCGTACATGAGGTTGAGCAACGCCACATCACGGTTGGGAGCGGTGAGATTGCTTTCCTCGATATACATCACTTGGACATGCCAGTTGTCCGGGATGATGCGTAGATAGCAGTCGGCAACATCAGGGTCGGTGTCTATGCGTTCCTGCACAGCCTCGCGAATAGCTTGCTCCAGAGCGTCAACCATTTCCGGCGACAGCCGTGTCTCTTTTATCATAATTACAACTACTTTCCAACACTAAACAATGGCAAATGTCATTGCAATTTACCATTGTTTAGTAAGGTATTTTTTCTTTCTTATAAAATCTGGTCAATTAGATACCAATAATAGAATGCTTCCGGACGTGTCTTCTTTAATTTATTGAGTTTAACCGGCAGCTTCCTGTCGATATTCATTTCGGCAGTAAGCCTGGATAAGTCGAACTTCAATAACTCTGACTGTCCCTTTTCTATGCAGGTGGCGACATAAGCAGCTTTTGCCGAATCGACTATGGCATCTTCGATAAAGTATTTGTTCTCATAAATGAAGTTGCCGAGCCGCTTGATACCATCTTGCAACAAAGCAAAGTCTCCTTTTCCCTCCAGCCCCCGAGTGGCAATTAAAAGTGCGGTCTGCCGTATATCCTCGTAGATTACCGACGGGTCTGCGCCAAGACCACGGTAGCCAAGTTCCACCAGAGCAATGCGACCGAACGATTTGGCTGTAAGCTCAAGATCTTCGACAGCATCGAACAGACGACCTATGTCATAGACCTGCTTCATGATTTCGGTGCCACGGGAGTTGCCATTCTTATAATAAGGTATGCCGGTGGTGTTGGGAGCGAATGCCGTCAGCTTGTCGCCGAGAATATCGCCTATGGATGGAACCCTTACAATCGACGGCTCGGAATCAAGTTCGATGAACTGGTTGATGACCTCTATCTCATTCACCTGCTGATAGTGGGTATCCTCATACAAAACATCAAGCAGGATATATGACTCCTGGTTGGAACGGTCAGTATAAGCTATCTGATAGAAGAACTTGGAGTGGCTCTTTGGAATATCTTTTCCGGCCTGACGGCGTTCAACCAGTTCTTTTCTCGTAAAACCAAACTCGCTTATGCGGTCAAGGTATTCTTCGACATTTGTACCGGGAGGACAGATAATGTCAATGTCGATTGAAAGTCGGCGTGTCTTGTCGCCGAGTATCAGACCGACGCATGTGCCACCCTTGAAGATATAAGGGCAGCCTGAGCGGGCCAAAAGGTCGAGGAGAGCAAAGGCCCTGATGACTTTTTCGATAATGCCGAGGTCGTTGTAACGGTATTTCTTCGACATTGACTGAAACCAGTCCTTGCCGAAACAGTGTGGTTTAATCATTGTGGGTTCCCAAGTTTTCTATGGCCTTCTCTATGGCCGGTTTGGCATTGCGTCGCGAGGCATATCGCAGCATTGCGGTTCGGTTGACTGAATACATCGAAAGAGCGTTGTCGAACATCCGGCTCCACTCGTTGCCATGAAGATAGTCCAAGTCATCGTCACAATAGATATCAACAAGAATTTTCTCCAGACGCGGAGTCTTGACTCCCTTGAAGTTCAAAAGTGGGGATTCGGAAATCAAAGGCTTTACAATCACAGCCTCCTTCGACAAGTCGATGTTGTCATATACAAAATCTTTCGACGGATTGAGATACGCGGCATATCCCTCATGTTTCAGGGTATGAAAGACTGACTCCATGGCATCACGGTCCACTTCCATATATATTACATTGTTGGAGGAAATATGATGCTGGAAATCAGCAAAGACCTGACCATCGAGTATGCAGACCGAGACAAATGGAAACTTACGGGCGATAATTTTGCCGACTTTCACAGCCTTGGTCCTCAGGCGTGGCGTGTATTCCGATGTATGCACCTTGTGAGCCGTATATATGCCACGGCCAAGCTTGAAGATAATATTGTCGTTGATCATTTCCCTGAGATACCAGGAGAGCGTGACCTTCGAAATCTCAAAGAGTCCGTTGAGATACGACAACAGTTCGGCGAACCGGAAGCTATCCCGATTCTCGGCAAACGTGAGTATGGCAGTGCGTGTCTCTGTCATTGGAGTCTTTGTATATCAAGTGCAAAGTTAACTAAATAACGGCAAATCTCCAAATTATTTGCCGTTATTTAGTTACAAGTACAGCATTTTCTGATTGCATCGCTTTGCGCTTCCGGGTCGGAGAGGTTTTTCGGTGCGAAGATACTGCGGACGGGAGCAACGGCAAGAGCCGCTACGCTTTCCGGCGATGACTGCGACCGTGAGCCTCCACATTTTTTCGTGCCTCAAAAATGGGTATCTCGGTCGCAGTCATCGCCTCTACTCTTGCCTTATGTTCCCTCGTGTCCGCAGTGTGTACTTGCACGAAAAACGGTTCTCCCGACCGAGAAGCTCAAAGGAGCTTCACAAAAAGGGAAAAAGAATTGAACTCATTAATAATAAGGAACTATGAGAGTAAAGAAAATGACAATCGAGGAGGGACGCCGTGTCGGCATCAACCGCTTCCCGAACTTCCACAAGACAGGAAGTGTCCGAGGCATGAAGAAGCTCTATTATGGAGCTGACTGCCTTTTGGTGCGCTCAGGCGATTACATATATAATGTGTCTGCCGAGCCAGCCATCTATAATCAAGCAACCATCTAATCCCCATAGACATGAATACAGACATCGACTTCATGAAGATAGCCGAGGGCGACAAGGAGTTTGTCCGCGACTTCGAGAACTTTGTAAACGGCAAAGTGAGCAGCACCGAGAAGACCGGCATGGCAATGACAACCATGCACCGCTATCTCCAGCAGCAGGCGTTTAAGGTAATGTTGGGCTACATGAAAGGACTCGCCCACAACTACCGCAAAGGCCGTTACGATGACCGCAACGAGTGGGCCTCGCGTCTCGCAGCCGAGGCATACAACCATCTAATCGAGGCTGACCTCATTTTTGACCCCGACTATGACAATGCTTAATTCATAATGCGTAATGCTTAATTACTTGTCATACAGAAGTATTCAAAACAAGCTTATACTTATATGAATAACACCGATTTTCCCGAATACGGACGGCAATGCGAACTCGACACCCCATGGCGCGGATACCATCGCGCCACGGTGGTGGGGCGAAACGGCTACCGCTTTATCATTGAGTTTAACAGCGGAGCCACCATTGAAGTTTACCCCGACGAAATAATATTTGACTGAATATGTGCAGACTACAGACACCCCAGTTGGAGGAAGCTTTGAAGGACTACCCCCTCTATTCCCAGGACGGCAAGGGAAAGGAAGCAATTTGCCGCGCAATCTTCGCACTCGGCTCCGCCCGATGGTTTATACTTGAAGGCGAACGAGAGGGAGGCGACACCATCATGTTCGCCATAGTGACCGGTCTAATCGAGGATGAGTATGGCTATGTGTCACTCAACGAGTTATCCGAAGTCGAACTCGACCTTAGCGCACAAGGTTACGGCAAACTTCAAGTGAGGCAGCAGACCAACTTCAAGCCGATCGCCTTGAAGAACCTACGCGATGACCGCTTACAGAAGTTTCTCGCAAGATTCGAGGATTGAACAACCCCGTCAGCCGTGGCACTCTCCGCTACGGCTGACACAACACACCGTAACAATAACAATATGTATATAGACGATTTGACCGACGCTGTAGTTGAATGTGCCAAGTCGAAAGGCTGGAAGGTGGAAGCAGGAATAATCTACAAGAAGCAGACAGCGGAGTTTGAGTTTGGCAAGTTCACTCCGGCAGGACGCGACTTCTCATTCTCGGCTGAAATGAAATGCGCCAACATCAACTCCCTCATAGAGAATATAGAGGAGTATTACGAGGATTTTGATGTTGACTACGAGACGTACATATGGCTCGACCAGTTCGGACACGGAAGAAACGGTGCGCCATACCGCATGAGAGCTGTGCTTGAAGACATGGAAGCCACCGAGAAGATGATTGAAGAACTTTTGGAGGCAATAAAAGAAATGGAGGTGCCGGAGGAGTACTGAAGCGCAGCCATATCTACCGAAAACCCCGCCGGATCCTCTCGGACTCGGCGGGGCTGCGGTGCGGAATAAATGAAAAAATGTACCTATTACAATTAGATTGAAGATGATACATAGTGATATAATTAGAATTGCAGTAGGCTGTGGCTGGCAGGTTTCGATAACTGCTTGCGGCGATAATTCGTTTTACTTCGACTTCCAGCGGATAACCAGGAACGGTCTGCCGTTCAGTTTCACGGCGGCAATGACTGGCGGTCGGATTTCATCGCTCGTGGATGAGATCATCTCCTTTGTCGATGCACTCGACCCCGAACGCTATGCGTGTGAGTGGATGGAGAACAAAGGAGATGTCTCACCTGCGAGTTATCTCAAAACCGTTGACGACATGGACGAGATGAGAACCCATGCATGGCTGCTTGCAGTTGAGCTTTCCACGGCAGCCGAAAAGGGAATATCCCTTCTCGACTTGCCGTGGTTCAATCTCAACTGAATCCCAAACATAACCAACATGGCAATTTCCATTCATTCAATCCTTGTCTGACTCATTGGCGAAGCCGCCACGCGGTGTGTTTTTCCGTTTTCGGCCCTTCTTCGGGAGGCCGTTCAACTTGTATTCGATAAGTGTCTGACCGAGAAAGATGATTCTGCCGCTTCTTACCGATATGAGGTGTGGCAGCGGTTTCTCCCGATTGGCGACGTATGCGTAGACGGTGCATCGGTGAACACCGAAATATCTTGCTGCCTGCCCCACGGAATACAGAAACTCCGGCTCAATCTTCATGGCAAAATCACTCTTCCTCATATTCCTGTATGTTTCTTTTGCGTTCCATACGCAAAATTAGCGACATATAATATACTGAACAATAGGCGAATATTGGAGTTTGTGGGAATAGATTGGAAAATGCGGGAGTAGGGTGAACCAAATCCTCCAAAGGGTAGAACTCCAGGCATCGGGAGAAGAATTACTGTTTTCTGAAACGAAAAGGTATATATGTTTCGACCTTGACAGCCTTGACACGTTGACACGGCTCTGCAAGGCTTCCGTTCCATGCCTCATAAGCCCTTATTCCATACCACTTTAGCTCTTTTTCAAAAAGAAAAGATATAAGATATAAAGCCGATGATTTGTCAAGTCGTGGCTTGGAAATTCTCTGGCAAATCTGATTTGTCAATGCTTGTCAAGGTTTGTCAAGGATGACAAGCGAATACAATACGTTGATATTTCTATCGTTAGGTTTTGTCAAGAATGTCATGTCAAAAACGTGTGGGTTTTATTTTCGATGATTTTTAGGAAAGAATAAAAGGCTACCTTTCGATAGCCTTGATATGATGGGTGATAATGTAGTGGTCTATTTGTCGGAATCTTTTGACAGTCAGTTGTTGAATAAATCAGGGGCTGGCCTCGTATCCTGTTCCATGCTATCTCCGGGATGATTCTCTGCTGTGGATTCGTAGTCCTCGGCAAGCCTCTCGGCATCGGTCATGGCCTCTGTCTCGAGACTTACACCGAAGTCATCCCTGATTCTGAGATAATCAAAGCACAAAGCCTGTGGGCGTGTCACATTCTGCTTTCTAACCTGCTGGCCGTTTACTGTCTCATAGTAATAGTCGGGCGAGCCATTGGCAAGGAGCAAGTCAAAACGCTGCTGCTTCAAGCCAAGATAGGATGTATGCGATTTAAGATACGAGAGAATCGTGGACCAGTAGGAGCGGTTTGCCGTCGCACCCATGCCGCTGCGCCCACCCAAAAGCGATGATACGGCGGCAGCATTCAGATACAGTATGGGACGTGACTCCTTGTACTCTATATCATCCGATGAGCCGATAGCCCGGAACTTCGTGAGATACTTTATGCGGAAATGCACACCGTTCACACATTTTCCGGCTGACTGCAGTCCTTGAAGTGTGTTCCAGAAATCGCCGACCTCGGAGCTTTCCTGAGCCAGCTCGTTTTGATGCATGACTCCCTTGACGGCGGTATCGAACAGTTCGCTGTAACTGAATGGCAGGTCAAGAACCGTCTCCAGTGTCCGGAATGTGGCGAGAGCGATGACCCAGTTGCCGAATATTCGCTCATGAATGGTTGTTTCACTGAGTCTGGAACCAAACTCACGCTTTACCATGGAGTATGCCTCCGGGAAATTCTTCTCGAAGAGCCGACGGTGTTTCAGCAGCTCCACCGTCAGATGTGTGAGACCCATGTTGCATAGGGTGACAAGCTCCTCATACCGTTTCCTCTCGGTGGCGTTGAACGATGTCTTGGTGTATTCAAGGAATAGGACACGGGTATAGAGCGCCATATCCTGTGTGGGCTTGTCCTGATCGCAGATGGCTATTCCGGTGCTCACGATAGTCTGGGATGCCATGCCGTCGGTGTTTGTGTTCTTTTTCGTCTGACCGCCGCCTCCCCACAAGCCTTTGAGGAATCCGACCTTACGCACGTCAAGGTCGTTCTTGTACTCGTCGAACACAACAAGGGTGTTGACGGCCTGTGACACACGGTCGTTCATCGCCGGAATGGAGGTTACGCTAAGGTTTGGCGGATCCACGCCGTGAATGAAGAATGACTGGAGGCAAGTGGCGAGGGTCGTCTTGCCGGTTCCCTTCTCGCCGAAGAGATTGAGGATGGGGAAATGGCGCGTTTTCTGAAAAATGACATCTCGGAAGAGTGTTGCGAACAGATAGCAGAGGGCAATTCTCGCATTCTCACCGAAAACCTCGATCAGCTTCGTTGCGAATCCTTTCAGCGACACTCCTCCGAGGTCGCCATACACCATCAGTCGCTCGAACTGGTATATCTCCGGATTGTTGCGATACATTTTCGCCTGTGCCGGAATATAGTATGCTTTGCCGTTGACTCCCCTGACAATACCGAGGTCATCTACATTGAGAAACTGACCGTCGGCGAGAATGCCGTTGCCGAACGCGAAGAAATCTTCCTCGCTGTTCCAGCCGAGCTTTCTCACACGCTCCGCAGTGTCCGTCCTGGCATAGAGGTAGCGTTTTATCCTGTTGAGCTTGTCTATCTTGGCAAGCCATATGAAATTGCCGAGAGTACCGGTCTTCTGCTGGAAGGCGGCAAGCGAACACATTTCAGACTCTCTGATCTCCATCTCCCTTGTGTCGCCATACTCATTTATAAGTTTGAACAGGCGGGTGCCGTTGTTGTCATCGCTGATGTGGAACAACGGCTCCATGACGAAATTGGAGATTATCACGGGGTCTTCCTCCTCGCTCCCTATTGTGTAGTAACAGTTGTTTCGGATGAAGAGCCCGGCTTTACGGAGGTCTTCGATTTTCTGTTGCTTCTCATCGGTGGGAGCATCTGATTCCTTATTCCGTTGGGCAATGCCACGGGCTATTGTGACGGCATCGCGCCACATCTTCACTTTGCCGTATATCTTGGAGAGCTGCTCTATTATCTGGGACTGAGTAAGGGAATCCTTGACATAGCGCAGCAGGTCGGCTATCTCCGACATCGCATTCCGTTCCTTCTGAATTGAGTCAGCTTCGTAGAAACGCTTCTCGGCCAGCCATACAATGAAATATTTTTCCGGCAATGAGGTGAAATCGACAGCGGTTTTCAGATAACTGTCGGCATCATTCTTGCCGGGCTTGATTCTCACGGCATCTCCCGGCACTCCATCGGGATATAACTCCTTCAGCTCTTCATCTGTAAGTTCAACTTCCGCGAAGGGAATCTCTCTTACGGTCACATCGAATCCCTTGCGTATGGCCTCGGCTCCGTTCTTCATCACGGCGATAAAGCCTGGGCCGAACAACTCTCCCTCCTTTACATCGGAATCAGGTACAAAGGTGATTGCCTGATAGTATTTCTTCAGTTGCTCGAACTGGTGGTCGGTCCATGATGTTCCCAGTGTCGCCACGGTGTTATCATATCCGAGTATATTAAAGCGCATGACATCCGGCGCACCCTCGACGATAATGACATTGGCGGCATCCCTCACTCTGGAAGCCCTGTCGATTCCAAAGATTGTATCGCCCTTGGTGTAAATCTCCGAGTTGTCGGAATTGATATATTTTGCGGCCTTGTCATTGGTGCCGATATATCGACCGGTGAAAGCGATGACTCGCCCCCAGCGGTTGCGTATAGGAATGATAACACGTTCACGGAATGCGGTATAAATCTTTTCCTTGTCCTCCTTGTCCCGTTTCAGCAGACCGAGTTCAATCAGTAAATCCGTATCTACCGCCTTTCTTTTGCAGTATTCCATGAATGCACGACCATCCTTCGGAGCATATCCCACTCCAAATGTAGAGCAAAACTCCTCTGGCCAGCGACCATAGGCGTATGCCTGGGCATTGCGGGCTTCATCCGAGAATGTTATTCGCAACGAATCGTAAAAGAATTTCTGTGCCACATCGAGAGCCGCCATAAGCGACTCTCTGTGTTTCGCATCCTCAATCTCTTTGTCAGACATTTGTCTATTTGTGAAATCCAGGGGAATGTTGTTGTCCCGTGCTATCCTATCGACGGCTTCCTCGAAAGTACAGTTCTCCTTCTCCATGACAAATGCTATGCCGTCGCCTCCCCGGTGGCAACTGAAACAATAGCACAGATTCTTTCTCGGTGAAACTGAAAATGACGGAGACTTCTCGGAATGGAACGGGCAAAGTCCGACCAGAGAGGAGCCTCTGGCCGTCAGGTTGACGTATGGCTTGAGAACAACCGCAATATCAAGGTCGCGAACCGCCTGTATGGTCTTTTCGCTTATCATAGTGTCGTAAGTCGTTTCCAGCAGTCGATAATGGACTGCCCCGAGAATTTGGGACGGTACCGGTTCTGCGGATTGACAGGAGCAATCAGACCCATCTCGCGATAACGGCGAAAGGTCTTGAATGACACCCCCAGCTCCGCACACGCCCTCTTGACGCAATAAATCCCCTCCGGATTACACTTCGGCTGCAACTCTGTCATTGTCGTAGTCGGTTTGAAAATAGATTGTGGGGGAGAAGATGGTTCTCCCGGCGATATTCTCCATAATCTCCTTTGCCCACAAGGGTATGCGGCAACACATATACTTCCAGTTGAAGAAGGTGCGACGGTGAACTCCGGCGGCCCGGACAACCTCATCGACAAACTCAACGCTCTCCTGATAGGAAAGTGTTTCGAGATAACCACAGAGGAGCTTCGCATCCCTGTGTTTGATGTCATTTATAAATGTCTCCATGCCGATTCATTCACTGAAGTAGTCCTGTTGAATACTCTGAAGATAACGCAATTCGGATGTACGGTATTCAACCTTACCCGGTCTTTTGCTGGGTTGTATCTTGCCCTGACGTCGCCAACGTTCTACATTGGCTTTCCCGAACATGGCAAAAGCCTTTCGCTGGCTCACATATTCCGGGTCATCCCGCCCGGCCTTGATCATCTTGACGACTCTTGCTGCCACGTCATTGAGAAACGTGTCGTAAGGCACAAGATTGTCTGTAAACTGAAGGAACACCATAATGTTTGCCTATGCTACGCGAGTGATGGATATAGTACGTGCCTCACGGTTGGTCCGGGTCGTATAGCGTCGTTCGGTAATAGCTCCGATTTCCGATGCCTGTGTACGGACGCTCTTTAATTTAGCTATCGGGAACTAATGGTTTCACCAACAGCCATAGCCATGATTGCAGGGCGGATTTTCACAAAGTTATCTGTCATTTTTAACCTTAATATTTGTTTGTTGATGGATTAATGATTAACTTTGCAACAGCAATAGTCCTGTCTCGCCAAGGTTAACCAACTACAAAATCAACGCAAATGTACAGATTATTGTTTGAACAAACAGATTGTTGAACCACTGTTTTAGGCATCTATAACAGTTTAATGGATTGATGATTAATGATTAACGTAGAGCTAAAGTCAGTTCATGTGGGTCGGGAGATTGCAAAACGTCTCGACGAGTTAAACATGACTAAAACAGAATTTGGTAAGTTGATTGGGGTGCAGCAGCAACACGTCAACCGGATTCTTGAGCGCGATACGATGGAAACCAAGAAGCTCTACAAGGTTTGCCAAGTCCTTGAAATGAACTTCTTTGCCCTGTTCTGCAAGTTTCCCACAAATGTCAACGCCTACCTTGCGGCTGTGGTGCTCGGAAACGGAGATGCCAATAATAATATTGGTGAAGCAGCGATACTCTCTGAGATCGAGAAACTGAAAAGCGATGTGAAACACTATGAGGAAAGCAATGCTCTTCTGCGCGAACAGATACAGACATTAAGGGACAACCTCGCCGACAAGGACGAGCTGATCCAAGTATATAAACAATCAAAATAGAATAGCCCATGAAATAAGAAACCGTAGTTGAACTGCAAGGTTAACGATTCCAATGCGGTTCAGTTGCGAAAGATAAATCCTCCTTCCCGATAATAAGGCTTGAAGTCCGCTTAGACCCTGCTTAGATAGTGTTTCTAAACCTTCTGAAATGAAGTTCTAAATTATAGCTGCGCAAGCTGCCATCGAAGACTAAGGATTAAGGATTTACCCCAAATATCCAATAAAAAAGGTCTGTCATTTATTTGGCAGACCTTTTTTATTGGATATTTGCAATACGAGATGTTTTGGCGGACTCAGTTGACCTCCGACGTTGCCATTTGAATATCAGGAGCGCACCAGAATCTTAATTCATCACTGGTATATACATTACTTGACGGAGGATTGGGGGCATTCTTGGGCGAAAGCAATATATATTTATTTCCATATAATCGTCCATTCCCCTCCGGCGCGGGGAAATTATTTTCAACTGCCTCGATGAAATATAGATTTTTGGCCATATAATTGTACAGATAGTTCTCGATTGTCTGCATCGAGGAATGATTCCAGTTGGCATCCGGATTAATACTTAGAGGTTTACCCTCTATAAGCCTTTGCCTTACTTCACCGGGATGTAACATCATTCCGTTCTCATCAAAAACAAACGCGGCAAATGTAGGGTCGGCCCATACCCATTTGGCATTGTCACGGTCCCAGGCAACACATATCACATGACAGTCGCTGTCATCGTCCCAGCCCTTAGGTTGACATGTAAGATATCTTGCCGGAATACCCACTGCCTGAAATGCTTCCGAAAGCATTATAGCCATCATCCTACAGTTTACGCCTCTGTTGCCGCTGTGACATACGTCCGCTATTTCCTTAAGGGTGAGCCGACACTGTGGGTTGGAACTTGATCCGTCGTGACGCACAAGATCATGCAACCAGTACGTAATCCTTTTTATTCTCACGCTATCACATCCATTACCGGCTATACTGTCCAGATTATAATATTTCCGATCCATTACAAGAATGCTATCGGTTGCCGGAGCATACCGAAAAGCGAATGAAACAGAGTCTGATTGGTAGGAAGGAGATTCCTTAAGAATTTGCAACTTCGTCTTGCCTTCATCAGGATTTCTTGTGGCCTCATACAGTTCAAGTAATTGGGCAGCTTCTGATTTAAGGCCCAGACTATCGGCGATTCCTGCTATCTCTGCGCAATCATAGCGCGAAATCCTACGAAGAAAACTTTCTGCCGCCGGATTCCCCATCATCGCTGAACGATATTCCAGAAGTCTTTTAAACCCTGCCATATTTTTCTCCGAAGAGGCAATCCGGTTAAGCGGCGTGGGCATTGCGACCGCACTGTCTCCAGTCATAAGCACAGCGCCATCAATCCGGTATGCCTTAAGCCGTGGACATTCCGGATTTGATGTAAGACCGAGACCTATCACCACTCCCCTTATGTTTATTTCTTCAAGCTCCGGACAATTGTAAGCGAATCTGCTTCCGCCGGTCGAGGATACAGGACCATTGAAAGATATTCGTTTTAGTTTCGGAAGATTCGTGAACGTATAGCCGTCAATATGGCCGATCAGACCATTGAATTCAACCTCTTCAAGATTGGAAAGATCCGTGAAACACCCTCCCGGCACATAATCAACATCTCCCACGGAGAGAAAACGTAATGAATCAAGACTCAGGCTCTTCATCCCAATCAGCTGCGATGTTTTTGGAAGTTGCAATATCCTCAGCATCGAATCCTGAACATAAGCCTGAGGATGAACATAGGACCGTTCCGGGAACTTTAACTCCCGCACCGGCATATACGAAAGAGAAGCGCGTTTCGCAGTATCAAGATTAGCCGGAAGCAAAAGGTGTTCCACCGAAGTCTTATACAAGAAAAACTCGGGAAGATTATTTCGTCCTTGGAGACGATATGCACGGGTGGGACTTTGTGCGAAAGGAGTAGTGTCGTTCTCCGCAAAACTTACCTCCGATAGGTCAAGGGAAGTGATTACTGGTTCTGTATGGGAAAAATCATATTTTTGTCCACAAAGCTCGCGTAATCTAATTACATCGGCCGAATTGAGACACCCAGAAATTTTCACTGTCTCGCCTTTTTCCCATGATGCATCCTTTACTTTCTGAGAGAGTGTACCCTGATGGTCAACATTAATTTTCTTCACTGCGTTAACTCCTGACGTCGTTCCCACTACCACGGCAGCCATCACTATGGCAAACTTCTTGTATTTCATATTTTGCTCATTTTGGTTTGGAGCAAATATAGTAAATATTTTAATGACGGTTCAGGCTTTCACGGGTGAAGTAAATATTACAGAACATTAAGAGCTTGTTTAATAATAAATATTGACGACAGGGCTGTCAGTCGTCGAGCAGATTTTCGTTTGTGATGAGGAAGTTATGGGGTTCCATAACGACCGAAGAGCAAGCGGAAAGATGCCGGCGAATGACAGCTGGGAGGTAATTCCTACTAATACTTTTACAATCAATCTGAAATTTCATTAATTTTTAAACTTACGGAAGATGGATTGAACTTGTTTATGTTGTCCTTCATTCGCATATCTTGGCCGCTTTTCGTCCTGCTTCTCAGTCGTGTACATCAAGTACACTCCTTCGTCGCAGAACAAAAATCCGCTCAAGCTATGCGACCCTGTCGTCAACATTTATTATTAAACAAGCTCTTATTCTCTGTGTCCGCCAATCTGACGGTTGCGGTCGCGCTGAGTTGCGCCGTCGGAATAGTTCAGCCCTTTCAGAATGGAGTTTTTGCCAAACAGTTTCTTGATTTTCAGAACTGTTTCCTGTCGTCTGCGTTCTGTTTCTCTGGCCGACATCTCGCGTTCTTGCTGTCGCTTGATTTCATCGTAATCCGAAAAAAGGTCAAGCTGCACCGCTCTGGGACTTCCATGGCCATTTTCTTCTCTCATCACCCGGTTAATTGTAAGTGTGAGACGTCTCACAAGAAGGTCCCGGTTGATAATCCTGTCGTATAACTCAGCTGTCTTGGAAATCAGTATATCGGCCTCGCACGTGGGACGGTCAAGGTTGATTGTGCCATGGGAATGGGCAGGCACCCTTCGACCGTAATGGTCCGTGGTCATTCTCCCGTGATACCTTGCCGTTATATCCGGATTTCTCAATGACTCCACATCATACCCGACCGTAATAACGAGCTGGTCGGTTAAAAGCTTTTTGTCAAGCAGTTCAAGAGAAACCGCATCGGCCATCTCCAGAATCACATTCTTAGCCTGCTCCGCAGTATAAGGACAATGAAGCACTTGACCGTTGCATATGCTTTTGGTCTCAGGATTATACTCCTTAACCTGAGCTATGGTCACCGGCTCCCAACCCCATGCATGGTCTATGATAAGTTCCGCATTCACGCCAAACAATTTATAAAGAAAATCCCTGTTGGTAAGCGAACATTTGGCAATATCTCCCATCGTTTCGACTCCGTAATCTGCAAGCTTAACCACTGTGCCGTGGCCCACACGCCAGAAATCCGTAAGTGGTTTATGCTCCCATAACTCTCGTCTGTAACTCATTTCATCAAGTTCGGCTATTCTGACTCCATCCTTATCTGCCGGCATTTTCTTAGCTACTATGTCCATGGCTATTTTACAAAGATACATATTGGTCCCTATTCCGGCGGTTGCCGTTATTCCCGTTTCTTTAAGCACCGTCCGGATTATTGTCATAGCCAGTTCGTGCGCGCTCATCTTATATTTCGGGAGATATTCGGTAACATCCATGAACACCTCGTCAATGGAGTAGATATGCAGGTCGTCCGGCGATACGAAACGGAGATAAATTCCGTAAATCCGGTCGCTGTATTCTATATAACGGGCCATTCGCGGGGGCGCAATCAGGAAATCCACCTCTTTCTCATGATCCCGGTCAAGAACAGTCTTTGAATACGACTTGCCCTGCCGCCCTCTGCATCTATTGACCTCCCGCACTTTCTGTACCACTTCAAAAAGCCGTGGCCTGCCACCGGTTCCATAAGCTTTCAGAGCCGGGGAAACAGCCAGACATATAGTTTTCTCCGTTCGCGAAGCGTCAGCCACAACAAGACAGGTGTCAAGAGGATCCAATCCCCTTTCCACACACTCCACTGAAGCATAAAATGACTTCAGGTCAATTGCTATGTATTGCCGCTTTTGCACTATTAATGGTCAAAACCTAATTCTTTCCGAATTTTCTTGGGTAATTTGGAGGCTGCCTGACAATAGGAATGATATATTAATTCCCGCTGTAAGGAGTCAGGAACATCGCCATAAAAATCCACCGACACCCAGTGCCGTTTATTCTGATGAAATCCCGGACGGATTCCTGTGAAGCGGTCTCGCAGTTCCATAGAGTAATCCGGATCAATCTTCAGATTATAAAAATCCCATCGGCCATCGAGCGTCGTCAGGCAGAACATTCGGCCGCCTATCTCGAGCGTAAGCGTATCCGGACCGAAAGGACATCTCTCCGTAGCATGCGGCAAAGAAAGCCCATACTCTCTAACCTCCTCGATATTCATGACCTGACTCTTTTTATCTTCTTTTCTGTCTGTCGCATGGCGCTTGCAAGCCCTGCAGACACGTCTTGTAATCTCAGCATTGAAAGATGCTCTTCCAACTCGGAGAGAAGCTCAGGATATAGACGGCACATTTTGTAAGCCAGATGAAGACTGAATGCCCTTACGGCATACGGCTCACACTCTGAATTGATTTTCGACAGACAATAATCCAAAAGGTCTGTGCGTATATCTTCCTGTCTATACTCCATATCCCTCAATAGTTGAAGCAACATCCGCTTCTTGGCAACGTCATCTGCCACCATCAGCATATCAGCCAATTCATCGCGATGCGATTCCAAAAAAGCTTGCCCCGATTGTGGCAGATGAGTCAGAACCCACAGCGAGTTGACACTCACAATGCGGTCTTCGGAATAAATCATTCCCCATAAGGCTGCAAGCTCTTCCTCATTTTCTGAAACAAACGCTACAACCTCATGAATGTCTGACAAATTGATTTTCCTTGACAACACTGAAAGTATCTCCATGTCTACTTATTTTTTCTCCTTATCCATTCTATAAAAGAAAGGGCTAAATGGACAAATATGCCGTAAACAACTGTAGCCAACAATACCAACCCCTCATTTATAATGATAGTGTACCATAACGGCATAGGCCATTCCGGTCGTGCCTGATTGAACGCTGCAAATACAGCACAGACACTCAACACAATGAATACCACTATCATCGACAGTGCCGCAAAGCCGAACTTATATCTTCCTATCTGTATCATCACAATTCAATATATTGGTTTTTATGGCTTCAACCATCTCCGGAACAACTTCACAGCCCAACATATATCATTCTTATTCCTTTTCAGTTATATTATACATCTCATCTTTATTACAGATAAGACTATAACATAACACAACTACCGCAAAACAAATCGGCGTGATATACCACCATTGATTAGGTGCCTTCACAGAAATAATTAATATGTAATAAAGAGTAAATCCGGCACTTATATTGGACAGCCATTTGTTTATGAGAATGCACTTAGGCTTCTTCAGCCAATACCAGATGGAATAACCCAGAAAAAACGAAAAAGCAATGATACAGCAAATGGCCGGCAGCAGAATCCTACCACTCCACCCCATTAGGAGACAACTTGTTATAATAATCATAATGAGGGCATTCAATACCTTGCTCTCACAGAATGCAATCCATCGTCTGTTCCCTTTTGATACTTTTCTCATTTGATTTCACTATGGCTAATTATCACTCAAAACAGCCAATTAGTTGAACTGCTTGCGTCTGAACACAAAATTCCGGCCAAGATATTTTTCCCTTACCACCGGATTCTCCGCAAGCATTTCGCTCGTGCCCTGAAAAAGGATCTTACCGTCGAACAGAAGATAAGCCCTGTCGGTAATCGACAACGTTTCAGGAGCATTATGGTCCGTTATCAGAATGCCTATATTTTTCTCTTTCAGCTTGTAGACTATATATTGGATATCTTCCACGGCAATAGGGTCAACTCCCGCGAAAGGCTCGTCAAGCATTATAAATTTAGGATTGATGGCGAGACACCGTGCTATCTCAGTGCGTCGTCTCTCTCCGCCCGACAATTGGTCTCCGAGATTTTTTCTCACCTTTTCCAAGCGGAATTCTGCAATCAGCGACTCGAGTTTCTCCTTCTGATATTCCGGAGTGGTATTTGTCATCTCAAGCACTGCCCTGATATTGTTTTCTACCGAAAGTTTCCTGAATACTGAGGCTTCCTGTGCGAGATAACCGATTCCGTTCTGGGCCCGTTTATATACCGGATATCCCGTAATATTAAGGTCGTTCAGATAAATCTGTCCTTCATTAGGAGTAATAAGGCCGGTGGTCATATAGAAAGTGGTAGTCTTTCCGGCACCGTTAGGCCCCAGAAGTCCCACTATCTCTCCCTGGGTCACATCTATTGAAACATGGTTTACGACCGTTCGTTTACCATATTTCTTCACAAGATTCTCAGTGCGTAGCACCATCTTGTCGGAAGTTCCGTGCTTTACCTCCTCCTTGAATCCCTCCTGAAGGGCTGTCATTTCTTCTTCGGCAGTCATTTCTTTCAGCATTTACAGTTAGAACCGCTATTATGTGCTTTCCGTAATCTTGCCTCAATGAAATCGGTAAGCAATCCTATAGCCACGGCATTATTGCCTCCCTGAGGCACAATGAGGTCGGCAAAACGCTTCGACGGTTCGATATACATGGCGTGCATAGGTTTAAGCACTTCCTGATACCTGTTTATCACGTCAATAGGTTTACGTCCGCGCTCCACGCAGTCTCGGGCAATCACTCTTATGAGTCTCTCGTCAGCATCAGCGTCGACAAACACCTTTACATCCATCATATCCCGAAGCTCAGCTTCGTTGAGCACAAGAATGCCCTCCACTATCACCACCTCTCGCGGCTCGACTCTCACGGTCTCTGGTTGACGTGTACAAGTGAGATAGCTGTAGGTGGGCATATCTATCGCCTCCCCGTTTTTCAGAGCTTCTATATGGCGCGTGAGCAATGACCACTCTATGGCCGCAGGCTCGTCAAAGTTGATTTTGCAGCGCTCAGACGGAGGAATATGACTGGAGTCCTTGTAATAGGCATCCTGAGGAAGTATGGCCACCTCTCCGGGTGGAAGACTCTGTATTATTCGGTTGACCACAGTGGTTTTTCCCGAACCGGTTCCTCCGGCAATTCCTATTATCAGCATTTACGTAGTAGCATTTTAGTGGTTGTTCTTCCACAAAATTACTAAACTTTTATATAACTTTGCTTTCACTTATGGAAAAAAACACTAAATATGTAGGCGCCCACGTTTCCGCCACAGGCGGTGTAAGCAATGCGCCACTCGAGGCTGCCGGAATAGGAGCTAAAGCTTTTGCACTGTTCACCAGAAACCCTTCACGCTGGCAATCGAAAGCCATCTCTGAGAAAGAGGCACAATTGTTTCGTGAACGCTGCGATGAATTAGGTTACTCATCCGATTTGATACTGCCTCACGACAGCTTCCTGATCAATCTCGGTTCGCCCGACCCTGAATCTCTTGATAAATCCCGAAAGGCCTTTCTTGATGAATTTCGCCGGTGCGAGCAGCTCGGGCTTTCCATGCTGAACTTTCACCCCGGAAGTCATCTTAACCGGATTTCGGCCGAAGAGAGCCTTGATACCATAGCCGAGTCTATCAATCGCGCGCTTGACATCACCGCAGGTGTAAAAGCCGTGATTGAAAACACAGCCGGTCAAGGTTCAAATCTTGGCTACAGTTTTGAGCAGATAGCCCATATAATAGAGCGCGTGGAGGACAAATCAAGAGTAGGCGTTTGTATTGACACCTGTCATGCCTATTCTGCGGGATACGACCTCCTTTCGCCGGAAGGTTACGAAAAGACCTGGCGTGATTTCGATTCGATAATCGGCCTTCAGTATCTCAGCGCCATGCATATCAACGACACTAAACGCGAACTTGGTTCACGTATCGACCGCCACGAATCCATCGGGAAAGGGAAACTCGGACTCGAAGCATTCCGTCTCATAATGAATGATCCCAGACTTAACGGGATTCCCCTTATCCTTGAAACTCCCGATCCGGAAATCTGGAAGCAGGAAATCGAATTGCTTTATTCTCTTGAAGAATAAACTCCTACTAAAATTTAACTTAATAGAACCGGCGCCTTTCCAAGGATTTATCCATTAGAAAGGCGCCGGTTTATTTAATGTAGCTGATATTTCAGAAGAGGCTCCAGGCCACGGTCAGGCCGGCCATGACTATGGACACCATTGACATGAGTTTGATAAGAATGTTAAGGCTCGGGCCGGAGGTATCCTTGAAAGGATCTCCCACGGTATCACCTACGACGGTAGCCTTGTGAACCTCACTGCCTTTACCGCCGAAGTTTCCTTCCTCGACATACTTCTTGGCATTGTCCCATGCGCCACCTGCATTGGCCATAAACACGGCCAGAACAAAACCGGCTGAGAGACCGCCTACAAGCAGACCGATCACACCGGGCACACCGAATATCAGGCCTGTGATAATCGGAGCCACAATGGCCAGCAACGACGGGAATACCATTTCCTTCTGGGCACCCTTGGTGGAAATCTGAACGCAGCGCGCATAGTCCGGTTCGGCCTCGCCGGTAAGTATGCCTTTGATTTCTCTGAACTGACGGCGAACCTCATCCACCATGTGAGCCGCCGCACGCCCTACGGCATTCATGGTAAGTCCGCAGAACAGGAAGGCCATCATGGCGCCTATGAACATTCCGGAAAGCACCTTAGGACTCATCAGGTTCACTTCATAGAAAGCCATGAAATCCGAGAATGAAGCTTCATGTACGGGAATGACATTTGTGCCGATCTGGATTGTAGTCTCTCCCAGACGCTGCAGACCTATTCTTATCTCCTCTATATATGATGCCAGAAGAGCAAGACCTGTAAGAGCTGCCGAGCCTATGGCGAAGCCTTTGCCGGTTGCGGCAGTGGTGTTACCGAGAGAATCAAGAGCATCGGTGCGGTGACGCACGGCCTCTCCCAATCCGCTCATTTCCGCATTACCTCCGGCATTGTCGGCGATTGGCCCATACGCATCGGTTGCAAGGGTAATTCCGAGAGTTGAAAGCATACCCACGGCGGCTATACCTATGCCATAGAGTCCCATTGCCACATTGGTGAAATCGAAGCCGGAAGCGAACCAATAGCTGAGGATGATACCTACCACAACTGCTATTACGGGAATTGCGGTGGAAATCAGGCCGAGGCCTACGCCCGAGATAATAACCGTAGCGGGGCCGGTAGTGCCGCTCTCGGCAAGCTTCTTTGTAGGTTTATAACTTTGCGAGGTATAATATTCAGTAGCACGACCAATCACTACGCCTACCACCAGACCTACTACAACCGAACAGCTTATCAAAGCCCAGTTCTCAAGGCCAAGAAACCAGAGGATAAGGAACGTTGCGCCGACAATCAGCACTGAGCTAAGATGGGTTCCGAGTGAAAGCGAATTAAGAAGATCCTTCATTGTGGCGTCTTCTTTTGTGCGTACACAGAAAATACCGAGTATCGACAGGATGATACCCACTGCGGCTATAAGCATGGGGGCTACCACTGCACGCATCTGCATGTCAACATCGCCCTTGAGCAGATAAGCGGCTGCGCCAAGAGCCGAAGTAGCCAGAATCGAACCGCAATAGCTTTCATAAAGGTCGGCGCCCATACCGGCTACGTCACCCACATTGTCGCCTACATTGTCTGCGATAGTGGCAGGGTTGCGGGGATCATCCTCCGGTATTCCGGCTTCTACTTTACCCACAAGGTCTGCACCTACATCGGCAGCCTTGGTATAGATTCCGCCTCCTACTCTCGCAAACAGCGCCTGAGTACTTGCGCCCATTCCGAAAGTAAGCATGGTGGTAGTGATCATACAAAGCTTCTCCGTGCCGGAAAGTTCCGTTACAAGCCATTGCAGAAGAATATACCAGAAAGAGATATCAAACAAACCGAGGCCTACCACAACAAGACCCATGACGGCACCGCTGCGGAAAGCTACACGAAGACCGGCATTCAGCGAATTTCTGGCAGCATTGGCTGTACGAGCCGAGGCATAAGTGGCGGTTTTCATGCCAAGGTAGCCGGCAAGACCGGAAAAGAAACCTCCGGTAAGGAATGCTACGGGCACCCAGGGATTCTGGAGATTGAAACCGTAGGCCATGATTGAAAAGAGAACGACCAGAACAAGGAACACGATTCCTACTATCCTGTACTGCTGTTTGAGATAGGACATGGCGCCTTTGCGCACATATCCGGCAATCTTCTTCATTTGGTCCGTACCCTCGCTTTCCTTCATCATGCCACGGTAGAAATACCATGCCATGAACAAGGCTATAAGCGAAGCTGCAGGAACCATCCAAAATAGATTAGTTTCCATAATTAGTTTGTTAATGGTATTAGTAAATAGTTGAATTTCGGCTAAATTTCAATTGCAGGAGGAGGCATTTTCAGCTCTTTCCGACCATATCGGCTGACACTTCCTGCATTTTCTTTCGTATCTGTTCGGTGCAGAGATTGCCTATGCTCCCTTCATGGGTATGATTGACCGTACGGTGGGGCTTATACTTTCCTTCCTGCACTTCCATTCCCACTTTCTTGTAGGCATCCCGGAAAGGCATTCCTTCGAGCACCAGACGGTTTACATCCTCCACAGTAAACAGATAATCATATTTCGGATCTTCAAGAATATTCCGGTTTATAATTATATGGTCGAGCATCATCGAACACATGTCAAGACATCTCACCATCTCTTCGGTTGCAGGGAAAAGGATATCCTTCAACAGCTGAAGATCGCGGTTGTAACCCAGCGGAAGATTGGCTGTAAGGAGAGCAACCTCATTGGGAACCGCCTGAAGACGGTTACATTTTCCACGCATTATCTCGAATACATCCGGATTCTTTTTGTGAGGCATAATGCTCGAGCCTGTCGTAAATTCGTCGGGGAAAGATACAAAGCGGAAGTTTCCGCACATATACATGCATACATCCATGGCAAAGTGTCCGAGAGTCGATGCTATGGACGCTATGGCCATGGCGGCGGCACGTTCCGTCTTGCCACGGCTCATCTGCGCGGCGACGACGTTGTAATGGAGAGTATGGAAATCAAGAAGCCGTGTGGTCATCTCCCGGTCAAGAGGGAAAGAGGAGCCGTATCCCGCGGCAGAACCGAGAGGATTCTGGTCGGCAATACGATATGCTGCACGGAGCATCTCCATGTCATCCACCAAAGATTCGGCGTATGCGCCAAACCATAGTCCGAACGACGAGGGCATCGCTATCTGGAGATGGGTGTAACCTGGCATCAGCACATCCTTATACTTTTCCGAAAGCGACTGTAGCTTAGCGAAAAGAGATAGCATTGAATGAGCTATATGTTTAAGCTCGTCGCGCATCATAAGCTTGAGATCCACGAGCACCTGATCGTTGCGCGACCGTCCTGAATGAATCTTCTTTCCCGTATCGCCCAGACGTGAGGTAAGCAAAAACTCCACCTGAGAATGAACGTCCTCCACTCCCGGTTCAATCGTGAATTGGCCCGCTTCTATTTCATGTCCTATCTCTTCAAGAGCCGGAACAAGTTTTGCCAAGTCTTCATCTGAAAGAAGACCAATGGAATTCAACATTTTAATGTGGGCAAGCGAACCTTGCACATCGTAACGTGCAAGTTTCATGTCAAGCTCACGATCGTTTCCCACCGTGAACTCTTCTATCATTTTGTCGGGTTCATAACCCTTGTTCCAAAGTTGCATAATTAAGCTTTTCTACAAATTTACTGTTTTTGGCTTTTTATTGGCCGCCCCCAAATGATAATAAACATTAAAAGAGCATCAGTTCTGCCGGGAATAGATTTTTGCAAGTTCTTCAATGAACTTTCTGTAACCTTCAATCCCAGCCTGTATTTCGGAAAGCATAACGAATTCATCAGCCGTATGACTTCTCTCCGACTTGCCGGGGCCCATTTTCAACGTAGGGAAACCATGCATCAGTGCCATATCCGAAGTAGTTGGTGAAACATAAGGCACCCCCCCAGCTGAAACCGCAGCCCGAACCATCGGATGGCTGGAATCTATTGCCGACGCCTGTATTCTCGTTGAGCGGGGCTTAAGTTCCGACCGGCACACCGACTGGAGAATCTCAACCGTCTGCTCGTTGGTGTAAGCATCCGTCGTCCTTACATCCACTACAAAACGGCACTCCGCAGGCACAACATTATGCTGCGTTCCGGCCTCAATTTGCGTCACTGTCAGCGAAATGGGGCCAAGCAATTCACTCTGCTTATCAAACTTATAGTTCCTTAACCGTTCGATATCCTCTATAGCAAGGTAAAGGGCATTTACACCTTCTCCCCTCGCTGCATGGCCCGAGACACCGATGGCTTTACCGTCAAGCACCACAAGCCCCCGCTCCCCCACTGCCGGCTGCATGGAGGTAGGTTCACCCACCAGACCCATATCCGGCTTTATGCCGAGGGAATACAGATGTGGGAGCATGGCACGGTTACCTTCCGGGCCCATGTTTTCCTCCATCGCTGTAAGGGTGAGCACAAGATTGAAAGGCAGTACTGTATTATAAAACCGGCAGAAAGTCGCGGCAAGACAGACCAATGAAGCGCCTGCGTCATTGCTCCCAAGGCCATACAGACGTCCGTCTGTAGACACTTCAGGAATAAAAGGATCTCTTGTGTATGCCGGCGATGGTTTTACGGTATCGTGATGGGAATTCAGCAACAAAGTCGGTTTGGCGGGATTATAGCACGGCTGCACCGCCCAGATATTATTAAAGAGCCGGTTGGTTTTCACGCCCTCGTTTTCAAGCGTAGATGCTATCAGGTCGGCGGTAGCCTCTTCGCTGCCTGACACAGAGGGCGTGGCAATTAAGGCCTTTAGAAAATCGACCGGATTCATGGCTCTATAAGGGTTCCGATATCATTCCGCAGATTGAGCGAGCTTTTTATCACAACCGATTTGACACCATGGTCTAATGCATTGAACGAATTAGTGAGTTTCGGCACCATTCCTTTCGCTATTACACCGGCTTCCCGCAATGAATCAAACTGTTCTCTTGTGATATGCGGTATAACACTCGTTTCATCCGAGGGATCCATCAGAACGCCGGCTTTTTCAAAACAGAACGTCAGACATGTTGGTGTCTTGTCAGCCATACCCATGGCAATCGCAGACGCCACACTGTCAGCATTGGTATTCAGGAGCTCGCCGTTTTCGCCTAAGGTAATGGCACAGAAAACGGGTGTGATGCCCTCTTCAAGCAATTTCCATATCAGCCCGACATTCACTCCGGTACCGTCCACATCTCCTACAAATCCATAGTCAACCGGCAGAGGCGACCGTTTTCTTGACACGAGTGCGTGGGCATCGGCACCGCAGAGCCCAATAGCATCTACAGAATTTTTTTGAAGGAGCGAGACAATCCGCTTGTTGATGAGACCGGCATACACCATGGTCACAACATCGAGAGTCCTTGCATCAGTCACGCGGCGCCCGTCAATCATAGTTGTTTCGATTCCCAGCGCCTTACTCAGCGCGGTGGCTTCCTTACCGCCGCCATGCACCAGAATTTTCTTTCCAGGCAGACTGGCGAAATCAGCTATGAAATCATTAAGGGCAATGGGGTCATCAACCACATTGCCCCCTATTTTAATGACATTGATCATAAATTCTCAAGTATACGTTTAAGAACCGTCTGGGCTGAGATCTCACGGTTGGCAGCTTCGGGAATGACTATGCTGCGCTCTGATTCTATCACTTCGTCAGTCACAATCATATTACGGCGTACCGGCAGACAGTGCATAAAGAATGCGTTATCGGTCAAAGCCATTTTCGAAGCGTCTACTGTCCAGCTTCTATCTGTGGAAAGCACTTTCCCATAGTTGGGGTCCGTATATGCCGACCAGTTCTTTGCATATATGAAATCTGCGCCTTCAAAAGCCTTGGCCTGGTCATATTCCACTTTGGCATTGCCGACAAACGACGGATCCAGCTCATATCCATGCGGATGGGTTACTACAAAATCATAGTCAGTAAGATTCATCCATTCGCAGAATGAGTTGGCTACCGCCTGAGGAAGAGCCTTGGGATGAGGGGCCCAGGTCAGAACCACTTTCGGACGGGGCTTGGTCTTGAACTCCTCGATTGTGATCAGATCAGCAAACGACTGGAGCGGATGCCTTGTGGCTGCCTCCATACTGAAAACCGGTCTTCCGGAATATTTGATGAACTGCTCTATCACTTTCTCCTCATAGTCGCTCTTCTTATCGGTGAGAGATGCAAAAGAACGCACACCGATTATATCGCAATAGCAACCCATCACAGGAATTGCCTCAAGCAGATGTTCGGCCTTGTCGCCATCCATTATCACACCTCGTTCCGTTTCAAGCTTCCATGCACCCTGATTCACGTCGAGCACAATCACATTCATGCCGAGGTTCATGGCGGCTTTCTGTGTGCTCAGTCGGGTGCGCAGACTTGAATTAAAGAAAATCATCAGAAGAGTTCTGTTCTTCCCGAGATTTGAATAAGCGAATCTGTCACTTTTTATCTGTAATGCCTCAGCCACGGCCTTATCAAGAGGTCCGATATCGGCTGCACATGTAAATTTCTTCATATTCAGTTTATTTAAGAGTCAGCCAGCAGCTCTTTGAGTTCCTGAATAAACAGAGCTGCTTTAACCTTAGATAGATTAAGTGCGGGAAGTATTCTCACCGTGTGCTCGCCCGCGCCTCCGGTAAAAATATGCTTCTCTTTCAGAAGTTTTTTTCTGAACTCGGATGCCGAACCTTCAATGTCGAATCCTATCATAAGGCCACGGCCTCTGACATCCTTGAGCTGTGGTATCTTCTTAAGCTCGTTTATCAAATATTCGCCGGTGGAAGCAGCGTTTTCTATGAGATTTTCCTCTTCTATCACGTCCAGCACCGCAATTGCAGCGGCACAGGCCAGATGATTTCCACCGAAGGTGGTACCAAGCATTCCTTTTACGGGCTTGATATCACCGTTTATGAGAACGGCTCCCACCGGGAAACCGTTGGCAATTCCCTTGGCACACGTGATAATATCAGGCTTTACACCTGTCCACTGGTGAGCGAAGAACTTTCCTGTTCGGCCATAACCGCTCTGCACCTCATCGAGTATAAGCAGGGCACCGGCCTCATGAACAGCAGCCTCAAGCTCCTTGAAGAACGAATCCTGAGGCATTCGGATACCTGCGACACCCTGAATACCCTCTATTATCACACCGGCGATATCACCTTTGGATAAAAGCTCCTTCACCTGCTGGATGTTGCCAAGCTCAGCAAACACCACATTGTCGGTCTTATTGAACGGAGCCTGAATCTTGGCATTGTCAGTTGCTGCAACCGCACCCGAGGTGCGTCCGTGGAATGACTTGTCGAAAGCAAGGATCTTAGGCTTTCCGGTGACGAAAGATGCAAGCTTCATTGCATTCTCATTAGCCTCGGCACCGCTGTTGCAGAGGAAAAGTTGGTAATCCTCGTAACCGGATGCTTTTCCAAGTTTATCGGCAAGTTCCTGCTGGAGGGAATTCTCCACCGAATTCGAGTAAAAGCCAAGTTTTGAAACCTGTTTATTTATAGCGGCTATATATTTCGGATGGGAATGACCAATAGAAATAACCGCATGGCCTCCGTAAAGGTCCAGGTAGGGAGTATCATCGGAGGTATACACCCAGTTCCCTTCACCTCTTACGGGTTCTATATCATAAAGTGAATAAACGTCAAAGAGTTTCATATCAAAATGCTGAGGGTTTAAGACGGAGCCCGGCGGTTTCATCCAGACCGAACATAAGGTTCATATTCTGGACAGCCTGCCCGGAAGCTCCTTTGAGAAGATTGTCAATAGCCGTTGTAACCAGAAGTATTCCGTCGTCGCTCATAGAGAGTGAAATCACAGCCTTATTGGTGTTGACGGCCTGCTTCAGATCCACAGACTTATCTATTACCACCGTGAAAGGAGCGTCCTTATAATATGCTTTGTAAAGAGCGGCAATTTCCTCAAGGGGCTTATCGACTTTAGTCGTAGCCATAACGAAAATACCTCGGGGGAAATCACCTCTTACTGGTACAAATCTGATTTTCCCGTTCCACTTGGGCTCCAGTTCCTTCACTGTGCGGTTGATTTCCAGAAGATGCTGATGGTTAAAAGGCTTGTAGACCGACAGATTATCGTTACGCCAGCTGAAATGGGTGGTGGCTCCGGGTTTTACGCCCGCACCTGTAGAGCCCGTTATGCCCGTGACGTTCACATCTTCTTTAAGAAGCTCTGAGGCCGCCAGAGGAATAAGCGAGAGCTGAATGGCAGTGGCAAAGCATCCTGGATTCGCGAGAAGGCTCGTTGTTTTTATTCGCTCCCGGTTTATTTCGGGCAGACCGTACACGTATCCGTCATGTTCATCCCGGAAATCCTGAGCGAGGTCTATGACTTTGAGATTATCCGGACGCCGGTTTTCACTCCAGAACTCCGTGCTTTTGCCATGTCCGGAACATAAAAACAGAACATCTATGGCCTCAAGGTCGAAGCTGTCGGAAAACACAAGGTCAGTCTCCCCTGCCAGGCCGCCGTGAACATCCGTGACAGGATGCCCGGCGTTGCTCGACGAGTGGATAAACTTTATCTCAGCCTCGGGATGGTTCAGGAGTATTCTTAGAAGTTCTCCCGCAGTATAACCTGCGCCGCCTATTATTCCGACTTTTATCATTTCTTAGACTCGGCGCGCTTCTTTACGTTGTAGAAAATCTTCATGGGGTTAGCCATGATTTTAGTAAAGCCTTTTACATCGTCGGCTGTCCATGCGCGATTCACCTCGCCATATTCTCCGAAATCATTCTTCATGAGATCGAAATCCGACTCTACACCTACGAGAGTATATCCGTAAGGATGAAGCTCTACCGTCACGGTGCCGTTGACATTCTTCTGGCTGCTTTCAAGGAATGCTTCCATATCGCGCATCACCGGATCAAGATACTGGGCCTCGTGGAGGAACATGCCATACCACGTGCCGATCTGGTCTTTCCAGTAAAGCTGCCACTTGGTAAGCACATGCTTTTCAAGCATCTTGTGTGCGGCTATTATAACGATCGGAGCGGCAGCCTCAAATCCCACACGTCCCTTGATTCCGATTATGGTATCGCCGATATGCATGTCGCGGCCTATTGCAAAACGCGAGGCTATGGCCTCAACTTTGCGAATGGCCTCAACCGGGTCTGTGATTTCCTGACCGTTCACACCTGTGAGCTCGCCCTCCGTGAAAGTGAGTTTGAGAAGCTCTGGCTTCTTGCATACGAGCTGCGAGGGATAAGCCTCTTCAGGAAGAGTCTGCTCAGAATGAAGGGTTTCTTTTCCTCCGATACTCGTGCCCCAGAGTCCTTTGTTGATGGAATACTCCATTTTTTTGAAATCAGCTTCGTAACCGTGTTCCTTAAGGTAGTTGATTTCATACTCGCGGGTAAGTGTAAGGTCGCGTGTGGGAGTTATGATTTCAACATCCGGAGCGAGAATCTGGAATGTAAGGTCGAAGCGCACCTGGTCATTGCCGGCGCCGGTGGAACCATGCGCAATGGCATGAGCACCTATTTTGTTAGCATATTTGGCGGTGGCTATTGCCTGGAAAATACGCTCGGAGCTGACAGAAATAGGATATGTGCCGTTTCGGAGCACGTTGCCCGCAATCATATATCTTATGCTCTTACCATAATACTCGCTTGTAATATCAAGAGTAGCATGACTTGCGGCGCCAAGTTTCATCGCGCGGCGCTCTATTTCCTTAAGCTCCTCTTCACTGAAACCGCCCGTATTGGCTATGGCGGTATGCACTTCGTAACCAAGTTCTTCTGAAAGATATTTCACACAGAAGGATGTGTCAAGGCCCCCACTGAAGGCGAGCACTACTTTTTTCTTTTCAGCCATTTGCGTATTTGTATTTTATGCTGTTAATATTTTCTGATTATTTTGTATGGAACAATGAACGGAATATATTCCCGAGCTTCATTAAATAAGGAGTAGCGACGGTATTGCCGGGAGCCGGCTGCTGAGGGTCATAAAGCATACCCGTGCACAGACACATTCTCCTGTTGTTACGCTGAAGTATATCATAGTTCTTGCAGCCCTGACATCCGCGCCAGAATTCCTCGTCATCAGTAAGCTCAGAGAATGTTACCGGCTTGTAGCCCATTCGCGAATTGAGTTTCATCACCGGAAGCGACGTCGTGATACTGAATATCTTGGCATAAGGGAACCGTTCGCGTGCAAGCTGGAATGTCTTGTCCTTGATTTTTGCTGCAAGACCCATGTGACGGTATTCCGGGTCAACTATAAGACCAGATGTGGCCACATAATCTCCGTGGCCCCAGCTTTCAATATAGCTGAAACCGATCAGCCTTTCACCGTCAAGCGCCACAACGGCTTTTCCGGATTTAAGCTTCGACCCAATGTAATCGGGAGAGCGACGGGCTATGCCGGTGCCGCGCTGAAGAGCTGATTCATAAATCAACTGGCATATCTGCTCTGAATATTTAACATGGCTTTCATCGCCATATTTCACCTCAATGTTTGCCGAATCCATTTCAAGGATAATTTTGTTTATTCTTTGTTAATTTTACGCCGCAAAGTTAATTAATTTATCGTGTATAAAAATGCAATTATGCACAATGGCGCATTTTTTTTCATTTTAAGAGGGATTATTTATCAGCATTACGTTAAATAATGTCAATTTACTCCATATACCTCCTTCCTTAATGTCAAGGCCATTATTTCTGCTTGGGGACACTTCCCTTTTGTCATAAGACATAATTCAAGTTCGTTTTTGCCGGATGAATACGGAGGCTGAAGGTATTTGAAATCTTTTATCAGTACAAAACCATGGCGCTGATAAAAGCCGATTCTCCTGCGCGCCAGCTCTCCATCTGCCTCCGGTTCCACCTCAAGAACTACTCCTTTGTCCCTGAGCCTGGTCGTAAACATATCGAGAGCACGACCGCCAAGACCACAGTTTCTCACACTGGAATCTATGGCAAAATGCTCTATATAGGCAAAATCGCCAAAATCCCACCAATATATTATACCGGCGAACATACCCTGATACATGACATGCGTCAGCCTGAAACGGTCTTTCCTGTCATGAGATATTTCTTCAAGGGCTGACCACTCACGGCGCTCATCTTCAGGGAAGGAACCTTCGTAAAGCTTTCTGTCCTTATCTCCTGGTGTCTTTTTCAAATCCGACAGTCTCATCCGGCGATGCCGGGTATGACTCCGTATTATGGAGCTAAAAATCAATGGCACAATAAAAGCTCCGGAGAAATCCGCAAGACCGTCTTTCCAGTCGGCGCTGCGCCCGGCATTCTCAAGTTCCTGGAACAATTCGGTGAGAAAGCCGAAGGCTCCACAACATAAGCCTACAATCAGCCATTGGCGAACGCCATATTTTCCTGTTAGTCGACCATAATCCCATAATATGGTTGCGGACAGACCTCCGAACATCAGAAAATGAATGACTTTATCCAGATGAGGGAAAGAAAACATCTGGATACTTGGCGGATTTGGCGTAAGAACCGCATAAAGAATGACAATTAAAACAATTGCCGAAGCAAAATACTTTGGCAATCTGTCCATCAAAAGATTGGTATGAAATATCATTATGTGACTTTTATTGGCAAATTTACTTCAAAATGTTCTACTTTTTCATGTTTTTAACTACCTTTGTATTTATAATTTATCCTCTAAACAATTTTTATGGTTCGTTTGGCGGACTTCTAAGGTACACATAGTAATACATAAGGTAAGAAATAATATGGCAAAGAAGAATGTTTTCGCGTCAAAGGCAGGGATGATTGCCGCGACTGTGGGATCTGCAGTAGGCCTTGGAAACGTATGGCGCTTCCCGGCAGAAGTTCAGCAAGGCGGAGGAGCAGCTTTCCTGCTCGTGTATGTAGCATGTGTTATAATTCTCGGAATTCCCGTTATGGTCGCTGAGTTCTCTCTCGGAAGAGCCGGCGGAAGCGATGCCGTCACTTCCTTCAAAAACCTTGGTGCCAGAAAACCCTGGTGGTTTGTAGGAGGGCTTGCTGTCCTGGCGAGTTATCTTATCCTGTGCTTCTACATGGTGGTAGCGGGATGGGCTCTTGAGTATCTTTGGAACTCCCTCAACGGTTCCCTTTACGATATACCTTCCGGTGTCAGACTGTCTGATTACTTCGCGGCAGCAATGACGGAAGCCACGGCATCGCCGGTTCGCCCAATTATTTTTACCCTCATTGTTATTTTCCTTAATCTCGGTGTGCTTTTGGCCGGCGTCACGAAAGGTATCGAACGCCTCTCCAATATACTTATGCCGATGCTTGTGGTGATACTCATCGCATTGCTTGTGGTCAGTCTCAATCTCCCCGATGCCTCGAAAGGTCTGGAATTCTTTCTGAATCCCGATTTTTCCTCCATTTCAGCTACAACGGTCCTCAATGCGTTGGGACAGGCATTTTTCTCTCTGAGTCTTGGCATGGGCATCCTTATCACCTACGCCTCTTACTTCCCCCGCGACGCAAAACTCATGCGTACCGCCGTTACGGTTTCGCTGCTGGACATGCTGGTGGCAGTAATGATGGGACTTATCATTTTCCCCGCTGTCACATCCTTCGGTCTTGCAGGAGAAAGCCTGAAAGGAGCCACCCTTGTTTTCGTCACACTCCCCGAGGTGTTCGCCCGCATGCAGTTCTCGGCTTTCTGGTCGGTAATGTTCTTCACCCTTCTGACAGTGGCGGCTCTCACCTCCACCATTTCCATCGCCGAAGTTTCTGTGGCTTTTGTTCGCGACAGAATCGGACTGCGACGCAGATATGCATGCCTTATAGTCCTGCTTCCCCTCCTTGTATTCAGCAGCCTCTGTTCTCTCTCCCTTAACCCCGACAGTACATTTATAATTGCCGGAATGCCTCTATTCGATTTCCTCGATGCAGTGGCCACTAACATATTCCTGCCCGTAGTCTCAATCCTGCTATGTGTATATGTGGGATGGGTAGCGCCAAAATCCTTGTTGAAACACCAGCTGAATAATGACGGAACTATTCGTTCGCGGCTCTTTGTGCCATGTCTTTTCGCAATCCGATTTATTGCACCGGTACTCATATTCATGGTGCTCCTCAATTATTTTATCTCGCTTTAAATAATGGAATCCACCGGTTCGGAACGCAGAGGGCTAATAATTCTCCTTTCAATCATAGGACTGATTATAATCGCGGCATTAATTTCCGGGATTATGTCGCGTACCGACAAGGCATACAACCCCGGTGTTCCGGCCGATTCTTCCGTCAGTATTCATGAAATAAAATACCGGCAGCGTCCCGATACAGGCGTGGTAAAAAACAAACGGCACAAGACCCAAAAAGCAAAAAACAAAGGCGAACGGGAATATCGTCAAAGAGACTTCTACGGCGAGACTGTAGACAACTGAATTTATTACTGAAGATTTGACATGGAAAAGAAAAATACAAGAGCTGTATTCACAACACGTATAGGCGCGGTAGCTGCGGCTGTCGGCTCGGCTGTCGGCCTCGGAAATATCTGGCGCTTCCCTTATGAGGCCGGAAGCCACGGAGGAGGAGCTTTCATGCTCTGCTATATTGGATTTATATTTCTGATAGGTTTTCCCGTTATATGTGCTGAATTCATAATGGGCAGGCAGACAAGAAGCAATGAATTCCGTTCGTTCCGAACCCTCGCTCCCGGACGCCCCGGATGGTCTGTACTGGCTCTTATCGGCATCCTCAGTTCGGTAATGATTCTCGGATTCTATAGTGTAGTCGCCGGCTGGACCGTAGAGTATATATGGCTTTCCATCAGCGGCGAACTGTTTTCAGAGTCCGGCAATCTTTCCCAGACTTTCGCCACAGCCATAGGAGGCGGATGGCGTCCGGTATTCTGGACATTCGTTTTTCTCTTGCTGAATTACATTATCCTCAGTCGTGGCGTTCAGAAGGGCATTGAGAAACTCAACAATATTCTTATGCCTCTTATGTTCGTGTTGCTTATAGTCCTTTGTATAAATTCACTTTTCATGTCAGGGGCCTCCGAAGGTCTGAAATTCCTGTTTCTCCCTGACTTTTCAAAACTTACCCCTGACGTTGTTCTCAGTGCTCTCGGACAGTCTTTCTTCTCTCTCAGTATCGGTGTTGGAACCATGCTCACCTATGCATCATATTTTTCCGATGATACCAGGCTGGCCAAAACGGCATTCACAACCGCAATTCTCGACACTCTTGTAGCTATTCTTGCCGGAGTGATGATCTTTCCCGCGGTCTTCTCTTTCGGAATGCAGCCGGCCCAGGGTCCAGCTCTTGTATATGAAGTCCTGCCACAGGTGTTCCGTTCGATAAACGGAGGAATGATATGGGCGTCCATATTCTTCTTCCTGCTGTTTCTGGCCTCAATCTCCTCCACTATCTCCATGAGCGAGATTCAGATAGCGTTTCTGATAGAGGAGCTCAAATTATCGCGCAGAGGGGCGAATCTCACGGTTCTGGCCGTTGCCATGGTTCTGGGATGCGTTTGCGCGCTCAGTTTCGGACCATTAAGAGACGCCACGCTGTTCGGCAAGACATTTTTCGATCTCCTTGACTACGTGGCATCCAACATCTTCATGCCTTTATGCGGAATGTTTATCGCATTTTTCGTGGGATGGAAGCTCGACAAACAGGTTATCAGAAAGCAGCTTTCAAACAATGGGACTGTCACCGACAGAGCAATGCCCTATATCATATTCTGTCTGAAATGGATTGCCCCTCCGGCCATTTTTCTGGTAATGCTGAACAGCATTGATATCCTGTAAAAAGGCTCATGGCTCATTACGCAGTTTTGCATATCATATAAAAATGCTGTAAATTAGCCTCGAATTTAGAGCATCTGATTATTATGGCTTTTCTGCCGTTCACACTTAACATAAAAGGAAGTATCCGGTTGATCGAACGCCCACAGATTATGGGCATAGTCAATGCTACTCCCGATTCCTTCTTCCCGGGTTCGCGCACACTCAGTCGTGAATCCATCATTGAGCGCACCCGGTCCATGATCGACCAAGGCGCCGATATGATTGACATAGGAGCGTATTCATCCCGTCCAGGCGCGGCTGATGTCTCGGAAACAGAAGAACTGAGACGACTTGAGACGGCATTAGAGGCGATCCGGTCGGTAAACACCGACATCCCGGTTTCAGTCGATACTTTTCGCGCCAACGTTGCCCGGACAGCAATATCTTCTCTTGGCGCCGATATAGTGAATGACATTTCCGGAGGCTCACTCGACGCCGACATGCTCGAAACTGTCGCGTCCCTGAAATGCCCCTATATTCTCATGCACATGCGCGGTACCCCCGCCACAATGCAGACCCTTACGGATTACGACGATGTGACCGCCGATGTCATTAAAGAGATCTCAATAATTCTCAGTCGCCTCGAAGCGCTCGGTGTCTCTGATATCATAGTTGACCCGGGGTTCGGATTCGCCAAAACCGTTGAGCAGAACTACGAATTAATGCGCAATCTCGAAACCATGGAGAATCTTCTCGGTCTCCCCTTGCTCGTCGGGATATCGCGTAAGTCAATGCTTACACGTCCGCTTGGAATAAAACCGGATGAGGCACTGAACGCCACAACGGTAATGAATGTCATAGCCCTCTCCAAGGGCGCCTCAATTCTCCGTGTGCATGATGTAAAGGAAGCACGACAGGCCCTTGTCCTTACCGGACTTGTCACAAAACAATACTCATAAGTAAGCCAATCTCGCCTTCATATAATGGATACTTTTTCTATTCTCGATGCCTTCGACATAGCACTCGCGGCCTTGCTCCTTTTCTATATCTACAAGATAATGAAGGATTCAGGAACCATCAATATATTTTTTGGTATCCTCACATTCTTCATTGTCTGGATAATTGCGTCACAGATTCTGGAAATGAAGCTCATAGGCACTGTGCTCGACAAATTCATGAGCATAGGTCTGATTATCCTCGTGATTCTTTTCCAGGACCAGATCAAGAGGTTTCTTGTAGGCCTCGGCGACCATAAACGATGGCGGTTCATCTCAAATCTTTTCCATCATACCAGCCCCGAAGAGCGACAGGCCAATGCACGACGGCAGATTCTCCCCATCGTCTATGCATGCATGAATATGTCGAAGTCAAAGACTGGCGCGCTTATTGTAATCGAGCAGACCGTACCGCTTGAATCCTACGAACGTTCAGGCGATATAATCGACGCGTTGATCAACAGCCGTCTCATCGAGAACATCTTCTTCAAAAACTCCCCGCTGCATGACGGAGCGCTGATTATTGCCCATAACCGCCTTAAATCCGCCGGATGCATTCTTCCGGTAAGTCATGACCGCAATGTGCCGAGAGCGCTCGGCCTGCGTCACAGATCGGCTTTGGGCATAGCGCAGGCCACTGATGCCTTTGCCATAGTGGTTTCAGAAGAAACTGGAAACATATCCGTAGCCTATAAAGGCAAACTTTATACGAAACTGACGTCCACCGAACTTGAACGTCGCCTTTCTCAACTCGTACCCGACGAATAATCTCCTGCTGTAAGCCAACTCCATGAAGCGCGATTCTGTTATTTCCATCGCCAAAGGCATAGCCATAATACTGATGGTGATTGGGCATGCCGAAGCTCCGGAATTGCTCACCAACTTCATCTACACATTCCACATGCCGCTCTTTTTCATAGCGGCCGGATATTTTTTCAACCGAAAATATCTTTCAGAGCCCTGGTTATTTATTTCAAAAAGAATCAAAGGTCTTTATTTCCCCTTCGTGAAAGGGAGTCTGATTTTTCTTTTGCTCCACAATCTGTGGTTCCATTTTGGTATCCTCAATGAGCAATATGGCAACTGGACGGGTGGTGTAACACACCCCTACACTATTCATAATGCTTTGCAGAGAGCCGTTCTGATTATAACCGGAATGTCAGGTTATGATGAGTTTATGGCCGGAGCATTCTGGTTTTTCCGCGGGCTATTCGTGGCAAGTATACTCTTTCTTCTTATCTACAAGGCCATCGACTCCACAGGAAAGTTTTCTCCTACGGGAGGAATCCTCGCCGTCTGCATGCTGTCTCTAGGCTTTACGGCATTCCATATTCTTTCCGGAGTAAAGATAAACGTCCTCGCCGGAGGTGGATGGAGAGAGACCTGGGGCATCTTTTTCTTCGGTATCGGTGCGCTCCTCAGCCACTATCTCCCGGCCATCCGCAGACACTGGGCTCTTTTTCTTTTATACCTCGCCATTCTTCTTGTTTCGGCCAAACTCCATTTTTCAGGAATGAACAACTCCGGCAAACTTGCCGACCTCATCACACTCCCCCTCACCGGAACCATCGGATTCCTTGCTGTTCACTATTTATCCTCAATTATAGACGCAAAGGATGGTCGGTTAAGGAACCTTCTCGTATTCATAGGCGACAACACTCTGTATGTATTTATATTCCATATAATCAGCTTCAAGTTAGTAAGCCTGATAAAAATATGGTGGTATGGTCTGGACCCTGCTCAGATTGGGTGCCACATGGTAATACATTTCAATAATCATGACGATATTTTCTGGATTCTATATTCCATAGTCGGTGTAGCTGTGCCTCTTATTGTCGTGACTGCAATAAGGAACCTGTCTAAAAGCGGCTTTATCCGCATGCCGTATATAAAAAAAGAGCCCACGGTCCGCGGAGACCGGGGCTGAGAAGGTCAATCTATTAAGATGGTGTGACTTTTTAATAACGTCAGCAAAATGCCTTCTCTTTGGCTATATAACATCAATGCATATTTCTTTGTTCACGTTGGCTTGATTTTTTCTCAACAATAGGATACCGGGATTTGTTAAAAAATAAACTTTCGATATCACCTATGGAAAGAATGATTCTCATCGTCGACCCTCAGGTCGATTTCATAAACGGCGCTCTGCCAGTTCCGGGAGCGTTACCGGCAATGGACCGGCTCGCCGATTATATTTTATTATCCGACGAAAGATATGCCGTGAAAATAATCACTGCCGACCGTCATCCATATAATCATTGCTCTTTCAAAGATCATGGCGGTGAATGGCCGCGCCACTGCGTTCACGACACAGTGGGAGCCGCCATCTGGCCCTCTGTGTTTGAAGCCGCTTATTCCACAGCTGGCGAGACTTTCATCCTCCACAAGGGATGCGAAAAGGATCAGGATCAATATTCGATTTTTCAGAATCCTAAGGCTGCGGATTTTATCCTCACCGTCACACGCAAATATGGCATAGGACAAATAGATATCTGTGGCCTCGCAGGCGACGTATGCGTGCTCAATACTTTGCTGGATGCATCCCGGTTTCTTCCTGATTTAGACTTTACTGTATTCCGACGCTTCTCCCCGTCTCTGGATGATGGCAAAGCTCTTGAAAAGATTATAAACCAATACGGTTTCAACCACGATTAACTATTCAGACATGAGACAAATTATCACACATTTTACCGACGATGACCTCTACAAGTTCACCATGTGCTGTGCCGTAATCGAGAACTATCCGAGAGCGCAGGTAAAATATCGGTTCAAAGACCGGGACAATACTATTTATCCCGAAGGATTCGCCGACGAACTCAGACGGCAGATAAAGATGCTCGAAAATGTGGTCATAACCGAGGAGGAGATTGATTTCATGAAGCGGAGATGCAATTATATTCCGTTCTGGTTCTATACATTCCTCCGCGGCTTCCGCTATGACAGCCGATGGGTCACCGTTAAGCAGGATGCAGAAGGACATCTTGAAATTGAATTCGAGGGGAGCTGGAGCGATACTATTCTTCTCGAAGTGAAAGTGCTTGCCATCGTTTCAGAACTATATTATGAGATGACCGGCCAGAGCAGCCGGATGGACCTCGACGATTTTGCACAAAGATCCTATGAAAAAGGAGAACGACTGATTAAGTCCGGATGCATGTTCAGTGATTTCGGAACTCGGCGCAGGGCGTCGTTCGAGGCACATGAAACTCTTGTGAAGATGCTTTCACGAGCAAATAAAGATTTTTCAGGGCCGGGACGCTTCGTTGGCACAAGCAACGTTTATCTTGCCATGAAGTACGACCTTACCCCTATCGGAACGATGGCACACGAGTTTATTTGCGCTATAGCCGGAATGTATGGCCCACAGATGTCCAACAATATTGCCATGAAAGTCTGGGCCCGGACTTTCCGTGGAGCACTCGGTACTTATCTATATGACACTTATGGATGGAACATATTCAGTCTTAATTTTTCGGAAGACTATGCCAATATGTTCAAAGGACTTCGAGTGGACAGTGGCGACAATCTCGATCAGCTTGAAAAGATTGTGGAAAAATATCGGAGCCTCGGCATTGATCCGTTGTCCAAACAGGTTGTTTTCAGCAATGGTCTGGACACTGATGAGGCAATAGAAATCAATAGGGTTGCCTCACGTCTCGTCATGCCCTCATTCGGCATCGGCACGCACTTCACTAATGATTTCCCGGGCATCGTTCCCCGCAACATAGTAATCAAACTCGTGGCCGTGAAAATCACTGAAAGCTGGAATTTCTATAACGACACCTGCAAATTAAGCGAGGACAAAGGCAAATATACCGGCAAGCCCGAAGTCGTGCGCCGTTTCATGGAGGCTATCCATTTCAAAGAATAGAAAAACCGCATCCCTTTTCCCATTTTCAGAAATACACGTCTCCTGACTTTTATAAACTGCAGAAAAATGTGACAAGCAACGGCACTGTCAATTCCAGCACTATGCCATTGACTACCGCCACAACCATTGTCTGCTGGCCGCAAACTTTCACTATCACAGGCAATGTGACATCCACCGATGTGACCCCCGCTGCCGCAACCGGTCCCAGTCGCCCGAAATATCTCCGGAACATCGGAGCGCAGGTCAGCGCTACAAGTTCACGGCTCATATTGGTCAGAAAAGCCAGCATGGCAAGCTGAGTTGCAAGTCCCGCTCCAAGCTCCGGTCCCCTCACATCAAGAATGAGAAGTGATGACAGAGAATAATATCCCATGCCGCTTCCAACAGCAAGATAATCTTTGACTGACCACTGACCGAAAAGCATTCCCAATGCCACCGTTGCCACCAACGTACCGGCTATAGAGAAAAACGGAAGAAAAAACAACGGGGCATCTATCCCACGTAGTGTACCCATCATGTTGTTATGACCGAATTCGAACCCTACCAACGCCAGAAGCGCATAGAGCGTATAGAGAGCAAGGTCATGCGCTCTGACAGTTATATCATCCGGAATGATATGAAAATGAGCAGCCGCTATTCCGGCCGCAAACATCAGTATGGCAATCAGACTCCCTTTCATTTTCGCTTTCTGTATCGGTCAAGAAGTTGAAGAAATCCGTATGCCGCTACAGCGCTGCCGATAGCTCCGACCAAACCGAGCAAAAGCGCTTTTGCTCCTAAATGTCCAATCTCGACTTCTACGGCCTTATCTGCCCCCACGGCTGCTCCGAAGAAAAACAGGAGCAAGGAAACAATCCCCGTCAGTACCCACGAAGGGAATTTAGGCATATTGATTTTTCTCAAAAGGAAGCCTATGGAAAGCATTCCAAGAAGAATAAACATCGGCGTCATTTCTTCTCCTCCTTCTTTTCCTGTCTTACTTTAAGATAAATGAAACCGAACGCCGCTACCATTATCAGGGGATCGATAAGACCTCTCAGCCCTTCAGGGTCGGCCGGATTACGGATTATCACCCAGCACTGCCACAGCAATAATGCTATGGCACAAAGTCCACATATGGGCAGTATCCATCTCAGTGCCGATTTATACCCTACCTTCTTCTTTTCTTCCATAAATTCAATCGCTATATCCTTCATTAAGGAATTACGACACTAAATTAAGGGAAAAATTCTTGATGGCAATCTTTTTTACGGCAAAACAAACGGATTCCCGCTTTCGCAGGAGAACTCTCATTGCGAAACCGGGAACCGGTTATTACCTTTTAATAGCTATTGAAGAGGCTTTTACTCTATTGACTTCTGAGCTTTTGCTACGGCAGCCCAGCAAACCACTGCAATAACCGCACCGATTATCGGGCCGACTACCATTATCCAGAAATCACCCCAGGCCGAAGGATCGAAAACGGCCGGCCCAAAACTGCGTGCCGGGTTGACCGAGCAGTTATCCACAGGAATACCTACGATATTCACCAGACCGAGCGCAAGGCCTATGGCAAGACCCGCGAATTTGCCGAAACCTTTCTTTTCGTCAGTGGCTCCGAGCACCACAAGGACAAAAAAGAAAGTCAGAAGCACTTCAGTAAACAGAGCCATAACCGAAGTAGCACCGGGCTGAAGAACGTTGGTGGCTAAATAGCTGCCGCTGGCGGCTGTTATTCCGCCGTAGTTGAAGCCGGCTCCCATATTGAACAGAGCATAGAGGAAGCCTGCACCTACCGTAGCGCCTATCAGCTGGGCTATTATGTAGAGAACGCATTCCTTACCGATCATACGTCCGGCAAGGAACATGGCAATTGAAACTGCCGGATTTACATGACAGCCGGAAATGTTTCCGATTGCATAACACAGGCAGACAAGAACAAGGCCAAAACAAAGACCAATTCCAAGGCCTCCGATAGACGGACCGGCAAGTACCGCGCTTCCGCAGGCAAGAAGTACCAGAAACATCGTTCCGATTCCTTCAGCAAATAGTTTTTTCATATATACTTTTAATTTTGGGTATTCAATCTTATAACAATAAAATAAGGAGTTGTATCTTTTAAGGCCCTCATTTTTCAATCTCATGGATAATTTTCGCCGATAATGTATAAATACAAAATTTATTAATGAGTAATTTTATATTTTTGCATCGGTGAAAAGCACTTTCACCCAAAGGTAATTATTTTTTCCTAAAAACGTCAGTTTTTTAATTTTTTATGTCATGAGCAACAAAATTAAGCGCTTCTTTCTTCCCGAATCGGAGATTCCGACACAATGGTATAACATTCAGGCCGATATGGTCAACAAACCTCTTCCGCCGCTCAATCCGGCGACCAAAGAGGTTTTAAAACCCGAAGACCTCTTCCCTATCTTCGCTAAAGAGCTTTGCCGTCAGGAATTCGACCAGACACACCGATGGATTGATATTCCGGAGGAAGTACGCGATATGTATAAATATTATCGTTCCACCCCTCTTGTGCGTGCCTATGGTCTCGAAAAGGCATTAGGAACTCCCGCTCATATCTATTTTAAGAACGAGAGCGTGAGCCCGATGGGTTCCCATAAACTCAATTCGGCCATTCCACAGGCATACTACTGCAAACAGGAGGGCGTCAAAAATGTCACGACCGAGACCGGTGCCGGACAATGGGGTGCCTCACTGGCTTACGCTGCAAAGCTTTTTGGACTGGAGGCAGCTGTCTACCAGGTAAAGATTTCTTACGAACAGAAACCTTACCGGCGTAGTATCATGCAGACCTTCGGAGCGCAGGTCACTGCATCTCCCTCCATGAGCACGCGCGCGGGAAAAGACATTCTCACCGCCACACCCTCCCATCAGGGCTCTCTCGGCACAGCCATTTCCGAAGCCATAGAACTGGCCACCACTACTCCGAACTGCAAATACACCCTCGGTTCAGTTCTTTCTCATGTAACGCTCCACCAGACCGTCATAGGCCTCGAGGCAGAGAAACAGATGAAAATGGCCGGAGAGTATCCCGATATCGTGATTGCTTGTTTCGGCGGCGGGTCCAACTTCGGTGGCATCTCATTCCCCTTCCTGCGCCATAATATACTTGAAGGCAAGAAAACCCGTTTCATTGCTGCCGAACCCGCTTCATGCCCCAAACTCACCAAAGGAGAATTCCGTTATGACTTCGGTGATGAGGCCGGCTACACTCCCCTTTTGCCAATGTTCACGCTCGGACACAAGTTCACCCCCGCCAATATCCACGCCGGAGGTCTGCGTTACCATGGTGCAGGTGTAATAGTCTCACAGTTACTTAAAGACAATCTCATTGAAGCGGTGGATATCCAGCAGATTGAGGCGTTCAACGCTGGAGTGCTTTTCGCCCGCGCCGAAGGCATCATACCCGCGCCGGAATCATGCCATGCCATTGCAGCAACAATCAATGAGGCCAACAAATGCAAGGAAACCGGGGAAGAGAAAGTCATACTGTTCAACCTTTCGGGACACGGCCTTATCGACATGTCGGCCTACGATAATTATTTTGCAGGTAATCTCGTAAACTATTCTTACGAGCCGGGAGAAAACGACAAATAAACGCCACTCTCCAATCCGCGCCATACATATAAAAGCCATAATCCGAAACACGATTATGGCTTTTATCATATTTATCATGTAACTTTGCAGTCGCTTTGAATCGTATTTAGTTTTTGCTTATGGCACAGAAACCATCCATCCCTAAAGGAACCCGCGATTTCGGCCCCGTAGAAATGGCGAGACGCAATTATATTTTCGATACCATCCGTGAGGTTTTCAAGCTTTACGGCTTTTCACAGATAGAGACCCCGGCGATGGAGAATCTCTCCACGCTTATGGGAAAATACGGAGAGGAAGGCGACAAACTTCTTTTCAAGATTCTTAACTCTGGAAATTGGCCTGCCTCTATGGAGAACATAGATCTTCAGTCAGAATCCGTAGGCCATCTTACTTCCAAGATATCCGAAAAAGGGCTGCGATATGACCTTACGGTTCCTTTCGCACGGTTTGTGGTTCAGCACCGCAACGAACTCACGATGCCTTTCAAGCGCTATCAGATTCAGCCCGTATGGCGTGCCGACCGTCCGCAAAAAGGCCGCTACCGCGAGTTCTATCAGTGCGACGCCGATGTGGTAGGCTCTGACTCCCTCATAAATGAAATTGAGCTTATCTCTCTGATCGACGAGGTTTTCTCGCGTCTCGGCATAAACATCACCATCAAACTGAATAACCGTAAGGTGCTTTCAGGAATCGCCGAGCTTGTGGGGCAACCCGACAAACTCATAGACATCACGGTAGCTATTGACAAAATTGACAAAATAGGCATCGAGAATGTCAAAGCGGAGCTTTCCGAGCGTGGGATCAGCGAGGAATCCATTGAACGGCTTATTCCGATTCTTGAGATAAAAGGTTCAACCCAGGAGCGGATTACCGCCCTGAGTGAAATCCTCAAAGACGTAGAGACGGGAGCTAAAGGCGTAGCCGAGCTTGAAGAAGTCATCTCAGGAATCAATAACCTCGGGCTCAAGGCCGACATTGAACTTGATGTCTCGCTTGCCAGAGGACTGAACTACTATACCGGTACAATCATCGAGGTGAAAGCCAAGGATGTGGCAATAGGCAGCATTACCGGCGGCGGAAGATACGACAACCTTACCGGCGTATTCGGCATGCCGGGCCTTTCCGGCGTGGGCATTTCATTCGGCGCCGACCGTATTTACGATGTGCTGAACGCCCTTGATCTTTACCCGGATTCCGCCTCCGCCGCAACACGGGTCATGTTCACGAATTTCGGCAAAAGCGAAGCCGAGGTTTCCATGAAATACCTGAAGCTATTCCGCAAAGCCGGCATAAGCGCGGAAATCTACCCCGACGCCGCCAAAATGAAAAAACAGATGCAGCGTGCCAACGACCTTGCCATACCTTTTGTGGCGATAGTGGGAGAAGAAGAGATGAAACAGGGCCTTGTCACATTGAAAAACATGGCTGACGGCTCTCAGAAAATGCTCACTGTCGACGAGGCTATCGCCATGGTCAAATAAAATGCAGGCGTCTATCGGCTTCAGACCTGAAGGGAACAGCACGCCATTTATTTACCCTCCCTAATTGATTATTTCCCTCGTTTTATTATCTTTGTAGGCGAAATGAGCGATGATAGACAAATAAATGCCGCCGTTGCGACTTTTTCGCGTTTTCTTGAAGAAAACGGATTGCGGAAAACTCCTGAACGTTTTGCCATTCTTGACAAGGCGTTTTCCCTCAACAGCCATTTTTCGATTGATGCGCTATATCACGCCGTGGTTGATTCCGGGTACCATGTTTCCCGCACAACCATCTACAATACGGTGGAAGTGCTGGTCAGCGCGGGAATTCTCCTGCGGCACAACTTCGCCAATCAGCCGGCACAGTACGAAAGAATCTCCGGAGTCACCGGCCATCATCATCTCATTTGTAACCGCTGTGGAAAAATCCGTGAAATACGCGACCCCGAAATTGACTCCCTCCTGTCGTCGCGCCATTTCGGAACATTTTCTCCCCTCCGGTCCGAACTGAACATCTATGGTCTGTGCTCCCATTGCCAGAAACTCGCAAAAAAAGATTTAACAAAAGTCACCAAATAATTTTCTATCAGATTCAGTAATCATGAAAGTCGACGTATTATTAGGCCTCCAGTGGGGCGATGAAGGAAAAGGTAAAGTAGTTGACGTACTTACACCCCGTTACGACATCGTAGCACGTTTTCAGGGAGGCCCGAATGCCGGTCATACTCTCGAATTTGAAGGTAAAAAATATGTGCTCCGCTCCATTCCGTCCGGAGTATTCCAGAGCGTCCGCGCCAATGTGATAGGCAATGGCGTGGTTCTTGACCCTGTGCTTTTCAAACAGGAAGCCGAGGAGCTTATTAAGTCAGGTGTAGACCTTCGCAAGATTCTTAAGATTTCCAAGAAACTCAACCTGATTATGCCTACCCATCGCCTGCTCGATGCCGCAAACGAAAAGGCCAAAGGAGGCGCAAAGATAGGTACTACCGGCAAAGGCATCGGCCCGACTTATACCGACAAGGTTTCCCGCAACGGCCTTCGCCTCGGCGACACTCTCCATAACTTCCCCGCAAAATATGAAGCAGCCCGCAACCGTCATATAGCCATGCTTAAGGCTCTTGACAGCGAACCCGATACTGTTGCGCTTACCGAAATGGAAGCCAAATGGCTTGACGCTGTGGAGTATCTCAAGACGTTTGATCTGATTGATTCTGAATTCTTCATCAACAAGGCTCTTGAGAACGGAGAATCCGTGCTCTGCGAAGGCGCCCAGGGCACAATGCTCGATGTGGATTTCGGTTCATATCCATTCGTGACATCGTCCAACACCATCACTGCCGGCGCTTGCTCCGGACTTGGAGTTGCCCCGAATAAAATCGGAGACGTTTTCGGCATTTTCAAGGCCTATTGCACCCGTGTAGGTAGCGGACCCTTCCCCACCGAGCTGTTCGATGAAACAGGAAAGACCATTCGCGACCTTGGCCACGAATACGGTGCGGTGACCGGCCGTGAGCGCCGTTGCGGCTGGATTGATCTTGTGGCTCTGCGCTATGCCATCATGCTTAACGGAGTTACGAAACTCATCATGATGAAGAGCGATGTGCTCGACTCATTCGATGAGGTTAAGGCCTGCGTGGCTTACGAGATTGACGGCAAGAGAACCGAAGATTTCCCCTTCTCCATCGACGAAGAAACCATCAAGCCTGTTTACGTCACACTTCCCGGATGGAAAACCGATATGACTGGAATGAAGTCCACCGAGGAGTTCCCCGAGGCATTCAATAACTATATCGATTTCCTCGAGAAAGAACTCAAAACACCAATCTATATCGTTTCAATCGGTCCGGACCGCGAGCAGACAATCATCCGCAAACCGCTCTGATTGTCTCACTCCCAGACTATATCTATACCTTAAATCTCACCTGAAAAAACTCTTTATGGCAAAAGTAAAACCGTTTAAAGGTGTGCGTCCGCCACGCCAGTTTGTCACCGACGTGGCCTCGCGCCCTTACGATGTTCTTGACTCGAAAGAGGCCCGAAAGGAAGCTGAAGGCAATCCTAAGTCGCTCTATCACATCATAAAGCCTGAGATTGATTTCGGGCCTGACGTGGATGAGCACGATCCGCAGGTCTACGGAAAAGCCGTGGAGAATTTCAGGCTTTTCCAGGACAACGGATGGCTTGTTCAGGATCCGGAAGACCATTACTATATTTACGCGCAGACCATGGACGGCCGCACGCAGTATGGTATAGTTGTAGCAGCCTGGGTAAACGACTATATGGAGGGACGGATAAAAAAGCATGAGCTTACCCGTCGCGACAAAGAGGAAGACCGTATGAAGCATGTGCGGGTCAACGATGCCAACATTGAACCCGTGTTTTTTGCGTTCCCCGATAACGAAAGTCTCCAACAGATAATCGATACGGTTACCGCAGGAGAACCGGAATATGACTTTGTGGCTCCCGACGGATTCGGCCATACATTCTGGGTTGTGAACGAACCGGAATTAATAGCCGCCATCACAGAGGAATTTAATAAAATACCCTACCTGTATATTGCCGACGGCCACCATCGTTCTGCCGCTGCGGCGCTGGTGGGAGACGAGAAAGCAAAATCGAATCCCGACCATAAGGGCGACGAGGAGTATAACTACTTCTTAGCCGTAGCTTTCCCGGCATCCCATCTGAGAATCATTGACTACAACCGTGTGGTAAGAGACCTCAACGGCCTTACCCCGGAAGAGTTTCTGGTGCGCCTAACCAAAGACTTCATAGTCGAGAAAAAAGGGAAAGAAATCTATAAGCCTTCCCGTCTCCACAACTTTGCGCTCTATTTAGACGGCGATTGGTATTCTCTTACTCCACGCGAGGGGCGATACGATGACAACGACCCTATCGGAGTGCTCGACGTGACCATATCAAGTGACCTTATTCTCCGCGACATTCTCGGCATCACCGATTTAAGAAGCGACAAGCGCATAGACTTCGTGGGCGGAATCCGAGGTCTCGGAGAGCTCTCCCGCCGCGTTGATTCCGGCGAAATGAAAATGGCTCTTGCTCTTTACCCCGTTTCCATGAAACAGCTGATGGATATTGCCGACAGCGGTAATATCATGCCCCCGAAAACCACATGGTTTGAGCCCAAATTACGCTCCGGCCTGGTAATCCATAAGCTATCTTGAGAATTGGTGGTCTTTGAATCGACACCCTTCCGGCTCACATCCTCAGTATATTTTCGGATTGCAGTCAGGCAAAAGCTTCCCAAGGTCGCTTTGTCACTTGCACTGCCATTCCTGATTCTGTTGGTAGCGGGAGTCATTTTTGACTCCCGGATGCTTTTCATAGCATTGATGATACCATTCATCTTCGCCCCGGTTGTAATGAGCCATATCTATTATTCCACGCTTCTTCAGCCGGAAGCCCGGCGCGCGCTCTCATTACAGAAAGTTATTCTGGAACCGGGTAAAAGTATGACTTTAGTTTTTCTCAGGAAAGAGAAGCAAAGCGATGACTCAGGCCTTACTGGTGACAAAACAGAAGAATCATCCCTCACATCAGAAAGCTCCCAAGTCTCAACCCGTAAAGGGAATGCTTCAGTCATAAAAGATGAAAAGCTGGAAATAATAGGAAAAGTAGCTTTCAACTGGAACCGCGTATCAGAAACATCTCTGTTTTCACGCAATTTGGTTATAGAACTTATTGACGTATCTCTGCCCGTAGTGATACCGTTTTCATCCATGCCGCCCGATTTCGACCCCTATAGCATTGAAACTGTTTCCGGAAAGAAATGAGAATTACGATAACGCTTTGCGTCATAAATAAAAATCCGTAAATTTGCAGCGACTTTTTGTCAATCAAACCTTCATTTTCACTTTTCATCATACTGTCAGATAATGGTTGTATACTTTAAGAAAGGTGCCACCACGGTTTATGCCGTTGAGACCGACCATAAGTTTTCTTCAGAAGAGAAAGAAAAACTGTCATGGTTGTTCGGGGGCGCCACACCTCTCGTGTCCACTTCCATAAAGGGCCGTTTCATCGGTCCCCGTAAAGAAATGATTACTCCGTGGAGCACAAATGCCGTAGAGATCACCCAGAACATGGGTCTCCAGGGAATAACACGCATAGAGCAGTTCAATCTCACACGCGACGACGAACCGAAGTTCGACCGGATGCTTTTCCGCCTTTATGATGGTCTGAACTCGAAGGTATTCCATGTTGACCGCAAGCCCGATCCGATCGTACACATTGACGACATCACGGTTTACAACCGCACCGAAGGCCTTGCGCTCAGCCAGGAAGAAGAACAGTATCTCCGCGAACTTGCCGAAAAACTCGGGCGCCCGCTTACCGACAGCGAGGTGTTCGGTTTCTCTCAAGTGAACTCCGAGCACTGCCGCCATAAGATTTTCAACGGAACATTTATTATTGACGGAGAGGAGAAACCCATGTCCCTCTTCAAATTGATAAAGAAGACCTCACAGGTCAACCCCAACGGACTGGTTTCGGCCTATAAAGACAATGTGGCATTTATCGAAGGCCCGAAAGTCGAGCAGTTCTACCCCACTCATCCCGAGCGCCCCGACTATTTCGACGTCAAGGAAATTGACACGGTTATCTCACTCAAGGCCGAGACCCACAACTTCCCCACCACCGTGGAACCGTTCAACGGCGCAGCGACGGGCACAGGCGGTGAAATTCGCGACCGTCTGGGTGGAGGCAAGGCCTCTCTGCCTATAGCCGGAACCGCGGTTTATATGACCTCATATCCGCGCCTCTCACCCGAGCACCGCTGGGAACTGATGTCAAATCCGCGTGTATGGCTCTATCAGACTCCTTCCGACATCCTTATAAAGGCTTCCAACGGAGCATCCGACTTCGGAAACAAGTTCGGTCAGCCCCTTATCTGCGGCTCTCTCCTCACATTTGAACACGACGAAAACGGCCGCATGTATGCCTACGACAAGGTGATAATGCTTGCCGGAGGTGTAGGCTTCGCAGCAAAAAAAGATGCGATAAAGGGCACTCCGGTTCCCGGCCAGGACGTCGTGGTGATGGGAGGTGACAATTACCGCATCGGCATGGGTGGCGGCGCTGTCTCATCTGTCGAGACCGGCGTATACGACAACTCCATCGAGCTGAATGCCATTCAGCGCGCCAACCCCGAGATGCAGAAACGCGTTTCGAACGTTATCCGCGCTCTTGCTGAAAGCGACAGCAACCCCATAGTCTCCATCCACGACCACGGCGCGGGAGGACACCTTAACGCCCTTTCCGAACTTGTGGAGGCAACCGGTGGAGAAATCGACCTCAATTCACTTCCTGTAGGTGACTCCACTCTTTCAGCAAAAGAAATTGTGGGTAACGAAAGCCAGGAGCGCATGGGTATGGTAATCAACTCCGGCGATATCGAATATGTGAATACCATAGCTGAACGCGAACGTGCCCCCATGTATGTTGTCGGAAAAACCACCGGCGACGACCGCTTCGTATTCCGTCAGTCCGACGGCGTGAAGCCCATCGATCTCGGCATGGCCGATATGTTCGGCAACTCGCCCAAGACCGTCATGACCGATTCAACGGTTGAAATCAAATATGCCGATCCCGTTTACGACGAGACTAAAATCAACGATTATCTCCGAGATGTGCTCTCGCTCGAGGCAGTAGCGTGCAAAGACTGGCTTACCAACAAGGTTGACCGTTCGGTTACCGGCAAGATTGCCCGTCAGCAATGCCAGGGCGAAATACAGCTGCCGCTGAGCGACTGCGGCGCTGTAGCTCTCGACTACAATGGCCGCAGCGGTATTGCCACTTCTATCGGCCATGCCCCCCAGGTAGCACTGGTTGACTCTGCCGCCGGCTCGGTTATGGCAGTGGCCGAATCGCTTACAAACATTGTGGGCGCACCGCTAACAAACGGTCTCAGCTCTGTATCGCTTTCGGCCAACTGGATGTGGCCCTGCAAAAATCCCGGCGAGGACGCCGCTCTTTACCGCGCCGTCGAGGCCTGCAGCGATTTCGCATGTGCCCTCGGGATCAACATTCCAACTGGAAAGGATTCTCTTTCCATGACCCAGAAATATGGCGAGGACAAAGTATTTGCTCCCGGCACTGTGATTATATCGGCTGCCGGTGGTGTATCGAATGTCCGTAAGATAGTTTCTCCCGTCATTCGCAATGTAAAGAAATCCTCCATTTATCGGGTGGACTTCTCCGGTTGCTCTCTCCGGCTCGGTGGTTCTGCGCTGAATCAGGCACTGAATGCCCTCGGCGCAAGTGTGCCTACTGTTGCTTCTGCTGAAAAATTCGCCGCTGCTTTCAATGCCGTCCAGAAGCTCGTGAAACGAGGCTCGATTCTCGCCCTCCACGATATAAGCGCCGGCGGTATGATTACAGCACTGCTTGAAATGACTTTCGCCAATGTAAACGGAGGTCTGGAAATCAGCACTGAATCCTTCACCCAAAACGGTGAAAATGATATCCTCAAGATTCTTTTCGCCGAGAACCCTGCCGTCCTCATGCAAATTGCCGACGATAAGGCAGAATCAGCGTTTAGGCTTCTCACAGAAGCAGGCGTAGAGGTTGCAAAAATCGGTCGTCCTACCGAAACAAGAACCGTCACGGTCAATCACTCCGGCAACGTATTCAATTTCGATATAGACGCTCTGAGAGATGTATGGTTCCGCACATCCTACCTTCTTGACCGTCTCCAGAGCAGTGAGAAATGTGCTGAGCTCCGCTATTCCAACTTCAGCAAACAGCCCATCCGCTATCGCATTCCGGCATCCTTCAACGGCAAGCTCGCTTCGCGCGGACTCGCTCTCGGACGTCACAAGACTAAGGGGCCCCGCGCGGCGATCATCCGCGAAAAGGGTGTAAACGGCGACCGTGAGATGGCCTACTCACTCTATCTTGCAGGATTCGAAGTCAAGGACGTTCATATGACCGACCTTATTTCTGGTCGCGAAACTCTTGATGATGTGAATATGATCGTGTTCTGCGGCGGATTCTCCAACTCCGACGTTCTCGGATCGGCCAAAGGCTGGGCCGGAGGATTCCTCTGGAACCCCAACGCCAAGGCTGCCCTTGACCGCTTCTACGCCCGCAAAGACACTCTTTCGCTCGGCGTCTGCAACGGTTGCCAGCTCATGGTCGAATTAAACCTCATCAATCCCGACCACGAGAAGAAGGCCGTAATGGAACACAACATAAGCCACAAGTTCGAATCCCAGTTCCTCGGAGTGACCGTTCCGGAAAACAACTCGGTGATGTTCGGATCCCTGGCCGGAATCAAAACAGGCATATGGGTAGCGCACGGTGAGGGAAAATTCAATCTGCCCCTGCCGCTTGACCGCTACAACATCGCGCTCAAATACAACTACAGCTCCTATCCGGGCAACCCCAATGGTTCTAAGGGAGCGGTTGCAGGCATCTGTTCTGCCGACGGACGTCATCTCGCAATGATGCCCCACCTTGAAAGAGCCATCTTCCCCTGGCAGTGTGCCTATTACCCCACAGGCCGTCTTAACGACGACATCACTCCATGGATCGATGCATTCATTAATGCACGTAAATGGGTAGAGCAGCATACCGGCTCAAAATAATCAACCATCAGAAAGCGAAAAAACAGACTTCACCAACTCCGCGTGTCTGTTTTTTCGCTTTCCTGATTTTATATAGTCCTTTTTAAGAATTCTAAAATATTACTTTTATATGGGAGGTTTCTTCGGCGTAGCAGCCAAAAGAAAATGCATCAACGAGCTCTTCTACGGAGTAGACTACAACAGCCATCTCGGCACCAAGCGTGCCGGCATGGCTACCGTGCGCGATGGTGTGTTCACACGTTCAATCCACAACATCGAAAACGCCTATTTCCGCAACAAATTCGAAGGCGAGCTTGACGATTTCACCGGGGACTGCGGCATAGGTGTCATCTCCGACACAGATGCACAGCCAATCATTGTCAACTGCCATCTCGGCAAGTTTGCAATCGTCACTGTAGCAAAAATCAACAACATCCAGCATCTCGAGCAGGCAATGCTTGCCAAGGGCCATCACTTCTGCGAACATTCCTACGATATCATCAATCCTACAGAAATGATTGCCGCCCTCATTAGCGAAGGATCCGATATCGTTTCCGGCATTAAAAACGTGTTCCGGAGCATCAAGGGCTCCTGCTCCATGCTCATCCTTCTCGACGGCAAAATAATCGCGGCCCGCGACCGCCTCGGACGCACGCCCATTATCCTCGGCCAGAAAGAAGGTTCCATTGCGGCATCATCGGAATCATGTGCTTTCCCCAATCTCGACTACAAGATATGTTATGAACTCGGACCCGCTGAGATTGTAGAGTTCTCCCCCGACGGATACAAACAGCTCTCGGCCCCCGAAGAGGAGATGCAGATATGCTCATTCCTCTGGACATATTACGGCTATCCTCCATGCACCTACGAGGGCCGCAACGTCGACCGCATGCGGTATATCGACGGCCGCGAAATGGCCAAGCAGGATGATACCGAGGTGGATTTCGTAAGCGCCATTCCCGACTCCGGTATCGGCATGGCTTTGGGTTACGCCCAGGGCAAACAGGTGCCATACCTTCGCGGAATAGTCAAGTATACTCCCACCTGGCCCCGCAGCTTCACCCCCTCAAGCCAGGAACGCCGAGAGCTTGTGGCGAAAATGAAACTGATTCCCAACCGCCACCTTCTCCGTGACAAAAAGGTGATATTCTGTGACGACTCGATTGTACGTGGCACTCAGCTTCGCGACAATGTAAAGGACCTGTTCGAGGCCGGCATAAAGGAAGTACACATGCGCATATCCTGCCCGCCCCTCATCTATCCATGTGAATTTATAAACTTCAGCGCTTCCAAAAGCGTCCTTGAACTCATCACCCGTCGTGTAATCGCCGATCTTGAAGGCAAAGACCCCGACGAGGCAACGCTCAAGGAGTACTCAACATTCGGCACTCCGCAATATGAGCGCATGGTCGAGGAGATTCGCCGCCGTCTGGGACTTACTTCACTGAAATTCTGTTCGATAGACAACATGGTCAATGCCATCGGACTTCCCAAATGCAGAATATGCACACACTGTTTCGACGGAACTTCCCATTGCTGAAGCCCCGGCAACGGCAGTAACCTCCAATTCCACAATAATTTGCATCTATAGCGTAAATTCGCTAAATTTGCAGTCAGTTAAAATCCGATCATCTAACGTAATTAACTATTATTTCTATGAGTCTTAACATAATAGTTCTGGCAAAACAGGTTCCCGACACACGTAATGTCGGTAAAGATGCCATGAAGGAAGACGGCACAATAAACCGCGCCGCCCTCCCCGCCATCTTTAATCCTGAAGACCTCAACGCTCTTGAGCAGGCACTCCGCCTGAAGGATGCCAACCCCGGCTCTACCGTTACGGTTCTCACCATGGGTCTTCCCCGCGCCTCTGAAGTTATCCGCGAGGCTATGTTTCGCGGCGCCGACAGCGGCGTAGTTCTCACCGACAGAGTTCTTGGCGGAGCCGATACCCTCGCCACCTCCTACTCCCTTGCCCAGGCCGTAAAGAAAATGGGCAATTACGATGTCATTCTCGGAGGCCGTCAGGCCATCGACGGTGATACCGCGCAGGTAGGTCCCCAGATTGCTGAAAAGCTCGGACTTCCCCAGGTTACATACGCAGAGGAAATCCTTGAACTCAAAGACGGACACATCGTTGTGAAACGTCGTCTTGAAAACGGTGTTGAAACCGTAAAAGCACCTCTTCCCTGTGTTGTGACGGTCAACGGCTCCGCAGCCGAGTGCCGCCCCCGCAATGCCAAGAGAATCCAGAAGTACAAATATGCCGCCTCCTCCACCGAGCAGACCAAGCTCGACGATGCCCGTAAAGCCCTTATCGCCGCTCGCCCTTATCTCAATATCCCTGAGTGGAGCGCCGCTTTCGTAGAGGCTGATCCCGAACAGATAGGAATGCCCGGTTCTCCCACCAAAGTTAAAGCTATTGAAAACGTAGTGTTCACAGCTAAGGAATGCCGCCGTCTCGACGGAAGCGACGAACAGCTTGAAGATCTCGTTAAGGAACTCATCGCCAACCATACCATTGGCTAATTTTTAATAACATGACTGATAATAACAATCTCATAGTATATTGCGAGTTTGAGGACGGGCATGTGGCCGACGTGAGCCTTGAGCTCCTCACAAAAGGACGTGAGCTTGCCGATAAACTTGGCGTTAAACTCGAAGCTGTGGTCATTGGCGACAATCTCAACGGCGTGGAAAAAGAAATTTTCCCCTACGGTGCCGATGTGGTCTATAAAGTGGCCGACAAGCGTCTCTATCCCTACACTTCCAATCCTCACGCAGCCGTACTTATCAACCTTTTCAAGGAGATCAAGCCGCAGGTATGCCTGATGGGCGCCACCTGTATAGGCCGCGACCTCGGTCCCCGCGTATCCTCCTGTCTTCACAGCGGTCTTACTGCAGACTGCACTTCTCTTGAAATCGGCCCCCACACCGATCCCAAGACAGGAAAAGAATACGAGAATCTCCTTTACCAGATTCGTCCAGCGTTCGGTGGCAACATTGTAGCCACAATCGTGAACCCCGAGTGCCGTCCCCAGATGGCGACTGTGCGCGAGGGTGTGATGAAGAAAACGGTGTTCGACCCCAATCACAAGGGTGAAGTAATCAATCTTAAGGCCGATGACTATGTTAAACCCGAGGATTTCGTTGTCGAGATAATCGACCGCCATATCGAAAAATCCAAGGTAAACATCAAGAACAGTCCCATTATTGTAGCCGGCGGTTACGGTATGGGCTCCAAGGAAGGATTCGACATGCTTTATCAGCTTGCCGACACCCTCGGTGCCGAAGTCGGAGCATCGCGCGCTGCCGTTGACGCAGGATTTACCGAACATGAGCGTCAGATCGGTCAGACCGGTGTTACAGTGCGTCCGAAACTTTATATCGCATGCGGTATCTCCGGACAGATTCAGCACATAGCCGGTATGCAGGACAGCTCGATAATCATCTCGGTAAACAACGACCCCGAGGCTCCTATCAATACTATAGCCGATTATGTGATTACCGGCAACGTTGAGGATGTAATCCCCAAACTCATCAAGTATTACAAAAAGAACTCCAAGTAACTAAAGCAATGGCTAATTTTTATACCGACAATCCCGATCTCAAGCATCATCTCTCTCATCCCCTGATGCAGAAGATTGTTGAACTTAAAGAACGTAATTTCGCCGACGCCGACAAGTTCGATTACGCACCCCAGAACTTCGAGGACGCCATGGACTCATACCAGAAGGTGCTTGAAGTTGTTGGAGAAATCTGCGGCGGCAAAATCGCTGAAAACGCAGAAGGCGTGGACGCCCAGGGCCCCCATGTTGAAAACGGCCGCGTGGTCTATGCCGACGGCACCCAGGAAAATCTCGACCTCTGCCGCAAGGCCGGCCTCATGGGTATGGCTATGCCCCGCCGCTTCGGAGGATTGAATTTCCCCATCACCCCCTACATCATGGCCGCTGACATCGTGAGCCGTGCCGATACCGGTTTTGAGAACCTATGGGGTCTTCAGGACTGCGCAGAGACCATCTACGAGTTTGCCGATGAAGAGCAGAAAGAGCGCTACATTCCGCGCGTATGCCAGGGCGAGACCATGTCGATGGACCTCACTGAGCCTGATGCCGGTTCCGACCTTCAGTCTGTAATGCTCAAAGCCACCGAGCAGCCCGACGGCACCTGGAGACTCAACGGTGTGAAACGCTTCATCACCAACGGTGACAGCGATATCCACCTGGTTCTCGCCCGCTCCGAGGACGGAACAAAGGACGGCCGCGGACTATCCATGTTCATCTACGACAAGCGAGACGGTGGCGTTGACGTGCGTCGTATCGAGAACAAAATGGGTATCAAGGGCTCTCCCACATGCGAGCTTACCTACAAGAACGCCAAGGCCGAACTCTGCGGCTCACGCCGCCTCGGCCTCATCAAATATGTTATGGCCCTAATGAACGGCGCCCGTCTCGGAATCGCCGCCCAGTCAGTAGGGGTGAGCGAACGCGCTTATCGCGAGGCTCTCGACTACGCACGCGACCGCAAGCAATTCGGCAAGGCAATCATCGAGTTCCCTGCCGTTTACGAGATGCTTGCAGTAATGAAGGCAAAACTCGACGCCTCTCGCGCGCTGCTTTATGAAACAGCCCGTTTCGTTGACATCTACAAGGCCTACGACGACATCGCCAAGGAGCGCACCCTTACTCCAGAGGAGCGCAAGGAAGCCAAGGCATTCTCGCGCAAAGCCGATGCCTGCACTCCCCTTGTAAAAGGCATGGGCAGCGAATACTGCAACCAGAACGCCTACGATGCCATTCAGATCCACGGCGGTTCGGGCTTCATGAAGGATTATGCCTGCGAACGCGTTTACCGCGACGCACGCATCACCTCCATCTACGAGGGCACTACGCAGCTTCAGGTTGTGGCCGCTATCCGCCACGTGACCACCGGCACCTATCTGTCTCTCATCCGTGAGTATGAAGCTCAGCCCGTTAAGGAAAGCCTCAAGGGTATCCACGACATTCTGGTAGGCCTTACCGAGAAATTCGAGAAAGCCGTCCAGACTGTAACCGAGGCAAAGAACCAGGAATACCTTGATTTCATGGCCCGTCGCCTCGTGGAAATGGCAGGAAACATAATCATGGCTTATCTGCTTCTCGGTCACGCCGAGGCCAACGAAAGCTTCACAAAGTCATGTGAGGTTTACACCAAGCTTGCACAGAGCGAAGTCGACAAGCACTGCGATTTCATCGCCAACTTCTCGCCCGCTCAGATTGACTGCTACAAAGCTTAAGCAAGTAATATCACTATAAAAATAACGCGGACATTCTATCGGGTGTCTGCGTTATTTTTTTTATCTTCGCATATTGTCTTTTACCCTCTGAGTTGTAAATGAAGTTCTCCGATATAAGTTTTCACCGTAATGCCATTGACCGTCTTCGCCGGATGGCCGATGAAGACCGGATTCCGCATGCCATTCTGATTGACGGGCCGGAAGGGATTGGGAAATTCGCCCTTGCAAGAGCATTCGCCCAATATGTACACTGCGAAAACCATACTCCCGATGGCGATAGCTGCGGAGTATGCCGTTCATGCAGGCTACATCAGGCCCTCAATCATACCGACCTCCTCTTTTCTTTCCCCGTGGTGAAGCTTGAGAATATGACTTCTCCCCCCGTCTCCGATGATTTTCTAAATGAGTGGAGAGATTTCATAAAAAACAACCGGTTCATGAGCATTGACAGCTGGGCATCGACCTTCACCAAAAAGAACGCCCAGCCCATGATATACGCTCCGGAGAGTTCATCTATCATCCATAAGCTTTCCCTGACATCGCATATCTCCCGCTACCAGATTCTTATTCTATGGCTTCCTGAGCGGCTTGGTTCCGACACGGCCAACAAGCTTCTGAAACTCGTGGAAGAGCCGCTGGAAGACACGCTGATAATAATGGTGAGCAATGACTCCAAGAGCATTCTTCCCACTATCAGTTCCAGATTGCAACGTGTCACACTCCGGCCCCTCTCCGACCAGACCGTAACCTCCATCCTCCTGGAAGAAAATCCTTTGGATGAAAACGATGCAAAAGCCATAGCGCATCTGTCTTTGGGAAATATGATAGAAGCGATGAGACAGCTTTCTCTTTCGGAGGAACAATCAAGTTTCTTCGAGATGTTCAAAAGCCTTATGCGTCTCGCCTACCAACGCAAAATCAAAGACCTTCGGGAGTGGGCCAACGACCTTGCGGCACTCGGACGCGAGAAAGAGCTGAAATTCTATGAATATACATCACGACTCATCCGGGAAAACTTCATTTATAACTTCGCACTGCCCGAGCTTAACTATCTTAACTCCGCGGAGGGCGATTTTTCCCGTAATTTCGCACGATTCATAACCGAGCGCAATGTAGAGAAGCTCATCGAAGTGTTCGATAACGCCCGCACCGACATAGCCGGAAACGGCAACGGCAAAATCATCAATCTCGATGTGGCCATTAAAACCATTCTTCTTCTAAAATCCTGATTTAAATGCGTCAGCCTTTTCTAAGCCAGGTAGCTGAAGTGTATTCCAGAAATGAGGCCTCGTCGCTTTCGGAATACTGTTTTGTTTTCCCCAACAAACGTAGCGCCACGTTTTTCTCCATGGAAATAGAGAAAAGGCTGCAGCCGCCATATCTTATGCCGGCTATAGCCCCCGTGAGCCAGTTTGTCTCGGATCTGTCAGACCTTACGGAAGCAAGCCGTTTCCAGCAGCTAACCACGCTCTACAGCATATACCGGAAGCTCGGAGCGGAAGGCCTGTCGTTCGATGACTTCATTTTCTGGGGCGACATGATTCTGAACGACTTCAACGATGTAGACCGATGGCTGATAGACGCCCGCGAGCTTTTCACCAATGTGAAGAATGAACGGGAGATTTCAAGCACATACCTTTCCGAACAGCAGATTGAGGTAATAGAGAGTTACTGGGGCGACGAAATCAACCGGGGAGCAATCGACGAGTTCTGGACGCATGTGAAATCCAACGGAGAAAAGCCTGTCCATTCAAATTTCCTCAAGCTCTGGGAGATACTTTATCCCCTCTATATAGGCTTCCGTGAAGCGCTGGAGGATAAAGGTCTCGCTACCACCGGGATGTTCTACCGTAACGCCGTAGAGGCCGTGGCTGCCTACTCGGATTATCCGCTGCCTTACCGCCGATATATCTTCGTGGGATTCAACGTGCTGTCAACAGCCGAAATGAAAATATTCTCACGGTTGCAAAGCCGGAGCATGGCTGATTTCTACTGGGATTTCGCGTCGCCCGCATTTACCGATGAACAGGGCAACCGCGCCGGTAAATACGTGGAGATGAACCGCAGGGAATTCCCTTCACGTTATCCGCTCGATGACTCCCCTGTGCCCTTCCCCTCGATAAAGCTTATCGGCGTTCCGTCGCAAATCGGACAGGCGAAGATTGCCGGACAAATAATAGAAGGCTGGCTTTCCGACAACACGATATCTGATCCATCCAATGCCGTGGATACCGCGGTGGTGCTTCCCGACGAGAATCTTTTCATACCCATGATACATTCCATCCCCGAAGAAATATCGGGATTGAATGTGACAATGGGTTTCCCCATCAAGCTCACTCCGGTAGCCGCGCTGATCAGACTGATAGTACGGTTACAGCTGAGGGCTTCAAAGACACGCGAGGGAAGCCCCTCTTTCTTCTACGAGGATGTGATAAATCTTCTCTCCATGCCGCTGTTATCGGCCATATTTCCGGAAGAATGCCTGTCGCTTATATCGGTGGTAAGAAATTCAAGACTATTCCGGATACCGCTCGACCTTATCAGAGAAAATGCCTCTGTGCTTCTTCCGGTCTTTGCCCCTGCGGAAACCTTCGAATCGGGAGCTTCCACCCGAAGCTATATAAAGACGCTCCTTGCGTTCCTTGATAAAGGAATTCCTGAAACCGACGCTCTCCAGAAAAAATTCATAAAAGGGTATGGCGAAGTGCTCGACTCATTGTGTGACGCCACCACTTCGTCAGCGATAGAGATGAAAGGGACCACGCTTCTGCGTATGATAGAGCGGTCCATGGCCACATCATCGGTCAATTTTTCCGGCGAACCGCTTCAGGGACTCCAGATTATGGGTATGCTTGAAACCCGTGCCCTCGATTTCAAGAATCTGATAATTCTCTCCCTTAACGAGCGCGTGTTTCCCAAACGCTATCAGAGACGTTCGTTCATACCTGACTCCCTGCGTACGGCCTACCATCTTGATAACGCTGACTTTCAGGAGAGCGTCTTCTCATATTATTTTTACCGCGTTATCTCACGCGCCGAGAATGTGGCTCTTCTTTACGACGCACGCACCGTGGGAGGCTTGAAGAGCAATGAGATGTCACGTTTCGCCAAGCAGCTTCTGTTTCTCTACCCCGATGCCGTTACCGAACATACCTCGGGTGTGTTCCATGGACTGACGGCGCAAGCTCCCTCGGTATCCATAGCTAAGAACGAACGCATTCTGGAGATTCTCGAACGTTATAAGCCGGGGGGCGACAGAAATCTTTCGCCGAGTTCAATCAACACATATATCAGCTGCCCGCTGAATTTCTATTTTTCTTTTGTCGAAGGTATGAATCCCGATAATGAGACAGTGGACTATATGGATGCCGGTACGTTCGGCGACGTGCTCCACACCACCCTTGAGGCTTTCTACCCCTCTCTTCCGCGGACCGACGGCAAAATATTAGTGACGCCGGAGATTCTGGAATCATATCTCCGCCCCGACAAACGCATCGATGCCATTATCGAGGAGAAAATACGGGAGTGCTATCCGCAGGAGACCAAGGATGGTGTGCCGCTTTCAGGTGAGACTCTTGTTATGGCCAAGGTAATCCGGACATATATAGACACTCTCCTGCGTCTTGAAAAAGACAACGGCACATTTGAGTATAAGAAAGGAGAATTGCCCCTGAAAGGCTCCCTGAAAATAAATGATGACCTTTCTGTCAATATCAGCCTGAAAATTGACCGTATCGACAAAAAGGACGGTGTGATGAGATTCATCGACTATAAGACCGGGTCGGATACCACGGACGCACCATCGGTGGAATCCATTTTCGACCGCATGAACCCGTACCGCAACAAGGCAATCCAGCAGCTTATGTTCTACTGTAACTTCTGGCATGCCCACCGTAACGACGACAGTCCGATAAAGCCGATGATCTACAGCATGAAGCATCTGGCAAAAGACGGCATCCAGCCAATCACGGTTGGCGACATGGAAGTAAGAGACTACCACCAACTGAACGAAGAGTATCTGCCGCGTCTTCATCAGGTGATTTCCGAAATATTCAATCCCGAGGTACCCTTCACTCAGTCGGAATCGCCTCATTCATGCACTTTCTGCAACTTCAAGAGTGTCTGCGACCGTAAATAATCTATGGCCGGAATATATATTCACATACCGTTCTGCAGCTCTAAATGCTATTACTGTGATTTCTTTTCCGGTCCGTGTCGCTCGGCCGACGTCAAACAGCAATTTACCCGGGCGTTGATCCAGGAGTATGAAACGCGGAAAACAGCGCTCGAAGGGCCGGTAAACACCATCTACATCGGTGGGGGCACGCCCTCACAGATGCCCGTGGATGCGTATAACGAGCTTTTCACCCATCTTCCGAAAGATACCGTGGAATTTACAATGGAGGTGAATCCCGAGGATGTGGACAGAGATTTCGCCCAATGGCTCTCAAAGTCGCCTGTCAACCGCGTGAGCATGGGAGTTCAGAGCTTCATTACTTCGGAACTTGAGGCAATCGGGCGGCGTCACACTCCCGGTAAGGCGGCGGAAGCGGTGGAGATGCTGCGGGAAGCCGAAATAAGGAACATCTCACTCGACCTCATGTTCGGACTTCCGGGGCAGACTGTCAGGTCATTTGCCGAAAGTCTGGAGAAGACTCTTTCGCTCAAGCCCGAGCACATTTCAGCTTACGCATTGATGCTTGAACCCGGCACACGCCTGACAGCCATGATCAATGCCGGAAAAATCAGTGAACCGGACTCAGGCGAAGCCGAACGGATGTATCAGCATCTGTGCGACACCATGCGCGAAAACGGATATGAGCATTACGAGATTTCCAATTTCGCATTGCCCGGCTACAGATCACGCCACAATTCCTCTTACTGGGATTTCACTCCTTATCTCGGCCTCGGCCCTTCAGCTCATTCCTATTTAGGTAGCAGACGGTATTTCAACGCCCCCGCTGTCAAAAAATATATTGAGAATCCCTGCAATCCCGTCGCCGACGAATCTCTCACCCTCTCAAAGTCAATCGACGAATATATCATGGTTCGCCTACGCACCGCCGAAGGTATATCTCTGGATGATTTCGAAAAAAGATTCGGCTCCCGATCTCTGGGCAATCTAATGAAAAGAGCGGGCAGAATTTCTTCAAACCTAATACAGGAAACCGGACATCTCCGTATCCCCGAAGAACTCTGGATAGTCTCCGACCCTATTATAATAGACCTGTTCGAGGACTAAAGAATTCCCACGGGAGAAAATCAGTCGTGATGATACGGCTCTCCCCTGAGAATTGTCATTGCCCTGTAAAGCTGCTCACAGAAAAAGAGCCTTGCCATCTCATGCGAGAAAGTCATTCTGGAAAGTGAAATCTTGCCGTCGGCCCGGTCATACACTTTCTGCGAGAAGCCGTAAGGGCCCCCAATCACGTACACCAGCCGCTTCACCCCGCGGTTCATCATCGAGGCCTGGAAATCGGCGAACTCCCGCGACGTATATTCACGTCCTTTCTCATCGAGGAGTATCACCGTGTCGGAGGGCGTGAGCGATGCAAGCAGCATCTCCCCTTCCTTTTCCTTCTGTTGCATTTCCGTAAGGCCGCGTGTGCTCTTCAGGTCCGAAATGCTTATTATATCGAAACCGACATAACGGTTCACACGGCTTTTATACTCCTCGATGCCCTTCGACATGAAAGAAGATGCTGTTTTACCGACCACAAGCAGGCAGAATTTCATTCTCTTCGATTTTTGATTGATAAAAAGTTAGTACTTTTGCGCAAAAGTAGTTCAAACACCTGAAATATGAAATCAAAAGACGAACTGATTGACGATCTTCTCACTCTCGCGTTTGCCGAGGATGTGGGCGACGGTGACCATACCACACTTTCAACAATTCCCGCCGATGAAATGGGAGCGCAGCGTCTCATAGTTAAGGAAGAAGGCATTCTCGCCGGCGTGGATATCGCGCGCAAAGTTTTTGAGAAATTCGACCCCGAGCTTAAGATGACAGTGTATATCGAGGACGGGGCGCACGTGAAACCCGGCGACATCGCTTTCAAGGTGGAAGGACGCGTGCGTTCGCTGCTCCAGACAGAGCGCATAATGCTCAACATCATGCAGCGCATGAGCGGCATAGCCACTACTACGGCCCGTTATCAGAAGCGTCTGGAGGGTCTGAAGACAAAGGTGCTCGACACCCGCAAGACCACTCCCGGCATGCGCATGCTCGAGAAGGAGGCCGTGCGCCTAGGCGGTGGCTGCAACCACCGCATAGGCCTTTTCGACATGATACTTATCAAGGACAACCATGTGGATTTTGCCGGAGGAATACCTCAGGCCGTACAGGCCGCCAAGGATTACTGCAAGGCCAACGGTAAGAATCTCAAGATTGAAGTCGAAGTCCGCAATACCGACGAAATCAATCAGGCTCTTGCTGCCGGTGTTGACCGCATAATGCTCGACAATTTCACTCCCGAGCGCACACGCGAGGCTGTAGAGCTCATCAACGGACGCACGGAGATAGAATCGTCCGGCGGCATAACCATCGACACACTCCGCGAATATGGTGAGTGTGGAGTGGACTATATTTCAGTAGGAGCACTCACCCACTCTGTGAAAGGACTCGACATGAGCTTCAAGGCCTGCTGAAGGCCTCTCCCTTAACCGGAGATTACCGGAATACAATCTTAAAACGCGTAAGGCCGTCTTTCTCGTCTGTAACAAGCGAAAAGGCGGCCTTGTGGCGTCGCAGCACTTCCGACACCAGCATAAGTCCCAGGCCGCGGTCGGCCTTTTTGGTGCTGAAGAAAGGAGTGAACAGTCTGGCGGCATTCTCCTGACTTATACCGGGGCCATTGTCGGCCACTGTTATGGCGCGCGCCGAGGTTGTCACCGTTATTTTTCCTTCGGGAGCGCGGCCGATACTCTCCACGGCGTTTTTCACCACATTGACCACCACGCGCTCCAAAAGCATGGGGTCGGCCAGCACCTCGCTCTCCTTGCCCTCGTGCTCGAAATCAATCTTTATATTCTCGCCGCACATTCCTGCCAGGAAGGGCCGCAACCCTTCAATCCAGCTGTGCAAGTCAACGGCTTTGAACTCCGGTTCGGGCAATTTCACGATGTCGGAATATGACCTGACGAAGCTCACAAGGCTCAGACAGCGCTCGCGGCTGCTCGCCACCGCCTCTCTTACGCCTTCATCATCCCGGTAAAGCGACTCCACGGTCTCCAGCACCGACACCACGCTTCCGAGCGTATTGTTTACCTCATGACCCATGGTGCGCACTATCTTGTTGAACACGTTTGTCTCAGCGCTCAGCACTTCGTCCGTCAGCTGTTCCACTAGGAAATAAGGCCGCTTGAACCCGGAGTCCATGAACCACAGGCGTGAGCATCTGATTACCTGCGTCGCCCCGGGTCTTACTACTGCCGTCTCCCCTTCACGCAGCTCGCCGAGCCGCTTTGCTACTGAGGGAGTGACCAGACGGTTGAACGCATCGTTACTGCGCATCACATTGCGGCTGAAATCGCAGATGGCTATTCCCAGAGGCGACGTGCGTATGAGATGCTCCAGAAAATTTTCCTGCTCGAGCGTGCGCAAACGTTCGGCCTTCATGGTCGACATAAGTCCGTTGAACAGCTCGACCACTTTGTCGGCATCCTTCTGCCCTGTCACGCGGAGTTTGGTGCTGAAATCCTGCTCCCGTAGAAGATACATTCCGTTTTCCACCGATTCCAGCGGAATCTTCACCGAACGGTAGAGCAGAAAAAGCACGAATGCCTGCAGGGCTATTAATGCGGCTTCCCATTTCCAGCCGGGAATCCAGACCCACACGGCCGCCAGAGCGGCGACCGACAAGGCCAGAATTGCGAAATATGTTTTATAGCTCACGTCTTCTTTTGAGGTATCACGTTTTATTTGTAATCTGTCTTGATTCCGTATTTTTCAATGCGTCGGTACAATGCCTGGCGGGTAATCCCGAGAAGTTCGGCGGCTTTGCTCAGATTACCGTCGCAACGGTCCACGGCTTTGGTTATCGTCTCGCGCTCGGTAGCCTCGAGGGTCGGCACCTCGGCCGCCTTCTGTTTCGCTTTGGCCGAATCATCGAGAGCCTTGCGTATCTTGGCCATGAAATCGCGGTTGCTCCACGGTTTTGTCACGAAATCCACCGCCCCATGCTGAATGCCGTCCACGGCAAGCTTTATGGTGCCCCACGCCGTAATCAGTATCACTGGCATATCCGGCACAAGGATCCGTAGCTTCCGAAGCAACTCTATACCGTCGTCGCCGGTGGTTGTCAATGAAAGATTCATGTCAAGAATCATGAGATCAGGATGCTCTGAGCGCACTATCGCCAGCGCGTCGGCCTCGTTTGAGGCTTCCATGCTCTCAAAACCGCCTGTCTTCAGCATCAGCCCGATCGACATGCGTATTGACCGGTCATCGTCAACTATCAGAATCATATTGCAAATATATCAACTATACCCATATTTTCATTAATATAACAGCTGCTGTGCCGCTCAGTTCTTCACAAGGCGCTCTATGTCGGCCGTTATATTGTCGCGGTGCTCATAGTCATAGAGCGTGAGCGAACGTATCTGATACCAGTAGTTCCAGAATTTGTAAAGCTCGTTGACGTACTGCCGCATGGCCTCGTCTTTCTTGCTTTGCGAGTCATTCAGATCCAGAGTGGATATCTTGCCTATCATGTAGGTCTGCACATTGGTATCATAGCGTTTGCGGGCTATCTCGTTTGAGCGGGCGGCGATGGCAAGCTGCGACTGCTGGTTGCAGAACCGCTCCACGAGCACAAACAGGTCCTGATTGAAATCGGCCCGTTCCTGACGCAGCCGACTTTCGGTGACACGCCGGTTGCTCTCGGCCACCTTCACGCGCCCGCGGCGCTTTCCCCAGTCGAGAAGAGGAACGGAGATGCCCACTTCCACAAGCTGATTGCCGCGCAGATTTCTGTAGCTGTCGGCTGCCTCACCGGCCGTTCCCGTGTAACCGATCTGCGCGAACAGACTTATCTGCCTGAGATTGCCTTTTGCCTTGGCTACCTCATAATCGGCTTCGAGCTGACGCCGCCGTATGTTTTTGGCGAATTTATTGTTGGTAAGCGCACGGTCGAGCGCGTCGGCATAGCTGATTTCGGCCACCGGCACCGACGACGGCACTACCGGCACTATCTCGGTGTCCTCGTCTATGTCAAGGAACGAACGCAGGCGGAACATGTCGCTTTTAAGCGTACTCTCGCAGTCGGTAAGCTCCGAGCGCGCGTCGAGCAAATTCAGCTCCATCTGCAGCAGGTCGTTCTGGCTTATCTGGCCCATATTGCGTTTCTCTATGGCCACGGCATAGAGTTTTTCGGCATTCGTAAGGTTCTGACGGGCTGTGGCGAGATTTTCACGGCTCAGAAGCAGCGTGAAATAATACTGCACGGCAAGCATGGCCACCTCTTCCGTCGCGCTCAGAAAGGCGGCTTTGGCCTCACTGTAGCGCACGGGCTCTATCCGGCTGTCCCATTTCATGGTGTTTACGCCGAAAATGGGCTGCTGAAGGGTAATCGCCACAGGAATAGACATGTAGCGGTTGCGGGTAGCCTCTCCGAACTGGCGAAGGAAATCAAGCGACGATACCAGGCTGATTTTGCCTCCGGTCAGTCTCACATTCTGCGTGACCGCAAGCTGTCCTCTGGCCGTAAGATGGTTGTCCTTTACGAAGCTGTAATCGCCATCGCCGTTCATATACGACGAATACTGGTTGGCATAGCTTGGTGCCGTGGCGCTGAACGATACCTCCGGGAGCTGGTCGGCACGGAATGTGCGCCATTCCCAGTAGGCCGTTTTCAGCTCGTCGAGGGCCACGGCCGCATCCACGCTCTTAAGCCGCGCCATGGCTATGGCATCTTCGAGGGTCAGGGTCAATTCACCCGCCACTGCTCCGGAGAGCAGCGGCGCGGCGAATATCATGGAAATAAGGAAGCGTCTCATTGGTCTTTCAGTGCCTCAGCCGGATTGATATTCATGGCAACCCGCGCCGGGAAATAGATACCACATACAATCATTATCACGAGTACAATCGCCATAGTCAATGCCCCATAAGTTATATCATACCAGAAAATTTTCCTTATATAGGCCGGTACTATATCCAATTTCAGTATGTAATAACCAGCCATAATAGCAGGAATCATACCGATAACAAGGAGAATCATACCCTCTCCCAAAAGACGTGTGAAAATATCAGACTTCGTAGCTCCGTTGACTTTTCTGACAGCAATTTCCGGTACTCGTTGTTGTGTCCTGAACCAAAAGGTGCCAAGGAATCCGAGAAATATCACAAGCAACATAAAAGCTGCACAAACGGCGGAATTCCGAATAAAACTGTTGATTCGGAAATGCACTTTATCAGAATACTTTGTTAATTCCTTTATATCGGAAAAATAAACCCATCCACGCGACAGGTCAGCACCCGCTATAGATTCAAGAAATTCACGAGACTTCCCGGGTTTTACTCTTATTATTACCTCCCGAGGGAAAGAAAATCCATAAATTTGTTTATAAACACTGCCTCTCCAAGAACCTTCATAATCATCCCTCTGCAATGTTTTTGCCACTGCTCCAACATGATATATCAATGAGGAATCTCCATTGAAAACAACTGTTTTGTTTAGAAATTTCTTTGCGTCTGCCTGATCAGGAATTTCTGAAGTGTTAAAATCGCCGACTATAAGATCTCCTTTTTCAATAACCTTTGCCAGTTCTTCTGTAGTTTTGCCATCAACAGAATGCAACCGAAATATTTTGATTACATCTGGAGTTACTTGTCTTCCATTTCCTGAATAATGATAATAGACGGAATCCTCGGAGTACGATAGATCTCCCCTAAAATAACTCATGTTATAAGGAATAGCATTTGTTCCAACTCCTACGAGCTCAACATATGGATTATGTCGGAGTTCAGCCATCAACATATCTATATACACCCAAGGGCTTTCGTCCTCCTCCGGATTGCTTTCCGTGTCAACTGTTTCCCTCGGAATTATCTTCACTTGACCCACCAACACGTCATTTGTATCATATCCATAATCCTGACTCTTTATTCTTATGACAGCAGCATAAAAGGTGAATATAGCGAACAATATTAGCGCTACTACCATTATCTCTATCAGCATCCAGAGATTGCTGCGCCATTCATTGCGCATCTGAGGTAATAAAAATCTTTTCATTTCCGGTTTCTTTATTTATTGGTGTTAATGGCATCTACAACATTCACTCTTGAGGCCTGCCATGCCGGGACAGCCGCACTGATTATATTGAGCAGAAAGCAAACGACAAGTGCTGTAAGCAGAATGCTCCAGTTGAACATCAAAGAGAGCGCAGGTGCACCACCGTTACCTATATTCTGCATCGTATCGTAGATACCCACATAGTTGACTCCCACTATTATCCCAAGGAGCAAACCTACAATACCTCCCGCAAGCGTAATGATGAAATTCTCGCTTATTATATCGAGGATAATGCGTGCGCGTGTGCATCCGAAGGCCCTGCGCACACCTATCTCACTTATTCTACGACGCATACGGCTATGAAGCATACTGCTGAGATTTATAGCAGGTACTAACAGCAGAATTATGAAAATAATATATCTTGATTTTTTTATACTTTCCATATCGGGGGTACCATTACCTGAAGTCAGTGCAAACGACACTGTCTCTATATCGTACGGCTGCTCATGATATATAGCTTCCCAACCGCTTTCTTCCAGCTCGGTACTGAGAGCTGCATATCTCGCCTTGACTTGGGCGCGGATGGAGCCGAAGTCGACACCGGGTTCGGCAAGTAGCGCCACTGAGGCATTACCTCTGTACTCTTCCCAACTCATATCTCCATCATTCTGAGAGGTAGGGATAAAAACATCTCCAGATCCAAAGGTTGCGAGTGTTGAATTATCCTTTATTACTCCAATCACCCTATAAGGTTTGAACCCATATTGAAAGGTCTCTCCTAAAGGATCGCTATCACCGAAAAGCCTATATGCTGTGGTCTCGGCAACGACTGCAACATTTTCCATGGCATCAGCTTCTTCCCGAGTATAAAACCGTCCTTTAACGAGGGTATGATTAAAAATTTTGAAGAAATCAGCATCGGCCTTACGTCCGTTTACGATAAATAGTTTTCCTGTAGGACCTTTAACATCTTCCTTTTCCGTATATTGCTGGAAATATGAGATATCAGATACACCCTCAAGGTTTTCATAAAGTTTTTTTGCTGCATTAAAACTAAGACCAGCGCATCTTATACCATCCTCATTAAGATTTTCAAGATGTATATAACACCCTATAAGCAGCCGCGGGCGGTTGGATTCGGGAGCAAAAGGCAGTACGGGAATCTGCTGGATCATCACCACAATCATTATAAGAAAGATTGTCAATGCCGTACCTATCAGCGTCACGCCGCTTATCACGGGCTGGTGCCGCAGGTCGTATAATATCTGTAATATCTTGTTTTTCATCTGTTATGGCTGTTTAAGAGATTACGCGTCCGTCGAAGAAGCGAATAATGCGGTCGGTCTGTTCGGCCTGAGCCTCGTTGTGGGTCACCATCACTATGGTAATGCCGTCTTCCTTGTTCAGACGGTGGAGGAGCGTCATTACCTCGGCGCCCATTCTTGAATCGAGATTACCCGTAGGCTCGTCGGCGAGGATTATGGAGGGCGCTCCTACAATGGCGCGCGCTATGGCCACACGCTGGCACTGACCGCCGGAAAGCTGCGAAGGAAGGTGCTTGATGCGGTGTGACATTTCCAGGCGACGAAGCACTTCCTCCACCCTTTCTCGCCGTTGCGAGGCCGAGAGGCCACTACGGTAGCCCAGCGGGAGTTCCACATTGGCCGCCACGCTAAGCGACGGAATGAGATGGAAACTCTGGAAAACGAATCCGAGGTTTTTGTTGCGGAAATGCGCAAGTTCAGTGTCGGCCATTTTGTTACAATCTGTGCCAAGAATCTTTACGGAACCGGTGGTCGGCGTGCTCAGAAGCCCTATGATGTTGAGCAGCGTAGACTTGCCGCAGCCCGAAGGCCCCATGATGCTTACGAATTCCCCCTTCTCGACCTCGAGATTAACGTTTTCGAGAGCTGTGGTTTCCACATCCTTTGTGCGGAAAACCTTACTGATGTTTTTGAGTTCAATGATTGCCATTATTATTTAATCTTTAGTTTATCATATTGCATATATTCTTCCATATTTGTCACAATCACTTCGTCACCGGAGGCAAGACCCTCCAGCACTTCCACATATTCGCGGTTGCTGTCGCCCAGACGCACCTTACGCTTCTTCACGGTGTTGTCGCCGGTTTTCACATAAAGTCCGTATTCACCGGGGCCCTTGAAATAAGGGCCGTTGAGTATTCTCAGCACCTTGTCCTTATAACCGTAGTTTACCGTCAGCTCCGCCCGCAGGCCTGACCGCAGACGCGAATTATGATTCTCGTCGAGCCTGACTATAAACGATACCATGCCGCCTTTGGCCTGTGGAGTGAGATTTGTCACCACGCCTGCCAATTCGGTGCCGCCGATCCGTACACTCACGTCGGATCCGATGGCCACTTTGTTGCTGTTGCCTTCGGCCACCTCTCCCTCGATTTTGAAACTTGACAGGTCGGAAACCACGGCTACCTTTTCGCCTGCGGCAATCCGGCTGCCTATTTCATTGCTTATAAAAGTAAGGACGCCGTGATGGGGAGCGGGAATCCGGCCCTGGTCAAGTGTGCGACGCTGCATTGCCACATCCTTGCGGAAGCTGCTCAGATTAAGTTCCTGCGTCTTTTCGGCAGCAGCCATTCGCAGTTTCTCGTTGGCAAGCCGCTCGCGGAGCTGACGGAGTTCGAGGCGACATGTGGCGAATGAAGTCTCGGCCTGGCGCACACGGTCGCCCGTACCTGACCCCAGACTGTCGAGCCGCCGCTCATTGTCCACTTCCACGGCCAGGCGGTTCAGCTCCATCTCCTTCACCTCCACCTGCATGGCCAGTTCGCTCAACTGTGTGCGGTTGTTGAGCTGGAGCTGTGTGAGTTCCTGCTGACGTATCTGCTGCTGGTCAAGAAGCTTCTCATAGTCGGTTTCGGCCGTTTCGAGGTCAAGCTGGATCAACGGCATGCCCTCGGTCACGGTATCGCCCGGCTGGGCATATACCTTCACAATTCGTGTGTTCAAGGGAGAATTGATTATCTCCTCGAATTCAGGCACCACTTTACCTGTGGCGACCACGGAGGTTTCCAGAGGGCCCTCCCCGGCGGTGGAAAAACGCAGATTTTTGCCGTCAACGGATTTGCCCAGCCACAAAATAACCATTACAGCCGCAGCGATTACGCCGCCGCCAATAAGACCCGATTTCAGAATCCGGCGTCTCTGTTCCTTTCGGAGTTGCGATTTGTCTATTTGCTTGTCCATGCCTCAAAACTACAATTATTTTGAGGCCATGTCAATGGCGACTGATTTTCAGCCGATTACAAAAGCACTATTGTCCATTTTCGGACAAGGCTCATTTTTTAAGGCTTATGAGATGGTCAATGTCGATGGATGCGACGGAATCATAAATCTCGTCGGCCAGCCCCTGCAGACGTTCCGCAGGATAAGTGGTGGCAATGCCTATGACTGTGGCTCCGGATGCTCTTCCGGCCTTCAGGCCCTGAAGCGAGTCCTCGAATACAAAACAATCCTCAGGACTATAGCCAAGCCGTGAGGCAGCAAGCAAATATCCCTGAGGGTCAGGCTTAGAGCGCGTAACCATCGAGGCATCTATAATGCAGTCGAACGCCTGGCGCATCCATGGCTGCTGCCTGTAAAGCTCAGCCATCTTGGAGCTGTCGCTGCTCGTGACAAGAGCTATTCCGAAGCCTCTTTCCCTCAGCTGCTCAAGAAAATCACGTGCGCCATCATAGGGGGTAAACACCATATTGTCCTGAAACTCCTTTATGCGTCTTACAATCTCTTCGTGCAGACTTTCCGGGAAATCCTTCAGAATCATAGGAAGGGTGGTGCCTTTTATGCGCATGGCATAGTCGGGATAACCGGTGGGGTATTCACGGTCTATCTCCGTCCAGAATTTGCTATAAGTGGATTCGCTGTCTATAAGCACACCGTCGAGATCGAAAAGAGCTGCATATCGTTTCATAACATCATATCTTTATTTCCGCCCCAAAGTTACAAAATTCCCCCGACCCGCCAATCGCCCGATATATCTATCTCAACTCTTCCCTTCTGACCCTCAACTAATTTTGCTGATATTTTGTTCTGAAATAGAAAACAATTATCTTTGTGGACTATGAAATCAAAGGATCAAATACTTAAGATCAGAGCTGCAGTACTATACATTCTCAATGCATTCCCTGATGGACTGGACTATATAAAAATATTCAAGATTCTATATTTTGCCCAGCGTCAGCATCTTGTATTGTATGGCCGTACTATCATTGACGATACTTTTCAGGCCCGGCAGAAGGGGCCTGTGTCAGGATTTGTCAGAAAAGGTCTTAAACTCATAGAAAATTCTGAAGAACTTTCTGATGATTTCAGGCTGTTCGGCACAGGCATCAACGTAAGAAAAGGCAATCAATGCCAGATAATAACGTCATCCGAATCTGCTGATACGGATGAACTTTCCATATCGGAAATCAAATGCCTTGACAAGTATATCAACGATTTCAAGAGCATGAAATCGGAAGATGTCTCAAGAATATCCCATGACGACAAGGCTTGGCAAAAAGCATTTGACCGCTCCAAGATCGATCCACAGCTTCGCTTCATGACAATACTTGAAATAGCTGAAGCCGGAGGAGCCAGCCCCTCTATATCAAAGAGAATCTTGAAATAGACCAGGCGCTGAATTAATGAGCACACAACGTCAGATAAGCCTCGGTGACATTTATTACATCCCGCTGACACAGGACGACGATGTCACACCGAAAGGAGGATTGGATCACCGCAATAAATATTGTTTTATCGTGGGATTCTCAGAATACGGCTTCTACGTAGCCTATTTTCTGATGAACAGCGAGATAAACCAACGACATATAAATACATATGAGCGCCTTTCATGTCAGTATCCGCTGTCCCATGCCGATTACCCTACGATAATAAAGCCTGATAAGGATCCGTCTTATCTTGACCTTGGCCACGTACGCAAAATGGAAAAGACTCGTCTGATTAATCAGAGTATCTTTAAAGGTACTCTCACTTCCAGTGACCATCAGAATATATTTGAGTGGCTGAAAGACTCAGAGCAGTATTCACCTAAAATGAAACGTCGTTACGGTTGGGTTTGACATCCGCTACAGGGAACATCACCCTTTGTGGGCGCAAAACGGCGGGAATACGCTGAATTTTGCTAATTTTGCAGTGACTTATGAGAGCACAAAACCGGCTGGTAATGTGTTAACATAATAAATGATTGTGTATTTATGTCTGCCGTTTCCCCTTCTTCACCGATGGAGCTTGGCTCCAAATCCGTCAGCAAACTACTGGTCCAGTATTCCGTACCCGCCATAATAGCAAGCGTGGCTACCTCGCTTTACAATATTGTCGACAGTATTTTTATTGGCAGAGGTGTGGGTCCGATGGCTATAGCAGGCCTTGCCATCACCTTCCCCCTGATGAATCTGGTGATAGCGTTCTGTACGCTGGTAGCAGTAGGCGGAGCAACGATTTCTTCCATATTTCTCGGCCAGAAGAATATTTCGAGAGCTACGGATGTGGTAAACAACGTGTTTGTGCTCTGTCTCATCCATTCATTCGTATTCGGTGGCTTTACACTGATTTTTCTTGACGAGATTCTCACGTTCTTCGGAGCTACGCCTGAAACACTTCCCTACGCCCGCGAATTCATGCAGGTGATTCTCTATGGCACCCCCATAGCTTTTGTGTTCATAGGGTTGAACAATATAATGCGCGCCACGGGCTATCCGGCCCGAGCCATGGTCTCGGCGCTTCTGTCGGTAGGCGTCAACATAATTCTTGCCCCGATTTTCATCTTTGTGCTCGACTGGGGAATAAGAGGAGCGGCATTTGCAACCGTGTGCGGCCAGACTGCCGCTTTTATATGGGTTATGTCGCATTTTCTGTCAAAGAAGAGCTTCATTCATTTCCGTGGCGGCAACAAATGGCTTACGCCTATGATTATAAAGCGCATATATGCCATAGGACTTTCTCCGTTTCTGATGAACGTCTGCGCATGTATAGTGGTGGTGTTCATCAACAAGGCTTTGCTTGACTACGGAGGAGCCGACGGCAATATGGCCATAGGCGCATATGGCATTCTCAACCGCACCACGATGTTTTTCGTAATGATTGTGTTCGGCGTCACACAGGGTATGCAGCCTATTCTGGGATTCAACTATGGCGCGGAAAATTTTCACCGCGTGCGCCATACCCTTACCATAGGTATATGGCTTGGAGTTGCCATTACCACCACCGGATGGATTCTCACAGAATTCTGGCCCGGGATAATAGCACGTCTTTTCACAGTCGACCCTACACTTATCGCCATATCAGAACGCGGGTTCAGAATATTCTTTATATTCTATCCTCTTGTGGGATGCCAGATTGTGATTCAGAATTACTTCCAGTCGGTGGGCCGTCCCAAAATCTCGATTTTCCTTTCTCTGACACGTCAGCTTATATTCCTGCTCCCCTTCCTTATGATTTTTCCGAGACACTTCGGAATCGACGGAGTGTGGGGAGCGATGTCGGCCTCCGATGCGGTTGCGTTCATATTCGCAATTGTCACGCTTATCATCACCAACCGCCGTCAGAACAAACATATAGATAATACTCCATCCCATGATAACCCAGCTCCAGCTTCAGCTTGACCCACGCACGGCATTTACGCCGATGCTCCTCCACGCAGCGGTAAGCACCCACCTGAATGTAGATGCCAACCGTCTGCGCGACGTCGTGATCACCCGGCGATCCATCGACGCCCGTCAACGGAAAATAAAGATTCTTCTGACCCTCAATGCCTACATTGACGAGGCCGCGCCGGAATCACCGATAGCCACTCCTGTGAATTACTCACCGGTGGCGCCAGACGCTCCGGAATGCATAATTGTGGGCGCGGGCCCCGCCGGACTGTTTGCCGCACTGGAGCTGATAGAGCTTGGCATAAAACCGATAGTGCTGGAACGCGGCAAGGATGTTGACTCACGCCGTCTCGACATGGCCAGATTGGCCAGGGAGGGAGAGGTGGACCCAGATTCCAACTACTGCTTCGGCGAGGGAGGTGCGGGAGCGTACTCCGACGGCAAACTGTATACGCGCAGCAAAAAAAGAGGGCCGGTGGAAAAGGTGCTCAATATATTCCACCAGCACGGTGCGCAGCCGGAAATCCTTATCGACGCTCACCCGCACATCGGCACCGACCGTCTTCCAGAGGTAATCAAGGCAATGCGCAACACCATTATCAGCTGTGGAGGCGAGGTCCATTTCCAGTCGCGAGTAGACGCGCTCACTGTCCGTGACGGAAAGGTAACGGGCGTGCAATGCAACGGCCAGAACTTTGAAGGCCCGGTGATACTGGCCACCGGACACTCCGCGCGCGACGTCTACAGCTTCCTGCTGAATGCCGGCGTGGAACTGAAAGCCAAAGGAATTGCCGTGGGCGTAAGGCTCGAGCATCCCCAGCATCTGATAGACTCCATACAGTATCACAACCCGTCGGGACGCGGAAAATATCTCCCCCCCGCCGAATATTCCATGCTTACGCGCGTGGACGGCCGCGCCGTCTACTCTTTCTGCATGTGCCCGGGCGGTGTAATCATCCCTGCTGCCAGCGCGCCGGGACAGATGGTGGTAAACGGCATGTCGCCCTCCAACCGCGGCACGCGCTGGGCCAATTCAGGAATGGTGGTAGAAATTCTCCCGGAAGACGTGGAGGATATCCATCAGGCCGGAGAACTCAAAATGATGAAATTCCAGGAAGATATCGAACATGCTTTTCTGGCGGAATCGGGAGGCTCACAGAACGCCCCGGCCCAGCGCATGACCGATTTCGTCGCCGGAAAAGCATCAAAATCACTTCCTGACACATCGTACGCCCCCGGCATCCACCCCTCGCGTCTCGACCAGCTTCTCCCCTCTTCCATTGCTTCGCGCCTTGCGAAAGCATTTGAGGAATTCGGAAGAAAGCATCGGGGATTCCTTACCTCGGAAGCTGTGCTTATAGGCGACGAAACGCGCACATCCTCCCCCGTCAGAGTCACCCGCGACAATGCCACGCTTCAGTCTGTAAGCATCGAAGGGCTTTATCCCTGCGGCGAGGGCGCGGGATATGCCGGCGGAATAGTATCGGCGGCAATAGACGGCATAAACTGCGCCCGCGCGGTGGCCGATAAATTCAATCCCGCACAGTCATGATTCAGTTCTTCAAGGCAGGCGCTCAGGGGTTCACTGAAATCAAGGAATGTGAGCCGGGATGCTGGATAAACGTGGAAGTGCCCGACGACAACGATTTCAGCTTTCTCATACACAAGCTCGGCATTCCCGAGCCCATGCTCGCATATACTTCCGACATTGAGGAACGGCCACGCATAGAGCGTGAAGACAACTGGGTGCTTACAATCCTGCGAATTCCCATGCGCAGCCACACATCTTCCGTGCCGTTCATCACCGTGCCTATCGGCATAATTACCGGCAAGTGTTCCGACGGTGCATCATTTATACTTACCATCTGCTACCATCATACGGAACTCCTGGCTGATTTCATAGACCACATGCAAAGGAAGGCCATCTGCGCGATAAACGAACCCCAGTTTATTCTGCGAATGATTTTCTCCGCCGCATACTGGTATCTGACATACCTCAAGCGAATCAACTCCATGGTCTCACACGCCGAGAAGGAACTGGAACGGAGCGTACGCAACCGCGACCTGCTGCAGCTTATGAAAATGCAGAAATCGCTTGTATTTTTCAACACATCGCTACGCGGCAACGAGGTGCTGATAGCGAGAGTGCGGCATGTTTTTTCCGAGTCGGAAATGGATATGGATCTTCTTGATGATGTGGAAATAGAGCTCAAGCAGGCATTAAACACGGTAAGCATCTATACCGACATCCTCAACTCCACTCTTGATGCTTTCGCCTCCATCATTTCCAACAATGTGAATATGATAATGAAGCGCATGACCGCCGTAACCATCGTTCTGATGGTGCCCACAGGCATCGCCAGCTTCTATGGCATGAACGTGAATATCGGTCTTTCCGGCTACAAATATGCCTTCTGGATAATTGTGGGCGTCTCAATACTGATTACCGGGGCGCTCTGTCTGCTTTTGCGCCGATACAAATGGTTCTAAGAACACACACCGCAATCCATTTTGCATATTTATTTTTTTTGCATACATTTGCGAAAAATACCATATACCATGACTAAACAGACTGTTTCATCACCATCTGACAGGCTTGAATCAGTGGATGCCCTGCGTGGTTTCGCATTGCTGGCAATCCTGCTTCTTCACAGCCTTGAGCATTATAACATTTTCTACGGCAACGCCCCGCGGCCGGAGTGGCTGCAGATGCTCGACACGAAGACCACGGAATTCCTGTATTTCCTTTTTGCTGGAAAAGCGTACGCCACATTCTCCCTGCTCTTCGGTTTCAGTTTTTTCATACAGATGCGCAACGCTCGCCGTCGCGGCTCAGATTTCCGGCTTCGTTTCGCATGGCGAATGCTTCTGCTGGTAGGATTCTCCCAGTTCCATGCCCTATTCTATAATGGAGATATACTTCTTCTATATGCCGTGTGCGGCCTTATTCTCATTCCGGCCTCGTCATGGAGCGACCGAACGGTTATAATCGTGGCTACGATATTGATGCTTCAGCCGTTGTGCTGGGCCAAAATAATATATGCGCTTATAAATCCGGAATATGTGGATACCAATTCTGAATTTGTAAAATATGCCATAGCGGCCGAACAGGTAGGCAGAAACGGAAATCTGTGGCAGACACTGGCAAACAATATCTGGAACGGACAGCTCTACAGCAACTTCTGGCAGGTGGAAGCAGGGCGCCTTTTCCAGACACCGGCTCTGTTCCTGACAGGTATGTGGCTTGGCCGCAAATCTCTGTTTGTCAGCTCCGCGGAAAGCCTCGCGTTCTGGAAAAAAGCAGCCGTATGTGCAGTAGTGGCCTGCGTTCCTCTCTATCTTCTCAAAGAGCTCGTTCCCCCGCATATTTCCAACGTGACAATTCTGTCTTATTACGGAATCGCCATTCCGATGCTTTATAACTTTGCATTCATGACGGTTCTCGTATCAGGATTCATGCTCGTCTGGTTCCACGCGGGCAACGGATACAAGGCACAACGCTTTATCTCGCCGTTCGGACGCATGAGTCTTACCAATTATATCGGGCAATCCATTATCGGCGTGATTCTCTATTATCACTTCGGCTTTGACCTCTGGGATAAGACCGGAGCATTTGAATCGGTAATAATAGCCGCAGTGGTATTTGTATTCATGCTCACGTTCAGCCGCAAATGGCTTGAAACCCATCGTCAGGGCCCGCTGGAATACCTTTGGAAGAAAGGCACCTGGATAAACTTCCGTCCGGAAGAGAAACCGGGAAAAGCGGTAGTATCCTAAAAAATTTGAAGTGCCCTAATAATTGAACTGCCCTCCGAAAGTTTGATAGAAAACTTTCGGAGGGCAATCTATTTTTCATTCAGTCTCGCCGAATCACCTATTGGTGCGCCTCTTACCCACAATAGTGCGGTTAAGCACCGGAAGCGAGAGATTGTACTTCAATGCAAGAATACGTATCATGATAATAACCGCCATGCAGGTAATCTGCTGGGCCATAGGTGTAGACCCCACAAGAATCATAACCCAATAGGCCAAAGCGCCCGCCAGACATGCAGTGGCATATATATCCTTCCGGAAAATAAGCGGTTCCTCGTTGATGAGGATGTCGCGCATCACTCCTCCGAAAGCACCGGTAATAATACCCATCACAGCAGCCACCCACATGGGATAACCTACGGCAAGCGATTTCTGGATACCGATCACGCAGAAAAGCGCCAAGCCTATACTGTCGAAAATGAACAGCATTCGGTCGCGGCTCACCAGAAAACTCTTGAAAAGAATCACCACCACGAGTGAAAGCGCCGTCACGGCAAGATACCACCATGTCTGCATCCAGAACACCGGAATGTCAAGCAGCACATCGCGAAGGGTTCCTCCGCCAATGGCAGTGACAAGACCCACGGTATAGGCGCCGAACCAGTCGAAATTCTTAGTAGCGGCAAGCCGCATTCCCGATATGGCGGCCGCAATAGTTCCTATTACCTCGGTAATAAACAGGAAGGTTTCTTCCATCTCCTACGGGATGAGATTACTTGTTGGCACGTTTGCGCTCAAGTTCGTCAAGAATGATCTTGCGCAGACGGATATGATGCGGGGTCACCTCCACATATTCATCTTCCTTTATATACTCCAGAGCTTCCTCGAGCGAGAACACCACAGGGGGAACGATGCGGGCCTTGTCGTCGGCACCGCTGGCACGCATATTGGTGAGTTTCTTTGACTTTGTCACATTCACCACGATATCGTTGTCCTTGGCATTCTCACCAACTACCTGACCGGCATATACCTCTTCCTGCGGGAAAATGAAGAAGCGGCCACGGTCCTGAAGCTTATCGATGGCGTAAGCGTAGGCAGTACCTGCCTCCATGGCTATGAGAGAGCCATTGGTACGACGCTCGATATCCCCTTTCCAGGGCTGATATTCCAGGAATCGGTGAGACATCACAGCCTCTCCCGCGGAAGCCGTGAGAAGATTGTTGCGGAGTCCGATGATACCGCGCGAGGGGATGTTGAATTCAAGATGGACACGGTCGTTCTGAGTCGACATCGAGGTAAGCTCGCCTTTTCTGCGAGTTACCATATCGATCATCTTGCTAGAGTATTCCTCAGGAACATTTATGGTCATCTGCTCCACGGGTTCGCATTTCACTCCGTCTATTTCCTTCACGATAACCTGGGGCTGACCCACCTGCAGTTCGTAGCCTTCGCGACGCATGGTCTCTATGAGCACGGAAAGATGGAGAACGCCGCGGCCAAACACCGTCCACAGGTCGTCGCGCTGACCCTTTGTCACTCGAAGCGCAAGGTTGCGGTCGAGCTCGCGGGTGAGGCGGTCGGCTATATGGCGCGATGTCACAAATTTACCGTCACGGCCAAAGAACGGGCTGTCATTTATGGTAAATGTCATTGACATTGTGGGCTCATCAATGGCGATGCGCGGCAATGCTTCCGGCTGATTGAAATCGGCCACTGTATCACCGATCTCGAAACCTTCAATACCGACGAGAGCACATATATCTCCGCTGCTCACCTCCTGAACCTTCTTGCGGCCCATGCCCTCAAACACATGCAATTCCTTTATACGCTGCTTAACTATGGAGCCGTCCTTCTTCATCAGGGCTATATCCTGACCTTCACGGAGGGTTCCGCGGTGAACGCGGCCTATGGCAATGCGTCCTACATAATTTGAGAAATCAAGCGAAGTTATCAGCATCTGAGCCGGACCTTCGAGAGTGACAGGCGCAGGTATATGTTCAATAATAGTATCGAGTACTGCCGTGATGTCGTTTGTAGGTTTCTTCCAGTCGAGGCTCATCCAGCCCTGTTTGGCGGAACCATAGACGGTGGGGAAATCAAGCTGCTCCTCGGTGGCGTCCAGATTAAACATTAGGTCGAACACCATTTCCTGGACTTCGTCTGGGCGACAGTTGGGCTTGTCCACCTTATTGATGACAACAACAGGCTTTAGTCCCATCTGGATGGCTTTCTGAAGCACAAATCTCGTCTGGGGCATCGGGCCTTCGAAGGCGTCCACAAGCAGCAGACATCCGTCGGCCATATTGAGCACGCGCTCCACCTCTCCGCCGAAATCGGCGTGTCCGGGAGTATCGATAATATTTATTTTATAATCCTTATAATTAATCGAGACATTCTTGGAAAGAATTGTGATTCCTCTTTCGCGCTCAAGGTCATTATTGTCAAGTATCAGCTCGCCGGCGTTTTGATTTTCACGGAAAAGGTTGCCGGCCAATAACATCTTGTCAACCAAAGTGGTCTTGCCATGGTCCACATGGGCAATGATGGCAATGTTTCGAATGTTCTGCATATCCGTTTTCTAATTTCAGGGTGCAAAGTTAGTTGTTTTTTTCCAAAGTGTGAGTATAAAATCTTAACTTTGCAGCCACTAACCTCAAAACAGGAAAATGAGCATTACAATACTCGGCATAGAATCGTCGTGCGATGACACATCGGCAGCCGTGATAAGAGACGGACTACTGCTATCCAATGTCATAGCATCTCAAAGTGTTCATGAGGAATACGGCGGAGTTGTGCCTGAACTTGCATCAAGAGCACATCAGCAAAATATTGTTCCGGTTGTAACGGCCGCGCTCAAACGTGCCGGAGTCGACAAAAGCGAGCTTTCGGCAATAGCTTTCACGCGCGGCCCGGGCCTCCTGGGCTCCCTCCTTGTCGGAACCTCTTTCGCAAAAGGGATGTCACTGGGACTCAGAATCCCAATAGTGGACGTGAACCATCTTCACGGACATGTGCTCTCTCATTTCATCCGCCGGAATCCGGACGACGAAGTACCTGAATATCCTTTCCTGACCCTTCTTATTTCGGGAGGAAACAGCCAGCTCATTATGGTGAAGAACTATAATGACATGGAGATTCTCGGCGCGACCATTGACGATGCCGCCGGCGAGGCATTTGACAAGTGCGCCAAAGTGATGGGTCTGCCCTATCCCGGCGGCCCCCATATCGACCGTCTGGCCGCTGAAGGAGATGCTACACGCTTCAAATTCGCCAAGCCACACATTCCCGGACTTGACTACAGTTTTTCCGGTCTTAAGACATCGTTCCTTTATACACTTCGCGACAACCTCAAGGAGAATCCCGATTTCATCGACGCGAACCGCGCGGATCTCGCTGCGTCCCTGCAGCGCACAATAATCGAAATCCTCATTGACAAGCTCGACAAGGCCGTGAAACAGACCGGTGTCAAAACGGTGGCGATAGGAGGAGGCGTTTCGGCCAACTCCGGAGTAAGGAACGCTGTTTCGGCTTATTGCGAAAAGAACGGCCTCAAGTCATTCATCCCTGAGCGAGCTTTTACCACTGACAACGCTGCAATGGTAGCTATAGCCGGATACTACAAATACCTTGACAAAATATTCTGTGGCTACGACGAAGTGCCGTTTGCCCGAGTTACGGTATAAGCCATTATGAACCAGAAAATTTCAATAATTGCCATTGGCGACGAGCTCCTTGTAGGCCAGGTTACAGACACCAACAGTCCTTTCATCGCCTCGACTGTAGAACCTGCAGGATGGAGCATAGAATCAGTGAGAGTGGTTCACGACAATGCCGAAGATATCCGGCAGGCGGTTGAGGAAGCTTTCGAGAGAACCGATGTGATTGTCACCACCGGAGGCCTCGGCCCTACCAAGGACGACATCACGAAGCCGGTACTGATGAAAATATTCGGAGGCGAGCCTGTGAAAAACGAGAGTGTGCTCGAAGCTGTAAGAGGAATCATGGAACGCCGCGGGCTCCAGCTCAACGAGTCCACAGCTGCTCAGGCTATCGTCCCCTCCTCGGCACGTATATTTATAAATGAGGTGGGAACAGCCCCTATAATGTGGTTTGAGAAGGCCGGGAAAATCCTTGTATCCATGCCCGGAGTTCCTTTCGAAATGCAAAGAATGTTTGTCCGCCACATATTTCCGGCAATTCTTGAAAAATACGGCACGCGCGATACAATAGCCCATCGCACCGTCCTCACCACAGATATAAGCGAATCGGATCTTTCGGAACATCTGAGCGATTTTGAAGCCGCGCTGCCGGAGGTCTTCCATCTGGCCTATCTTCCCAACAACGGCTATCTGCGTCTGCGTCTTGACGGACGCGGAGAAGATGAAAAGGAAATATGCAAGACTGCCGACGCCCTTCACTCCGAATTAAAAAGGCTTTGCGGAAAGCATCTTCTTTATGACCGTGACCTTACACCGGCCGAGATTCTTCTGGAAATGCTTAAAGAGCGGCATCTTACATTTGCCACGGCCGAAAGCTGTACAGGCGGAAACATTTCTCATCTCGTGACCATGATTCCGGGAAGCTCGGAAGCCATGCTCGGAGGAATTGTCAGCTACAGCAACTCTGTGAAAGAAAACGTTCTGGGCGTCAATCCGGCTGACATTGCCAAATTCGGCGCTGTCAGCGAACCCGTGGCCGCACAGATGGCGCAAGGAGCGCGACGCGTCACCGGCGCCGATATCGCCGTAGCCACCAGCGGAATCGCAGGCCCCGGCGGTGCCGTAAAGGGAAAACCTGTCGGAACTGTCTGCCTGGCTGTGGCCGATGCCACAGGCACCCAGACGTGGACAATGCACTTTCCGGGAGACCGGCAGAGAGTGATTTCACGCGCTTCAAACACCGCCCTTATCCTTGCGATAAAGAGATTGCACGCAGGCCCCGGAAAAGTGTAATCGCTTGCATGGTTTTCAAGAAAATCATAACTTTGCGTTAACACGTAATAATCCATGAACGGACTATGACAACATCCGAAAAAATACGTCTGGCTTTTATCGTCGCCTTATGGCTCGTATTGTGCTGGATTGTAGTCACCACCCGACCATTCACCGCGTGGGTGGCTTTTGTAATCGTTGCATCCGGAATCATAGTTTTCGTTCCCCTCTATAAGAAATACCGTAAGAATAAGAAATGACGGCTACACTACAAGCTCCTCCCGACCGCTCGACAGCCCCTCTTGACCCGAGGAGATTCCCGCTATTGTCAGCCATAGATTCTCCGGCCGACTTGCGGAAGCTCAATGAAGATGTATTGCCACGCGTGTGCACCGAGATACGTGATTTTCTCATAAACTCCTTATCTACCAATCCCGGCCATTTTGCTTCCTCAATGGGAGCGGTTGAACTTACTGTGGCCCTTCATTATGTGTTCAACACGCCATACGACCGCATTGTCTGGGACGTGGGCCATCAGGCCTACGGCCACAAACTTCTCACCGGCCGGGCATCACGATTCCATACAAACCGGAAACTTGGCGGACTATGCGGATTCCCCTCTCCTGCCGAAAGCGAATACGACACTTTCTCGGCAGGCCATGCGTCCAATTCCATTTCGGCTGCGTTGGGAATGGCGGTTGCCGCCTCACTTAAACACGATGAACCCCGTCGCAACGTTGTGGCCGTAATCGGCGATGCCTCCATCAGCGGTGGCCTTGCGTTCGAAGGCATCAATAATGCTGCCAACTCGCGCAATAATCTGCTGATTATTCTCAACGACAATGATATGTCCATTGACTCCAATGTGGGATCGCTCAACACATATCTGGCTCACCTGAACACATCTCGCACATACAATAATTTCAGACTCAAGACATATAATTTCCTGCGTAAAATCAAGTTTATCTCTGAGAAGAACAGAGGAAGCATCCTGCGCTTCAACAACAGTCTGAAATCGCTTCTGACACGCCAGCAGAACATATTCGAGGGGCTGAACATACGCTATTTCGGGCCGTTTGACGGCCACGACCTTCCCCGCCTGATAAAAGTGCTTGAGGAAATAAAGAATATGGAGGGCCCGAGGATATTGCATCTGCGCACCGTGAAAGGCAAAGGCTACCAGCCCGCGGAACTCAATCCGGCCCAATGGCACGCGCCGGGCAAGTTCAATCCGTCCAACGGAGAAAGAATGCCCGACAATTCCGAGAGGCCTAAATATCAGGATATCTTCGGCAATACCCTCGTGGAGCTCGCCACGGCAAATCCCAGGATTGTGGCAATCACGGCCGCCATGCTTTCCGGTACGTCCGTAAGCAAAATGCAAAAAGCGTTTCCCGACCGGACTTTCGACGTAGGCATTTCCGAGGAACACGCCGTGACATTTGCCGGCGGTCTTGCCAAGGACGGCATGAGACCTTTTGTGGCCATCTATTCCTCATTCCTGCAACGTGCCGTCGACCAGATAATCCACGATGTAGCCCTCCCCGAGCTACCGGTGGTGTTCGCCATCGACCGCGCCGGAATTGTGGGAGAGGACGGAGCCACCCACCACGGACTTTACGACCTGGCCTATCTTAGCGAAATCCCCGGAATGATTGTGAGCGCTCCAGCCGATGCCGAGACACTCCGCAACCTCATGTATACAGCCCAACTGCCAAAACAGAAAGGGCCTATGGCAATCCGTTATCCCCGCGGCCACTGCGACACTTCTGACTGGCGCACGCCCATGAAGGCATTAGAAATAGGACGAGGGCGCAAGCTTAAAGACGGGCATCAGGTAACGGTACTTTCGCTCGGCACCATCTGTTCAGAGGTAAAGAAGGCCATAAAGCGTGCGGAGAACGAAGGCTATTCCGTGGCCCATTACGACATGGTGTTCCTCAAGCCCATAGACCACGAGATACTTGAGGAAGTGGCTAAATCCGGCACTCCAATAATAACCGTGGAAGATGCCGCGGTAAAGGGCGGTCTGGGAAGTGCCGTGACGGAATGGCTGGCAGGGAGAGGAATTAAACGTGACGTTCACAGAATCGGTGTACCCGACAAGTTTGTTCCCCACGGATCAATAGCCGAACTCATGCACCTGTGCGGAATGGACTCAGAAGCCATATATTCCGCCATAGTCAACTCTATAAACCCTAACTCGCTATGAAAATAGTGATAGCCGGTGCCGGAGAAGTAGGCGCCCATCTGGCGCGCCTTCTCTCACGAGAAAATCAGGATATTATCCTGGTTGATCAGAATGAAGAACGACTCACTCAGCTTGATTCAACCTGCAACATACTCACTCAGACAGGTTCGCCGACATCCATGACGGTGCTGAAAACCGCCAAGGTGCCGCAATGCGATCTCTTTGTGGCCGTAACTCCTTACGAGACTACAAATATGCTTTCGAGCAGCATGGCCAAGTCACTGGGAGCAAAAAAGACCATGGCCCGTATAGATAATTACGAGTTTATGGAACCGACCAATCTGGAATTCTTCGGCAAGATAGGAATTGATTCGATGGTCTACCCGGAATATCTTGCAGCCATCGAAATCCTGAAAGCCCTTGAGTGCAACTGGATGCGGAACTGGGTGGAACTTCACGACGGCAAGCTGATAGTGGCCGGAGTGAAGATACGCGCGGGCGCCCCGCTCGCAGGCAAACACCTGAGGGAACTCTCGGAAATGGAACACTTCTTCCATGTGGCGGCCATCAAGCGGAATCATGAGACCATTATCCCCCGCGGTGACGACCGAGTGCTTCCAAACGACATTATCTATATAACCACCACGCCTGACCATATAGAGGAGTTACGCACAATCTGCGGCAAGAAAAAGGTGGATATTCACAATGTACTGATAATGGGTGGCAGCCGCATAGCCGTAAGACTTATAAACATGGCCCCCGAACGGTATCGGTTCAAAATAATAGATATAAACCGTGACCGTTGTGAGGAACTGACTCAAAAATGCCCCGGATGCAAAATTATCCATGGTGACGCACGCGATACCGACACCCTTCAGGAAGAAGGCATTGAATCGGTTGATGCGTTTATCGCCCTGACAGGCAGTTCCGAGACCAATATCCTCACATCTCTGACCGCCAAAGAATACGGGGTGAGAAAAACCGTGGCCGAAGTTGAAGACATCCAGTTTATTTCTGAAGCAGAGAATCTGAACATAGGCACCATAATAAACAAAAAACTTCTTGCATCCGGAAAAATATTTCAGATGCTACTGGATGCAGACTCGGAATCATCCAAATTCATGGCTCTTGCCGATGCCGACGTGGCGGAAGTAGAGGTAAAACCCAATTCAAAAATCACCAAAGCTGCCGTAAAAGACATGAAGCTCAGCCATGACCTGACGCTTGCAGGACTTGTAAGAAACGGCAATGTGATGCTTGTTAACGGCAACACACGGTTTGAGGCTGGCGACCACGTGGTGGTTTTCTGTCTTTCCGGAGCAATCCATAAAGTGGAGAAACTCTTCTCCTGAACCAATATACATAATTCCTGAATGACAGAAAGATTCAAAAGAAGACACATCAACATCCAGATGATTCTCAGGGTGATGGGCTGGCTCCTTATGATAGAGGCGGCTTTCATGCTTGTGCCGTTAGTCACCGGGGTGATTTATGACGAGATGAAGGACGTAAAGAATTTCGGGCTGACAGCTGTGGTCACAGCCGGTTTCGGCCTTCTACTTACTTTCGGGCTCCATCCCCGCGATACAAAAATGGGGCGTCATGAAGGATTTCTGCTCACCACTCTCGTATGGATTGTTTTTTCTGCATTCGGAATGATTCCGTTCATGCTGAGCGACAGGCCGGTATCAGTTACCAACGCTTTTTTTGAGGCAATGTCGGGCTTCACCACCACCGGCTGTTCCATATTCTCATCAATCGACACTTATTCACATTCTATAAAAATGTGGCGAGGGCTTATGAACTGGATAGGAGGCATGGGAATCATACTTTTCACGCTTGCCGTACTCCCTATGCTTAACCATTCCGGAGGAATGCAGATGTTTAATGCCGAAGTCACAGGCATAACCCACGACAAACTTCGGCCCCGCGTAAGCCAGACGGCCAAAAGCCTATGGACCATTTATATAGCATTGACAGTAATTCTCATAGCATTGTTGTGGATCGGCCCGATGGATCTGTTTGACAGTATCTGCTATGGATTTTCCACAATTTCCACCGGAGGATTCGCGCCACACGATGAATCCGTGGCCTTTTTCCATTCTGATTATATCTCTGTGGTGATAATGATATTCATGTTTCTCGGAGGAACAAGTTTCGGCCTCATGTATAAAGCCTTTCACGGCAACTGGAAAGCATTATGGAAAAACGACGTTTTCCGGGCCTATATCATAATCATACTGCTGTTTCTTGTGGTATTTGACATTTACATAATCTTCTCGGGAGATTATAAAGGTTTTTCATCCATAACCATCCAGCCATTATTCCATATCATCTCCACCATCACCTCTACCGGTCTGGGAGTATTCGATTTTGAGGAATGGGGCGCATTCATCCTCTCTCTTCTCTTCATCCTTATGTTCTTCGGTTCATGCGCGGGCTCAACCAGCGGCGGCGCTAAAATAGACCGAATGCTGCTGCTGATAAAATATACCGGCAATGAGCTTTACCGCTGCATACACCCGTCGGCAGTAACTTCCGTACATATCAACGGCCGTGTGATGCCGCAGCCTGTCGTTGCTAAGGTAATAGCATTCCTTTGCATCTACGTGATGCTTATGGCATTCGGCGGAATTCTGCTCACCGCGGTTGGACTGCCTCTTGTGGATGCCTTTTTCTCGTCATTTTCCTGCGTGAGCAACATAGGATTCGGAGTAGGCGTGACAGGATCCGAAGGAAGCTTCGAGCTTGTACCGGATTTAGGCAAATGGATTCTTTCGCTGCTCATGCTGATAGGGCGTCTGGAACTTTTCACGGTTCTTATTCTTTTCACACCAGAATTCTGGCGAAAATAGCAACCTAAATCGTAACAAAAGGGGCGATTTCCCCACGAATGTCACGTCCCTCCAGGGGATGCAACCATAATGCAGCGGCTGTGGGTTAACAAAATTTGTAAGATAGGCAGTGAGGCTGATTCAGGAAAAATTAGTATATTTGCACATTGAACTAATAATCAGAATTAGAACCCATTTGCGATGGAGCGCAAAAAAGTACTCTTCATTTCTCAGGAAATCACCCCTTACGTTCCCACTACCGACCTTTCCACTCTTGGCCGGGCATTGCCTCAGGGAGTGCAGGAAAAAGGATTTGAGGTAAGGACGTTTATGCCTAAATACGGATGCATCAACGAGCGACGCAATCAGCTTCATGAAGTCATCCGCCTTTCGGGTCTTAATGTCATCATAGACGACACTGACCATCCTCTGATAATAAAAGTAGCAAGTCTACAGTCGGCCCGGACACAGGTTTATTTCATTGACAACGACGATTATTTCCATTACACCACCGAGAAGGTTCTTGAAACCGAAAGTTCTCCTGCCGATAACGACGAGCGCGCCATGTTCTTTGTGAAAGGAACTATCGAAACCGTCAAGAAACTCCGCTGGGAACCCTCGATTATACATTGTGTAGGCTGGATTTCAGCTCTTGCACCATTATATCTCAAACGTCTTTACTCCGACGACCCCACATTCAGCGGTGCCAAAGTGATTTATGCTATCCGGTCTGAAGGCTTTGAAGGCTCGCTTGATCCGAGATTCAAGGAAAAACTCAAGATGTGCGATATACCTGAAGAAGACTTGAAAGTTCTCGGAGAGTCTGTAAGTGTGAACGATCTCCATAAACTCGCCATTGATTTTTCCGACGGCCTCATCCTCTCCTCCGATAATATCGCGCCGGAAGTCCTTGAATATGCCAAAGCTTCAGGAAAGCCGATATTGGGTTATTCGGAAAACGGTCAAGAGGGATTTTTTGATTCCTACGCTAATTTTTACACTGAATTATTGAAGTAAAAGAATCCAATGAATTTTACCCGCATATTCGCAGCGGCTTTTGGCTGCGCAATACTATTATCGGCCTGTGATGACGACAAGTCTACTACCATAGGCTCCTCCCTGGTCACTTCCCCGGTGAAAATCGTGGTCGATTCCACCTTCCAGCTCACCGGCAGGGCCATCCGCAATCAGGACATTCAGTCGCGCACCATACAGCAGCTTCTCGGTGTCCTCGATGCCAAGGAATACGGAAAGTTCAGCTCCGAAATCGTAACTCAGTTCATGCCTGCCCTCACCTTTGATACCACCGGCATCAAAAGAGATTATATCGATTCGATCAAGCTCATGTTCTTCATGGAGAACGGCAACTTCACCGGCGACTCTCTTGTTCCGATGGGCATGAAAATCTATCCCCTGACCAAACAGCTTGAGGCTCCCATATACAGCAATTTCGACCCTACGGGATATTACGACCCGTCAAATTGCTGGACTCCATCCTCAGCCATATATACCGCGAGCGCGCTTCATTCAGACTCCCTCAACAGCATGTCTTACCGAATAATCGAAGCAAAACTTCCGAAATCTTTCGCCCTCGAAATCTTCGACCGTTACCTCACCCATCCCGAGACATTCGCTACTCCTGAGGCGTTCACAAAGTATTTCCCCGGTCTCTATATCGCCAACTCTTTCGGCTCCGGCCGCGTGGTAAACATCGGAGAGAGCCGCATAAATATGTATTACCGATATGAGACGACCATAGAGACTGACTCCACCTCCACCGACACCATACTATCCTCAGCACGCACCATCATGGGCGTGACACCGGAAATTCTCACCAACAATATTATCAAGCTGCAGCTCAGCGACCAGCTCACCCAGCGTATAAACTCAGGCGAGAACCTTCTCGTTGCCCCTACCGGCTATGACATAGATTTCACATTCCCGGCTCAGGAAATAATGTCGAAATTCCGGAACGAAGGTGGCCCGAATGCCGTGCTCAACAACCTCTCATTTGAACTACCGCTGGAATATATCACCAACGACTACGGTATAACAGCGCCCCCCTATGTTCTGATGGTGCTTAAAAACAAACGTCAGGAATTCTTTGCCGACAACAAGATCAACGATGATGTCACCTCGTTCCTTGGAACATTTGACCTCATCTCGCTTGAATACAAATTCAACGACATGCGTTCCTATATCCTCGACCTTCTGGAAAAAGAAAATGTCTCAGCCGACGATTATACTTTCACACTGACCCCAGTGTCACTCGTAACCGAGCAGCAGACCAATTCTTACGGACAGACGTCGAATGTAGTAACCGCAATCAATCCTTACGTAGATGGCCCGGCAATGGTAAAAGTACTTCTGGATAAAGTGAAAATCACTCTTGTATTTACACGCCAGTAAGCATCTGAACAAAAAAATCAAGGCGGTGTACCATCGGGCGCACCGCCTTTTTTTTCATTAAACGAAAGATGCTGAAAAGGGTCAGTTCTCCGTTTCCGTCGTCACAGGAAAGCCCCTTTTCTCCCAGTCGATTATTCCTCCCTCGAGATTCACCACAGAATAACCTTTTTCGGCAAGCTGAGAAGCGGCAGCCGCTGATCTCCGACCACTTCGGCAATAGACATACACCGGCCTGTCCGCTGAGAGCGCGCTCTCAGCGGACGAAAGGAATCCTTCCGACTTGAAATCGATATTGAGCGCCCCGAAAAGGTGTCCTTCCGCATACTCCTCAGGAGTCCGGACATCGACCACCACCGGATCAACACTCTTTACGCCCTCAGCAAATTCCAGAGCGTCAACTATCTTAAAAGTTTTCTCAGAACCGCCGCATGCACCAATTCCTCCGATTGAGAGAAACGAAGCGGCAAACAAAGCCAATAGTTTTCTTGAAGTTTTCATAGCGTAAAAATACCCAAACTTTCGTATTTTTGCAACCAAACCTTCATTATCCTTGACACACTTATTCAAAATAATATAATGACCGGAATAACAATAACAACCCTGATTGTCTGCGTCGTGATGGGGATAGTCCTGATCATCCAGTTGCACAATCTGAACGAAACAAAGAAAAGGGAAAGAATACTCCAATCGGAAAAAGAAGATGCCATCCATGCCCAGCTGATTGCCGAGTCGCGCTTACGTGAACTTGAGGCCCGACATGAGGTGGAATATGCCGCATTGCGCAAAGAGAGCGAGCTGAAGATGCAGATAACCCGCGAGCTCTCCGAGCGGTCAGAAAAGAACTTCCGATTGATGGCAAATGAAATTCTGAAACAGAGCACTGAAACCCTGCGCGACGAGAACACGCAGCGTCTGGGGCTGCTCATAAATCCTCTTCGCGAACAGATAGAGGGCTTTAAGCGTCAGGTGTCCGAAACCTATTCCAGCGAAGCCCGCGAAAGATTCTCTCTCCAGCAACGCATCAAAGAGCTTATAGATGTGAACAACACCATAGGAAAGGAGGCAAGAGAACTTTCTTCAGCCCTTCGCGGAAACACAAGAACTCAGGGCGCCTGGGGTGAAATGGTGCTGGAGACCATTCTTGAAAGATCCGGACTGAGGAAAGGAGAAGAATTCACAGTGCAGCAGACCGAAGATGAAAACGGCAACGCCCTGCGTGACGAAAGCGGCAGAGCGTTACGGCCGGATGTGGTGATAAACTACCCCGAAGGCCGAGTGATGGTAATCGATTCAAAGGTATCCCTCACCGCCTTTGTTGACTATATGAACACTGACGACGAGAACGCCCGTAAAATAGCCGCCAAAGCCCATCTTGACTCCGTGAATAAACACATCGCGGAGCTTGCGGCAAAAAACTACCATGATTACGTGGGAACAGACAAGCTCGACTTCACTGTGATGTTCATACCCAATGAGGCCGCCTATTCCACAGCCATGACATTTGATCCAGGCTTATGGCAGAAAGCTTTCGACCGGCATGTAATCGTTGTCTCCCCCACCCAGCTCATTGGATTGCTGCGCCTCGTGGCACAAATCTGGAATCAGGACCGCCAGACGCGCAATGCTCTCGAAATAGCAGAAAAGGCCGGTGCGATGTACGACAAATTCGTTGGACTCACGGAGGATCTTGCCCGGGTGGCAAATTCTATCTCCTCGGCACAAAAGACGTGTGACTCAGCCATAGGCAAACTGAACCGCGGACGGGGAAATCTTGTGGGCCGAGCCCAGGAGCTCCGCGAACTTGGCGCCAAAACAAAAAAACAGCTGAAAATCAACAGCGAGGAAAGCCAGCTTCCCACGCATCAGTCAGAAGAAACGGACCTCTACTCTTCGTGCGATCCTGATTCATAATCCTTCAGCAAAACCCTAAGTCGTTTTCGTGCATAATATATTCGGCTCTTTACGGTTCCGACGGGCAGATTCATTTGCCGTGCAATCTCCGCATACTTATAACCCGACAGATGCATTGAAAACGGAATTCTGTATCCATCATCGAAACTACTTATAACATCATTAATCTCACTTACTGCATAGGAGTTTTCAGGCGAAGCAAGTCCGGATTCCTGGGGAAGATTCAGAAAATAAAGGTCGTCCGTCCCGTCAAGCATCGTTGCGCTCCTGATGGTACGCCGATAATTGTTAATGAAAATATTACGCATTATAGTGAAAACCCATCCTTTGAAATTGGTGTTTTCAGAGTACTTTTCTTCATTATCGAGGGCTTTGAGCGTAGTGTCCTGAAGCAGATCATAGGCATCGTCGCGGTTTGAAGTGAGTATATAGGCAAAATTCAGAAGATTCGTCTGCAATGCGACAATACGCGCCTGGAATTTGTTGTTTACCATAGTCATTGTGTATTTGAAATATGTCTGAGACCTTTTATACTCTGAAAACCTCCCTTGAAAAGCAATTGTTTCGGTTTTTAGCTGAGTTTGAGGTTCTTTAGCTATTTTCAAACTTTTTCATATCGATTTTAACATAAGCGCAAGGCATCCTCCACTTCCGTCATACCAAAAATCCTATTTCTTAAGGCAAGGTTCTTTCCACAATAATCATATGAAAGAATGAGAGAAAAGAAAATAATAAGTACCTTTGCAGAAATAAACAAGTCATTGCATCGCGATACATTTTCGGGCAGAAAAATGCCATAGATAATGGAACAGACAGACAAACACCTTATTCTTGATAAGCGCTATCTGCGCATGGCCTCAATATGGGCCGAAAACTCTTACTGCACACGCCGGCGCGTGGGAGCGCTGCTGGTTAAAGACCAAATGATTATATCAGACGGTTTCAACGGTACTCCCGCAGGTTTTGAAAACATTTGCGAGGATGAAAACGGCATCACCAAACCTTACGTGCTGCACGCCGAGGCAAACGCTATTACAAAAGTGGCGCGCAGCAACAACTCTTCTGCCGGCTCCACCCTCTATGTGACCGCTTCTCCCTGCATGGAATGTTCCAAACTCATCATCCAGGCCGGAATAATAAGGGTGGTATATCGTGATTTATACCGGATAACCGACGGGCTTGAACTTCTGAGGCGGGCCGGAGTGGAAACAGTACATATCCCTGACTTGGATTAAGGCTGTTCTGCCGCAGGCGATATTTATACCTACATACGCTATTTTGCACTTTTCTTCACACCATCCATCATCAGCACGATGAACATAGATTTCAAAAAAACATCAGTATGGATTCCACTCATTGTTGCCGTGGCTTTTGCAGGCGGCATTCTTTTGGGTGCCAAATTTTTCAGCATAGACATATCGGAGGGACAGAATAAACTTGGAACAGTACTCCACTATATTGAAAATGAATATGTGGATCAAGTCAGCACCGACAGCCTGATTGAGAAAACCATTCCCGATATTCTTTCCAAACTTGACCCTCATTCAGCCTATATACCGGCCAGCGAACTTCAGAGCGTAAACGAGGAGCTTGACGGGTCGTTCTGCGGTATCGGCATTCAGTTCAACACCCTCAACGACACCATAACCGTGGTAGAGGTAATATCCGGAGGCCCGTCGGAAAAAGTGGGCATCATGGCAGGCGACAGAATAGTGGAAATCAACGACACAGTTGTCAACACCAAGGAATGGACCGACAACAATATCATTTCGCGCCTCAGAGGACCGCGGGACACGAAAGTAAAACTCGGCGTCCTCCGTGCCACAAGCCCAAAGATGCTTGAATTTGAAGTGACACGCGGCGACATTCCCGTGGCAAGCGTTGAATCAAGTTATATGCTCAACCCCACTACCGGCTTCATACGCGTCAGCAAATTCGGTCGCACCACTTTCGAAGAGTTCCTGAACGCTCTGGTTGACCTGCGCAGCCGTGGTGCCCAAGATTACGTGATAGACCTTCGCGGAAACACCGGTGGCTACATGGAAATCGCCATACTTATGGCAAACGAATTTCTGCCTGCCGGCAAACTCATCGTGTCAACCCACGGGCGCGACGGGAGAGCCGAAAGCATGGCTTTCAGCGACGGCAACGGCGCTTTTGCCGATTCAAGAGTGGCCGTTCTGATTGATGAATACTCTGCAAGCGCAAGCGAAATCTTCGCCGGGGCCATGCAGGATAATGACCGGGGAACGATATTAGGACGCCGCTCATTCGGCAAGGGTCTTGTCCAGAAGCAGATTTCTCTTCCCGACAGCAGCGCTCTGCGTCTCACCACCGCCCGTTATTATACTCCCTCAGGCAGATGCATTCAGAAAACATATACTCCCGGAAACATCGACAGCTATGGAATGGAAATAGCCGAACGCTACAGCCATGGCGAAGGTTTCAGCGCCGACAGTGCTCACATCGACAAATCCGTGGTCTACCACACTGCGGGCGGCCGCGAAGTTTACGGAGGTGGCGGCATCATGCCCGATATCTTTGTGCCTAACGACACCAGCGGTATTTCATCATATTATATCAATGTGTTGAACGCCGGAATGCTTCAGCGGTTCGCATTCAGATTTGCCGATATCAACCGTGGCCAACTGTCGGAAGCCACCACTGTGGATGAGGTTGAAAGCCTGTTACCGAATGACGACCAACTGCTGTCAGATTTCGTGGCATTTGCAAAGAAAGAAGGCGGAATAGCTCCGCGCTGGTATTATATAAACCTTTCCCGCGACTTAATTGTTAGTCAGTTAAAGGCGCTGATAGCACGCGATGTCCTTGGCACGTCGGCCTTCTATGAAGTCATAAACCGTCAGGACAAGGCTGTGGAGCGTGCGCTTGAGGAGCTTAAAAACGGCGAACCAACCCTCAACAAGCAAGCGTCTGACACTATAACTGTCCGATGATGAACAAGAATGATATCCGACTGAGAATGCGCGCACGCAAGAGTCTGCTTGATGATGATGAACGTCAGAAAGCAGCCCGAAGCGTATTCGACCGGCTTGAACAGCTTGCCGCCTTTCTGATGAGCGACAGGATATTGATGTACAATTCCCTGCCCGACGAACTTTCCACCCGGGAATTCCTTAACAAATGGAGTGGCAAGAAACGTTTTTTCCTTCCGAGGGTCAACGGTATAGACCTGGAGATTCTGCCCTACGACCGCACACGCCTTCGTTCCGGAGCATTCCGAATCGAGGAACCGGAGGGGGATGAGCTGGCCGACGCCTCCGAAATGGAAATGGTGGTGGTACCGGCTGTAGCTTACGACCGGAAATGCAATCGCGTGGGCCGAGGCAAGGGATACTATGACAGATTGCTCTCGCGCACACGGGCCCTGAAAGTGGGAGTGGCCTACGATTTTCAGCTTATCGACGAGATGGAGGCTGACCCGTTTGATGTGCCGGTGGATATCGTAATTACCGAGTCGGCAATTATCTACCGCAGGCGATAAGCTATATCCTTATCCCTGCCAAATGCCTGCCAAATAGTCCCAATACACTCTTCGGCCATCTTGGCCGTTGGAATTGGCGTGGTTTTTAAGTACCTTTGCAGCCGAATCCAAACAAGGCACAAGAGATGGTATCCATTCAGAATCTTAGCGTTGAGTTCAGCGCCAAATCCCTCTTCGACAATATTAATTACGTGATCAACCCGCGTGACCGCATAGCGCTCGTAGGGAAAAACGGTGCCGGAAAATCCACAATGCTCAAAATCATCGCAGGTATCCAGACCCCGACTTCCGGCAAGGTTTCCATGCCTCGGGACATTACTGTAGGTTATCTGCCACAGCAGATGGAGCTAAACGATACCCTCACAGTTAAAGAGGAGGTCAGAAAAGCATTTGCTCATATCGATGACCTGAAACGCAAGCTTGACGAAGCCACCGAAGAACTCTCCTCGCGCACGGATTATGAGAGTGATGAATATCATGAGCTGATTGAGCGCGTAAGTTCTCTTTCCGAAAGGATGGCAATGGAACAAAGCGAGAACTGCGAGGCCGAAATGGAGAAGACGCTCACAGGCCTTGGATTCGTGCGCAGTGATTTTGACAGACCCACATCGGAATTTTCGGGGGGATGGCGCATGCGCATCGAGCTTGCCAAACTCCTTCTGCAGCGTCCGGATGTTCTCCTTCTCGACGAGCCTACCAACCATCTTGACATAGAGTCCATCCAGTGGCTGGAGCAGTTCCTGACGAGTAAAGCCGGAGCAGTGGTACTCGTGAGTCACGACCGCGCCTTCATAGACAATGTAACAAACCGGACCATTGAAATTTCCTGCGGCAAAATCTATGATTACGCCGTGAACTATTCCCATTTTGTAGAGCTGAGAAAGGAAAGAGTCGAACAGCAGATGAGAGCTTTCCAGAATCAGCAGAAACAGATTCAGGAAACAGAGGATTTTATAGAACGTTTCAGATACAAGGCCACGAAGAGCGTTCAGGTCCAGAGCCGAATAAAGCAACTCAACAAGATAGAGCGCATAGAGGTGGACGAGGTAGACAATTCACATATCAGCCTTCGCTTCCCTCCCGCACCACGCTCAGGCGACTATCCTCTTATACTCGACAACGTAGGTAAAGCATACGGCGATCACCAGGTTTTCGACGGAGCAACTTTCACGCTCAAACGTGGAGAAAAGATAGCTTTCGTAGGAAAAAACGGCGAAGGAAAATCCACCCTTGTAAAATGTATAATGGGTGAAATCCCCTTCACCGGTTCCCTCAAAATAGGCCATAATGTCAAGATTGGGTATTTCGCGCAAAACCAGGCCTCGATGCTCGACGGAGAGCTTACGGTATTCGATACGATTGACCGTGTGGCCACGGGCGACATACGCACTAAGATACGCGATATTCTCGGAGCATTCATGTTTGGAGGCGAGGCCTCAGATAAAAAGGTGAAGGTGCTTTCAGGTGGAGAAAAGACGCGTCTGGCCATGATAAAGCTTCTTCTCGAGCCCGTGAATCTTCTTATATTGGACGAGCCGACCAACCATCTCGACATGCGCACCAAGGATATCCTTAAACAGGCTATCCGAGATTTTAACGGCACGGTGATTGTGGTGAGCCACGACCGAGAGTTTCTTGACGGGCTCGTGGAGAAGGTTTATGAATTCGGGGGAGGAAAGGTCAGGGAATGTCTCGGAGGCATCTACGAGTTCCTTGAGAAGAAAAAGATTGCCTCTCTCTCCGAACTTGAAATCTCAAAAGATAAGAAGCCTTCTGTGGAGAAATCCGCATCCGATACGCCATCATCGAAAAAGGCTGAGGCAGCGGCGGCAGAAAACAAGGGAGTTTCAAGACTAAGCTATGCCGAACAAAAAGAACGGGAAAAGAATCTCCGAAGACTGAAGAAAAAGGTTGAGGACGCAGAGGCTGAAATCAGCCGCCTGGAAGGAACCGTTGCTGAAATCGAAAAGGAAATGGCTGCCGGTGAATTCTCCGACGACTTATGCCAACGCCATGCAAAAGCACAGAAAGATCTTGAGAATGCAATGAGCCTTTGGGAAATCGCCTCAATGGAACTGGAAAGCTTCCAATGAATCTTCTATCCAGTCTATTACTTCATTAAACCCGCGAGCGATTAGAATGCCGTGAGCGGTTGCCAGCACTCTCGTGTTATGGCTTTTCTCCATAAAGTCCGATGCCAAAACATTGATTGTTGCAAAACTCAAATTACCATTCAAATTGCAGAGCTACACGCTCGCGCATCCACGGGCAGTCAATGCTTCCCACCATATATTCTATGTAGCACTCCTATTTTTCGCTGTTTTGCTACACCTTCTTGCAAAAGCGCGATAATTTGAGTTTACAACACATTGAGTATCTGCACTATCCATTGGGCCTCCAATCAAATTATAGCCTGTAGCCAAACAAAGATCAGTCAAGGAGATTCCTCTGGTCACGACACACATAAAATCTTAACACGCAGTAGACTCTGCTCTGAAGGGCCGATAGGCCCTCAAGAGGATCTCTACCAAGGATGAATTCTGCTGCAAGCGCATTGGCTATAGGCCCACGGTCATTCTCAGGGAGTGAGCGAAGAGTGTTAATTACATTTCTGCTAAATAAAACCTGCCTGTCCATAATGAAAGATTGGTAATGAGAAACTAATGGACATATATATGTCCTACATTGGCAAAATTATCAACCACGTGGGCATTAATTACGCACATATAATTTAAAAATAATTACAACGCCATCTACTTTATACCATCTAATCAATCGGGTAAAATATCTCGGAGAGATTGACGCACTTAGATAATCTAACAATTACATAATCACATCTGAGAATCGAATTAACAGATAGGATGAATGGCTGGCACATATTTAACACATTCTCAGAGGGTAAATATACCGATTTTCAAATATTAATAAACTATATACCAGCGCGCTAACCTCAAAATTACAAAAGATTGGTCTGGAATTAAATATTCTATAATTAGAAGCGTGAAAATTGTTACGATGGATGTCAAGAATGTAAATAAAGATTAAAATATTTGATTATGAAGCCATTATGGTTAATAATGACAAAATAGAAAATCCCATGCAATAGGATAAATGTTTTCAAATCAAGAAGATGTATAATTCAAGAGTGATTTTACATATACATCTACTGGCTCAAACTTTAGTTTACATTTAGAAATCACTGAAAATTTGGAATTGAAAATGCATCAAATTCAAATTGTAAATAATAAAATCAATTGGTTTTATAATTGTAAACAATACATATGATAGGCGCAAAATTAAGAATTGTAATTTTTCAATTTGATATTTTGCGAAGCTAAACATGCGACAAATTGAAGTTCACAAATGCAAAATAAGACAATAAACAAATTTTAGCAAAACGCCCATATCGCTGTATATTAGCTATTTATTCGCATTATATAAAGTATAGATTTAGACTTTAACGCCTTATTGCGCAAATGTAGTCTCTCCATCCATATTCACATGTATAAACACATTGTTTCCCAATACATTTCAGCGCAAAACCTACAATATGGTTATAGGTTTTTCATACCGTCTAAGTACAACGCTATTTTGATTTGCAAATGCATACAATATCTTAACGCCAGCTGTTTCTATTTGCAAATTTACTTAGCATGCAAAATTAAACTATCACTCTTCCCGAAATTTAACAGCTGAATTTTGCCGTTTAATTTTTAATAATTACATTTGTAAAGACAAAATTTAAGATTTACAAAATGGACATCGTTTCAAGGCTTAAAGAATTCATAAATTATCTGGCAATTCCTGTGACTCAGTTTGCTGATACTTGTAAAATTCCCCGCCCTTCCCTGTCGCAGCTCCTGAACGGACGCAACAGGAAAGTGAGCGATGAACTTATCGGAAAAATCCATGAAGCTTATCCGGAGCTAAGTGTGATGTGGCTTATGTTTGGCGAAGGCACTATGCTGTTCAATTCAAATATCAAAACCTCAGAGCCTCAATCAGCCCCGAATCTTGAATTTTCACTTCCCCAACCAAGTGATAAAGAAACCGTTAGCGCCACCATAGACTTCAATACCAACTATCAGGATCCGGCTCCAGATAATTCGTCAGACGCAATTGAGGTAAATAGTGCTGTAAAATTGCCGGAAAATATCGCTCAGGCCGAAGAAAACGATGTCCTGCCGGAAAAAGAAGCTTATTCTGCCTCCACCTCTCCTACCATTTCATTCAATCCCACTGGTGGAAAAAGTATAGTAAATATAATAGTATATTATAGCGACAACAGCTTCGAAAGCTTCACGCCCTCACGGCCGAAATAAAGATTAATACCGTTCCTATTCTCCACAACTCAAACCGGCACTACTGTCCGGCATAAAAAACAGAGGCTGCTGCAACGCCTAAAAACCGGCTTACTCCATGGAGCAACCGACGTCAATGCATTACGTAGGATGCACGGCTGTCATCCTACAAATTAAGGCAGCCTGGACATCAATTTGAGCCCTGGATCACTCCTTAATAAAAAGAAGCAATAAAATAACCCTGTAAGGAGCGTCAGCGAACGAGGGAAAGGAACTCCTCCCTAAGACTCCTGTCAGTTGCAAAGAGTCCGCGGGTAGCGAGAGCAACGGTGGTGGAATCCTGCTTCCCTACCCCTCGCATTTCCATGCATAGATGATGTGCCCGGGCTCTCACAATCACTCCCTGTGCACTGATACATTCCATCAAAGCATCGGCAATCTCCTCGGTGAGGCGTTCCTGAACCTGAAGACGACGGCTGAACATATCCACTATTCGCGCCACTTTGCTCAACCCGATTATATTCTCGCCCGGTATATATCCGATGTCCATGTGGCCGAAAAACGGAAGGATATGATGCTCACACAGGGAATAAAATTCAATATCCCGCACCACTACAATCTTGCCCGATCCCGAGTTCTCAAACAGAGCGCCATTGACAACACTCTCTATATTCTGACGGTAGCCCCGGGTCACGTACCAAAGCGCTTTAGCTGCCCTTTCGGGCGTTTTAAGGAGGCCCTGACGGTCAACATCCTCGCCTATCAACTCCAATATTGCCTTGTAATGTGATGCAATTTCGGCAATAGTCTCATCCTCGCTAAATTTGTCTGACATACCTATAGCGATTAATTATAAAGTTATACCAAAACCGATGGCTATACTACATTCCGACAACTGTTTCCCGTTTCAGAGATTTATACGGTCTCTCACCACTCTTATTTCCTTGCTGTATGACGGGAAAGCCTCACGCAATTCATCCGCCGCGGCAGTAGCCTCCTGACGTGTACGGAAGTCTCCTACACGCAAACGCCAATAAGGGGAAGTGTAGCTTACGTACGTTCTGTATTTAGGAAAACGCGAACCTATGGAGCGTGATTTTGAGCGCGCCTCATTTTTTGCGGTGCGTTGGTTATTGTCGCTGAACACCTGCACTCTGTAACCTACCCTTGCGCCACCGCGCTGCACGTCTGCCGACTCTTCTTCCTCGGCTTCTACAGTCTCCTGATCCAGGTTATACTGCAAAAGCTTGAGAAGCTCGGGAGGCATGTTTATAGTGTTCACGCCCGAGGCTGTGATATGGGTAATTATAAGTGGTTCGTCAGGAACCGTCTGGGCCTTAATCGAGAAACAGGTTATTACCGAAACTACAACTGCTGCGATCAGATTCTTTATCATAGTTTGCAAAAGCGGTTTGTTACGCTTTCGCAAAGATAATACATTTTTGCCAATTGAAAAGCAAAAGCGCCCGGAGGCATTGCGCTTCCGGACGCTATTAAATAAACCAATTGTTATCAGAATGCCTCTACTATACCCATGAAGCTGTCGGCTTTAAGCGCAGCGCCTCCAATGAGGCCACCGTCAACATCGGGTTTAGCGAAGAGAGCCTTTGCGTTGGAGGGCTTGCATGAGCCGCCGTAAAGGATAGAAGTGTTCTCAGCAACCTCTTTGCCATATTTACCTTCGATCACGCTACGGATATATGCGTGTATTTCCTGTGCCTGGTCGTCGGTAGCAGTCTTGCCGGTACCGATGGCCCAAACGGGTTCGTAAGCAAGGATGAGCTTGGAGAAGTCCTCAGCTGAAAGATCAAAGAGAGCGTCCTCAATCTGAGTCTTTACAACCTCGAAATGTTTGCCGGCCTCGCGCTCTTCGAGCACCTCGCCAATGCAGAAAATAGGAGTGAGGCCATTTGCAAGAGCAAGTTTCACTTTCTCTTTCAGGGTCTCGGAGGTCTCGCCGTAATATTGACGGCGCTCTGAGTGGCCAAGAATCACATAAGTAGCGCCGGTTGAAGCAACCATAGGAGCCGAAACCTCGCCGGTATAAGCGCCGGATACGTGGTCAGCGCAGTTTTCAGCGCCAAGGCCCAGACGGTTTTTGTCAATCACGCCGTTGATTGAAGCGAGATGAGTGAAAGGCACGCAGATTATTACGTCGCATTTTGCATCAACGCCTTTCAGGGCATCATTAACCTCTTTAGCTAACTGCAGGCCTTCGGGAAGAGTGGTGTTCATTTTCCAGTTACCTGCCACGATGTTTTTTCTCATTGCTATTATATGTTTAGGATGAATTTGATTACTTTTCTTTCTGCGATTGCAAATTTAGCTATTATTTTCGGATTGTTGCTTTTTTTCCTTTGCCTCAACTGCAGCTTTTTTATTTCTCCGCGAGCGTCGGCGGATTATGTGTCTGAGCACCGCGGCCCGGTCAGCGGCCGCAAGAAGCAATAAAACGGCTGCGAGCACAAGGCTCATTCTTATGAAATCGTATGAACTCCATGGACGAAGCGATTCTATGACTTCCTCCACATCGCTTCCCGGAAGGTTGAGAATCGTAGGGGGCACAGACCAGAGACTGCGTTTCCATTGCACCACGCCGTCTTTCGTGTACACCACCGACATGGTGCCGCGGGAAAGTTCCTTGAGAGTGGTCTCATCGGCAGTATAGATCGGATAGGATGCCATGGAAATATCTGCCCAGTCATCAATCTGCTCTTCAGGTATGGCAGCCACCTCTATAAGTCGGCCTCCCCTTCTTTCCATGAGATGCTGAAGCTCATTCACTGTATAGGTGTAAGAGGCATCAGCGCGCGAATACTGCGGAAGCACTATCGTCATCTGCTCGCCCTCATCCGGAAAAGCATCCGCTGTCGCGTCCACTCCATCACTGTCGTAAACTGAAAGCTCCGTAAGGGATGAGGCCTCTTGTCCCGATACTACCCGACGATCAACGAAAGTCCATGTTGAATCAGGAAGGTCTTCGGCGCTGAATGCTCGTTCCTCACCATCTTTTGAATAAATGAATTCAAATCGGATATCGGAATCCTCGCTTTCCTCCCCGTCTGCCGGGGTAAGAAGAGTTCCTTGGGGAAACGACCTGAAATCGACCATAGGCTGCACATTATAGCCAATCCAGCCAACCGAGAGAGCATACAGACCGCAGAGCACAGCCACTACCCACTGAAGGCCCGGCCGGAAAAGTCCGTCATACCGTCCGTTACGTGGGAGCAGGTATATGATTGCCGCAGATAATACTATATTTTTAATAAACGTGGCCGTATTTGAAATATGCATAAAATCACCGAAGCACCCACAGTCGCTCACCGGATTTGCCACCATTATATAAAATGTAAGAGGAAGCATGAACGCCATCATGGCAGCCATGACCCACAAAGCCGACCGGCGGTAGCAACCGAACAGCAAAAAGACACCACACAAGAATTCAGAAGCGGACAACAAGAAAGAAAATGTCACTACCAGCGACCTCGGAACGTGCACCGCCCAAACATTTAGATATTCTTCTATTTTTAAAACGAAACCCCATAGATCAATGTCTTTGGCAACACCGCTCACTATGAAAACCGCGCCCACAACTACACGCAGAATCCATACGCTCCACAATGTGATTCTTTTCCTATCCCGTTTTTGGCTTAGGGGAAGCTCCGCCGATGAGATGTCAGTCACGTTCATTCTGTAAGTTTGATTATACCGAATACCGCGTAATTAATCATATCCATATAATTGGCATCTATCCCTTCGCTTACGGAAGTGTGCCCCCCATTGTCTTCTATCTGCTTAGTGCGGCTCACTTTTGTGAGAATGAAATCGGTATAGCTCTTTACACGCATTCCTCGCCACGCTTCATCGTAATCGTGATTCTTGGCAATCATGAGAGCCTTTGCCTGAGCTGCATATCGGTCATAAAGCTCCAATGCACGTGAAACACTGATATCGGGAGTGTCGGCAGCCCCGAGTTCAAGTTGAATAAGCCCTACAATACCATAGTTCACAATCGCCATGAACTCAGGAAGGATGCCTTCGTCAACCATAGCTATTCCTCCCTCTTCGAGCGAACGGATACGCTTGGCCTTGATAAAAATCTGGTCGGTGAGCGAACATGGGCGCAATATACGCCATGAAGCTCCATAATCGTCCAGTTTCTTCACAAAGATATCGCGACAAGCTTTAAGCGCGGCATCGAACTGCACATTCGTAGCGACAGAGTCAGTGCTGATGGTTTCCTGCATGAGTAAATTTGGATTTGTTTATTAAGCCCTGTACGGGTTAATGCAAAGGTACATAATTTTATTTACGGCACAAAAACGGCCTCTCTCTCCGTATGCCGGATGAAAGAGGCCGCTTAGTATTATTTATCTGAATGGAATTGAGCTCAGGATATCAGTTTGTCGATTTATTGACAAACGCTACCAGGACAAGGATGAATGCCACGAGAGCAAGACCGGCTCCTATTGATGGATAAACGAGGGAAGCTCCGGTAGTGAAAAGCGTTGCGCAAAGGAATCCGATGGCAACCACAGCCAGAATAACGGCTAAAACAAGTAAGAATTTCATAATGCAATTGTTGTTAAGTTATTTTTATAATGATAACGCCAGAGGTAACTGATAAGATTGAAATTTCACATTTTTTAACTTAACTGATTATAGGCCTCTATCACCCATTGTTTTTACCTCTGAGATACAAAAAAACGTCCCGAACATATTGAAATGATCGGGACGCAAAAATCTTATTCCTTACTGGCTATTATTCGCCGGCTTCGGCTTTCCACTGGGTGGTCTGGTTTTCATAACCGGCACCAAGACGGTAGAAAAGGCGATAGAGGATTCCGGGAACCGAACCCATGTTGGTCTCATCGAGATTGTAGGCTTTCTCGAAGAGCTCGGCTGCGCGGAGGAAGTCGTTCTTAAGAGCGTCTATGTTCTTACCTTCGGTCTGCTCGTCCGACTTAAGAGCTGTGTTGTAGATCACACGGCCAAGGTCAAAATAAGCCTTTGCGTAAGAAGGATCAAGATCGATTGACTTCTGATAGTTTTTCTCTGCATTAGCCATGTCATTTTCCTGCTCGCAGATATAACCGAGGATATCATAAAGCTGCGACTGCATCTGGGTATTGTCGGCGGGAGTGGCTGCAATAGCTTTCTCAACGAGCTCATGGCAGGCCTTGTAATCGCCGGCAAGAAGCTTTGCATTGATCAGCTGACCGATAAACGAGATGTTTTCAGTGCCGAAAAGCTCATATCCTTTAGTGGCGAAATCAAGCATGGCGGTAGAGTCGTTGATACGACGGGCTGCCTCCACACCATATACATATACATCAATATTCTTGAACGATGCCGGCACCTTCTGGAGAGCGCTCAGAGCCACGGCATCCTTGTTCTCGGAAAGAGCTGCAAGAGCCTGCAGAAGATATGCGTCACCGAGCACGGTATCAGGAAGGGCTTTAGGCGGATTCTTGGAGAGCAGCGGGTTTGTGGGAAGAGAGGCGTAAAGATCCCATGCCTTGAGCGCGCCGTCGAAGTCCTGGGCCTGGAACATGAAAATACCTGCATTGCGGAGCTGGGGATGCTGCTCGGCTATTGCTTTGAGAATCTCTTTGCTCTTCTTGGGCTTGATTTTACCTTTCTCATCAGGAATGGAATCAAGACTGAGAGCCTTCATATATGCCTCGAAGCCATCAACCATTGCTTTGCCTGCGGCATCCTTCACATCGGCATTCTGACCATTTCCCATTGATTCCATGAGGAACACCTGGTCATACTGACCGAAACCGGCCTGTCCGGCAAGAAGCCAGGGAGTTATGGTGCCGGCAGTGGAGGGATCAGAAAGAGCCGGCTTGATAGCCTTGAGCGCCGCAGCATAGTCAGGCTTGGATTCTTTGAGCATGTGCTCTACGTCCTTCACAACCTGCTGCTGGGCAATTGCCGAACCTGCAGCCAGAAAAGTGATGGCTAAGATACTTAACTTCTTCATAATCTGTTAAGGGTTAGAGTTATTAGAGGGGATTAATTAATAGTTTCATCATTGTCGGGTTCCTGAGAGGGAGAATCGGAAAGAGAATTGTCGGAGGGAGTGTTCTCCGGGAGACCATCGATTATTTCATCGACTTCCTCTTCAGAATCCACACAGCATACAGAAGCGATTGAGTCGCCGCGCTTATCAAGATTGATAATTCTTACGCCCTGTGTCGCGCGGCCCTGCACACGGAAATCGGCCATTCGCACGCGCAGTGTTATGCCGCTGCGGTTAATTATCACGAGGTCGTTAAGGTCGTTCACGCTCTTTATTGCCACAAGCGGACCGGTCTTTTCGGTCAGATTCAGCGTCTTTACACCTTTTCCGCCGCGGTTGGTTATGCGGTAATCGTCAAGTTCGGAACGCTTGCCGAATCCTCGCTCGGAAACAACCATCACTGAGTTGCCCGAACCCGGTTCCATGCATATCATTCCTACTACCTCATCGGTGCCGTCATCGTCAAGCGTCATTCCGCGTACACCGGTTGACACGCGACCCATTTCCCTTACTTTGCTTTCATGGAAACGTATGGCACGACCGTTGCGGTTAGCCAGAATTATCTCGGAATCACCGTCGGTGAGCTCCACGCCTATCACACGGTCTTCGTCACGAATGATGATAGCCTTCTTTCCTTTAATATTAACTCGGGCATATTCGCGCAGCGAAGTCTTTTTCACCACGCCGCATTTGGTGGCAAATACAAGGTTATGCGAGCTTACGAATTCCTCATCCTCGAGATTCTTGCATGAGATGAATGCCGTAACGGAATCACCGTTCTCTATATTAAGAAGATTCTGGATAGCGCGTCCCTTGGAGTTCTTGGCACCCTCAGGGAGTTCGTAAACCTTCATTTTGTAGACGATACCACGCTGGGTGAAGAACAGGAGCGAGCTGTGCATGGACGCTGTATAGATGTACTCTATAAAGTCCTCGTCGCGTGTCTCGCTTCCCTTCGAGCCGACGCCGCCGCGGTTCTGGGCGCGGAATTCCGAAAGAGGTGTACGCTTGATATAGCCAAGATGAGAAATGGTGATTATCATCTCGTCGTCGGCATAGAAGTCTTCGGCGTTGAATTCGCCTGCGGTGTAATCAATGTCGGTGCGACGCTCATCGCCATATTTGTCGCGAATCTCTACGAGTTCCGATTTGATAAGCTCGCGACACACATGGTCGTTGCTGAGAATTTCCTTGAGGTTGCTGATCTCAGCCATCACCTGGTCGAAATTCTCGCGAAGCTTGTCCTGCTCCATACCCGTGAGCTGCTTGAGACGCATCTCGACGATGGCGGCAGTCTGCGCGTCGCTGAGGTTGAACCTCTCGGTAAGGGTGGCACGGGCAGCCTCCGTGGAAGAACTTTCCCGGATAATATGAATCACCTCGTCTATATTCTGCGATGCGATGATAAGACCCTGGAGAATATGGGCACGTTCCTCGGCTTTACGAAGCTGGAACTTCGTACGGCGGATAACGACCTCATGACGATGGTCCACAAACGACTGAAGGATTTCCTTAAGGTTAAGAGTTTTGGGGCGGCCATGAACAAGGGCTACATTGTTTACCGAGAAAGAGGCCTGCATCTGCGTCATCTTGTAAAGCTTGTTGAGCACCACATTGGCGTTTGCATCCGCTTTAAGTTTGATGACGATACGCATACCCTTGTAGTTGCTCTCGTCGTTTATGTCGGCTATGCCGTCAAGCTTCTTTTCTGTGACAAGTTCCGCTATGTATTCGATAAGAAGAGCCTTGTTGACATTATAAGGAATCTCGGTTACTATGATATTCTCATGATTGGCTTCCTGCTCGATTTCGGCCTTGGCGCGGATTATAATGCGGCCGCGGCCGGTCTCGTAAGCGTCACGCACTCCCTGATAGCCATAGATTGTTCCTCCCGTGGGGAAATCGGGGGCGGTTACATACTTCATGAGTTCCCCTACGGTCAGCTCGGGATTGTCCACAAGCGCTATCGAGGCATTGATGGCTTCGGTGAGATTGTGGGGCGGCATATTTGTGGCCATGCCCACGGCTATACCTGACGCGCCGTTTACGAGAAGATTCGGGAAACGGGTGGGAAGCACCACGGGCTCCTGACGCGAGTTGTCATAATTTGGCTGGAAATCTACGGTTTCCGACTCTATATCGCTGAGCATCTCCTCGCCCATACGCTGAAGACGCACCTCGGTATAACGCATGGCGGCAGCGCCGTCACCATCCACAGAACCAAAGTTTCCGTGACCGTCCACAAGGCAATAGCGTAAAGCCCAAGGCTGCGCGAGGCGCACTACTGTTCCATAGATAGAGGAATCACCGTGAGGATGATATTTACCCATTACCTCACCAACGCAGTTGGCTGATTTCTTATGGGGATGATCGGAAGTATTACCCATTTCATTCATACCGAAAAGAACGCGCCGGTGCACGGGTTTAAGTCCATCGCGCACATCCGGCAGCGCACGGCTCACTATAACCGACATACTATAGTCGATATAAGCCGATTTCATTTCCTTTTCAATATCTATCTTTAGGATTCTGTCTTCTTCAAGCATAGCTTAAAAATGTCTTATCTTATTTTAATACAAAGAGTTAAACCACAGCAGCAACAAACGGCCGGTGGCAAAGCCGGTCATCCAGAGGCTACATGCGGGAAAATCAAAGCAAAGATAAGCATTTTTTTGAAATTTCACAATGCTTATCAGCTCGGCGCTCTCCCGTGAATAATTATCATTTCATCTGAGCGAAAGCGCACTATTATGACACATTGAAAGCTGTTTTTAGTATTTTTAGATGAATTAATGCGGTTTTTGGCACAATTATTGCTTTCTTTGTATTAGGATTTATAATCATGTTCATAACACACCATTTACACCGATTATTTTCACTCTATATATGAATACAGTTTTTTCTCAAGAGCTAAAGAACGTGCTATCTGCCAGCGCAAGCGTGGCAGCCGGTCACAACTCACCGGTTATCAGGCCCGAGCACATGCTTCTGGCATTGCTCGAAGCCCCTTCGCAGCGCGCTCTCAAGCTCATTGACCGCAACACAAGAGGAAGTTCGGCCTACGCTCTTAAAGAAGAGCTTGACCGCCAGCTATTTGAAATGGGAATTGACCATACTGCCAATGTTACGGAAGTTTCAGTCAGCGATATGGCCAACCGCCTTATGAAGCTTTGTGTACTTGAAGCCCGCATGCTTAGGAGCAACACTGTGGAGATTGAACATCTTCTTCTTGCCATTTTCCATAATTCTGAAATAAAAGAAGCCGCTTATATGGCACCTTTCATTCAGGCCGGAGTAACATATTCCTCCCTATTCCAATCACTTGCCGAAAACGCCGGACTGCCCACCGCGGGAGCGGATTTCGCTGACGACACAGATGATGACGATGCAGACGATGACGCCCCCATGGAAAGCGACGACAGCGACCGAAGCGCCCAGCATGGATCTGCAAGAGACCAGCGTGCCACAGCCCAGCGTCGTGGAGGCGACACCCCTGCCCTCGACAAATACGGTATTGACATGACACGCGCAGCCGAGGAAGGGCGCCTCGACCCTGTGGTAGGACGCGAAGTGGAGATAGAGCGCGTGGCCCAGATATTGAGCCGACGCAAGAAAAACAATCCGGTGCTGATAGGCGAACCTGGAGTTGGAAAATCTGCAATAGTTGAAGGCCTCGCACTTCGCATTATCCAGCGCAAGGTGAGCCGCGTGCTCTTCGACAAGCGCGTAGTCTCTCTGGATATGGCCACCATAGTAGCCGGCACAAAATACCGCGGACAGTTTGAAGAGCGCGTAAAGGCTATTCTGAACGAGCTTGCCAAAAACAAGGATGTAATTCTTTTTATCGACGAACTCCATACGATAGTCGGAGCGGGCAATGCCGCTGGGACCATGGATGCGGCCAATATGCTCAAACCGGCTCTCGCCCGCGGAGAAATCCAGTGCATCGGAGCTACCACTCTTGATGAATACCGCAAGAACATCGAGAAGGACGGCGCCCTTGAGCGCAGATTCCAGAAAGTAATGGTAGAACCCACATCCGAAGAAGAGACTCTTCAGATACTCAACAATATCAAGGAAAAGTATGAGGCTCACCACAATGTCACCTACACTCCCGAGGCTCTGCGCGCATGCGTGAACCTCACAAGGCGCTATATGAGCGACCGCAACTTCCCCGACAAGGCAATCGACGCACTCGACGAAGCCGGTTCGAGAGTCCATATCACCAATATAGAGGTGCCCCGTGAAATCGAGCAGCTCGAAGAACAGATTGCAGAGACGTCAGCGCTCAAAATCGCAGCCGCTCAGGCCCAGGACTTTGAGAAAGCCGCCGGTTACCGCGACAGCGAACAGCAGTTGAAAAAACAGCTTGAACAGCAGAAAGAGCAGTGGGAAAAGCATCTTTCATCTCACCGCGAGACCGTGGACGATGACAAAGTGGCCGAGGTTGTGGCAATGATGACCGGTGTTCCCGTCCAGCGGATAGCCCAGGCCGAAGGGCGCCGTCTGAAAGAAATGGCTCCGAAGCTTAAGAGCGAAATCATAGGCCAGGATAATGCCATCGACAAGATTGTAAAAGCCATCCAGCGCAACCGCATAGGACTTAAAGATCCTTCAAAGCCTATCGGAGTTTTCATGTTCCTCGGGCCTACCGGAGTGGGCAAGACCCATCTTGCAAAAAAACTCGCGGAGTATCTTTTCGACTCATCCGACACTCTCATCAGAATGGATATGAGCGAATACATGGAAAAATTCACGGTGAGCCGTCTCGTAGGAGCGCCTCCGGGATATGTGGGATATGAAGAAGGCGGTCAGCTTACCGAAAAGGTGCGCCGTCGGCCCTACTCCGTGGTGCTTCTTGATGAAATCGAGAAAGCCCATCCTGATGTATTCAACCTTTTGCTTCAGGTTATGGACGAAGGCCGTCTGACCGACAGCCTCGGACGCCGTATCGATTTTAAGAACACTATAATAATCATGACATCCAACATCGGTACGCGTCAGCTCAAGGACTTCGGCTCGACCGGCGTAGGATTCTCCACTCCCGGCACCGACACTTCCGCCAACGCCCAGGCAATAATAAGCAAAGCCCTCCAGAAGGCGTTCTCCCCCGAATTCCTGAATCGCGTGGACGATGTGATAATGTTCGACCAGCTCAGTAAAGATGCCATCTTCAAGATTATCGACATCGAACTTGCCGGTTTCCGCAAGCGACTTGAATCGCTCGGATATTCGCTTGATATCACGGAGGAAGCCAAAAACTTCATTGCGGAAAAGGGCTACGACGCCCAGTATGGCGCCCGTCCCCTGAAGCGTGCCATCCAGAAGTATATCGAGGACGATCTTGCCGACCTGATTATGGACGCCAAGATTTCCGAGGGAGATACTGTCAGAGTGACTTACGATTCCACGGATAAAAAACTTGTCACCGCCATTGTCACTCCCGACAAACCGGCCCTGAACTGACAATTCGTCAGTACGGTTTAACATTATTTATAATTAATGCCATGGCTACTGCTGTGGCATTTTTTTTGTTACTATGTTATAACAGAAGCCGGCTTCCCCCCGCCATAAAATCAATCAGAACAATAAACATAAATATACACAGATATGTCAACTGTACAAAAAGGTAAAATCGGAGTTACCACCGATAATATTTTTCCTGTAATCAAGAAGTTTCTCTATTCCGACCATGAGATTTTCCTTCGCGAGCTCGTGAGCAATGCAATCGACGCGACTCAGAAGCTCAAGACCCTCTCTTCCTTTGGCGAATTCAAGGGAGAGCTCGGAGAGATGAATGTAAAAGTGACCGTAGACAAAGAAGCCGGCACTCTTACCGTCAGCGACCACGGAATAGGCATGACCGCCGAAGATATCGACAAATACATCAACCAGATTGCATTTTCCGGCGCTGAGGAATTCCTTGAGAAATATAAAGACAATGCCGCCGCTATCATCGGACATTTCGGTCTCGGATTCTACTCGGCCTTTATGGTCTCCACCAAAGTGGAAATCCGCTCTCTCAGCTACAAGGAAAACGCTCAGGCCGTAAGGTGGGAATGTGACGGCAATCCGGAATTCACCATGGAGCCTTGCGACAAGACCGAGCGGGGCACCGACGTGATTCTCCATATCGACCCCGAAAATGCCAAATTCCTCGACCAGAACGAAATCAACGCTCTCCTAAAAAAATACTGCCGCTTCCTCCCCGTTCCTGTAATCTCCGGTTTCGAGCAGGAATGGAAAGACGGCAAAATGACAGATACAGACAACCCGAACGTGATAAACAGCACTGAGCCGGCCTGGACCCGCAAACCTGCCGATCTCACCGACAAGGACTATCTCGAGTTCTATCATCAGCTCTATCCCGGTCAGGACGATCCCCTTTTCTGGATTCACCTCAATGTGGACTATCCCTTCACGCTCACCGGCATCCTGTATTTCCCGAAAATCAAAAACAACTTCGAGCTCACAAAGAACCGCATCCAGCTTTATTGCAATCAGGTATATGTGACCGATTCCGTTGAAGGCGTGGTGCCCGAATTCATGATGCTCCTGCAAGGTGTGATAGACTCCCCCGATATTCCTCTGAATGTAAGCCGTTCCTACCTCCAGAGCGACACCGCTGTGAAAAAGATTTCCGGTTACATCACCAAGAAAGTAGCTTCACGTCTGGAAGATATCTTCCGCACTGACCGTCCCGACTTTGAAAAGAAATGGGACGATATAAAGATCTTCATCGAATACGGAATGCTTACCGACCAGAAATTCTGCGATTCCGCTATGAAGTTCACACTCCTGAAAGACACGGAAAACAAATTCTATACCCTCGAGGAATACCGCACTCTTATAGAAGGCGCGCAGACCGACAAAGACGGCAACGTGGTATATATCTACGCCAACGACCCCGTGGCCCAATACACCTATATCAAGGCTGCCAATGACCGCGGATACAACGTTCTGCTTATGGATGGCCAGCTCGACAGCCACTTCATAGGACTTCTTGAATCAAAAATCGAGAAATCGAGATTTGTCCGCGTAGATTCCGACACCGCGGAAAATCTCATTCCTTCTGCCGATAAAAAAGCTGCCGAGCTCACTCCCGAGCAGCGCGATGCCCTGACTGAGCTCTTCAGATGCCAGATCCCTAAAGTAGACAAGGCCGAATTCCTTGTAAGCTTCGAGCAGGTGAACCCCGAAGCCAATCCGGTGATGATAACCCAGAACGAATACATGCGCCGAATGAAGGAAATGGCAGCCATGCAGCCCGGAATGAGTTTCTACGGTGAACTCCCCGACAGCTACAACCTTATTGTCAACGTTGCTTCTCCCGTTGTAGGTCAGATCATGAAAGATGCCGATGCTAATCTGATTCCTCAACTCAAGCCTATGAATGAGGTTATCAGCACCAACTCCACCAAGGCACAGGCCGTACGCGATGAGGCCAAAGACGGCAAACTCACCGACGACCAGCAGAACCAGATCAAGCACTTCGACGAGGACACCGAAGCCCAGCGCCATAAAATCAACCATATCGTGAGTGATTACGCCAAGGAACAGCCTTTGGTCAAACAGGTGATTGACCTGGCGCTTCTTGCCAACGGACTCCTTCGCGGAGCCGACCTGAACGAATTCATTCGCCGCAGCGTAAGTCTTCTTAAATAATAATTACTGTCCCATGGACATTACCCTTTCACATGCCGACATTCGCCGGGCGCTCGAAAGCGCCTACGGCGAATGTCGCACTGTTTCCGGAGGAAAGAACGCCGATTATATCCCATATCTTTCCAATATCAATCCCGAACTCTTCGGAATAAGCATAACACTTCTTGACGGCACCACCTTCAAGATAGGCGATACCGATTTCCGGTTCGGAATCGAATCGATTTCGAAAGTACTCACGGCCATTCTCGTGCTGGACAGCTGGGGATCGCAGGCGCTTCTCGCCCGGATAGGAGCCGATGCAACCGGACTCCCCTTCAACTCCATATTCGCCATGCTGCTCGACAACGACAGGCCATCCACTCCGCTTGTCAATGCCGGAGCCATTTCCACATGCTCCCTCGTGCGCCCGCAGGGCGACGCTGACGGCAAATGGAAGGCCATTACTGACAACGTGACTGCCCTGTGCGGCTCGGAAGCACCACTTATACAGGAACTGTACCATTCGGAATCAGCTACCAATTACAACAACCGCGCTATCGCCTGGATGCTGAAAAACTTCAACCGCATCTACGACGATGTTGAGATGAGCCTTGACCTTTACACGCGCCAATGTTCGCTCGGTGTCAATGCCCAGCAGCTTTCCGTGTGCGCGGCCACCATTGCATCCGACGGACTTAATCCCGTAACCGGCAAACGGGCGTTTGCCAAGGGACTCATGCCGAAAATAGTCTCTCTGATAGCCACCGAAGGGTTCTACCAGAGTACCGGCGACTGGCTTTATACTTCCGGTCTACCTGCAAAGAGCGGCGTTGGAGGAGGCGTTATGGGTGTGCTTCCCGGCGTTATGGGCATTGCTGCGTTCGCCCCGCCTCTTGACTCGGCGGGTAATTCCGTCAAAGCACAGGCCGCGATAAAATCAATAATGAACAGGCTTTCGCTTGGTGTATTCAATGGGAACAATATAAAAATAGTTCCCTGATCATTGTAAGAAGCGGACGATTATATGCCGTATCTTCTTAAAAGATCCTTATAGGCATCCGTCTGCTTATATCGCTTAATCATGGAGTTGACACTGTCTGTCAGCTCCATTTCTTTTTTCCGGAGAGCCCATGTCTGAAACTGGGTAAAGGATATGGCTGTGGACACATCTATTCCAGGGTACTCTCCTGCAAGCCTGAGGGCCGTCTTTTCATTTACCACCGCAAGAGGGATGTCACCGACCGCAACCATCATCACAAGTTGCTCGGAACCATACTCAGGGTCCTCCTTCACAAGTATTGTATCACCGATTTCAGCAGAAAGATTGCGCAGACGCATTGCCGAAGGGGAATCGGATGATACCCAGACCTCACGGCCGGCCAGATCAAGCTGTGAAGAAACAGCAACGTTTCCTAAAGAATCCTTTCTCTGTACCAACACCTGTTTATCAAGATAGACCGGCTCGGTAAAAACCACATTTTCAGAAGCCTCGGCAGTTGCCGGAATATCGCTCACCACAATATCATACAGCCCGCTCTCAAGGCCTTCGATAGAGCTCTCAGGAGTGGTGACGGGGTGGAATTTCACCTTGAGCCCGTTTGCGGCCGCTATCTCCCTTATCATATCGTAATTGAAGCCTCCCAATGTGTCGTCATAGGTAAACAACGACATGGGACCATAATCTATGGCCACATCCAGAGTGTCGCCGCCCGACGGCTTCGCCCCGGCTTTCGAAAACGGCGACGGGATGCTGCAGGTACGAATAAGCCACATTGTGACGAAGGCAGCCAGAAGCAACCCCAGATAAAGCGACAGCCGCCCTGTTCCTATTCCTTTAAGTTTTTTCATCCGGAAGAATCAATCGGCGAAATCCACGGAAATTCCAAGCCGGAACGTGCGCGGATTCATGGGATAATGGGGCATCGAGAAATAATTCTTTCCGGTAAGCCCCTGGTTAATATGATCCATCACAACGAAGAAACGGGCTTTCTTAAGCTTCATGTTCGCATAAAGGCTCATATAGGGGTAATTGCCTACCTTGGTCTCATGCTGGTTATAGAAGGCCATAGTTGCCGGCTGATATCCCGGGGCATAATATTTTGTGTAATAATCGCAGTCAACTCCGAACTGCACATGAAGCACCCGCGCCACGGTAAACAACAGATAAAGATTGCTGTAGATGGAAAACTTCGGTAAGGAAACCACGTTTTCATCACTCGACGTCTGATAAGTAAGTTTGTTTCTCCAGTTAAGGATACCCACACTGAAATTCTGCTCAAGTGAAGCATTGAATATCTGGACGCTCCCGCCATGCTGCACCGGCATACAGTCGGAATTGAAATATATGAGATTCTGCACGTTCTGTGCGCTTACCGAGAGAGATGTGCCGGTATGGGGAATATCAATCCGGCCTCCGAAACGCAGACGGCGTGTCTTTCCAAAATCATTTGACCATATAAAATGGTTGCTTACATACTGGCGCATCAGCAGTGGAGCGGTGCGATTGGAAAAATGACCGAATCCTGTCACTGTCACGGAATCGCCCAAAAGGCGGAAACGAGTGGAAACGTTGCCGTTTGCTATCACCTCGCCCGCGGCCTCTCCGGCCACACCTATCTTACCGTCTATATCATACCTGAGCAACGCTCCTCTCTGCTTTGTAAGCTGCACTCCGGCCCAGAGATAGTTTTCGGTAGGCTCTGCCTTTAACTTTGAATCAAAAGGATACGGTGTGAGGCCCTCGGGACGAAGCGCTCCACTCAGCGCTATCGAATCCTCCACCTGACGGAAACGCCGCATCTCATGTGTGAGATAAGCGGCCAGTCCCGCTTTGGCATACTTGTGGAATCCTTCAAGGAGGGATATCCCAAGAGTATTGGATATGGAATAATATTTTGTGAACTCATCGGTATTCTCATTGCTGAAATAATGATTCTTCCAGAACTCTTTCTCCTGAGCGGAATTGGTGTTCAGAAATTTATGATTTGAATTCCGGTAATCGAAAGTCCACACGAAACTTGTCACAGGAATATATGTGCGGTGTTCGACGGTATCGCCCGGAATGGTGTCATTCGGAGGTGTAACGTGCCAATATCCCACTTTGTATCGGTGATTCATGTAGAACTCCCCTCCCCGCAAGCGGTTATGCGCGTCGGAAAGATTCGTAGGAATGGTTTTGGTGTCGACCGAAGTCTGGCCGCCCTGAACCTGGGCCGGGTCGGTAATATACAGGTCGTCCGTAATTCCACCATTTTCTTTATTCAGACTGTTGTAGTGATTGAAAAAGGCCTGCCCCTCATACCTGTCGCCTATATAGCTGGCGGAGAATCCCCAGGTGAAATTCTTTACACTCTGATTGGCGTACGAACCCTTTGAATAGATATAATCCACATTGGCACCAATCTGCAGTTTGCTATTGACATTACCGGAAAACGTTCCGGTGAGACGGTCTTGAGTCGTTTCCCGTCCGCCGCCGGTTGAATAACTGAGAAGAGTCATGGGAATGCGGGTATTGTAAAACCGGTGGTTTCCCTGCATCGGCAGCCATGCAAGAAGAGCATCACGGAAAAAGAAGTCGCTCATCGGCGCTCTCTCGTCGAAAATCATATTTATTCCCTCGCAGCCATAATTTCCGGTAGACGCGTAGGCTATGGAAGGAGAATACGGATTGACTATTCTGAAATAATTATATAATGTGGTGTCTATGGTCGAAGGGGTATGGAGTCCAAGTGGGGATAGAAGTTCCCACGCATAACTTGGAGCCACCACAGTTTTATTCGGCTTGGACGAGGAAACAGGCTGTGACTGGAGTCTGGTCTGAGCTTCCAGACCGGCGGCCACACTCACTGCGCACGCTAATATATAGAGCTTTTTCATTTCAAGAATTGGCATATAGGCGCAAATATAGATATTATTCGATTGATGCAAATATACGTAAAAATCGTGTGATTTATGTACCTTTGCGGTGAAAACCAAATTGACACCGACAGATGAATATAGTAGTGGTAGGAACCGGCTATGTTGGACTCGTTTCCGGAGCATGTTTCGCCGAAGTAGGTATCGACGTGACATGCGTTGATATAGATGCCGATAAAATCACCGCTCTTAAAGAAGGGAAAGTCCCGATATATGAACCCGGCCTTGACAGCCTTGTGATAAGAAATATGCAGCAGGGACGCCTGCATTTCACCACAGATCTCTCCGAATGCATTCATGATGCGGAAGTTGTGTTCTGCGCCGTAGGCACTCCCCCTGACGAGGACGGCTCTGCCGATCTCTCTTACGTGCGTCAGGTTGCCCGTGAATTCGGAAACACCATAGAGCGTTACACGATATTCGTAACCAAGAGCACCGTACCAGTCGGAACCTCCAAAATCGTTGAGGCTGAAATCCTCAACAGCCTTTCGCGCCGCGGAATCGACGTGGAATTCGAAGTGGCCTCCAACCCTGAATTTCTGAAAGAAGGGGCTGCGATAAAAGACTTCATGTCGCCCGACAGGGTGGTGATAGGCTGCGAGAGCCCCAGAGCCAGAAAAGTGATGGAACGCCTCTACAGGCCATTCCTCCTGAACAATTTCCGCGTGATATTCATGGATATAGCTTCTGCCGAAATGACCAAATACGCGGCCAACTCCATGCTCGCCACGCGAATATCTTTTATGAACGACATTGCGAACCTATGCGAGCTTGTGGGTGCCGATGTCAACATGGTGCGCAAAGGCATCGGAGCCGACGACCGCATAGGCCGTAAATTCCTTTATGCCGGATGCGGATACGGCGGAAGTTGTTTTCCCAAAGATGTCAAGGCCCTTGCCAACACCGGCCGCGCCCATGGCTATGAGATGAAAGTGATAGAGGCTGTGGAGGAAGTGAACGAACGGCAGAAAGGAATAGTATTCCGCAAAATCGAGCGCGCGCTGGGTTCGGATCTGCGCGGACGGAAAATAGCTATATGGGGACTGGCATTCAAACCAGAGACAGACGATATGCGCTGCGCTCCGTCGCTTGTAGTGATTGAGAATCTGCTCAAAGCCGGTGCCTCGGTCACGGTCTACGACCCTGTGGCTATGAATGAATGCCGCAGAAGAATAGGCGATGCGGTAGAGTATGCCCGCGATATGTATGATGCCGCCAACGATGCCGACGCTGTAGCGCTGCTTACCGAATGGAAACAGTTCAGAGTACCGTCATGGCGCGTGCTCTCCAAGGCTATGCGCGGAAATCTGATTGTGGACGGCCGCAATATCTACGACCCGGCTGAACTCGCTGACGAAGGCTTCGACTACCACTGCATAGGTAAATAAAGACTCAACCAAAATATATCCGTTATGGAAAATTGGATAAAACTGTCGCTTCCCCATAAAAGCGGCACCGAAATGAAATATATAGAACAGGCATTTGCCGATGACTGGTTTGTTCCCCTGGGTCCGAACGTCGACGAATTCGAACGCCGTCTCTCTGAATTTGTCGGCGGACGTCCCGTTGTGGCGCTCTCTGCCGGTACGGCTGCCATCCATCTGGGACTTGTAATGCTCGGCGTACAACCCGGCGACGAAGTGATATGCCAGTCACTGACCTTCGCAGCCTCTGCCAACCCCATAAAATATTGCGGCGCTAAACCGGTGTTTGTGGGAAGTGAACCGGAAACATGGAATATGTCGCCCGACCTCCTGCGCCAGGCGATAGACGACCGCATAAAACGCACCGGACGCAAACCCAAGGCCATCATTGCGGTAGACCTTTATGGTATGCCAGCACGCCTTGACGAGATTGCGGCCATTGCTGCTGAACATGAAATCCCCCTGTTGGAAGACTCAGCCGAAGCAATGGGCTCAACGCTCGACGGCAAGATGTGCGGCACCTTCGGAGAATACGGTGCCATGAGTTTCAACGGCAATAAAATGATAACCACTTCAGGAGGTGGTGCGCTCATCTGCCCCGACGAGAAAGCTGCGACAAGAGTGAAATTTCTGGCAACCCAGGCACGCGAAAACCGACCCTACTATTACCATGAAGTGATAGGTTACAATTACAGGCTGTCCAACATCAGCGCCGGCATAGGAATCGGCCAGCTTGAGACCATAGACAGCCGCCTTGCCCGCAGGCGCGAAATCCACGATATATATAACCGTGAACTCGCAGACGTAGCTTGTGTGAAAGTCCACGACAACCCCTCACAACGTTTCAATTCAAACTTCTGGCTCACCACAATACTTCTGGACAGCAATTCTCCCCTTACACCGGACGAGCTTCGCCTATGGTTGGCCGAAAAACATATCGAAACAAGATTACTCTGGCGCCCGATGGATATGCAGCCCGTGTTTGCCGACTGCCCTGCCTACGGTGACGGACTCGATCGCGAACTCTTTGAAAGCGGACTATGCCTGCCAAGCGGCTCTTCGCTCACCGATTATGAAGTAGCCCGCGTTATCGAAGCGCTGAAAGAAGCCCTCAGATAATCTTTTAGAGAATCCCGCAAGAATTAAGTTAGCTAATTTAGCTATAACAGCTAAATTAGCTAACCCCTTTCTATTGAACCCCTTAATAGGTTTACACAAGGAAAGCTGCATCATAGCCAAGCTACGACACAGCTTCATATTTTCTATCGAAACAAGAATGATTATTTGCTTGCTATCGAGCAGCTAACCGTGAGACGTGCACGTCCTTTGGCACGACGGCGGGCAAGAACCTTGCGGCCGTTGGCGGTTGACATTCTTTCACGGAAACCATGCTTGTTTATTCTCTTCTTGTTGGAGGGTTGGAATGTTCTTTTCATTGCCGTATCTGTTTATTCGTTTTGTTATTTCGCTTTTTGAGCTGCAAATTTAACCAAAACTTTTGAACCGCGCAACTGCCCAACTCCTATTTTTCCGATTTTCTGCGAAAAGAAATACAAAATAATCAGCTACCCACCACAAGACAAAAGACAGGACAAAACTATCATTCACCATATTGGCTCTCAACTTTAGAGCTCCACTCGGCTATTCTGCGGTCGGTAAGATCACTGTGATTATTCTCATCAAGAACAAGCCCTACGATCTTGTCATCAATCTGCGCACCTGTACGTTCATAATCATAACCGAGCGCATTGAAATCACCGATCATGCGGGCGCCGGTATCCTTGAAGATCCGGTAAATTTCCCCGACTGCGTTACAGAAAGTATCGCGCATGGTATCATCGCCGCAACCGAACACTGCAACCGTCTTGCCTTTGAGCGACAATGCCTTTACACCATCAAGGAATGATGCCATATCGTCCTGCACCTCGCCCGAGCCCCATGTGGACGAACCTACCAAATTCAGGTCATAGTCTCCGAGACGGGAAGGGGCCGTTTCTGCCACATTGTGCACGTCGGCCGATTCCACTCCCATTACTTTTGCTATTTTACCGGCGACCTCCGCGGTAGTTCCGGTGGTCGAGCCATAAAAGATTCCGATTTTCATAAGTTTTTTATTTTTGAACTACCTTATCAACAATCGAATCAGAGAATTGGTTCTTCTTCCCCAAAGCTTGAAACTTCCCGCTCGCCATATACCTGAAACGTAATAAAACAGCAACCGGAAAACATGATTTTTTCCGCATCATCACCATAATTTATAAATAAGCAGGTGGAATTACGCTGAAATTTAGTAATTTTGCACTCGTAAAAATCAAAAACGATTATTAAGACGCAATTTGACTAATACAATGGCTGATTCCAAGAAAATTAAGACAGCGTTAATATCTGTCTACCACAAAGAAGGGCTCGACAGCATTCTCTCAATGCTCCATGCCGACAAGGTTGAATTCCTCTCCACCGGAGGTACCAAATCATTTATCGAAAGCCTCGGGTACCCGTGCAAAGCAGTGGAAGACCTCACCACTTACCCCTCCATTCTTGGCGGTCGCGTGAAAACGCTTCATCCGAAAGTGTTCGGCGGCATCCTCAACCGTCGCGACAATGAATCCGATAAAGAACAGATAGCACAATATGAGATTCCGGAAATAGACCTGGTGATAGTGGACCTCTATCCATTTGAAGAGACAGTGGCATCCGGAGCTTCCCATGCCGACATCATTGAAAAAATAGATATAGGCGGCATCTCCCTTATACGCGCGGGTGCAAAGAACTTCAACGATGTGGTGATTGTGGCTTCCAAAGCCCAGTATGCTCCCCTCGCTGAGATTCTCGGCAAAAAGGGTGCTGAAACCACGCTCAAGGAGCGTCAGTTCTTCGCACGCGAAGCATTCAAAGTATCATCGGGCTATGACACCGCTATTTTCAACTATTTCGACGGTCTCGAACCCGATGCTCCCTCAGCGCTGCGCGTTGCTTTTGACGACAAGAAGCATCTGCGCTACGGCGAGAATCCCCATCAGGCCGGTGCGTTCTTCGGCCGCTTCGACGACCTGTTCGAACAGCTTCACGGCAAGGAGATTTCCTACAACAACCTTCTTGACATTGACGCTGCCGTAAGCCTGATTCACGAATTTACCGACACCACATTCGCCATCCTCAAGCATAACAACGCCTGCGGACTCGCCACCCGTCCCACCATCCTTGAAGCCTGGAAAGATGCCCTGGCAGGCGATCCGGTTTCAGCCTTCGGAGGTGTTCTTGTGGCAAACCGTGAAATCGACGCTCCCACAGCCGAGGAAATCAACAAGATATTCTTTGAAGTGGTGATAGCTCCGGCTTATACCGAAGATGCGCTTGCCATACTCAAACAGAAGAAAAACCGCATAATCCTTCTGCAGAAAGCTCCTCTTGCTACCAAACTCCAGTTCCGTTCAGTTCTTAACGGAGCCCTCGCACAGGAGCGCGACCTCAAAATCGAAACTCCGGAAGATCTCACTCCCGTAACCACCGTTAAACCCACCGACAAACAGATTGCCGACATGCTTTTCGCTAACAAAATCGTAAAACACAGCAAGAGCAACGCGATAGTTCTGGCTAAGGACGGACAGCTGTATGCCAGCGGTGTGGGTCAGACCTCCCGTGTCGATGCCCTCAAGCAGGCCATTGAGAAAGCGAAATCTTTCAATTTCGACCTCAACGGCGCAGTGATGGCCTCAGATGCGTTCTTCCCATTTGCCGACTGTGTGGAAATAGCCCACAACGCAGGCATCGACGCTGTTATACAGCCCGGCGGTTCAATTCGCGACAACGAAAGCGTGGACTACTGCAATGCCAACGGCGTTGCTATGGTAACCACCGGCTTCCGTCACTTCAAACACTAAACAACCATACTACCTCCTTAAAGAAATGGGATTATTTTCATTCAATAAAGAAATAGCCATAGATCTTGGTACAGCAAATACCATTATCATTCACAACGACAAGATAGTAATCGACGAACCGTCTGTCGTGGCCAAAGATGTCAGGACAGGCAAGGCGATTGCTGTGGGCAAACAGGCACAGCCCATGCTCGGAAAGGAAAACGAGAACATCCGCACCATCCGACCCCTCCGTAAAGGCGTGATTGCCGATTTCGATGCCGCCGAAATGATGATTCGCGGCCTCGTGGGCAAAGCCAGTTCCAAAAGCAAATGGTTCAGCCCCTCCCTCACCATGGTGGTGGGCATACCCAGCGGTTCGACTGAAGTGGAGATACGCGCCGTGCGCGACTCATCGGAGCACGCCGGCGGTCGCGACGTCTATATGATTTACGAGCCTATGGCTGCCGCTCTGGGCATAGGAATTGACGTTCTTGCCCCCGAAGGCAACATGATTGTGGACATAGGCGGCGGCACCACTGAAATCGCCGTGATTTCACTTGGTGGCATTGTGAGCAACAAAAGTATCCAGATTGCCGGCGACGACCTCACCAACGATATTCAGGAACACATGCGGCGCGTACACAACGTAAGAGTGGGTGAGCGCACGGCCGAGTGCATCAAAATGAATGTAGGTTCGGCCCTGACCGATCTGGAAAATCCGCCTGCCGACTTTATTGTCCACGGCCCCAACGTCATGACCGCCCTTCCAATGGAAGTTCCTGTATCTTATCAGGAAATAAGCCATTGCATAGAAAAATCCATCTCCAAGATAGAGGCCGCGGTGCTCGGAGCACTTGAACAGACTCCGCCAGAACTTTACGCCGATATAGTGAGAAACGGTATTTATCTGGCCGGCGGTGGCGCACTTCTGCTGGGTCTTGACAAACGTCTCACCGATAAAATAGGCATTAAATTCCATGTGGCCGAAGATCCCCTGCTCGCAGTGGCCAAAGGCACAGGAGTCGCCCTTAAAAACATTGACAAATTCCCCTTCCTCATCCGTTGAAAGAACATAATTCCCGGAAGTCAGGAAACGGCTCATGACCGGGTCCTGACTTTCTGTGGGGTTTGATATCTCATAGAGTCGCACGATGCAGAGTCTGATTTATTTTCTTGTAAAGGCACGCCCCTGGATATTGCTTGTGATTTATATAGTCGCAAGTCTCGCTTTGCTGTTCAGGAACAATCCTTATCAGCATTCCGTGTGGCTCACCTCGGCAAATGCGATAAGTTCGTCTCTCTACGAGACAGCCAATGGCGTAACCTCATATTTCAAGCTCAGGGAAATCAATGAGGACCTGAACAGGCGCAATGCCATGCTTGAGCTTGAAGTTCTGAGCCTCAAGAACAGACTCAGGCACTATTCCGACATGGAATTTGCCATCAATGAGCCGGTTGATTCTTCACTTTCAAGATATACATTTTATCTGGCCCACGTAATAAACAACAGCATTAATCGCCCGGACAACTATCTTACGATAGACCGCGGAGAACTCGACGGCATAAAGCCGGAAATGGGCGTTGTTGACCGCAACGGAATCGTAGGTATAGTGAATGTTGTCGGGCCACACAGCGCGCGAATCATCAGTTTTCTTAACAGCAACCTGAGAATTTCCTGCAAGGTCAAAGGGTATGAACAGGTAGGTTCGCTGGTATGGGACGGAAAGAAACCGGATGAAGCAATTCTCGAGGAGCTCCCCCGTCATGCAGTGTTCAATCCCGGCGACACAATAGTGACAAGCGGCTATTCCACCGTTTTTCCCGAAGGTGTTCCGGTGGGAGTGGTTCTGAAAAATCTTGAAGACTACGACGAAAACTTCTTCGCTCTGAGAGTCAAGCTCTTTACCGACTTCTCGACCCTTTCTACGGTTAGAATCATAGCAGACAACATGAAAGAGGAACTTCAGCGGACCGAAAAGGATCTTCAGCAGAAATAAACCAATCGGATATGGCAAGGATTTCTATAGAATTGTTGATATATACACTGGTACTTGTACTCGCACAGGTACTTGTGTTCAATCATATCTGCCTTTTTGGAGTTGCAGTGCCGTTCGTTTTCATATTTGTTCTTCTGCGTCTGCCGGTGACTCTCTCCAGAGAATGGTGTTTTACAATAGCGTTTCTTATCGGCCTGGTCATTGACATTTTTTCCGACACACCCGGCATGAACGCGCTCTCCTGCACCCTTTTCATGGCTCTCAGGCGACCCGTCCTCAGACTCTACGTGATGCGTGATGAGGAAATAACCAATCCATGCCCGGGCAGCGCTTCACTCGGGTTCTTCACCTATGTGAAATATGCCTCGACAATGTCGCTGATTTACTGCACCTTTATTTTCACAATTGAAGCTTTCACATTCCTCAATCCGCTTCAGACAGCCCTCCGTATTGTAACGAGCGCGGTGCTCACATCCGTGCTTCTGATCGGAATTGACAGCCTTACAATTTCACGACGTGAGAAAAGACTATAATCTTGAAAAACGCAAATATGTGATTGGCGGCTTTATAATAATCATTGCCGTCATTTATCTTGTCAGGCTGTTCAGCCTGCAGGTTGCCGACGACAAATACAAGGATTACGCCGACTCTAACGCGTTTCTGCGCAAAGCCATTTATCCTTCGCGAGGCATTATCTACGACCGCAACGGCGAGGTTGTCGTGTACAATCAGCCGGCTTACGACATAATGATGATTCCGCGGGAAATACATGATTTCGATACCATCGATTTCTGTGAGACCATAGGACTTTCGCGCGAGCAGTTCGACAAGCGAATGCGCGATGTGCGCGACAAGCATCTCAATCCGGGCTATTCATCATATTCGCCTCAGACCTTCATGACTCACCTCAACTCCGAGGATTACGGGCGCCTGCAGGAAAAAATGTATCGTTTCCCCGGATTCTATATCCAGAAACGCATTCTACGGGAATACCAGCGGCCGGTTGCAGCCAATGTCCTCGGCAATATCAGAGAGGTTTCTAATGCTGACATACAGCGTGACCCCTATTACAAGCGGGGCGACTACACCGGCGACCTCGGTGTGGAGAAAAGCTATGAGGAGTATCTCAGAGGCATAAAGGGAGAAGAAATCCTGATACGCGACGCGCGCGGACGCATAAAGGGACATTATGAGGACGGTGCCATGGACAAGCGCGCCGTTTCCGGCCGCAATCTCAAACTGAGTCTCGACATCAAGTTGCAGGAATATGCCGAAAGCCTCATGGTCAATAAAATCGGCGCAATAGTCGCTATCGAGCCTTCCACAGGCGAAGTTCTTGCGATGGTCACGGCCCCATCCTACGACCCTTCATTGCTCGTGGGAAGAAAGCGCGGCGAAAACTACGCGAAACTTAACCAGGACCCATACAAACCACTTCTCGACCGTTCGATTATGGGCGCCTATCCTCCCGGCTCAACATTCAAGCCGTCGCAGGGCCTCATCCTGCTGCAGGAGGGTATAATAAACCTGTCCACTCCTTATCCCTGCTACCACGGCTATATCAGTGGACGTCTTAAAGTCGGTTGCCATGGTCACGGCTCTCCCCTTCCGCTCAAGCCGGCACTCCAGACATCCTGCAACGCTTTCTTCTGCTGGGGATTCAAGAACATGATTGACAGACGGAGCAAATACGGAACTCCGGCCAAGGCTTTTGAGGTATGGAAGAATTATCTGGTTGAACTTGGATACGGTTATCGTCTGGGACTCGATGTGCCCGGTGAAATCAGAGGTTTCATCCCCAACGCCAAATTCTACGACAAGGTGTACGGAGAGAACCGATGGAGCGCCAATACTATTATTTCTGTTTCCATTGGTCAGGGTGAGGTTCTTGCCACCCCCCTCCAGATAGCCAATCTCTGCACAACAATAGCCAACCGCGGATGGTATATCACTCCGCATGTAGTCAAGGAAATTCAGGATACCGTGCTTCCGGCAAAATCTCTCGAGCGTCACAATCCGTCAATCGACAGGGTTCATTTCGAGGCTGTGGCCGAGGGTATGCGTATGGCCGTGACTGGAGGAACATGTCGTCTGGCAAATCTTACGGATATCGAAGTGTGTGGCAAAACAGGTACGGCCCAGAATCCCCACGGGCGTGACCACTCCGTGTTCATGGGTTTTGCTCCATATCACGACCCAAAAATCGCAATCTGCGTTTTTGTTGAGAACGCTGGCTTCGGAGCCACGTTCGGCGTCCCTATCGGAAGCCTTGTGATGGAGAAATATCTCACCGGAAAGATTGCCGAAAACAGAAAATATCTTGAGCAGAGAATGCTCGAATCAAATACCATAATCTACAGTGGAGTCAAGAAACACTAACATACTCCGGTTCTTAGACTGGCCTACCGTCATTATTTATGTGATAATGGTGGTGGCAGGCGTTTTCAGCATTTATGCCGCAAGCTACGATTTCGACCAGGCCTCCATACTTTCTTTCTCGGAGTTTTCCGGCAAGCAGATCAGATGGATTGGACTGGCATTCGCGCTCGCCGTGATGCTGCTGCTTTTCGATGCACGCATATATGAGAATTATGCCGTCCCGATATATCTCCTCATAGTAATCATACTTATTGTGACTATTTTCGTGGCGCCTGATATCAAGGGCTCACGGTCATGGCTTGTAATCGGCAGCATGAGTATTCAGCCGGCTGAATTCGGCAAATTTGCCACAGCACTTGCTCTTGCAAAGCTTTTCTGCAGCTATAATTTCAAGCTAAATGCTTCGGCAAAGAACTATGCTGAGGCTATAGGAATAATCATTCTCCCTATAGCGCTGATTCTCGCGCAGCGTGAAACCGGCTCCGCCCTCGCCTATCTTTCGCTTTTCTTTGTCCTCTATCGCGAAGGAATGAGCGGTCTGGTGCTGTTGGCGGCATTCTGTGCGGTGCTCTTCTTCGTCGTCACTGTCAAGTTCACTACTACCATGTTTCTGGGGATGGCTGCCGGCGAGGCGTTTGTACTCATCATGATTATGTTTATTATGGTGAGCATGGTTGCGGTGTACTGCAAGCGCATAGTCGAGGCACGCAACCTGCTTCTGGCCTACGTAGGAGTTCTTCTTTTGCTTTATATTCTCCAGTTGTCCGGCATTTCGGTTCCCGGAATGCCCGTTCTTCTCACCGCCATAGGTGGAGGATGCGTTTATCTGTTATTGCTTTCGCTGAGGACCAAGGCTAAAAAATACCTTATCACTATCGGAGCAGCAGTGCTGTCTGTGGTCTTTCTTTTCTTCGTCAACTTTGCATTCACCAAGGTGCTCCAGCCTCACCAGCAGCAGCGCATCCGCGTCACACTGGGAATTGAGGACGACCTGCTCGGTGCCGGCTACAATGTCAACCAGTCAAAAATCGCCATCGGTTCGGGAGGAATCACCGGCAAAGGATTTCTCAACGGCACGCAGTCTAAACTTAAATATGTGCCAGAGCAACATACTGATTTTATTTACTGCACTATCGGGGAAGAAGAGGGTTTCATCGGTTCTTCCCTTGTATTGCTCCTTTTCCTTGCACTGATTCTCAGGGTGATTCATATTGCCGAGCGGCAGCCATCGGTTTTCGGCCGAGTCTATGGCTATTGCGTGGCCTCATATTTCATTTTCCATCTCGCCATTAATATAGGAATGGTCATAGGACTGTGTCCTGTGATTGGCATACCGCTTCCTTTCTTCAGTTATGGAGGGTCATCGCTCTGGAGCTTCACAATTCTGCTTTTTATACTTCTGAGAATCGACGCTGCGCGCCGCGACCATCCTTCCTATGGATAAAGCCATGTTTCCGGCATATAAAAGACAAATATGTAAAGTTTACAATTTTTAAGACTGCATTTTTATTTGCATCTCTTTATGGCAATTTGTACTTTTGTATGTTATGGAAAGTCTGCTCTACATCCTTTTTACCGGACTGCTGATAGGCATTCTCGTTTCGGCTCCCATGGGACCAGTCGGGATGCTTGTTATTCAGCGTACGCTCAACAAAGGACGCATGGCTGCTCTGTTTACCGGCATGGGAGCTTCTCTGTCGGATTTGATTTACTGCCTGCTTACCGGTCTGGGGCTTTCCTTCGTAACAGATTTCATCACTTCTAACCAGAATATTCTCCAGATCATCGGCTCGGGTGTCCTCATAGCTTACGGACTTTATCTTTTCCGTTGCAATCCCTCCCGGTCACTCTCGCCATCCACGGTTGCGGCCAACACCTATTGGCGCGATTTTGCCACCGGTTTTCTCTTCACCTTTTCCAATCCGCTGATTCTTTTTTTCATAATCGGACTTTTCGCGAGGTTCAACTTCATGGACACTCACTACCGTTATTACCACTATATAATAGGATATATCAGCATAACTCTCGGTGCTATCGGATGGTGGTTTCTGATCACCTTTATAATCGACAAGCTGCGCAAACACATCAACGTGAGATCCATGTGGATTATCAACCGCGTGATTGCCGTTCTGCTTATTCTCATAGCCCTGATAGGATTAATCACAGGAATCAAAAAAATAATATAAAACCATGACTGACAATAAAGATTACAGCCTTTCGGTTCCCTGCATCCCGGAACTCGATTCCATTCCATTGGAAGAAATGTCGCAGATTCTTGCCGAACGTGGATGCCGTTTCAATGTGGAATGCATCAACTGGAAAGAACAGTATCCCTACCATCCTCTCACCTCCTATTCCATTGCCCATTCAGGCAATAAGATTTATATCGACTTCTTCGTCAGATGCAATTACCTCCGGGCGGTAACCTCCGAGAACAACGGCCCGGTTCATCAGGATTCCTGTGTGGAGTTCTTTGTGGAGCCTACCGGAACCCTTCCGTATTACAATTTTGAATTCAACTGCATAGGTGCTATCCATGCGGCAAAACGCATGGACCGTCACAATGGCTCTCCGTTGAGCGATGAGGAGCTTTCATCAGTCGAACGCTATGCATCCTGCGGGAGCAAACCATTCAACGAAGTTGAAGGATTGTTCTCCTGGAATCTTGTTGTGGCTATTCCCCTTAGCCTGATCGGGCTGAAATATGAAGGAAAACCGATTGAAATGAAGGGCAACTTCTATAAATGTGCCGATCTTACCGCCGCACCCCATTTCCTCAGCTGGGCTCCTATCCACACTGAAAACCCTGATTTCCACCGTCCGGAATTTTTCCACCCCATAACCCTTGAATAAAGAATTCGATTTTTTTGATATTGCCTATTGCACATGTCATAAAAACCACTTACCTTTGCAGAGCAAAAAGGGAAAACACCTTATGCTCAGCTTGGCGATTTAGTGTAGAGGCCTAGCACGCCACCCTCTCAAGGTGGAGACTCGGGTTCGAATC
>CAUBWJ010000001.1 GCA_958439725.1 uncultured Muribaculaceae bacterium | reverse complement strand
TTGCCTCGAAGAAATCTATCGGCCTCTTTTTCCGGCAGCTGGCGCAACCGGTTGTAAAAAATTCGCGCTACCAGCGCTTTTCGCCTCTTACAGGCTAAAGCAGAATTCCCGGTGCATGAATTTTAGTCTTAAATAAGACAACGGTTCCGATGTGGAATACGGAACCGTTTAAAAAAGAGAAGAGTCGATTCCATGCAATAATGGGAATCGGCTCCATCTGTGTAAATTTCTGTCGCGAAGCGCTTGATTACTGTGCAACGGCAGCAACAGTCTCAGTAGCTACAACGGTGTCACCGGTTACGGTGTCAACAGCAGCTACAGTGTCGGTGAGAACAACAGCTTCTACAGTGTCAACAGCAACGGTATCAGTAGCAGCAGCATCGTTCTTAGAGTTGTTGCAAGAGAAAAGTGAAGCGCTGAAAACAACAGCAAGTAATAAAACTAACTTTTTCATTTTCTTTTTGATTAAATAATAAAACAATTTTTATAGCTTCAAAAACGACACAAAGGTAACACAAAAAGTTTATTCACCAAACAAAATTTTGTGGTTTTTTTATTGTAGGCCGTTCTTTAGCAAAAAAAATCTAAAAGTTGTAATTGAGTATATCTGTTTTTTAACTATTAGGGGCGGAAAATTGAGTTTCCCGGACTGAATTCGGTGCCGGACCGTCTGCGCCTTCAATATGCAGATCTGCTGAAAGATTGCTTCTGGAGTGCTATGCGGTTGGCAAGAACCACAGCTTTGCTGATATGGTCGCATATATGATCCTCGCCCACCAGTTTCTCTACGTGAGCCGAAGAGAGGACACGGTGCACGTTTTCGTTTACGCCCGAAAGCACAACGTGGATTCCTTCTGCCTGCGACGAGTTTATAAGTGTCTCGAGATTGTGTACGCCGGTAGCGTCGATAAACGGCACTTTGCGCATGCGGATAATGCGCACAATCGGTTTCCGGGCCATGGAGTTGCGCATGAGTTCGTCGAATTTGGTGGCCACTCCGAAGAAGAACGGGCCGTCGATTTCGTAGATTTCAACTCCCTGGGCCACGTCGAGCACTTCGTGGGTGGTTGCTTCGGTTCCCTCCGCCACATCAAGCTGCTCGGAGTATACGCGTATCTGGGTGTTTTCCATCACACGGCGCAGGAACAGTATCACGGCCAGAAGCAGTCCGATCTCTATTGCTATGGTAAGGTCGAATACTACTGTGAGCAGGAATGTGACGGCAAGTACTGAGATGTCACTCTTGGGGTTCTTGAATATAGCCCTCACGGTGCGCCATCCGCTCATGTTGTAGCTAACCATGATCAGAACGGCAGCCAGACACGCCATAGGCACAAGGTTGATCAGCGGCATCGCAAAAAGGAATATGAGCAGAAGCACCACTGCATGAATCACGCCGGCCACCGGAGTGCGTCCGCCGTTAGTGATGTTTGTCATCGTACGGGCTATTGCGCCGGTCACGGGGATGCCGCCGAAGAAAGGCACCACGGCATTGGCTATGCCCTGGCCTATGAGTTCGGTGTTGGTATTGGTGCGTGAACCAGTGATACCGTCGGCAACCGTAGCCGAGAGCAGCGATTCGATAGCTCCGAGTATGGCAATGGTGAAAGCCGGCTGAAGCAGTCGGTTGATTGTGTCCATGTTGAGTTCGAAACCGTGGGGCTGCGGAATGTCGGTCGACATGGAACCGAAGCGGTCGCCGATTGTGTCAACGTGGAATCCGGGCATCAGACTGCTCAGCAGCCATGCCGCGAACGTCATCACAATTATGGAGACGAGCGCTCCGGGAATGCGCTTGGAAATTTTCGGCATCAATATTATAATAAGGAGAGAAATCACGCCGACGGCAGTTGTCTGCCAGTCGATGGCTGAGAAGTTGCGGAAGTATGCACCCCATTTGGGAATGAATGCGGCCGGAAGGTCTTTCAGGCCGAGACCCAGAAAGTCATTTATCTGGGTGGAGAAAATGGTGAGGGCGATACCTGCAGTGAACCCGACCACGATAGGATAGGGAATAAATTTGATTACCGTTCCCATCCTGAACACTCCCATGAATATCAGTATCAGGCCGGCCATGAATGTGGCTATGGCGAGTCCTTCGAGTCCGAACTGGGCTATGATGCCGTAGACAATCACAATGAACGCGCCCGTGGGGCCGCCGATCTGTACCGAGCAGCCTCCCATTGCCGACACCAGAAAACCGCCGATAATGGCGGTGATGAGGCCTATGGACGGACTTACGCCGCTGGCAATACCGAATGCAATGGCAAGCGGAAGCGCCACTATGCCCACTACTATGCCGGCCGTGAGGTCGGCTTTGAATTTGCTCAATGAATAATGGCGGAGAGCCGAAATCATCTTCGGCTTAAAATCCACCGGTCCTGTAAAAGTCATTTTTCCCTATATTATTCAAGCGTTGTTATGATGCTTATCTCACTGACGGAGCCGCGGCAGCCGCGCACCCTCCGCAATTGAAGCCGCAAAGTTAGTGAAAATAACTTAATATCCGCAAAAAAACATTCCGTTCCTCCGGGATTTATCATGGAATGTTATTCTACGGTAATGGGTTTGCAGTAGGATTCTATCCTTCCGTCAGGCGAAATCAGGTCTACCAAAAGTTTATAATGCCCAGATTCTTTGGAGGCAAAGAGCTTATTGTCTGATGGGTCTGGAGTTATGGTAAGTCCCATGGGCCACACGCGTGTGCCTTTGGATGGTTTCGGTTTGGCTGGGCCGGGCCGTCGTGTTATTACGTTGATTGCTCCATCCGGGGCAAACGGAACCAGAACTTTAGCCTCGGCTACTGACAACTGTTCAACTGACTCAATGTTAACAGCGGAAATATCCATCCACATACCATACTCATCATAATCAATTTTTGTACCATCTATTAAAAGATATACGACTCCTGCTAATGTTCCCCGTGTACTCCATGGAACATATATCTTAGTAAAAGCTTTTCTTCTTTTCATGGCTTCATAGATATCAAGTAATTCTTGGTCAATAAGGGCTGCCGCTCTTATTTCGACAAACGACATGTCACGGATTATATCCTTTAGAGTGTTGTATTGCCGCTCTTCAATCTGCTCTCTTGACTTGAACCTCACGCCATAAAAAACCTTGTCGTTAGGAGTTTCCTCGCGTTGGGTCCTTGCTTTTATTACTACATCGGGCAATTCTCGCAACTTGGAATTTCCCTCGCCGGAGATTGTGGTTTCACCGGTGGAATAGCGGTTTCTGGCAAACGGATTGATGTACGAGACCCCATCAGCTGTAGGAAATGTGTCCGGGTCAACTGTAATTATGGTCGATTTAATCACACCCTTGTTATTGATTCCCTGAAGGAAAAATTCTGTTCCTACGGGAAAATCGGAGACATTGACCGAGAAACGCCCTTTAGAATCGACTTCTGTATCAAATGGAAGCCGGTCGTAGTTGTTATAGGCCACAACAGTCCCCTTGTTCATGGGGTGTTTTGAATTGGCATCATCATATATGGTACCCTTGAGAGCCATTGAAAACTCCGGAAGAATCCGATATGAAAACAGGGTGTCCATGTCGGCTATTTTCTTGATGTCGAATCTTTTGAATGTTGCTGATTTTAGCCATGCGTCTATATCCTGTCGGGGCACTTCCGCCTGCGAGTTATTGTCAGGAAAAGGAATATCGGAGGACAAATCGCTGAACAACAGAGTGCGGCGCGCAGAAGCGGCCCATACGTCATTATCGGGAATGATGCGTGATATCGTCACGCAGCTGTCCGGGTTAAAATCCTTTATAACATAAGATATGTCAGAGCCTATTTTTACGGTGTCTGCCATTTCCAGACTTCCGGTCCGTTTTATTCCGGGTAAAACGGATAATTCAGACAGAATCTCATTATTCGGGTCTGTCAGAAAAAGGGTTACCGGGCCGAGGGGTGTATTGGGTAGAGCAAGCATCCCCGAGCGCTCTGACAGGACGGTCTTTATCAGGCCGTTGTTCTTCTCAAAAATATAGAGTCTGGAGTGCTCCGGATATTCACCCGCAATATCAAAAATAACCTGATTCCTCTTTGATACAGCGTTGATTATAGGCTTTTCTACAGAAGATGAAGGCAGTTCGATCTCCTTCTCGACGCCGGAGCCGGAGAATCTGATTTTATACGATTTATTCTTTTCAGGCACAAAAACAAAGTGGGCGTAACCGGCCGCTGAGGTCGTGGCCCGTGCTGTTGTTTTCCCTTCGTTATCGCAGATTGTCAATGATTTGTCGGGTATGGGGAACCCCAGATAATTTGTGAGCACGGCCGAGACATGCTGGGGTCTTTCAGCCATGATATGATTCCCGGGGATGATGAACTTTATTGAAACCCGGTCATCAATGATTGAATCATTATGAGGCAATTCCTTTCCTATCAGAATCGGAGAGACGGCAAAACAGTCGTGGGAGAAGTTTTCCATGAAGCGGGTGTATCCGCGCAGGTAATATGTGCCTTTCCGATAGAGCTGATCAACCGGAAAGACGGAATAAAAAGATCCATTATCGTTGAGCCGGATCTTGTTACGTACAATCACCGAGTCTTCGGAACTGATAAGTTCAAGAAATACATATCGGCTATACGGTCTGATATTATCACGGGCCATACAGGTAACCACTCCGTCCACTCTTATCGTGTCGGTTTGACCATAAGAAGTCCTGTCGGGCGCCAGAAAAACCTGCTCAGTACGGAAGTCATCCTGAGTCTGGGCGACCAAAGATGGTGCACACAACAGAAATAATGCTACGACGGCTATTAGTGATTGCATGCGGTCTGTACTACTAAAACAATGGAATAATAGCACTGAACTTGTTCGGTTGCTGATCCTCCAAAACTGGGTATTGATGCGGCTATAGGCGCATCAATATATGCAAAGCAATCTCCGGTATCACGCATAATCTCGAGGTCTCGGAGTCGGACATGCAGCATTGGTTGGTCCTCAGTGAATTGAGTAATGTATGGTGCGCCGGGTCCCATACATGGTATGTATGTTGACCATCCATTGCCAGGAAATGGAGAATACTCCTCTCCATTTGGAGTAGGTACGGGATATGATGCATACCCTCGCTCGGTTTTGTCGCAATTCAGGTCAACATCCACATAGATGTATCCAACACAAGCTGGATTCTGCGAACCCTGAGAAAATACTGATAGTGCGAATGAGATAAATACACTAAGGATTACAACACGCTTTTTCATAAATTTCAGGTATTAGAGTTAATTTCCTCAAATATATGAAAAAAAGTAAAATATTCAATAGTTGGTTGGTGTGTTTAAGATATTTTGACTTTTGATTCTTGTTTTGTGAAATAGGATGGTCAGAAGGGTTTACGGTATTTTTCGGGGGAGGAGTCTTCGAGGATGGAGAGGTAGGAGGCGTAGCGGGAGGCGGAGATGCGGTGGTCGTCGACGGCGCGGCGCACGGCGCAGCCGGGTTCGTGGGTGTGTGTGCAGTCACCGTAGCGGCAAGAGGCCGATTCGCGGAATATTTCGGGGAAGAAGTGTCCCACTTCATGAGGGTCGTAGTCAATGGTGCCGAAGCCTTTCACTCCCGGGGTGTCGATGATGTAACCGCCTTCCTGACCGGGGAGGTGATACATCTCGGAGAAGGTGGTGGTGTGCATGCCGGTGTCGTGCATGGCCGAGATGGCTGCGGTGCGGAGGTCGAGGCCCGGAATGAGGGCATTGATGAGCGTTGATTTTCCTACACCGGAGTTGCCGGAAAGAAGCGTTATTTTTCCGGCAAGGCGTTCCCGCAGTATATCGATTCCTTCTCCTGTCTCAGCCGATACGGGGACGACGGGATAACCTATCGAACGGTAGAGATAGCAGACGCCCTCAAGGAGTTCCTGCGCCTCCGGATCGCCTTGGAGCAGATCGATTTTGTTGATTACGAGAGTGGCGGGAATCCGGTAGGCTTCGGCTGTGGAAAGGAAACGGTCAATGAAGGTGGTGGAGGTGAGGGGATGGGCGAGGGTGGCGATCAGAAACACCTGGTCGAGATTGGCAGCGATAATGTGGGCTTCTTTCGAGAGGTTCGACGCACGGCGTATGATATAGTTGCGCCTCGGCATTATTTCGGTGATATAGGCTGAGTCGTCGTTCTGCATGTTGAACACAACTCTGTCGCCTACGGCTACCGGATTGGTGGTGCGGATGCCTTTCAGCCTGAATTTTCCTTTGATTTTGCACTCAACCGGCGAACCTCCTCCGTCGGGCTCCACCAGATAGGCGCTACCTGTATTGCGAATTACCGTTCCCTCCATTTTCATTGTTTTTTATGGAATTCTTTATTGAAAAACCAAGCCCGGCGCAAAGTGTGCCGGGCTTGATTAAGTAATTTTTTGAAGGCGGGCGTCGGCATCAGAAATGTCGGTACGCCCCAAAAATTGAGCTATTACTTAACTAATGCAACAAGAACTTCTTTGTCGTCGCCGCTTTCCTCAAAAGAGACTTTGTTTTCGCGGGCAAGCCAGCCGAGAGCTGCATAAAGTTCTTTGTCTTTCAGTTTTGTCATTTTTTTAATCTGCTTGGAGCCTAAAACATCGGCTTCATTAAGGGCGGCCCAGACGAGTCCGGCCCAGCTTCCAATAGTGTCAGTATTCATTTTGTCAGTACTATTTATTGTTAGACAATTTGTTAGATTATGTATTTGAATATATCAAAAAGCATTTTACGCAACAAATTTAATAAAATTCTATGAATATTCTCATATTTATTAACAAAAAAATGCTATAGAGAGTTTTTAATCAGTCATTAAACTTGATGCCGGGGAGTATTCAGGGTTTGATTTCAAAGGTTGTCAGCACAAAACCATGGTCGGAGGGATAGGGGAACGTGGCGCCTCGGAACGAGAAGGGTTGCCACAGTTTGCCGTCGTAGCACTGGGATTCCACTGCTTTTATTGTTTTGCCGGTGTAATATATGAAGTCTATTCGGTCTGAGCGGTCGGGCGTTTCAAGAGAGTCGGCCTCGGTGAGCCAGGTTGTGCCTATGTTTTTGGCTGGATCCGGGTTGACTTCCCTGAAGCTGTCGGAGAAACCGGCCTCGTGCATCATGCGTGATACGGGCCAGTTCACAACCGCACCTCCATGCTTGTACATGTTTTTGGTCGAGTCAGTCCAGTCAAGATGTGAATGGCTGTTGAAGTCGCCGCCCATAATCAGGGGTATGCTGTCGGACTGTGCGATCATCGGACGGAGAACCGTCAGTATGGCACGTGTCTCCTCGTCGCGTGTGCCGGAATTCTCCCATGCTATAATCTCTTCTTCGCTGAGGTCCACGGGAGCGAGACGCGCGTCGGGAAGGTAATGTATCCATGTGTCGAAAAGCCTTACCGGCGTACCGTCCATATCAATTTCCACGCCTCCGAAATTGAAGGTGGAGATGCTGTCGGGGAAAGTGTAGGTTTTTACAATGGGGTAGCGGCTGTAGATGCTCAGATTGTCGGAAATCAGTCTGTGGTAGAATCCCAGGGAATCGGCCACCTGTGCTGACGAGCCGTAAGTCTCGACCATGAGAATCACGTCGGCTCCGCTTTTGCGCAGAATTCCTATGGTAGACTCACATGCCTCCGGACCGTAGGTTTTCAGATGGCCTGCGTGCCAGATATTCCATTCGAGAACTGTAAGCCGCTTGGAGCTGTCGGATGATTCATGAGTGTTGCCGCATGATGCCAGTGATGCTGCGGCCGCGATGGTGATGAATAGGTCGAAAACGGTTTTCATTTTCGGTTTTGGTTATGGTAAAATATGTTTGATGTCTCTGTTTCCGAGCCTGATGCGGGATATGGATTAATCCTTTCAAAGAGCGAGAACCGCTTTGACTCTTTCGGGATTGGCGCCGTTGCGGATGGCTTCTTCAGCGTCTTTCAGGGAATCCTCGCGGCGGTAGCGTTTCTTGTTGAGAAGGGCGCGTGTCAGGAGGAAGTCGGGGTTCGAGGAGTCGCGTGAAAGAGCTTCGGCAATGTCGGAAGCTGCACCGTTAAGGTCGTCGGTCATCACGCGGCATGCGGCTCTGGCTCCGTAGGCGGCAGCGTCGGGATAGTGGTTTATGAGGTCGTTGAGCAGAGGGATGGCTTCGTCGAAGCGGCTCATGGCCCGCAGGCATGCAGATTTAGCCTCAAGGGCCATACGGGAGCGCGGGGAGCGCCACATAAGGGTGTCGGCATCGGCGTCGGCGCTGAGCACCTCGCCGGTATGGATCAGGAGCATGGCGCGGTAAAAGCGGGGTTCCATACGCGAGGTGTCGCGGCGCAGCGCCGCGCTGAAGTCGGCTATGGCCGAATCAAAGCGTCCGAGAGCTGTGAGAACCTTGCCGCGGTTCATGAGTATGGTCGCCGAGCCGGGGGCTTGGGAGAGGGCGCTGGTGAGGGTGGTATACGCCAGCGAGTCGCGGCCGGCATAATGCTGGACCATACCCAGATTGGAAAGCAGCAACACGTTTGCCGGAGAGGCCGGGCGCGCTGAAAGAGCCCGGTGCAGCATCAGTGCGGCATCGTCATATCGGCCGGCGGCGGTTGCGGTCTGTGCGCTGTCTACCAGATTGAGGTATGCATGGTCGTCAGTAGCCGGATTCTGTGCCCGTAGCGGAGATGACATACCGAGGCAGAAGATGGCGCTGATAATGACTGATAGTCGTAATAACATCTTATGGTATTTGATTACAAACTTAATAATTAGTGAATAATGAACCAAGAGGGGAATGATTTGTTATAGAATTGTAACATCAATTAAGAAATTACTGCGATGAAACGGAACACTTTAACATCCCTTGCACTTCTGGTGATTGTGGCGCTGATGGGAGCGTGCGGCAACAATGCCTGGGACGAGCTTCCGAGCGATGTTGCCAACTTCGTTAACATGTATTTCAACGGTGAGGTGCAGAGCTATACCGAAACCGATACAGGTTCGGTGGTAAAACTGCGCAACAGCGCCACTCTGACGTTCGACAGCAATGGCCAGTGGACGGGCGTTGACGGCAACGGGGTTCCCCTTCCGCAGCAGTTCCTTTTCGACCGTCTGCCCGCGCCTCTTTACCGCTATATTGAATCTGTGGAGCAGACGCTTGATGTGATGAAAGTGCAGCGTACCACCGAAGGGTACCGCGTGTGGTTTGCCGATTCGGCCATTAATTACGACAACGTAACCGAGACCATTTCCTATTTTGTGGGAAGCGCTCCTGATGCGGGCTGACGTGAAAACCTCACGGTCGACCCATAAATCGGGAAATTGAAAGATATTATGGATTTATCGTCGCTAAGACGTGCGTTACACTCCGTGTCAAGGTATTGCATGTCGGCGGTAATCCAACTGAGGTTATAATGATTCTGGAAGGAGGTTGCCGTGAGGCGACCTTTTTTCATGCCCGGTTTCCAGCTGCCGTTCTCCACCTTGGCTCCGTCGAAATAGATTATCGCATAGCTTTTGGGGGCATTATTGCCGGGCGCCGATTCTTCATCGGCAACAATCGCTATCGTATATTCGCCTCCGAGTCTTATGGAGCGGTTGTCGGTGTCGCGGTCGAGAAAATGCCAGATACCTTCGGGGCCTTCGGGCTGGCGCCAGTTGAATATGCCGGCTATTTCCGGGGGCGTTTTGCCTGTGGAAAGAGCTGCCGCCGGGTTCGGAACCGTTTCCGTAACTATCAGCTCGACAGCCGTGGTGCCGCGGGATTTCATTCCCGTGGCCACGGGACGAAGCGTTACATCCTGCACCGTAGCTATGTCCTCGGGCTTCTTCTCGCCGGCATATACGGTGAGATTACGCCCGCTGTCCATTTCCATTCCGAGTGTGTTGAATCCGTCGGCAGGAGCCACGCATCCCGAAATTGTCTTGCTCACAAGCACACTGTCCGAAACACCGGGACGCCGCAGTATAAGCATGAAGGCAGCCTGGCGTTTACGCGAAATAGGGTCGTAATCGTCGGCAGTGGGAATCAGCCACGCCTCGATTGCCGAGCCGTCGCTTCCGCTCATTACAGCGGCAAATCCGTTGCTCAGGATAGTGGCTTTTTCTGACGGTTTCGTGACTGAAGCTCTTATTTCGATGGCTGCCGAAAGGAAACTGCTGTCGGGGAGTGTAAACAAGGCGACGGAATCCCTTAAAGAAGTGATTTCGGGGTGAAACTCCCGCACGGGTTCCACAGCTCCGGCATTTACAGCCACGAGCAGCATCGGCAGCAATATTTTCAGTACGAGTTTCATTTGCAAACTGAGGCTTCCAGGAGATTTCTCACTTCGTCCACAAACTCACCGGAAGGCATATCGTAGGGGAGCCAGTGGATTTTGAATCCACGGCGTTCCATACCGCGGAACCACGTCATCTGGCGTTTGGCAAACTGATGTATGGCGATTTCAAGTTGCTCCGTCATTTCTTCGAGCGATAGGTGTCCGAGGCAGTGGAGCGTCACGAATTTATATTCGAGGCCGTAATATATGAGGCTGTCCGGGGCCACTCCGCTGTCAAGCAGCGAGGCAATCTCTTCGACCATGCCGTTGGCCAGACGCTCGCGCAGCCTGCTGCTTATGCGGCGCCGGCGGCTGTCGCGGTCTATGTCCACGCCCACTATCACCGCATCGGTCACCGGACGCGATGCCTCTGCGGGAGCCAGATGCGGGTTCGCTTCATAATACGTCTCGATTTCTATTGCCCGTATGGCACGTTGGGCGGTGTCAACATCGGTGGTATTATGCAGCCTTTTCATTGAGGCCAGAATCTTCGTAAGTTCCTCGAGCGGGAGGGGCGCAAGTTTTTTTCTCAGCTCCGGATTCTCGGGAACGGGAGGAAGGGCCAGTCCTTTCAGCACGGACTCAACGTACAGCCCCGTCCCTCCGCACAGAATGGGAAGTCGCCCCCGTGATCGGATTTCGTCGCAGGCCTCTGCCTCATCACGCAGGTATTCGAATAGGTTGTACCGGTAGCCGGCATCGCAGATGTCAATCAGGTGATACGGCACCGTGCCGTATTCCTCCAGATCCTTGCCGGTGCCGAGGTCCATTCCCCGGTATATCTGCCTGGAGTCAGCGCTTATTATCTCGCCGTTGAAGGCGCGCGCGCAATCCACCGCTCTGCGGGTCTTGCCGCTGGCTGTAGGTCCTGTTATAACCAAAAGGCTCATGTTGCTCTCTTTAGTGGGAGAAATGTGATGAATAAAATGGATCGGCGACGATCGGGGTGAATCATTCCGAAGCGCCGCTCACATACTTTCTCCAGAACCTGCGCATGCGGAACAGCGGGAGGTCCTGATTGTTTCTGGCTACGTCAAGCCAGCGTATGTCGTTGTAGTCCACATCCCATTTTTTGATATCGCGTATGCGGAAAGTAGGTATATAATTCCGTATTTTGTAGCGTCGCTTTCCGTCGGGGGTATACGTTTTCCATGCCATGGCAATGGTATAGAGCCTTATGAACTCGGCGCTGAACAGCGGGGCCATCTCCTTGTTGTTGATAAGCTCGCTGACTTCGCGCAGCGTGCACCATTTCACGTGCTTGTACCGTCTGTCTATTTCCTCCTTCTCGGCATCGGTCAGATAGACTATGTAATGGAAAAGATTTCCCTCGGGATTCCCTACAAGGGTGGAGTACAGGAACCGTATATCGCCATGCTCGATGTGGGTCAGTGCGGAGAAGTAATGACGGTAATCATCGCGGGTCACCTTCTGACGGTATCTTATCTGGATAAGCGTGGGGGTGTCATAGACATTGCGCACCGATATCACGGAATCCGGGTCCTCCGAGGGCTCGAGAAGCCCTACATAATTATCCCATATGAGCATGTAGCGCAGTGTGGTGGTGAGGCCGTTCTGCATCTGGTGCTCGTCGGAGCGCTGCCGGTAATATGCCCAGATTCCCACGTATCTCACGGCGAGATAAATGGCCGAGAGGGACCATAGGGTCACCGGCACTATCACATAGAAAAACTCGTCGTGCCGTGAGAAATAGCTGTTGTCGTAGGCAATGAAATAGTAACCCCAGGTTACTACGGTGATGGCCAGGGAGATCAAACCTATGAAGGCATTCTGGAACTGGCCTTCCTGTGTGAAGAGAATGCCGAGATAGCCGCGCTCCGCGGGCGTCCCGTGGCGCATCTTGCAGTCGAGGCAGAACGAGAGCTTTTTGTGGCGGTAGAGACTCACATAGCTTATGAGCGTGGCCATGGGGCCAATCACGAGTATGGTGATATAGGGATAGTCGGCGTTTCCGCTCGCTGCATCGAAAATCTGGTGCTCTATCCAGCGCATGTGAAGCCCGTTGATGACAAACATCACGATTGCCGACCAGAACAGGATGCGTTTCACGATGAACGGGAGCAGGTAGCAGCCCGGTTCGGGCTTCTTGCGGTTGTACCGCACGCAGGCGAACAGTGCCAGTTCCAGACCGAGAGCCACAAAAGGAATATACAAAGTGTTTATCCAAAGCGAAAGGAGCAGCAGCAGGATTAACGGTCCCGTGGAATAAATCCATGCTGTCCAAAGCTTCAGTATGCTTTTGTATTTGTCCTTATGGTATTGCATCGCGTTCAGTTGCTTTATGGGAAAAATTGAACCGATTATATAACAAACCGAAGTTAACGTAAGTTGGACTCGAGGTAAGAAAGGATGCGCGCATAGACGAGCTGACGCGAGTTGCAGCCGTTGATGGAATGGTTCATGTTGGGGAACAGGAGCATGTCGGTCCAGCGTCCCTGAGCCTGCGCCTCGGCCTCATACTGGATGGTGTTGTAGAGATGCACGTTGTCGTCGGCTGTGCCGTGGATCAGCAGCAGGGGGCATTTGCGGGTTGAGATACCGGCGAAGGTCGAGGCCTGGTCATAGCCTCCTTCGTTTTCCTGCGGGGTGAGCATGTAGCGCTCGGTATAGATGGAGTCGTAGTAGCGCCAGTCGGTTACCGGAGCAACTGCCACTGCGGCGGCGTATGGTGCGTCGGGGTGCGATGCTGCCATTATCGATTCGTATCCGCCGAAGCTCCAGCCATAGATGGCTATGCGGTCGGGGTCGGTGTAGGGAAGGTTGGCGGCATAGCGCGCGGCGGCAATCTGGTCGATGGTCTCGTAGTAGCCGAGGCGTTTGTAGACCACGTCCATGAATTCGCGTCCGCGTCCGCCGGTGCCGCGTCCGTCCACGCATACCACCACGTAGCCCTGTGTGGCGAAATATTTCTCGCAGCCCATCGACCAGCTGTTGGTGACCTGCTGAGAGCCCGGGCCGCTGTACTGCACCATTATCACGGGATAGCGTTTCGAGGCCGAGAATCCGGTGGGTTTTATGATATATCCGTTGAGTGTGATTCCACCTTCGGTAGGCATGGTGAAGAATTCGGGCTTGGGAGCGGAGGCGTAGCGCGATGCATATTCGGCATTGTCCTCGAGAGTGCGCAGCGGCTTTGCCTGGCGCGAGGAGCAGAATGTGTACTTTGTGGGGGTGGTGGAGTTGCTGTAGCTCATCACGTAATAGTTGAGGTCGGGGCTGAATCGGGCCGATGCTGTACCTTCGGCCGGGCTGATTGCTTCCTGCTTGCCTTTGCGGTCAAGACGGTAAACAGTGCGGTCAAGGGGCGAGTTGGCATCCGAGCGGTAATAATAAGCGCCTGTGGCGGCATCGTAGCCATAGTAGGCGTCCACGTCGTAGTTGCCCGATGTGATTGTGCGCTGCAGAGCCCCGGCATAGGAGTATTGGTAAAGATGCATGTAGCCGGTGCGCGATGACATCACCACGAAGTGGTCAGGTTCGAATGTGATGTTCTCGAATGTCTCAGGTGCGAGCCATGCCTTCCATTCCTCCACGAGAACTGATTTGGACACGGTGGATTTGGGGTTTACCGCATATACCTCCATTCTTGTCTGGGCGCGGTTGAGGGTCACTACCATCAGACGGTCGGAGGAGTGGGCGAAGGTGATTCGGGGTATATAATGCAGCTGGGGGTCTTTTATGGCAATGGGCTTGGTCTTGCGGGTGTCCACGTCATAGGAATGAAGCGTCACCACAGAGTTGGGCTGTCCGGCCACCGGATACTTGTAGGTGAATGCTCCGGGATAGAGCGCGTACTGCTCCATGGGATTGCATGAGCCTTCGTAGAGAGGGAAAGAATAGGTCGGAACTTCGGTCTCGTTGTATTTCAGGAAGCAGAGGGTCTCGCTGTCGGGCGACCATGCCATCGACGACTGGGTGGAGAATTCCTCCTGGTACACCCAGTCGGGAATACCGTTTATTATGGAGTTTTTCTTGCCGTCCTCGGTTACGTTTATCTCCACCCAGAAGTCGAGTTTCTTCAGGTGGATGTTGCCGTCTTCGGCCGCGAAGGCCACTATTCGGCCGTTGGGCGAGAACTGCGGAGCCTGCTGGCGCTCAAAGCGGTCGGAAAGGGGTTTGAGTATGCGTGAGCGTATCTCGTACACGTAGTATGTCGCCTCGAAAGAGTGGCGGTAGATGGGACGCGAGTTGTTGTAGATGAGTATGCGTGTGGCGGCATCGTCAATCATGAAGCCCTCAATTTTGTCAACGGTTGTCTCGCGTGTATGGGTTATGTCGAGAAGAGTCTCCACTTCCTTGCCGGTACGGCAGTCGTGTTTCACGATTCTTTTTCCGTCGTCCGACAGCGCCAGATACATTCCCGGCTCTTTCATGAATTTTATCTGAGAAGGCCCCTTGGGAGTATGGCCCGGCCCGATATATTTCTCTATCTCGGGATATGATGCCAGAGTCTTTATGGCAGCCGAAGCTGTGGCGGGAAGGATTGCGGCGAGGAGAAGGATGGTGATTCTTGCAATAACTTTCATTGTATATGAATGGTGGTGAATGGGTTTACGTGAAAATGTGATAGTGATTGTGCGGGCTCAGAAGAGTGAGAGCTGTTTGTCATCGTCAATCTGGCGTGTCTGGCGTGTCTTGGGTTCTTTATAGCCGAATTGCTCTTCCACTTCCGGGTCTTTTTTCAACGGCACAGGGTCGGGTGCCACAAACCAGTCGGTATTGTCCATCAGGTCGTCTATGGCCGATATCTTCGATTCCTTAACTTCGGGAATTTCCGTTTCGCCGGTAGAGATTTCTGCAGCGTGGGAATATGGTGCCGGGCTGTCAGCCAAAGAGAGGTCGCCGTTTCCACGGAGCATGTTTATTTCCTGCCGGAGAGTGTGCTCCACTTCTGCGTGTGTGCGAAGGTTAGTCTCAATGGTTGACCGCAGCGACTCGGTGAGCGATGAAGCCTCGTCGAGAAGCCGTTTCTTCTCGCTGACGGCCTTTTCAAGAACGGCAATCCGTTTTTCCGCATTTTTCAGCGATGAGGAGAGCTGGGCTATGCGGGCGTCTTTCTTTTTCTTGATGTTTTCAAAATCGGCGATGCGCGAGTCGATGATTTCCACGCTTTTCTGCATTTCTTCTTCCATCTCGTCACGCTCTTTACGGTTTTGCGCAAGCTCATCCTCAAGTTCCTTGCAGCGGTCGCGGAGCGAGGTTGCCTCGAGATTGAGTTTTTCCAGTGCGGCCTTTGTCTCGGCGAGCTCTTTGGCAGTTTCGGAATCGTCAGGAGCGGCGGTATTTGAAGATTCGACGCCGCGTAACACTCCGGATGCACGTAGCTTGTTGGCCATCGAACGGTTTTCTATCTGAAACTGTTCTTTTTCAGCTTCAAGCGCCGCAACCTGGCTTTCAAGGTCGTGTACGCGGTCGGAGAGCGCGCGTTTCTGGCGAGCCTCGCTCAGTTGGGCGTTCTGGAAATCCTCGCTTCGCCGCTTTATGGAGGCATACTGTTTCCTGAGGTTGTCGAGATCGGAGGAGAGACGGCTGCGTTCTGCCTGCCACTGGCGCCGTCCGGCCTCGCGGGCCTGCTGTGTGGCATGGTTCAGGGCCTCGCGCAGTGAGCTGTCTATATGTTCGGTGATGTATCTGCGCTGGGCTTCGGTGTCAAGGCATTGCTTCACGAAGTCGGGCTGTATGCTGTTGAAAAGTTCCACAACACAGTCGAAAGCCTTTGAGGCAAGAGCTTCAGTAGAGGCCCCGTTGTCTTCGGATTCCGGCTGCCTGTCTGTGCCTACGGTCACTTCATCCGTATGGGATGCGTTTTCGTGCTTCCTTTCCGGCCCGGAATCCGGGACTTCCTCGGCACGGGTGGGCAGCGTCAGGTCGAGCTTCGGACGTCCTGTTTCATCAGCGTTTTCCGCCTGGTCGGCATCGTCGCTGTCTACGTCGTTTTCGTCGTCGTAAGTGTCGGGAAATCCGAGCGCTTTCTTGAAGGAGTTGAATATTGACATGGCTTGTTAAGGATTCTGGTTGTTGGATGAGGCGTCAGGTTTGGCCACCACGCCGTGGCGTTTTTTGCCATCGATGCCTATTATGAGTGGAGCAGGAAAGCGCACCACCCTCACTGCTTCCGATTCATAGACCGCCGGCATGGCGTCGAGAGTGGCCACGTCGTAGAATCCGTGGCCCGCGGAGGTGTCGATGGTGAAATATCCTACCCCGAAAGAGGTGAGGTTCTGGAAGAAGTGGGTGCCCTGACTGGGCTCTACACGATAGGTGGTGATAGCTGATTCAACTATCAGGCGCGCCCCCGAAATCTGGGGCCATTTCACCGGTATGCCGAGCGCGGTGTCGCTCGAGCCCCATCGTCCCGGGCCTATCAGGATATATGGAACGGCGTCTTCTACCAGCTTGCGGTTGATTTTTTCAATCTCGCGTGCGGTCAGTCCGTTGTTTGCCGAATTGAAGCTTTCGGGCCGCACGTACACCACTGTGTCAACATTGTCGGTGGTTCCGTGGCCCAGTGCGGTATCGCTGCGAAGCAGCAGGAAGGAGTCGGGGAGGTCGAGAAGCGTGGGATCCACAAGATTTTTCGGGTCGACCGTCGGACGGATCTGCAGCCAGTATATGTGGCCGCGGTTCTGAGTGCCTTTGGCCTGACTGATGGTGCCGGCAAACTCTATCTCAACCGGGCGGCACATCTCGCGCTGACCGGTTGAAAGCATGAAGTCGAGCGCCATAGCCAGCGGATATACGTCGTGTTTGAGGATATTGTTGAATGTCACTACTTTGCGACCGGCGCCGAAATCGGTGTCGCGCAGTATGTTGTCGCGGACGTCGTAGGTAGAGACCATGTATTTCAGGGCACCGCTCTCGGCTATGTCCTGCACGCGCTTGCGGGCTATGTTGAATCCGTCGTCCACCCGGAAATCATCCACGGCGCTCATGTCGAGGGCATACATGCGCGTCTGGGTGTCGCGCAGCGCAAGCTCCAGTTCCGATGTCTGAAGGGCCGACGCCGGGTGGCGCGGGGAGAACCGCAGGCTCAGGCCTCCGTCCACAATATATTTTCCAAGGCCCACGGCCACTTCGGCCACACCGTCGTCGGGATGCTCGTCGCCCAGCGGATAGAAGTTGAGCGAACGGCCCACACCCGAAAACGAGGGGAAATAAAGGTCGCCGTGCTGCTCTCCCACCACTTCCTGGATTATCACGGCCATTTTTTCTTGGTCGATAAGATTGGACGTGGCGGTCATATAAGCTTTGCTGTCGGTGTAGAACACCGAGGCATACACGCTTTTTATCGCGTCGCACAGCATGCGGAGCATCCGGGCGTTGTCATCCAGATGCGGTATCATATATGTGGAATAGATGCCGGCGAAAGGCTGGTAGTGCGAGTCCTCCAGGAGGCTTGAACTTCTGATGGCAAGCGGAGTGTCCACGACCTCGAACAGCGCCAGGAAGTCGTCAATCAGTCGTTCAGGTAGCTTTGCCTTGAGGAATGCATCGAGGATGGTGGCATTTTCGGCATCGGACAGCGCTATCGGATAGAGATTATTGGTGGCCATGAACTCGTCGAATATGTCGGTACACAGCACCACCGTGCGCGGTATGGTTATGGTCACACCGTAGAAGTTGTCGCAGATAGGATTGCGCTTTATGATCTGGTCGATGAACGCCAGGCCGCGGCCTTTGCCGCCGAGCGATCCCTCACCGATGCGTGCGAAACTGGAGTAATGGTCAAAACGGTCTTTGCGGAACACGGCCACCACTCCGCGGTTTTTCATCTTGCGGTACTTCACTATGAGGTCGAAGAAGAGCTGGCGCACGGCGGGCACTTCCTCGAGCGAGTAGAAGCGGTGGGTCTTTATCACGTCGGCTATCGGGAAGAGCGCGCGCGAGTAGAGCCAGCGCGATATGTCGTTGGACGATGCGTGGTGAAGCAGGGCTTTTGCCGGAATGTCGAATATGTGATACTGCAGGTCTTTAAGCGAGCGCAGGCGCAGCTCTTTTCCGGTCTCGGGGTCGGTCATCACGAAGTCGCCGAACGAGAATTCGGAGCTCATGGCCTTGGTGAGGTCAACGGGAAGCTTCTTGGAGTTCTTGTCGAGGAACACGCAGTTGAGCTTTTCGGCGGCTGCGCGGTTGTCGGCTTCCGACGACTCGATTATCACCGGCAGCCAGGGGTCTTTCTCCCGGAGAAATTCGGCGAAGCGCAGTCCCGCCATCGGGTCTTTGGCGCCTTCGCGCATGAACGATACGTCGGAAATCACTCCGAGCAGGTTCTGGCCGAAGCGTTCGTACAGCTCCATGGCTTCCTCGTAGGTGCGCGCGAGCATCACTTTGGGGCGTCCGCGCATGCGCAGCATCTGCTCGTGCTCGTTGAGCGCTTCGGTCGACGACTCGAACGACTGTTTGAGCAGTGTCTTGTAGATATGGGGAAGGACAGATGAATAGAATCTCACGGAGTCCTCCACGAGCATTATCATCTGCACACCCACTTCGTTAATGTCGTTGTCGGCGTTCAGGAAGTCCTCGAGAAGTTTTATTATGGCAAGGAGCAGGTCAACGTTGCCGAGCCAGCTGAACACGTAGTCCACGGCCGAGAGATCCTCGTTGGCAAGTCGGCGCGACACTTCCTTGGAGAAAGGCGTAAGCACCACTATAGGCATTTTGGGCGCAATCTCGCGGATACCGGCCGCTCCGCGCAGGGTCTCGCTGACGTCGCTCCCCGGCATCAGTATCACCAGTCCGAAGTGCTTCTCGCGCAGACGGTCCATTGCGTCCTCGATTGTCGACACGCGGGTGACGCGCGGCGGCGAACTCAGGTTGAGTGCCACATACTCGAAATAGAGCTGCTCCTCGATGCGGCCGTCCTCCTCCATCATGAAGGCGTCGTAGGGCGAGGCCACAAGCAGGACATTGAACACCCTGCGCTGCATCAGGTCCTGAAATGCAGTGTCTTTGAGATATAGCTGGCTGAGAGCGTCTTCGTTCATTCTGTCCTTTATGCTCCGACTGAGAAACAGACGGCAGATTATCAACTAACAAAGATAAACTAAAAAATTGACATTCACCTTCCGTCGCTCCAATTTTCACAGCATTGCCACATCACGACTTTCCCTCCGGGGTATATCGGGACGGAAAGTCCAATAAAAAAGAAACGGTGTGAGAGGCCGCAGCCCGTCACACCGTCGTGTATGGTATCGTTGCCGTTTCGAAATCAGGCGTGTTCGGTTATGAAACGCTCGGCGTCGAGGGCGGCGCGGCAGCCGGTGCCTGCGGCCGTTATGGCCTGGCGGTAGCTGGGGTCGGCTACATCGCCTGCGGCGAATACGCCTTCCACGTTTGTGGCCTGGGAGCCGTTGAAGGTCTTGATATAACCGGCCTCATCAAGCTCGAGCTGGCCGTTGAGGAAATCGGTGTTGGGACGGTGGCCTATGGCGAGGAAGAAGCCGTCGATGGGCAGATCGGTGTGCTGCTCTATATCAGTGCCGAGATTTTCCACAAGATGGGCGCCTTCGAGGAACTCTTCGCCGTACAGCCCGGTGGTGTTGGTGTTGAACAGCACGGTGATGTTGGGTTTCTCAAGCACTCGCTTCTGCATCACTTTCGATGCACGGAGATAGTTTTTACGCACAATCAGGAACACCTGCGAGGCGAGATTGCTCAGATAGAGTGCTTCCTCGCATGCGGTGTCGCCGCCGCCCACAACGGCCACGCGTTTCTTGCGGTAGAAGAAACCGTCGCATGTGGCGCATGCCGACACGCCCAGTCCCATATACTTCTTTTCGTCGGGCAGACCGAGATATTTAGCCGAGGCGCCGGTGGAGATTATCACGGTGTCGGCTATGATGGTGGTGTCGTCGTCGGCTTCAGCCCGGAACGGACGTGAAGAGAGGTCGATTTTGCGGATGATGCCGCCGCGAACGTCGGCGCCGAAGCGCATTGCCTGGCGTCGGAGGTCTTCCATCATTTCCGGACCGGTGGTTCCCTCGGGATAACCGGGAAAGTTCTCGATTTCGGTGGTGGTGGTGAGCTGGCCGCCGGGCTGATGGCCCTCGTAGAGCACGGGCGAGAGGTTGGCACGCGAGGTGTATATTGCCGCCGTATATCCGGCGGGACCGGAGCCTACGATAAGGCACTTGGTAGTAATTTCTTTCATTGGATTATGGCGTTTAGATTTTAGATTCCTATGAAATTGAGCGGCAGGAGGTCAGCGCATGTCGTTGACACTCACACCGGGGTGATTACGGGTGTTGAAGCGGAAATCGGCCGCGGTCATGGCTTTGCCGGTCTTCACGCTTCCGAGGTTGATGGTTACGCGTCCGGATGGCCCGGTGAGTTCGATGCGCGAAGGAAGCAGCGTGGCCGAGGCGAGGGTGAGCACGGCTTGTGTTATGGATGCTTTCGGGTCGCGCGAGGAGAGGCGGATCACGGTCTGGGATTTGTCAGTCTTTACGGTCGAGGCGTTGTAGTTCTTGCGGAACGAGCTGATGATCTCGAACGGGTTTATCTGAAGCAGCTCGTCGGGCGTGGGCTCGCTTATGGTGACTTCGCGGTCGGCAGGTACGTAAGTCCATTGGGTCTTGCCGTCGAACCACGTGGACATTTCAGGAGAGGATATGCGGAACCGTTGTCCCGACACCACTATATTGCCGGCGACATTGCCTGACGGGGATGTGACCGTATACGCGGCGCTGACTGACGGAGCCTTGGAAAAGCGCTGGGCAGCCAGATCAAGAGTCCGCGCGGCGTTGTCGGCAGCAGCAAGAGCAACCGGTAGAGCAAGTGCCGCTATTGTGGCGAACAGTATAGAGATGAATCTTTTCATGAAGTTATAACATTGCAGGGTTCCCGATGGTTGACCCGGGAATTCTTATTGGCCGAGCATGGATTCGAGGGCGAAGAAATCCATGAGCACCTTGCGGGGTTTTCCGCCCTGTGCCGGACCCACCACTCCGGCCATTTCGAGCTGGTCCATTATTTTACCCGCGCGCGGGTAGCCTATGGTGAATTTGCGCTGGAGATATGAGGTGGAGCCGGTGCCCGACTCGATTATGGCTCTGGCGGCATCCTCGAAGAGGGGGTCGCGGTCGCTGATGCCTCCCATGTTGCCGGAGGCGTCGGAACCTTCGGGGACGAAGGGGGGAAGCTCGTAGGGGGTGGGGTAGCCGATCTGGTCGGAGATGCTCTGGCAGATGGACTCCACCTCGTCGGTGTCGATAAACGCACACTGCACGCGGTTGAGTTTGCCGCCTATGCTTATGAGCATGTCACCGCGGCCTATGAGCTGTTCGGCTCCGGTGCGTCCGAGAATTGTGCGTGAGTCCTCGGGCTGGCTCACGGCGAACGCCATGCGCGCGGGGAAGTTGGCCTTGATTACGCCGGTGATTACGTCGACCGACGGGCGCTGTGTGGCGAGAATCATGTGTATTCCCACGGCGCGCGCCTTGGCGGCTATACGCGATACGGGCGTCTCGATTTCCTTGCCTACGGTGAGCATGAGGTCGCCGAACTCGTCGATTATCACCACTATGTAGGGCATGAACCGGTGGCCTTCGGCCGGGCTTAGGGAGCGCTCTATGAATTTAGCGTTGTATTCCACTATGTTGCGCTTCTGGGCTTTTTTCAGAAGCAGATAGCGGTTTTCCATTTCCTGCACGAGGGAGTTGAGGGTGCCCACCACGCGCGAAGGCTCCGTGATGATGGGGTCTTCCTCGTCGGGGAGCATGGCCAGATAGTGGTTGCGTATGCAGCTGTAGAGGCTGAATTCAACCTGCTTGGGGTCGATGAGCACGAATTTCAGCTCCGAGGGGTGCATCTTGTAGAGCAGCGATGCTATGATGCAGTTAAGGCCCACCGATTTACCCATGCCGGTGGCTCCGGCCACAAGCAGGTGGGGCGTCTTGGCCAGGTCGGCCACGTATACCTCGTTGGTGATGGTGGTGCCCATCGCCATGGGAAGATGGGCGGTGGAGTTCACGTAGGTGTCGCTCGACAGAATCTCGCGAATGCCTATTATCTGGGGCTCGCGGTTGGGCACCTCCATACCTATGGTGCCTTTGCCGGGAATAGGAGCGATAATACGGATGCCGAGTGCCTGTAGGCTCATGGCCATGTCGTCGCCGAGTTTCTTGATTTTGGCGATTCTTACACCCGGTGCAGGCACAATCTCATATAGGGTGATGGTGGCGCCGACGGTGGCTTCAATATGGGCTATCTCTATGCCGTAGCTCTGCAGCGCGCGCGTTATGCGCTCCTTGTTCTCCTCCTGTTCGGCTATGTCCACGCGGTTTTCCTTGTGCTCGTAGACTCTCAGAAGGTCGAGTTCGGGCATACGGAAACGCGAAAGGTCTTCGTGCGGGTCGTAGGGAGTGCCTATGGCGTGGGAACGCTCCTCGGGATAGTTGTCATCGCTTTCATGACCGGGAATTTCGGGGGGAATTATAGGCCCGGCGAGGGCAGCGAGATCGGCGAGCGGGTCGGCTATGGGTTCTTTGTCGGTTTCTGCGGTTTCCGGGTCTGGCATTTCGGTAAGTTCGCCCTCGAAGTCTGTAACCGGCCCGTCGAATTCGGCAACGGTTTCGTGGGTCGGCTCATGGAAGGGGGCGGAGACTTCAGCGACTGGGCGTGTCGGCTCGGCCGGCGTTTCTACCGAAGATAAAACAGGAGATGGGGCGGATTCATTCCCGGCAGACTGCGGCGCCGAGCGCGTGGGGAGGGGATCGGAGGTTATCTCGGCGAATGTGGGCGCGGGATTGAGATTTTGCCCGGGAATGTCGTCGGAAATAAAAGAGGGAGATGCGGGGGCGCTTGGCTCGTCAGGAGCAGCAGGGTCGGAAGTAGCGGTCGTGTTCAGCTCCGAGGTGGCCGCTGCGATTCTCTCAGCAGCCTTTGCCTTCCGCTCGGCGGCTTCAGCCTCACGCTCGGCGGCATCGGCCGCTGCCTGAGCCTCAGCTGCGGCTCTTTCGGCCTCCCTGAGCTTCTCGGCGCGGAGCTGCGCTTCAATGGCGGCCTGATGGCGTGCGGCCATCACGGCCCGATAGCGCTTGATCCAGCGCCCTACGGTGCGTATCACCTTTGCGAGGAAATCATAGAAAATCACGCAGAGCACAGCCACCAGGAAGATGCTGACCCCTATGGCTGCCCAGTAGCCTCCCAGAGTTGTGAGAAAGTCGTTCACGTAATATCCGAAATATCCTCCCCAGTAGGTGAGCGAATCGGTGAGATAGGCGGCAAGACCTACTATAATGGAAACGCAGACGGCAGAAGTGATGCAGTTGAACGTAAGTTTCCAGAAGTTGAATCTGTGGAACCCGATAAGCGACACTCCAAGTGCTCCGAGGTAGTAAATCAGCACGAATATTCCCATTCCTATCCAGCGTGTGAACAGCAGATGGGCCACGAAAGCGCCGAACGGTCCGCAGGTGTTGGCGATATGGGAGTCGGAAGCAGTTACTTCGGCCAGGGATTTGTTTGCCACCACGCTCTCGTCGGCCACACCGTTTGTGAGGCTTGAGACCATGGTGATGAGAAGGTAGGCGGCGACAAGAATGAACAAAACCCCAATCAGGGCGCCGACGCGGAACGACGATGCCCAGGGCTTGCTATCCGTTTTTTGTTTTTTCTCTTTTTTGGGGGCGCGCGCGGGTTCCGGTGCAGCTTTGGGCTGCGGGGAAGGCTCCGGGCGCGCTGCGGCTTTAGTCTGCCGGCGTGGTTCGGCCGGACGCGGGTCGGGTTCGGCCGGCGCAGGTGTTATGGGTGTGGATGTTGATTTGCCGTTGAGAAGGTCGGCATCGAAATTATCTGATTCAAATGAAACCATTGAGGTCGGTGTAGTGATTGGGTAATTCGGGGAGAGATTCCGGTGCGGAATCAGAGATGCCGCAATTCGCTGATGCGTGCGGCGGGATCCGGGTCGGAGAACACGTAGTTGCCGGCCACGAGAACGTCGGCTCCGCGCTCCACGCATGCCTTACCGGTGGTGGCGTTGATGCCGCCGTCAATCTGGATGAGGGCCTTGGAGCCTGTCTCGTCGAGCAGGCGGCGCAGACGCGTGATTTTGTCGAGCGTGCCGGGAATAAACTGCTGAGCGGCGAATCCGGGGTTGACCGACATGAGAAGCACCATGTCGAGGTCGGCCGCGATATCCTCCAGAAGAACCACCGGAGACGAGGGGTTGAGCGTGACGGCCGCTTTCATTCCGGCCTGGCGTATGTTCTGGACCACGCGGTTGAGGTGGTTGCAGGTCTCGATATGCACATTCATTATATCCACTCCGCAGTCGCGGAACTGGCTTACATAGCGCCCCGGATCTTCAATCATTAGGTGAGCGTCGAGCGTCTTGCGGGCGTAACGCGCCACAGCCTTGATTACCGGGAATCCAAACGAGATGTTGGGCACGAAAATGCCGTCCATCACGTCGAGGTGGATCATTTCGGCTTCCGACTCGTTGAGCATCTCTATGTCGCGCCTGAGGTTGGCGAAATCGGCTGAAAGGATTGATGGGGAAACTACAGTCATGGGGATGAATAAATGTGTTGAACCGTGTGGAATGAGAAATGACAGAAGGAAGAAAATGCGGTGTGTGACCCTGCGTCAGGCTTTAGGGGCGCGGCGCGGACGAAGGAGGTTGTAAATAATCACTCCGAGGCACACAACGCCGATAGCCAGACCGGCCCAGGTGAGATAGTCGTTGTATTTCTCCACCTGCATGAAAAGCTGGTCAAGAGGCACAGTGCGTCCGAGCCACCATCCGAGCACGGCGAGCACGCCGTTCCAGATGCCTGCTCCAAGAGCTGTGAAAATGCAGAACACGCCCAGATTCATGCGGGCGAGGCCGGCGGGAATCGATATAAGCTGGCGCACTGCCGGTATAAGGCGGCCTATGAACGTTGACACGGCGCCGTGGGAGTCGAAATATTTCTCGGCGTTCTCGACTTTCTCGCGGTTGATGAGCAGGGCGTGGCCCAGACGTGAATCGGCAAAACTGTATACCAGGGGACGTCCGATCCAGAGCGAGAGGAAATAGTTGATGAGTGCCCCGCAAAGGGCGCCGGCCGTAGCCACCAGAACCACTGCAAATACATTCATGTCACCTTTGGTGCAGGCAAGATACGCGGCCGGAGGAACAACCACTTCGGACGGGAAGGGGATGAACGAACTCTCAACGGTCATGAGCACGAAAATGAGCAGGTAGCTCGCGTTGTCAACCACCCACTGGAAAAGCGTGGCGGCATCGAAGATTCCTGCTGTTATGAAATCAAAAATCATCTGCGGAAATTAAATAATAGTAATCGTGATGACGGCTAATGGCCTGGCCCCTGCCGCATCGGTCTGCAAAGTTACAATGATAATCCTTTATACGAAATATTTCCGGGATAAAAATCATATTGCACAGAGTGTTGCCGTTACAAGAAAAAATGTGTACCTTTGCGGCAAAATTCAATCACAAGTAATTTATGATTAACGCTCAAGACATCAAGAACGGCACCTGCATCCGCATGGACGGCCGTCTTTACTTCTGCGTGGAGTTCCTCCACGTAAAGCCCGGCAAAGGCAATACATTCATGCGCACAAAGCTTAAGGACGTGGTTGACGGCCGCGTTCTCGAACGCCGCTTCAACATCGGCGAGAAACTCGAGGACGTGAGAGTGGAGCGCCGCCCCTACCAGTATCTTTACGCCGACGGCGGCGACGATATCTTCATGAACAATGAGACCTACGAGCAGATTCCTATCAACAAGGAGCTCGTTACCGGTTCCGACTTCATGAAAGAAGGCGACACCGTGGAGGTTGTGAGCGATGCTTCGACCGATACCGTTCTTTTCGCCGAAATGCCTATCAAGACTGTGCTCAAAATCACATATACCGAGCCCGGAATCAAAGGCGATACAGCCACCAACACCCTCAAGCCCGCAACTGTAGAGACCGGCGCCGAGGTTCGTGTTCCGCTGTTCGTGAATGAAGGCGACTTTATCGAAATCGACACCCGCGACGGCAGCTATATCAGCCGCGTGAAAGCCTGATTCCTCCCCGGAAATATCTTATAACGTGCGTCCTGCATCCGGCCACCGCCGCTTGCAGGACGCCTGCTTTTTATCCATTCGCTTAAGTACGCAGAACGGCGCGGGAACAGCAGAAAAACGCAGAACTTTTTTGGGGATCATGTGTCTATGAGGAGAGTCCCAGGCTGAGGCAGGCGGCGCGGTTCGCGTGCTCCGCAGCTCGCCGCGCTTCAGAGGGGTACCTTCCTTTTCTGGCAGCTGACGCAGCCAGTTGTAAACACATCGTCCCTCCGGAACTCCGTTGACAGAATCCGGGAGCGACGGACTTCGGTTGTCGATGTTTTATGGCTGTCGAAGGCGCCGAGCTTTCCGGCGCGGAGCTTCATGGTGATTATAGGTCGGGAGCGGCAGGGGCGTTTGTATTGAAAAGCCCGTTGGCTACCGAAAGTGTCACGAGGCCTAACGTCTGCAGAAACGAGGCTTTATTTTTGCCAGAGTATTTGAACGGGTGGACTTTATGTGGCGTAGGCAGGCATTCCGATATTTCAACGGGATATGTGGTGATTGTGAAATCCACCATATTGAACTGAATTCTGCCGAATTGCATCAGCGATTTTAATCCGAGGTTGCATTCATAGCTCGAGGAAAGAGGATTGGAACCAGGATTAACGGTAATCTCCGGCACTGTCACTGTGTGGCCTCCTAAACTGATGCTGATGTCGGGAAGAGTATAACATTCCGAAATATGTACACCGCCGATGCCTGCCATCCTTACGGTATCCGGTCTGGCATGTGTCAGAACGTAATCCTTATTCCTTTCCAGAAACTCTCCGTTAAGCGAGCCAAAGGAGGAATCGCCTGTGTCGATGCAAATCCACATGGGGTTGTCATGTGCTGTGCCCCGGGTGATAAGATTCATTGATGACGAGAAGCACATGTTTGGCGCGGTCCGACTTTTTTCAGGAGCGGTTTTCGCAACGGTGATTTCCCGTTTGATGAAATCAAGCGTCAGATTGTTAAGTCGCAACATAAGTTCACTGCCGACAACAATATTCAGGCAGTCCATGTATTTGTCTGCTTCTTCGTTGTTCACTTTAAAATCAACAATGACAAAAGGTACATCCCTGACAGTGATATTTCCCAGCTTGATTTCGCTGGCAATCGCATACTGTGTACGCTGTTTGCCTATTCCCATCACATAGTTGTATGCTTCGAGAGGTATAAGGCCGAACTTCCGCGCCAAAGAATCGGAAATGATGTTGACTCCTGCGCCTGTGTCGAAAACTATGTCAGCATCAAGTCCGTTGATGGAACTGCTGTCAAGTGTCATCAGCACCGATCCTTTTTCCGGTTTTCCTACGGGTGTGATACGGAAAGGAACGAGCCCCCGGGTACCTTCTATGGAAATGGAGTATGGTCGATATGGAGCAAAAGCCGAGTATCGGTCAATGTAAAGTTGCAGCCCGTCAATGGCTGCTGAGTCAAGGTGCTGTCTTGTGGCGTCGAGTACGGAGGTTAATAGAGAGGCCGCTTTGTCATTATCGCCGACTTTGCTGTAATCCATTGAAAGCATTACGGCAGAATTGAGCAGGTTGCTCAGGTCAAGACCGGTGGAATAATTATTTAGCAGGTCTTCAAAAGCCGGAATCGATATGTCCGGTCGATTTAGACGGTTGCCGATAAGTCCACGCGAAAACACTTCAAGAAAGGGGTTGATGGAATCTTTGGGCGCTGCGTCATAAATCGAGTCAAGCGCGAACCAGTCACTTGTGTTCATTGCATTGGCTATACGCTCATCTATCGACTGGGCGCTGCAAATCAATGAACAAATAATGCATACAATGGAGAGTGATACCTTTCGCATGATTGTTAGGGTTTGTGTAGGCAAATATACGCATTCAACTGACTCTGATAATCGGCTGTCCGAAAAACGAGGAAAGCATTGCGAGAGTGGCGATAGTGAAGTTATGCTCGCCGCTCAGCCAACGTGTTATCTCGTTGGGCCGTTTACCAAGAGCTTCGGCAAACTGCTTTTTATTCAGCCCCTTTTCACGCATAAGAGCGTCAAGCCTGTTAGAGATGGCAAAAGAAAGCCGTGTTTCCTCCCGCTTCTCCAGAGGAATCTCATTGAAGATTTCCTGTAATGAAATGTTGGCGGTTTTCATAAGTCGAAAGTTTTATCGGTTGTAATCTCCTTTTCGGTTATCTCCACATTGCCTGAACGCACTTCCTGCCGAAGCAGATGCTCGAATTTCTGCAAATCCATTACATACCCCTGCAATGTGTTGTTTTCTTCGTATGTCCGGCTGTTCTTCACATCGCCATTTCCGAGAATGAGAATTTTGTCGGTAAGACGAAGACAATACAAGCGAAGTTTTGATTTGAGAACAGGCAATGCAACTACCGAATCGTTCATCTTACCCTCTCTGCGGAAGTACCGCTCCAGAGCTCCGTTGGAGAGAATCTGTTCAACAAATCTCATTATTGCCTGAAAGTCTGGATTTAGTTCGGCGTCCTGTCTGAACTTGGCAACGAATTTTTCAAATTCGCTCATATCATCAGACAAGAACTGAATTGTGTACATTGTGCAACTATCGCTACTATTTACTAAGAGGAGTTCTACTTCGCTCATAATTCTTTGAGTTTGTAATTACAAAAACAAAGTTACGAAAAATGTTTTACACAAATGTAAAAATACGGAATTGTATTTTCTCAAAGTTTTGTTCCGGCAAGTCAGGCATATTTGATGATAGTCAAGGCCGCATTTAGCAAAAAAAATAGTTTCTGGGAACGTCGGCCTCCGGTTGTCGTTTTTGTGGACGGCGAGGATGCCGACTTCCCAGGGCCGGGAGTGTCACAGGATGCCGGCGTGGCGGAACATGCGGGCGTAAAATTCGGCTTTTTTCTCGAGTTTCAGGGGATAGGCGCGGGAGGTGGAGGGCATGCGCCAGATTTCGAGGCCTTCGGCAGCAACTGTCATTTCGCCCATTCGGGGCACCTCGGTGGACGTGAGCGAGGCTATGACTCCGGCAGCTTTTTCGCCGGTGGTGGCCACGGTGTGGCACAGCGGCATTTTCTGCAGCAGGGCGGAGAGGTCGACGGGTTCCACGATTTCGAGATATTTGTCGGAAGCATTGTCGCGTAGGCGGCGCACTGCGGCTCCGGTGTCATTCATGGCTATTCCGCGTTCGCACAGCAACTGCTTTATCTCCGGCAGGCGGAAGGTCTTATGCTCTGCGTCCACCAATTTCAGCGGATTGCCGAAAAACAGCAGGCCCATTATGCGCCAGAAATCGTTGATGTAATTAGGGTAATAGAAATCCATGCTCCATCTTCCCGACTTCGGGGGAAATGTGCCCATAATCAGTATTTTTGCATTGTCGGGGATGAACGGTTCCCAAGGATGGCTTTCGAGCGGCTGAATTGTTTCTTTCATATCTTATCAACGTTTCCGCAACGGAAAAGATTGCGGATAGGTTATGATTATGCAAATTTACTAATAATTGCAGAAGTCGCTGAAAGGGGCTATCTTTGCAATGCACAGGTATGATTAGAACCTGTGGACCTTACTCCGAAAAAGTTTCAGCTATGTTTCTTACTCCTCATTCATTCGATATCCTGCTTGTATCCATGTCTGTGCTTGCCGTGGTGGTGTTTATAGCCCTGCAGCGCGTGGAGGCCGGCTACGGCATACTTTACAATCCGAAATGGGGCCCTGCGGTCGACAACCGTGTGGGATGGGTGGTGATGGAAGCCCCCGTGTTTTTCGCCATGCTCGCCTTGTGGCTGTGCTCCCCGCGCAGAGCCGAGGTGGCTCCGGTGGTGATGGCGCTTCTTTTCGAGCTCCACTACTTTCAGCGTTCGTTCGTGTTCCCCCTTCTCATAAAGGGAAAGAGCCGCATGCCGCTTGCAATAGTGGTGATGGGGATAGTATTTAACCTGATAAACGCCGTGATGCAGGGCGGCTGGATTTTCTATGTGTCGGCTCCCGACCGTTATCCCGTGTCGTGGCTCTGGTCGCCGCAGTTCATCATTGGAACGCTGGTGTTCTTTGCCGGAATGTATATAAACATCGACAGTGACAGGATAATCCGTTCGCTGCGCCGTCCCGGCGATACCGCCCATTATATTCCCCGAGGAGGAATGTTCCGCTATGTGTCAAGCGCCAATTACTTCGGCGAGATACTTGAATGGACCGGTTTTGCCATTCTCACCTGGTCGTGGGCCGGAGCCGTGTTCGCTCTCTGGACTTTCGCCAACCTCGCTCCGCGTGCCGCCAAAACGCACCGCCGCTATGCCCGTGAGTTCGGCGATAAATTCACATCGCTCGGGCTGAAGCGCGTGATTCCCTTTGTGTATTAACCTTGTCTTTCCATAACCTTATTATGACAGATAAATCATCCATATTATTCACACCGGCGTCCATCGGACCCGTGACGCTCCGCAACCGCACCATCCGTTCGGCTGCTTTTGAAGGAATGTGTACCGACAACCGTCCGTCGGAAATGCTGCGTGCCTACCACCGCTCTGTGGCCGAGGGTGGTGTGGGAATGACGACACTGGCTTATGCCTCGGTGACGCGAAACGGACTGTCGTTCGACACCCAGATGTGGATGCGGCCTGAAATAATACCCGCTCTGCGCGAGATTACCGATGATATACACAAGGCCGGAGCCAAGGCCTCGATTCAGCTGGGTCACTGCGGCAATATGTCGCATCCGCGCACGGCCGGACAGATTCCCATCTCGGCCTCGAGCGGAATCAACATATATTCGCCTACGATAGTGCGCGGCATGCGCGATGATGAAATCACGGCTATGGCGCGCTCGTTTGGCGATGCCGTGCGTCTGGCACGCGACGCCGGGATGGACTGCGTGGAGATACATGCCGGCCACGGCTACCTCATAAGCCAGTTCCTGTCGCCCTATACCAACCATAGGCGCGACCGCTGGGGTGGCAGTCTCGACAACCGCATGCGGTTCATGCGGCTGTGTATGGAGGAGGTGATGCAGGCCGCCGGAAGCGACATAGGCGTGGTGGTGAAGACCAATATGCGCGATGGATTCCGTGGCGGCGTGGAGATTGACGAGGGTATAGAGATAGCCCGGGAGCTCGAGCGACTCGGCGCGCATGCCCTTGTGCTTTCGGGCGGATTCGTGAGCAAGGCTCCCATGTATGTGATGCGCGGAGAGATGCCCATCAAATCCATGACCCACTATATGAAACTGTGGTGGCTCAAATATGGCGTGAAGGCTGTGGGCCGCTTTATGATTCCGAAGATTCCGTATGAAGAGCTGTATTTCTTGGACGACGCTCGCAAATTCCGCCGTGAGCTCAAGCTTCCTCTGATTTATGTCGGGGGATGCTCCACGCGAAGCAGCATCGATACCGCCCTGAGCGAAGGGTTTGAGTTCGTGCAGATGGGGCGCGCGTTGCTTCGTCAGCCCGATTTCGTGAACCGCATGCGCCAGGGCGAGGAAAGCTGCGGATGCGACCACGTGAACTATTGCATCGCCCGCATGTATTCCCGCGAGATGGCCTGCTATCAGAATGTGGATGACGTGCCTCCGTGTCTCAAGCGTGAAATCGAGGCAATAAAGAAGAGGGCGGCTGCACGGAAATGAGTTCGTATTTCAAAAACAATCCGGGTGCGTGGTCGGTGGTCACCGGGGCCTCGAGCGGCATAGGTCTGGAATTTTCCCGGCAGCTCGCGGCCATGGGCTCGAATCTGGTGATGATTTCCAATCAGCCCCGTCAGCTTGAGGAAGAGGCCCGGACGATAGCGGCAGTCTCCGGCATAATGGCGCTTCCTCTTGAAGTTGACCTTACGGCCGCTGACGCCGAAGATAAAATCCTTGCGTTTCTCCACAGCAACGGCATCGTGCCGTATCTGCTGGTGAATAATGCCGGTATTTTCGACTTCCGGGCCGTCGGGGAGCTCTCTCCCCAAAGAATCGACGTGTACATCGACCTCCACATAAGTGCCGTGACCCGTCTCTCCCGCTCCATCGGAGCGCTTATGGCCGGGAACGGCGGAGGCAGGATACTCAATATGTCGTCGATGTCATGCTGGATGCCTATGCCGGGCATAGCCATGTATTCGGCCACCAAAGCCTATATCCGCGCGTTTTCCCGCGCTTACCGCATAGAGATGAAGGACTGTGGGGTGTCCGTTACGGTGGCCTGTCCCGGCGGAATCGCCACCGATCTATTCGGCCTTCCGCCGCAGCTTCAGCGGCTTGGCGTGAGGCTTGGCGTACTCATGACGCCTCAGGCGTTCGTAAGGCGCGCCCTCAAACGCACATTCCGCGGCAAAGCGCAGTATATCAACGGACTCCTTAACCGTGTGTCGATAGTTTTTGTGGCTTCTCTCCCCGAATGGGCCAGAAGCGGTATAAAACACCGGTTGCTCGACAAAATGAACCGACCGAAATGACAGGGAAGCACATAACCATTGTAACGGGTGCAACCGGTGGTATAGGCCGTGAGATATGCCGGAAGCTGGTGTCGCAGGGAGTGGAATGCCTTATGCTTGCATGCAGGAATACCACTAAGGCATCACGGCTTGCCGACGAGCTCAGAAGTGAGTTTCCCGATTCATCGACGGAGATACTCACCGGACGCCTCGACCTCGCTTCTCTGGCGTCTGTGAGGGAATTTGCCGTGTCGCTTGCCGGAAATACGGTCGACGCTCTGATAAATAATGCAGGAATAATGCCTGGGGACATAACGATTACAGAAGACGGAATAGAGACCGCCACGCAGACCAACGCCGTGGCCCCCGTGCTTCTCACCGAATTGCTGCTGCCGCTGATGAATGACGGTTCGTGTGTGGTGATGACCGTATCAGTTACCCGCAAGATGGTGCGGCTGCGTCCTGACTGGATTGAGCATGCCGCGTCCTATCATGGATTCATGCGGCGGTTCAAGACCTATGGGCGCTCGAAACTGGTGCTTACCCACTATGCATTGGATTTGTCAAGGCGCGTGGCCGAAAGTGGGATAAGAGTGAATTGCGCTGATCCCGGTGTGGTTGATTCAGGGATGATAAGCATGGGAATTCCTATGATTGACCGGTTGGCCGATATATTTTTCCGTCCCCTCATCACTACTGCCGCGTCGGGTGCCGTGGCTGCGATCAGCGCCCTGACGTCGCCGAAATCAGGCATGATTTTTACCCACAATGGAAAGTGTACGCCCATTCCGGCGTCATATCTTGTCGATCCTCTGCATTCCGCGGTGATAAAACAGCTTTTGCCTTAAAGCTCCCCCGTATGTTGAATAAACAAGAAGGCCCGCTGATCAGCGAGCCTTCTCTACCAAACCAAACCTATTTATTGAATCCGTTTGTATTATCCCGGATCAAAAATATGCAAATTGAAATAAGTGTACAGTCAGTTTAACCGGTTCAAATGAACGTTCTCTAAAACTTTAACGCGCTAATTTACACATTCCGTCCAAAATACAAATATTTTCAATCGAAAAAATTTACTCTCGCTCTATTGATGCATAATAATTCGATGTATCACCGAATATTTATTTAATCTTCCTGGCGCTACGTCCCGCAGCTGCCGGGAACGCCCAAGCTGGCGCGGTGGGCGAGGCTCGCGTGCTCCGCGGCTCGCCTCGCTTCCGAGGGGGGCATTCCTTTTTCTGGCAGCTAACGCAGCCAGTTGTACATACTTCGCCCCTCCGGGGCTAATTGCTTTGTGGCTGGGGGAAACGCAGAATGGCGCAGCACTTTTTCTTCGGAGATTGTGCGGACGGGGGCCTAAGCTTGCGCTGTTGGCGAGGCTCGCGTGCTCCGCGGTTCGCCTCGCTTCTGAGGGGAGGAGGGCATTCCCTTTCTGGCAGCTTACGCAGCCAGTTGTACACATATCGCCCCTCTGGGGCTCACTGACTTGGGGTGTAGGAACTTTTACCGTCTCAGGGAGAGGACTGCGGAAATCCTCATTGTCGCATGTAGTGGGGCTGGGAGCGCAGGATGCGCGATTTTTGTATAACCGGCTGCGTGAGCTGCCGGAACCAGGGATGGCTGCATGCAGCGAGGCGAGCTTCGGATGAATGCGAGCCTCGCTTATCGGCGTAAGCTTGGGGGTATTGGGTGATTGGCCCCGTGGTGAGGATGCCGTCCTTCGCGGTGGTGCGTGGCGTGAGCACAAAAAAACCGGGGCGCGTGGGGGCGTCCCGGCTGTGGGATGGGTCGTTAAGAGAATCAGGCTTCTTCTTCGTCTTTGGCGAATTCCATGAGGAAGGCTTTGATGAAGCCGTCGAGTTCGCCGTCCATCACGGCGTTTACATCGGAGGTCTGGAATCCTGTGCGGTGGTCTTTGACGCGACGGTCGTCGAACACATACGAACGGATCTGTGAGCCCCATTCGATTTTCATTTTGCCGGCCTCGATTTTGGCCTGCTCGGCCATACGGTGCTTGAGCTCTTTATCATACAGGATGGAGCGCAGCTGACGCATGGCGTTCTCTTTGTTCTTGGGCTGGTCGCGGGTCTCGGTGTTCTCGATGAGGATTTCTTCCTTCTCGCCGGTGTAGGGGTCGGTGAACTGGTAGCGCAGACGCACGCCAGATTCCACCTTGTTCACGTTCTGGCCGCCGGCGCCTCCGCTTCGGAAGGTGTCCCACGACAGAAGCGCGGGGTCGACTTTCACTTCAATGGTGTCGTCGACGAGCGGCGTGACGAATACCGACGCGAAAGACGTCATTCGTTTTCCCTGAGCGTTGTAGGGCGATACGCGCACAAGGCGGTGAACGCCGTTCTCGCTCTTGAGATAGCCGTAGGCAAAATCGCCCTCCACGTTGATGGTACACGACTTTATTCCGGCCTCGTCACCTTCGAGAAGGTTGGCGATGGAGGTCTTGTAGCCATGTTTCTCACACCAGCGCAGGTACATGCGCATGAGCATCGACGCCCAGTCCTGGCTTTCGGTGCCGCCGGCTCCGGAATTGATTTTGAGCACTACACCGAGCGCGTCTTCTTCGCGGCGCAGCATATTGCGCAGTTCCAGACGCTCAATCTTGTCGATGGCGTCGGCATACATGGCATCGAGTTCTGCCTCGTCCATGTCGCCTTCTTTAACGAAGTCGAATGCCACTTCGAGGTCGTCGACGGCGCGTTCCACTTCCTCGTAGCCTTCAATCCAGGCCTTGAGGTCCTTTATTTTCTTCATCTGCACCTGGGCCTCCTTGGGGTGTTCCCAGAAGTCGGGCACGTGGGTGCGGAGTTCTTCTTCTTCTACTTGTATTTTCTTGTTGTCGACGTCAAAGATACCTCCTCAGCGCCAGCTTGCGCTCAAAAGTCTCTTTTAATTGTTCCTGGGTAATCATAGTCTAATATACGGGGGAAACTGGTTAATAATCGGATTTGCGGGTACAAAGATACGAATTTTAATTGAACATTGCTGTCTACGTCAGTCGGCATACATCCCGTCAATCAGATCGGCATAGCGTTTTGCAATCACGGGACGACGTATCTTCAGAGTGTTGGTGAGTTCGCCGTTCTCCATGGTGAAAGGACGGCTGAGCAGACGGAATCTCTTTATGCGCTCGAATGGAGCGAGGTCGGCAAGCAGGGTGTCGATACGTTTTTCGATTAACGCGTTTATGCGCGGGTCGGCGGCGAGATCGGCATCTGTCTTGAAAGAGATGCCGTTTTCAGTGGCATACTTGCGCAGGGCTGCGTAGTCGGGCACGATAAGGGCCGACACGAACTTGCGGCGGTCGCCTATGGTGGCCACCTGCTCTATGTATCTGTCCTCGCCCAGACGGCTCTCAAGAGCCTGCGGGGCGATATATTTGCCGTTTGAGGTCTTGAAAAGGTCTTTCAGACGCTCGGTGAGCACGAGGGCGCCCGATTTGTCGAGATAGCCGGCATCGCCTGTGCGGAACCATCCGTCGGGCGTGAAGGCCTCGGCCGTGGCTTCAGGTTTGCGGTGATAGCCTTTCATCACCGTGGGGCCTTTAACCAGAATCTCGCCGTCGGGAGCGATTTTCACATGAACGTCGGGAATGGGCGTTCCTACGGTTCCGAACTCATAGCCTATGCGCGGGAAACAGGTGACCGTGGCTGTGGTTTCGGAAAGGCCGTAGCCTATCATCACATTTATGCCGCAGGTATGGAAAAACTCGGCGATTTTAGGCGACAGCGGTGCGCCGGCCGTGGGGAAGATATTGCCGTTCTCAACGCCTATCACTCTCTGCAGGGGCTTGAAAAGCTGTTGCTCGGCAAACCGGTAGCGTATTTCGAGCCACCAGGGTACCTTGTTGCCCAGACGCACGTAGTCTATATTGCGACGCTTGCCTATTTTCAGCGCCCAGTTGGCAAACCAGCGGCGGAAGCCGTGGATTGTGGCGAATTTGTCCTGAATGGCGGTATAGACCTTCTCCCAGAATCGGGGCACGGAACACATGCACGAGGGACGGATCTGCTTTATGCTGTCCTGGATTTCATGCGGGTCGGTGTTTATGGCAACGGCGACTCCTCGGTAGAGGCAGAAGTAGTTCCATGCCTTTTCAAAAATATGGCTCAGAGGCAGAAAACACATCGCAACATCGCGGTCGCTTACTGTCGAGAGTCTTTCGATATGGATTTTAATGGCAGCCGTAAAGCACGACTGGGGCAGCATGGCGCCTTTGGGTTCGCCAGTGGTGCCGGAGGTATAGATGATGGTGGCTATGTCTTCGGGAGTGGCGGCGGCTGTGCGGCGCGCTACTTCGGCGCGGTCAAGGTCGGAGGCTTTGCGCCCCATTTCCAGTAGCTGCCCGAAGGTAATGGTGTCGGCATCGTCACTGTCTGTTTCGAATCCGCCAACGGCCACGATCTGCTGAATTGTGGGGCAGAATTCCATGGCCTTGCGGGCCAGTTCGTAGAGCCTGCGGTCGCCGGCAAAGAAAATCTTCGCGCCGGAATCGTTGACTATATAGCATATCTGCTCGAGCGACGAGGTGGAGTAGATGGATATTGGAATGGCGCGGTTGGCGTATGCGCCGAAATCGGTGTAGAGCGTTTCTATACGGTTCGGAGAGCAGATGGCAATCGCTTCCTGTTCTTTGATTCCGAGAACTTCGAGGGCGGCGGCAACGAGGTCCACATTATCCCGGAATTCCTCCCAGGAGGTCTGAACCCACTGATTGTCTTGTTTGTGACTTACGGCCACACGTGATCCGTAGGTCGCGGCCTGCTTGTTCACTAATTCAGTAAGAACGTTGGGCATGGTTATATATACTTTATTTGGTTTTTTGCTTGGGTTCCGGGCTGTTTTCCGATGCTTTGACGGCTTTTGGGCCACGGGGAGGGCGGGGGGAGAGGGATGCCAGAGCGAGGGCCGAGCCGCCGTGGCCGGCGAGGCGCTGCACGGTATAGACCGCAAGAAGTCTGAATAATTTCCCTGCGGGGTAGTCGTCGCGGGCTGTCTGGCGCCGGAGACGGCGCCCGGCCTCGGGATTGTTCTCGCGCGTCAGCTCGGCGGCGAGAATCATGCGGCGAGCGTCGACCAGCGGCACATATTCCGGGCGCCCGGCCAGCTGCAGGTCGCGCTCCATGATGTCGAGAGCTGCAATCTCGGCCTCGGCGCGTGAGGAGAAGGAGGGCCCGGTGAGGCTGTCGGGATGAACCGTAGTCCTCACTGTCGGCTCCCCCGAGAGTTTAATAGCTACGGGGCGGCGCGCGAGCAGGCGCGTGCCCAGCTCGAGGTCGTCCCAGGTGGTGAGCGATTCGTCCCAGCCGCCCGATTCCTTTATCATGGAAGTGCGCACGGCAAACCGTGCCGTGGCGTAGGTGGCATGCATTATGTGCAGCCGCAGCGGGTCGGGATCGTTGTGCTCCGTGCGCTCCAGCCAGCCGTCGCTGTCGAGGCGGGAGATTTCCCAGCGTATCATGTCGGCGTCGGGGCGCTCGGCGAGAGCCTTAGCCACGCGCTCCATGTGGCCTGGCAGCATCACATCGTCGGAGTCGAAAAACATCACATACTCCGATTCCACACGCCTCAGTCCGGCATTGCGGGCTATTGCCGCTCCGCGGCGCGGTTCCGTCAGAAGCATTGCCGAAATCCCGTTCCCGGAATTCCGGGCAATCCATTTGGATACTATCTCCGGAGTGGCGTCGGTGGAACCGTTGTCAACCACTATCACGCTGAGCGGCCGAAGGGTCTGGGCCGCGATGGAATCGAGCGTGGTGCTTATCATGTCGGCGCGATCGAGCACCGGCACCACTATGGTGGGTATGAAACGGTTGTTGTTCATTGATATATGCTCTTGCGGTGGGCGGGTTAACCCGGAAGTTCAATCTACAAATGTAATCATTTTTTTGTAACTTAGCCGTCGTTTATTTCCAGCCTATGTCAAAACGTGAGAATCTGGTGTTGATTACCAATTCTTTTCCGCAATGGTCGGCTACTGAGCCGTCGTTTGTGGAGCCGGAGCTTGATGCCTTGCGCCGCAAGTTCCGGAGGGTGATTATTGTCCCTGTGACGCTACGCGGAGGAGGGGCCGTCACCCCGTTGGAAGGCGTCGAAACCGATACATCGTGGGCCTTAGGAGCCGATTGGAACAGCCGCGCGCGGCGTTCCCGATTTCTTGCCAATCCGCGTCTGTGGCTTGACGCGCGGGGCGATATCACGCGCCGTGGCATCGCCTTCGGCGCCGCGGCGCGGGCTTTTGCCGCTTTTCTGTGCCGTATGGTGGGGGAGCGGGGCCTTTCGTGGGAAAACACGCTGTTCTACACCTTCTGGTTCGATTTTCCCGCGGCGGCGCTTGCGTTGCTGAAGGCTGACCATCCGGAAATCCGTTTTGTCTCTCGCGCGCATGGCCATGACTTGTTTACCGTTCTTGGCGGGAGGCTCCGCCACCGGATGATCCGTGAGGCGGAAGCGGTCTATGCCGCAAGTCAGGCCGGAGCCGACTATCTGAAACGGACGTGTCCGAAGGCTTCTGCCGATGATAAAGTCAGGGTGTCGACTTTAGGATGTCTTAAATTGTATCCTGAGACTGTTGCCGCGCGGCATAAGCGCGCTGACCGGCGGTTTACGTTTCTTTCCGTATCACGCGTGGATGAGAACAAACGGGTGGAGATGAACGCGCGTCTGCTCAGAGCCCTTGCGGTCGCGCGCCCCGACACGGCAATCCGCTGGATCCATGTGGGTGACGGTCCCACTATGGCGGCAGTGCGCGAGGCTGTGAAGGATTGTCCTCCCAATCTTGAGGTGGAACTGCGCGGAGCCCTTCCCAACGCCGGGGTTCAGAGAATTTATCGCGACGAGGCCGTGGACTGGTTCATGATTCTGAGTCTCCATGAGGGAGGCCGGGCTGTAGCCGTGTGCGAGGCCCTTGCCTACGGTGTGCCGGTTGTTGCCACAGATGTGGAGGCCCTCAATGAGGTGGTTAACGATGAGTGCGGGCTTCTGCTTTCGCCGGATTCCATCGATGAGGAGTTCGTGAGAGGAATAGCACCTTATCTCGACAGTGATTTCCGTTCCGAGGCGATGCGTGAGGCGGCTCTTTCCCGCTGGAATAGCGACTTCAATGCCGCGATGCTTCGCCCCGCTTTTGTTGATATGATATCGCATATAGAATGAAAGAGCGGATAGAAGAGCCTGCGGTTTCGGTGATAGTGCTCACGTATAATCAGGTTTCTACGGCCGAGAGGGCGGTGATGAGTGTGCTTGAGAGCCGGGGTGTGGAGTATGAGGTGGTGATTTCCGACGACGGTTCCACTGACGGCACCCGAGAACTCCTGGAAAGCATTGCCGTACGATATCCCGACCGTGTGCGGCTCCTTCCTGTTCATTCTAATTTAGGTATCCCGGCAAACTATTTTTATGCTCTGGAGCATTGCTGCGGCAGATACGTGACCGATGTGGCGGGTGATGACTGCCGTTGCGACCCTTCAGCGCTTTCACGTCACGCCGCCATGCTTGATTCCGCGCCTGCACTGGTTGCTGTAAGTTCGCGCTGGAAGGATGGCGGAAGCGTAAACGGAGCCGATGTGTCGCAGGCCTCCTCCCGCGATACGATGACCTCTCTTCTGGCTCTTGACCGGCCCACCTCCATGATGCTTTCGGCAATGATGTACCGCCGAAGCATTCTCACGAAACTGATGCGCGACAATCCGGGCGCGGTCTGCGACCCGCGCTTCCGTTGCGAGGACCTTCCCGTGATGCTTGCTCTGCTCGCTGCGGGCGATGTAGCTTTTGACCCGGCTGTGACCCTTGATTATACTCCCGCGCCAGCTTCAATCACGCGCACCCCCGATCCGGAGCGCCGAGCGCTGTTCGCCGCCGGCCTGTGCCGGGCCGTGCATCATCTCGCGCAGGCTTACGGACTGCGAAATGAGCCGCGGGTTATCCGCGGACTGAACGATATGGCCGGATATATGCTGGGATGCGCGGCCGCCTCGGGAAGCGAACTGGTGGCAACTCAGGCGGTAGAAGCGGTGAGGGAAACGGGTGCGAAGCTCACGCTGAAGGGGAAGGGGTATGAAAAAATGCTCCGCAACCGTGTGGGGCTGCGGAGCATCGCATGGCTCAAACGCCATATTTGAAATTCTTTATCAGAAGTATTTTGCCACGGCTTTCTCGAGGTCGGCGGGATTCGTTATGCGCTCGGCCACTGTATCATCCTTGATGATGAAGAATGTGGGGAGCACATAAACATTGTACTGTACGAGTGCAGATTCGCCTTCGGCCTGAGAGTTATACACTGAAATCCAGGGTAGATTCTTGGCAGCCTGACGCCACTTGTATTCATCGGAGTCAAGAGCCACCTGATAGATACCGAGACCCTGCGATGAGTAGCGGTCGTAAAGCTTGTTGAGCGTTACGTTCAGTCCGGGGGAGAAGGTCTCGGAGAAGGAGGTGAAGTTCAGGAGCACCATAGGCTTCTTCTCGGCGAGGGCCTCAAGCGACTGCTTCTGACCGCGGGCGTCAAAGAGGTCGATGTTGAAATATCCTATCTCACCGGCGGTGATGGAATCGCTCACTGTTATGTTTCTTGGCTTGTTGCTCAGGAAAAGGTTCTTCAGATAAGCGGTGCGGGGGTCGGCAGGACGCTTCTCGCTGTAGGCGTTTGCAACGGCGCCGATAATGCGGAGGTCGGATTTCACTGCAGGGGAGAAAATGGGGCGACCGTTTACGCTCTTGCAGATGATATAATATGCCACGATTCCCGAGGGATCCGCCAGCAGAGTCTCGGTGAGGTCATGCTTCAGTGAGGTGTCGGCGGTAAGATCGCCTGAATTATGGGCGTTGATGGCCTGCTGTATGCGGTTGTCAACGTTCATCAGCATGTCGGCGGAGGCAGTTCCTTCTACAGTATAGTCTGTATCGAATGCGCCGGCCTTGGTGCTCACCGTCACGGTCTCTATCGAGTCAATGGGGAAGTAGATGGTCTTGCCGTCGAGATTCAGACGGTAGATGTCGGGATAGCCGGCGGCCGGCTGTGATGCCTCGAACGATCCGTTGCTTGCGATTGTCACTGTGTCTATCGGGTACCAGTGTCCGTTGGAGGATGCTTCGAGAAGCATGGTCTTGTCGGCACCGCCTTCCACGTTGCCTTTCACATGCCACTCCGAGGAGCGAGAGCATGACGCGGCCAGAAGCAGAACGGCGGCGGGAGCGAGTATATTCAGAAGTTTAGACATAAAACGATGGTATGTATAAATGTATTGATGCGGGGATAGATTCCCGGTTATTTCAGATTGTCAAAGAGGTCGTAGAACGAGGGGTCTTCACCGACAACTTTGTTGACGATGTTTCCGTCGGGGCCGATGATGAATTTGGTCGGGAAGCCTTCCACGGCATAGAGTGTCATCACCGATTCGGTGGCGAGGATGTCGGGGTCGCTCCAGAGCTGAATCCACGGCATGTTATATTTCTCAAGGGCGGCGGTCCAGGCCTGCTTGGAGTCGTTGCAGGCTATGCTCACAAAGTACACTTTGTCCTTCAGACGCTCGTACTGCTCTTTCATCTGGGGAATGCCTTTGATGCACCATCCGCACCATGAGCCCCAGAAGTCGAGCATCACGTATTTGCCTTTGAGCGAAGAGAGGCTCACCATCTTGCCGGTCGGGTCGGGCAGGCTGAAATCGGGAGCGGGCTTGCCGGGAGCCACTTTCTCGGCCTGGATTTTGCGCTGCTGTGCGGCCTTGAAACGGCTCATGTAATAATCATACATGGGGCCGTTGATGTCCTCTTTGGCCTCGGGTTTAATCATTTCGGCCACGTCCATCTGATCGGAAGAGAGTATATTCATCAGCTCGATGGAACCCGGATTTGATGGATTATTGCGGATGAAGTCAGCGGCGCCCTTGCGGGTCTGTTCAACAGCTTTGTGGTAAGCTTCCTCGTCGCGTGCCTTGACAGCCTCTGATATCGCTTTCATGGCGGGGGCAATACTTTGACGGGCGGCATTGATGTTGTCCATGAGGGGAGAGCCGCTTACGGTGGCCGGGTCTGCCGAAAGGTCTATGGTTATGGTCTGGCCCGGAGCACGGTAAATGTCGCCTACGGTTCTCATGCCCTGGGGCGTCTGCTGATAGAGCAGATAATGCAGGGGCTCTTCGTCAGTTTCACCGGGGGAAAGGACGGCCTCGGTCTGACCCGGAAGGAGCGTGAGCTGACGGCGCGTCTCGGGATCGGGCTTGAGCTCGTCGGGCGCGGTGGTCATCACCAGAAATTTTATTGTGTCGGGCGAAGCGGCGGTCTTGACTACCATTACCGGATTAACATCGGCAGCCTGGGCGGAAATGCCGAGCGCAGCCGCCACTGCCGCTGCTATTGCAAAAATTTTCATGTTGTTTTGTGAATGGGTTTGAAATTTTTGGCAAATATAATCATTTTGAGACTATGTTTCAGCCTAATGTTATTATTTTCCGCTCTTGCGGCAGGCAAGTTTCAGCACCGTGAGCACACCGAGGTATGAAGCCAAGGCTCCCAGCCGGTTCTTGCGGCGGCACAGAGGGTTCATAAGCGTGTTTTTGCGGTGTAATTTTATGAGGCTGATGCACAATTCCATATTCTTCGCGCTCACCGGGATGCGGTGGCGTACAGCCATGACCAGGAAATTCAGGGCTGCGCTCAGAATCCGGTCGGTGGAGGCGCGTTGCAGGGCCCCGCTGATTGAGGAAGTTATGGCCCACACGTTTATGGTGGCTTTTACCGCGTCGAAGCGAGAGCCGTCTTTCCTGGCCATGAACCCGTCAGGGTTGTCGCGGTAAAAATAAAGTTTCGCGGGGATGAAAGTCAAACTGGCGGCTTTGGGAAAAAGGTCGGCGGATATGTGGAGGTCTTCGAACCAGCAGTCTGGATATCTGAGGCCGTTCCAGAGCTCACGGCGGTAAATCTTGCCCCATGCGGAGTGGCGCAGTCGTGAGGTCTGGTATAGCATTGATTCGAGGGCATCATGGCCTGACATCGATATCAGTTCTTCGTCGCGGACAGCGTCTGTCAGCTCCGTTTCCTTGCGGGTGAAATCACAAGCGGCGATGTCGGCGCCGGCATTAAGCTGTTCCGTGAGAAGTTCTATGAAGCGGGGATGAAGGATGTCGTCGGCATCCAGAAAAGTTATGAAATCGCCCTGCGCGATGTCAAGTCCGGCATTCCGGGCAGCGGAGAGCCCACGGTTGGGCTGGCGTAGGGTAGTTACACGGGAGTCTGATGCCGCATAACGGTCGATAACCGCTGATGAACCGTCTGTAGAGCCGTCATCTACCAGAATTAACTCTATATCTCTGTAGGTCTGGCCTAAAGCGCTATCTATGCAGGCGCGCAGGTAAGGGCCCGGATTGTATACGGGCACGATTATCGAGACTGTGGCTTGTGGTCTATTCATGGCTACGGTCGAGCATAAAGGCTTCGCGTGGCGAGCCGTCGGCGATATGGATTACGCCGCAATGCGTGAATCCCCGCTTTTCAAGCCAGCGGAGCATGGGACGGTTGTCGGCATGGGTGTCAATTCTGATAACGTCTTTCTGCGCAAGGCAGAAGTCGAGGCACGCATCGGCTACTCCCCGTTGTTCTCCTTTTGAGGCGAGGCGGTGAATCACGCCGTAAGGCTTGTCGTTAAGCCACTCCCCCTCTATCCGGGCATAAGTGGGGTCCGGGCCGGAAATCAAGGCGAAGCATCCCTGCGCGGCGCCGTTGGCGTCACATATTATGTAGAAATTGCCTGACTTGATGTCATGTTCTATCGTAATCCGCGAGGGGTATCCTTCAGGCCATTGTGTGAGATTGCCCGTGGCGCGCATTATGGCGCGCGCCGCGTCAATCACGACCATTATCGAGTCGAGGTCGGAAGGCGTGGCCCTGCGGACGGACAATAATTGTGGCGATTCTGCCCCTTCCATTGCTTAGTGCAGTCCGAAACAATAGAAAACCATAGAGCGTTCGTCGACGTTCTCGGGGTTGAAATTGCGCACGCCGAATTCACCGGGTTCTGCCTTGAATTTGAGTATGTAAGAGTTGGAACCGTACTTGTCGGCCTGATAAGGAACATAGGTCATGTTGCCTTCCGAAACGCTGCCAAGCCAGTTTACGTTGGATATTTCGGCTTTGCGTTCTTTTTTCTTTTCCTCGAATTTCACCACCTGGATAAATGATGTCGGGTCATAATCATTGTCCTTGCAGCGCACGATGAGGGTTACGGTATCGGTAGGCTGGAGCTGAACGGCCGAGCGACCTCCTTTTATCACAATTTTGCGTCGGGTGTTGCCTATGCCGAAAAGAATGCGTCCGGCCGAGTCGGAGGTCTTTATCTGCACGTTTGATTTCTCTGCGGGAGTTGTCACGGTGTCGGTGTCGAAAGTGACGATGTTGACATCGCCCACCCATTTCGGTTCATAGCTCTGGGCAAAGGTTACACCTGCTGCGAACAGGCATAAGGCAAGTGAGAGAATGCGTTTCATAAGTAAACGGTTTAATGTTAATGAATGGTTCTTTCCATGGCAAGCATCCCGGTAAACATGCTTCTGAAATAATCTTGCCGGAATTCTTTCTGTAACTATTGCAAATCTAATATAAATCATTGGCATAAGCAAACTAATGCACTGAGAAAATAAAAAAGTTAAGGTGCCGTTTGTCGTCTGTTTTTTGTGTGGGAATGTTATATGCCTAAATAGTTGGTATTCTAATCTCAATGTATAACTTTGCATATAGAGTATATAATGACTTAAGGACACAGCAAAATATGAAGCCAATAACAATTCATGGTGATATTTAAGGCAATGGCTGCCTCTCTACATTTTGTAGGGATAAAACAAAACCCGATAGCTTGATATACAGGGGCTACCGGGATTCAACACTTCAAAGGTAGTGCTTTTTATCTTAAAAACAAAACATTCTTCATAAAAGATTTCAGTAATCAGATGAAATATGAAATATGCCGACTTCGAGAAAATAATGTCCTCCAAGCGAATGGAGCGATATCTGACAGCCTGCGGAGGCGACACCCGCAAGGCGATGACGCTCTACCGATACAATCTTCAGATTTCGCAGGAGATGTTCACTATTGTAAGCTGCTTCGAGGTCGCACTTAGAAACGCCATCGACCGCAAACTTACTGAAAATCTCGGTGAGGAATGGCTTCGCGACTCCATAATGCCGGACGGCGTTTTCTCGGAGCCGATATTGCGTAAGACCCGCGACATAATAACATTTGCCCACAAGAAATTACAGCAGTCTCATTCCTATTCTCACCCGAAACTGCTGGCGGAGATGGAGTTCGGTATCTGGAAATACATGTTTTCCCCGATACAATACCGAGTGACGGGACGCAACCTGCTATCCATATTTCCAAACAAACCGCGCTCATCGAGGGAGATGCAGTACAACCAGACATATATCTTCAATGAACTCGACAAGGTAAACTCATTGCGAAACCGCATCGCGCACCATGAGACCATCTGCTTTGCGACCAATACATCGACTATCGACACTTCCTACGTGATTAATATCTATACCAAGATAAAGACCCTATTCTCGTGGATGGACATCGACAGCAATTCTCTTCTTTACGGGTTAGATCATATAAACCGTGTCTGCTCACAGATAAACCAATTTAAATCGGGTGTATAGCTTTGTATTGTTGTCAGAGTAAATTTGAATAGTCGCAGAGAATAAAGATAATTGCGTAATCAAGAATAAAATAACGAATATATCACACGACATTAAACTTCGTGTCTGTAACTATGTTATGTAATTAAATCTATTGAAATACAGTGAATTGAAGGTGCCGGTTGGCGGAGAGGCAAATTTTTTGTAAATTTGTGGGTTGAAGCTTCAAGAAACTGAATGATGGATGACAAGGTTCTGAAAGAAAATGATGATATAGAGACCGTAGATGCCGTGGTTGGCACCGACACAACGCAGCCAGACACGGCGGAATACACCGAGGACGATGTGGTCACGCTTGAATGGCAGGAACATATCCGTCTGCGCCCCGGCATGTACATAGGCAAGCTTGGTGACGGCACCGCCTCCGACGACGGAATCTATGTGCTCCTCAAGGAGGTGATGGATAATTCCATCGACGAGTTCATGATGGGCAACGGGCGCCAGATTGAGGTGACCGTGACCGATTATACCGTGACCGTGCGAGATTATGGCCGAGGCATTCCCCTGGGACGCATGGTTGCCGCCACATCCACCATGAATACGGGCGCCAAATATGACTCGAAGGCTTTCAAAAAGTCGGTGGGCTTGAACGGTGTTGGCCTTAAGGCAGTGAATGCGTTGTCAACGGATTTCCGCATCCAGTGTTTCCGCGACGGCAAGACGAAGGTGGCGCAATACAGCTGCGGCAAGCTGCTTTATGAGGGAGAGACGGAGGACTCCGACGACCGCAGCGGTACGCTCGTGCAGTTTACGCCCGATGCTTCGCTTTTCAAGAACTACCGGTATCACGAGGAATATATACTTCCTCTGATAAAGAACTATACCTATCTCAACGCCGGCCTTACCATAAATTACAACGGCCAGAAATATGTGTCGCGCAACGGTCTGCTCGATCTCCTTCGCGACAATCTTACGGCCGAACCGCTCTATCCCATAATTCATCTGAAGGGTGAAGATATAGAAGTGGCGATTACCCATGCCAATCAGTATGGCGAGGAATATTACTCGTTTGTCAACGGCCAGCACACGCCTCTGGGCGGTACGCATCTCACGGCGTTCAAGGAGGCCGTTTCGCGAACCGTAAAGGATTTCCTGGGCAAGCCCAATCTTGAATACAGCGATATTCGCGGCGGCATACAGGCGGCTGTGTCGGTGAAAGTGCAGGAGCCGGTGTTTGAGTCGCAGACCAAAACGAAGCTCAACTCGCGCGACATGGGGCCGGAAGGCCCGACGGTGGCCAAATATGTGGGCGATTTCATCAAGAAAGAGCTTGACAATTATCTGCACCGCGAGAAAGATACAGCCGACATAATACTGAAGAAGGCCCTCGCCAACGAGCGCGAGCGAAAGTCGCTGTCGGTCATTACGAAAAAGGCCCGTGAACAGGCCAAAAAGATAAGCATCCACAACAAGAAACTGCTTGACTGCCGCGTTCACCTCAACGATACCCGCGGCGACGAGGCCAAGAAAATGGCATCGTCCATCTTCATTACCGAGGGAGACTCGGCTGCCGGCTCAATAACGAAGATACGCAATGTGGAGACTCAGGCGGTGTTCTCGCTGCGCGGCAAACCGAAAAACACCTACGCCAAGACCAAGAAAATGGTCTACGAAAACGAGGAGTTCAATCTGCTGCAGGCCGCTCTCAATATCGAGGACGGTATAGACGGTCTCCGTTACAACAAGGTGATAATAGCCACCGATGCCGATGTGGACGGCATGCACATACGCCTTCTTCTCCTGACTTTCTTCCTGCAGTTTTTCCCTGACCTGATAAAGCGCGGGCATGTATATATACTTCAGACCCCGCTGTTCCGTGTGCGCAACAAGAAAGCCACCAAACGGCGTGACTCCAAGACCGGCATTCCGCAGGAAACCTACTACTGCTACAACGACGCCGAACGCATCACTGCCATTGACCGTCTGGGCACCAATGCCGAGATTACGCGATTCAAAGGTCTCGGCGAGATTTCTCCCGAGGAATTCCGCGGTTTCATAGGCGAGGGTATGCGCGCCGACAAAGTCTCAATGCATAAAGAGGACGGAGTGGGGGAACTTCTCAGATTCTACATGGGTAAGAACTCTGTGGAGCGCCAGAATTTCATAATCGAAAACCTCGTGGTTGAAGATGACTCGCAGATTTCCTGAAGAAGAGCGTCGGGCGGTATTCGCCGGCTCGTTCAATCCGTTTACGCTCGGACACCTCTCGGTGTTGCGCCGCGGCCTCGAACTTTTCGACCATGTGACGGTTGTGATCGGCGTCAACGATTCCAAAGGCACCGATGGAGCCGAGAGAGAGAGGCGTCTTGAGGCCGTGCGCCGCGCGGTTGAAGGCCTCGACGGTGTAGATGTGATTTCCTGGAGCGGTCTCACCGTCGATGCCGCCCGCAGCTGCGGCGCCCGCTGGCTTCTGCGCGGAGTGCGCAATGTGGCCGATTTTGAATATGAGCGCGGCATGGCGGAGGTCAACCGCATGATATCCGGCATAGATACCGTGCTTCTCTTCGCGGAGCCGGAACTGGCAGCACTTAGCTCGAGCATGGTGCGCGAGCTGGAAAAATACGGGGTAGACACCTCGCGGTTCCTCCCCGGCGGTATCCCGAATAATGAAAACACAAAATAGAAACATCAGAAACCAATGAAAATAAACACCAAAAGAATACTTCCGGCCATGCTCGCCTTTGTAGCCGCGGCCGGTACGGCGTTTTCGGCGCCTCCGCTCAAACCGGAGTTTCCCCCGATTCAGAAGCTCAATTATGCCGAACAGATTATAGAAAAATTTTATGTGGACACGGTGAATTCCGGAGACATAGTGGAGGCCGGTATCGTGGCGATGCTCAAGAAGCTCGACCCGCATTCCACCTACACTAATCCGGAGGAGACACGTGAACTGACCGAGCCTCTGCAGGGCAATTTCTCAGGCATCGGTATCCAGTTCAACATGCTCAACGATACGCTTTATGTGGTGCAGACCGTGCCCGGCGGGCCCTCCGAGAAAGTGGGCCTTCTGGCCGGTGACCGCATATTGTCGGCCAACGACACCGTCATATCGGGCGTGAAGAAAAAGAATACCGACATCCAGAAGATACTGCGCGGCCCCAAAGGCTCCGTAGTGAATGTCAATGTGCTCCGCAAGGGCGCGAAAGAACCCATAGAGTTCCGCATAGTGCGTGATGATATTCCAATTGCGAGTGTCGACGCCTCTTTTATGGCCGCACCCGGGGTGGGTTATATACGCGTGTCGCGGTTCGGCGAGAGCACCTTCGATGAGGTGCGCAAGGCATTGGCCGAACTTGCAGCCAAAGGCATGCGCGATGTGATTGTGGACCTCGAGGATAATGGCGGCGGCTATCTCAAGGCTGCCTACGACCTTGCCGGACTCTTCCTCGACGCAGGCGACACGGTGGTATTCACCAAAGGCGTGCGCGTGGAGCCGTTCTATTACCGCACCGTTGCCGACGGTCCAATGAACCGTGGACGCGTAGTGGTGATGGTTAACCAGTTCTCGGCTTCGGCAAGCGAGATTCTTGCGGGCGCCATGCAGGACAATGACCGCGGAGTGGTGGTAGGGCGCCGCACGTTCGGAAAAGGACTCGTGCAGCGGCCGTTTCCGTTCCCCGACGGCTCGATGATACGCCTCACCACACAGCGCTATTACACTCCTTCAGGCCGTTCCATACAGAAACCTTATGTGGCCGGAGAGGAAGATAGCTATGAGCATGAGCTTATAGACCGTCTGCAGCACGGAGAATACACCAATGCCGACAGCGTGCACTTCGCCGACTCGCTTCGCTATGAGACGCTGCGCCTGCGTCGCCCCGTTTATGGCGGCGGAGGCATTATGCCCGACCGGTTTGTGGCCGTGGATACCACGAAATACAGCGACTATTACCGCGATATTGTCGCCAAGGGTCTTCTGAATCAGTATTGCGTAAACTATATTGACGAGAACCGCAAGGCCCTCCGCAAGAAATACCGCACAGAAGATTCATTCGTGGAGCAATTTACCGTGACTCCCGAAATGCTCGACGGTCTCCGCGCCCTCGGCGAAAAGGAAGGCGTGAAATTCAATCAGGAGCAGTACGACCGCAGTCTTCCCGTGATACAGACCATAATGAAGGCGCTGATTGGCCGCGACCTTTTCACGCAGTCCACATATTTCCGGATTGCCAATGTGCTTAACCCGGTCTATGGTGAAGCGGTGCGCATAATCACTACGCCTGCGGAATATGATACCGTGCTCTCGCCACAGTCATCTGGAGCTGAAAACCGATGAAGACTGAGAACATCACTGTGATAATTGTGGGGGCGGGCACCGGCTCGCGCTTCGGTGCGTCGCGCCCCAAGCAATATTGTGATTACGGTGGACGTCCGCTGCTCATGACCTCAGTGGAGCGCGTGCGCGAGTCTCTGCCCGGGGCGCGCGTAGTGCTTGTGCTTGCCCGTGACTGGGTGGAGGCGTGGAACGAGATGTGTGTGGCGCATGGATTCGATAGCCCGGAGATTGTTACCGGAGGTGCCACCCGCTGGCAGTCGGTCAGGAACGCCATAGATTCTCTTCCGGCCGATTATAGCGGTGTCATAATGGTGCATGATGCGGCCAGACCGTTGCTGTCCCGGGCTGTTGCTGAACGGCTTCTATCGGCTATCGAGGCTGGCGCTTCAGGTGCTGTGCCGGTCCTCGAAATGTCCGATTCGATACGCCGGCGCCTTCCCGCCGGCGCGTCGGAAGCGGTTGACCGCAGCCTTTTCGTGCGGATTCAGACACCCCAGGCTTTTGACGCAGCAAAGCTCCGGCACGCATATTCTTTACCTTACAACAGCACCATGACCGATGACGCGTCGGTGATGGAGGCTGCCGGTTTCGGTTCTCCTGCGCTTGTGGTCGGCGACGAGGCTCTGATGAAAGTCACTTCTCCCGGCGATATGGATATACTCCGTATCTATCATAGATAATAATGGAACGACTGCGGCAGACAGATGTGAAATTCGTGAAGGGAGTGGGCCCCAAAATGGCTGAGCTTCTGGAGAAAGAACTGGGCATCCGCACCTGCTATGATCTGCTGTATCACTTTCCCAACCAGTATGTGGACCGTTCCAAATTCTACTCCATAGCCGATTTCGATGGCGATATGCCGATGGTGCAGGTGAAGGGTCAGTTCATCAGCTTCACGGTGCAGGGCGAAGGCGCCAAGACAAGGCTCGTAGGGCTGTTTACCGACGGGTCGAAGATGATGGAGGTGGTATGGTTCCACCGTATAAAATGGATACGGGAGAATTACCGGACGGGACTCGAATACGTGCTTTTCGGCAAGCCCTCGCCATTCCAGGGCAGCTGGAGCATGGTTCATCCCGAAATAGACCTTCCTCAAAGCCGCGAGGCAACGCGCGCGTCGTTCCGCGGTGTCTATCCTCTCACGGAGAAGCTCCGCAACCGCGGGGTTTCGTCGCGAATGATTTCAGGATGGCAGTCGGCCGTGCTGGAACGTTACGCGGGCTACATAACGGAGCCTCTTCCGCCCGAACTGATGTCGCGGCTGAAAATCATGCCCAAGGCCGAGGCGATAAAGGAAATACATCATCCCCGCTCACGCGAGAGTCTGGACAAGGCGCGTTTCCGTCTGAAATTCGAGGAGCTTTTCTATCTCCAGCTCAATATACTCAGCTACTGCCGCAAGCGTTCGGCCATGGCCGGAGGCTTCCGGTTCTCGCGCGTCGGCCGCTATTTCCATGCCTTTTACGAACAGTGCATGCCATTCGAGCTTACCGGCGCGCAGAAAAGGGTGATAAAGGAGATACGTGCCGACATGAACAGCGGGCGCCAGATGAACCGCCTGCTTCAGGGCGACGTGGGAAGCGGCAAGACCCTCGTGGCGCTCCTCACGATGCTCATAGCGCTTGACAACGGTTACCAGGCGTGTCTGATGGCACCTACCGAGATTCTTGCCACGCAGCATTACGAGACTATCTCCGGAATGGCGGCGAAGGTGGGCGTGAATGTGAAGCTGCTCACCGGGTCGACCCGTAAGAAGGAGCGTGATGTGATAGCCTCGCAGCTTGCCGACGGCAGTCTGCATATTCTAATCGGCACACATGCCGTGATAGAGGACAAGGTGCAGTTTGCGAATCTGGGCTTCGTTGTGATCGACGAGCAGCACCGTTTCGGTGTGGCTCAGCGCGCCCGGCTGTGGAAAAAGAATATCACACCGCCGCATGTGCTTGTGATGACTGCCACGCCCATTCCGCGCACGCTCGCCATGACCGTTTACGGCGATCTGGATGTTTCCGTTATCGACGAGCTCCCTCCGGGACGCAAGCCGGTGACAACCCTGATGCGTTACGACGACAACCGTCTTGACGTTTACCGCGGAATCACACGTCAGCTCCGACAGGGCCGTCAGGTGTATATCGTATATCCTCTGATAAAGGAGAATGAGAAGATTGACCTGAAGAGCCTTGAAGAAGGCTACGAGAATATCTGCGAGAACTTCAGGCAATGGAAGGTGGCCTACGTCCACGGCAAGATGAAGCCGGCCGAGAAAGATGCCCAGATGGAGCTTTTCGCCTCGGGCAAAGCCGACATACTTGTGGCGACCACGGTGATAGAGGTGGGAGTGAATGTGCCTAACGCCACTACCATGGTGATAGAGAATGCCGAGAGGTTCGGACTCTCCCAGCTGCATCAGCTTCGCGGCAGGGTGGGGCGCGGAGCGGCGCAGAGCTTCTGTATACTCATGACCAAACGTGCCATTGCCCGCGAGACGCGCAAGCGTCTTGAGATAATGACGTCGACCACCGATGGATTCCTTGTGGCGGAAGCCGATCTGCGCATGCGCGGCCCCGGCGACCTCGAGGGTACTCTGCAAAGCGGCATGGCCATAGATCTGAAAATTTCCAATCTCGCCACCGACGGCCGGATAATCCAGCTTGCCCGCGACGAGGCCGAATATCTGCTCGGGGGCGACCCTGCGCTTGAACGACCTGAACATTCGTCGCTCCGTTACGAGATGCAGAAACTGTTTGCCCGGCAGATTGACTGGAGCATGATTTCCTGACGATACGGAAACTCCTATAAGTCAACGTCAAATGTTGCACTTAATATGGAAGAATGTGCAGATATTACACTTGGATACAATTTTTCACCATTTTTCACAAGTATATTTAATCCACTGGACAGTAGTTGATTGGAATCCGTGGATAGATATTATTTAACTGAATTAAGTTTTTTTGAGAAAGAGATATTTTGGGAAGGTGGGCGTAAATGCTTAACTTTGAATGTCCAAAAAATCAGGACAATACTTAAGAATCTATAGTAATTATCAAATCATGGAAAAGACATTAGTAATTTTCAAACCGTCGGCAGTGGCCCGTGGCCTCGTAGGCGACATTCTCAAACGCTTCCAGCAGAAAGGGCTCATAGTATGCGGTATGAAAATGATGCAGCTCGACGAGCAGATATTGCGTGAGCATTATTCCCACCTCGTTGACCGTCCGTTTTTTCCATTGCTTCTCGCATCGATGATGGCCACTCCGGTCATTGTAATGGTGCTCAAAGGCAACGATGCCATAAGGGTTGTGCGCCTGATGACCGGCGCCACCAATGGCCGTGAGGCTCTTCCCGGAACAATCCGCGGCGATTTCTCCATGAGCGGTCAGGAAAATGTGGTTCACGCTTCTTCTTCGGCCGAGGACGCCGATGTTGAAATCAAGCGCTTCTTTACCCCTGATGAGGTGTTTGACTGGACTCCGCAGAATATCCGCTCTATCTATTCGCCCGACGAGGAGAAATAAAAAACTGATTGCTTAAGATAATCCTAAGTTAACCTTAATCATTTATCATTCCTCTTTCCTCACAACAGAAAAAGTAATGCCATTTATCAAAAAAATAACACTGATTGCCTCCTCGGCAATTGCAATGGCCGCTGTCTGCATTCCGCAGGCATCTGCCCAGTACAAATTGCCGTCTCTCCACAGCAACCAGCATGAAAATCTCATAGCCAACCAGCGTCCCGCAGGAGCCGAGATCAAGGTGAACAACATGAAAGCCTTTCTCAACGATCTCCGTGAGCGCGAGGCCGAGCAGGATAATGAGATTTTCAATCTCCACTGGGACAGCCAGTTTGTGAATCCCTATAACGGAGTGGAGATTCCCGCCGTAAAGGATATAGATGTAAGCACATACGTGCCTCCGGTTCCCGGCGCCATTACCTCTAATTACGGTTATCGCCGCCGTTTCCGCAGAGTTCACCGCGGTACTGACCTTCGCCTCTCTATTGGCGATACAGTGGTTTCGGCATTCGACGGTAAAGTGCGTCTCACCAAATATGAAGGACGTGGTTACGGCTACTATGTAGTGATACGTCATGACAACGGTATGGAGACCGTCTACGGCCATCTTTCCAAATTCCTCGTAAAGCCCAACCAGCGTGTGAAGGCCGGCGAGCCTATAGCCCTCGGCGGCAACACCGGACGTTCCACCGGTCCCCATCTCCATTTCGAGACCCGCTTCATGGGTCTTGCCATTAATCCGGCTGCCATAATTGACTTCGAAAACGGCGTTCCCCACAAGGATGTCTTCACTTTCGACCACAAGACCTACAAACAGTCGCAGAAGTACGGCCCGGTGAAAAGAAGCAAATACGCCAAGCGTAAAAGCAAACTCCGCAAGAGCAAGAGCGCTCGTATAAGCAAAAGCAAAGCAACCACTAAGAAGAAAACCACTTCCTCCACGCGCAGAAAATCCAGAAGGAAATAATATTATAAATGACTGTATTAGCGATGTGTCGGAACTTAGTTCAGGCACATCGTTTTTTTGCTCGTATAGGCCAAAGATAGACGGCCGGAGGCCGACGTTCCAGAGCGCAACCTCATTTCACCGTTGGTAGGGCTATCGACGGTGAAATGTGTGGCGATCCGAACCTTCAATGTAGAGCCCCGGAGGGGCGATATCTGTATAGCCCACTGCGTGAGCTGCCGCCACTTTGAATCGCCACCACGGAGCCCCGGAGGGGCGATATCTGTATAACCCACTGCGTGAGCTGTGGGAACGGAATGGCTCCCCCCCCTCAGTGCGGCAAGCCTCGGAGAGCGCGCTGCCGCACTGTGCGTAAGCATGGGCTCACGGCAGGCACTTGGGATGAAACTATCGTCTAATAGGTTTTATATCGATTGAGCTGTGATGCATGGTGTGAGTCGGGATGTATTCAAGGCTATCTGAAAATTGCCCATGCTATCGCGTTGTGCGGCTGCGCGCTCTCCGAGGCTTGCCGCACTGGTGGGGAAGAACATTTCTGTGTCCCACAGCTCACGCAGTGGGTTGTACAGATATCGCCCCTCCGGGGCTCAGAGGGGCGGTAGCTTGCGGCAGTTGGTTGAAGAGATATTTCTGCGGAAGGGCGCAAAAGAATGGCGGTGCGGCCGGGGGCCGGCGCACCGCCATTGTTGGCTTGTATGTTTAAGACTGGGATCAGTCTATGCCGAGGTCTTTCTTGACTTCTTCAATTTTGGCGTTGGCCTCGTTGATGGCTTTATCGTAGTCGGCAGCGGATTCCATCTTGCCTTTGACTTCGATATAGAATTTGATTTTAGGCTCTGTTCCGGAGGGGCGGATGGAGACTTTCGAGCCGTCGGCCGTGAAGTACTGGAGCACGTTGGATGTGACGGGCATATCGAGCTTTGTAACCTCACCTGAGGGAAGTGTGGTGAGGTTGAGTGAATCGTAGTCCTTGATGGTAACCACGGGGCTTCCTCCGAGCTGTTTGGGAGGATTGGCGCGGAAGTTCTTCATCATGGCCTGGATTTCCTCTGCGCCGGCTTTGCCTGTGCGGACAACCGAGATGCCTGCCTCGCGGGAGAAACCGTATTTAATGTAGATTTCCTGGAGGAGCTGGAGGAAGTTCAGACCTTTGTCCTTGGCCCATGCTGCGGCCTCGGCGAGCATCGATACTGCCGAAACGGCGTCTTTGTCGCGAACGAAGTCTTCAGCGAGGAATCCGTAGCTTTCTTCGCCGCCGCCGAGATAGCGTGCTATGCCTTCGTGCTCGCGGATCACGGCTGCAATCCACTTGAAGCCGGTGTAGCAGTCAAACATCTCGATGTTGTTTTTCTCTGCGATTGCCTTGATGGTTTCGGTGGTCACGATAGTCTTAACAACGTATTCCTTGCCGGTGAGACGGCCGAGCTCGGCGTTACGGGTCATGATGTAGTAGAGGAGAATCATCACGATCTGGTTGCCGTTGAGAAGCACGTATTCGCCCTTGTGGTCGCGGATCACGCAGCCCACGCGGTCGGCGTCGGGGTCGGATGCCATGATCAGGTCGGCGCCCACTTCCTTTGCTTTAGCAATGCCGAGAGCCATGGCTGAGGGAACCTCGGGGTTGGGAGATTCTACGGTGGGGAAGTCGCCGGAGGGTACGTCCTGTTCGGGAACATGGATTATGTTCTCGAAACCGTAGTTCTTGAGCGAACGGGGAATGAGGTTCACGCCTGTGCCGTGGATAGGAGTGTAGACGATTTTGAGGTCGCGGTTGTTGGCGATAGCCTCGGGGCTGAGCGAGAGACCTTTGATGTCGGCCAGGAACTGGGCGTCGATTTCTTCGCCGATGATGGTGATTTTCGAGGGGTCGCCTTTGAAGTTGATTTCCTCGGCGCCGTGGATGCGGTTTACGCGGTCAATGATGTTGACATCGTGGGGAGATATAATCTGAGCGCCGTCGGCCCAATAGGCTTTGTAGCCGTTGTATTCCTTGGGGTTGTGTGAGGCGGTGATGTTCACGCCGCTCTGGCATCCGAGTTTGCGGATGGCGTATGAAAGCTCGGGAGTGGGGCGGAATGAGTCGAAGAGATATACCTTGATGCCGTTGGCCGAGAAGATATCGGCAACAATCTCAGCGAATTTGCGGGAGTTGTTGCGCACGTCGTGACCTACTACAACCGAGATTTCGGGAAGGTCGGCGAAAGCTTCCTTGAGATAGTTGGCGAAGCCCTGTGTGGCGGCGCCCACGGTATAGATGTTCATTCTGTTGGAACCGGCGCCCATAATGCCGCGGAGACCTCCGGTGCCGAACTCTAGGTCGCGGTAGAAGGCTTCGATAAGTGCTGTGGGGTCGGGATCGTCGAGAAGGCGCTTTACTTCGGCGCGGGTTTCCTCGTCATAGGCTTCACCGAGCCAAACCTGGGCTTTTGCGGTGACGTTTTTCAACAGTTCGTCGTTTTTTTCCATATTTATGAGTGTAAAATTTAAGGATTTTCAGACTGAGGGATTCTTACCAACAAATATACATTATTAAAATTGAAATCACAAATAAAAACATCCGGTGCGTTTTAGCCGGATTGTTGCATAAAAAATCAGGCGGTTATAAAAAACGACTGTCCCCCGCGCTCACGGGATGTGAGGCGGGGGACAGGGTTTATTTGTCAATTGGATCTGTTACCTTGGCATGAGCCGGGTTCTCATCTCGGCTTTGGTGCCTGAGGTAATCGCAACCGTTTCTTAGTCGGCCTGGCCGAAGATTACGATGCGGTTCCAGTTGTTAACGTCGTAGGGCTGGGTGTCGCTACCGAAGGCCTTGATAATGAGGCGGGAAGAATCGATGCCGTATTTCTTGTTGAGGGCCTCGGCAACAGCTTTTGCACGACGCTCAGAAAGCTTCATGTTGTAGCTGGAAGTACCGGTCTTCTTGTCAGCATAGCCGTCGATCATAACCTTCTGGTTGGGGTTCTGCTTGAGCCACTGTGCCATGTTGTAAACGTTAACCATTTCCTCGTTGGAGATCTTCGAAGAGTTGATGCGGAAACGTACGGTTGTGAGCAGCGGAGTAGCGGCAGATTCCTTTACGATAGTTTTGGGTTCGGGGCAGGGGAGCTGGGCCTCAGCAGCGGCGAGAGCGGCTGCGGTGGTGGCGAGCTGACCGCGGAGGTCGTTAACCTGGCCATTGAGTGAGTTGATATAGGCAAGGTAGTCGCAGGGGTTGTAGCGCTCGAAGTTGCGGCCGCCGAAGTTGATGTTGAAACCACCGTAAACGGAGAGGTTGCCTTCGATAGGATCGCCGGAAGCTACGTTGTTGAAGTTGTCACCGTAGAAGTTCATGCGGCCTTCAGCGAAGAAGTCAACATACTTGCAGAGACGGAAGCGGAGCTGCAGACCTGCAGAAACGGGAAGAGTCCATTCTTTGGTTTTGAGGTGGCCGTCACCGTCAGGAATTGAAGCGAGGGCGGGATCGAAGCCCCAGGTGTAAGTACCGCCAACACCTACGAAGGGAAGGATGCTGAATGTGCGGTCAGCCTTTACACCGGCGATAGAGTTGAACATATCCCACATCAAGTCAGCGTTGACGTTGAGCATCTTAGCTGAGTTGTATTTGGCCCAATCGAGGTGGAGTTTGCCATAGTAACCTGTGAGGCGGAATCCCAGATAGGGTGAGAACCAGTGGCCTACGCCTACGTTGTAAACGGCAGTGATGTGACGTTTTGAATCGCCGTGGTTGAGATAGTGGTCAACGTAAGGAACTTGCATACCAGCACCTAACTGAATGAACCAGTTCTGACGCCAAGAAGACGTATAGTGGTTCTTGCACTCAACGGGCTGTTCGATCACAGTGGCTTCTTCTACCACTACAGTCTCCTGTGCAGAAGCTGTGTTTGCTGCAAAGAACATGCTACCACATGCTGCAATTGCAAAGAATAATTTAGTCTTCATTCTCTCGAAATAAAAAAACTTGTGAAACAATAAATATTACTTTCTTTTGTAATTTTGGTTTAAATCTATCTTTTTCAGATTAATTTACGATTTTATAACATTAGTCTCCACTTTTTTGTTCGGCATTCAACTTCAATTTTGATTGGTTTGTCAAAATGAAGTATCTTTGCACCATAATATATGTAGACAAACGCCTTTTTTAACAATCGCTAAAATTTGGCGCTAAATTACACAATTTTATTTTATAGTGCAAACAAAAATTAAAAGAATAGCAGTTGTGGGCAGTACCGGCTCTATCGGTGGCCAGACTCTTGATATCATTTCGGATTACACGGATCTTTTTAAAGCCCAGGTTCTTGTGGCCGGAAGCAATGTCGATGCCCTGATAGCGCAGGCTATTAAATTCAAACCTGCAGTTGCGGTTATAGCCCGTAAGGAACTATATCCTGCACTCCGCGCGGCTCTGGAGCCTTACGGGATAGGGGCTGCCGCAGGTCCCGAGGCCATATGCGAGGCGGTGGAGCGCGACGATGTTGACACTGTGGTCACCGCCACGGTTGGTTACAGCGGCCTTGCTCCCACATTGCGTGCAATCCGTGCAGGAAAGGACATTGCTCTTGCCAACAAGGAGACGCTCGTGGTTGCAGGCGAACTGGTGAATGCTCTTCTTTCACAGTCCCGTTCCAAGGTGATTCCGGTCGATTCCGAACATTCGGCCATATACCAGTGTCTGGCGGGCGAGAATCCCTCATCTGTCTCCAAGCTCATTATCACGGCTTCGGGCGGCCCGTTTCTGCATCATACCGTCGAGCAGCTCCGCAGCGTCACTACAGCCGATGCCCTTCGTCATCCCAAATGGCAGATGGGTGCCAAAATTACCGTGGATTCAGCCTCGATGATGAACAAGGCTTTCGAGATAATTGAGGCACGCTGGCTTTTCGACGTCGACGAATCCAGAATAGAGGCGCTTGTCCATCCTCAGTCCATAGTCCATTCCATGGTGGAATTTGTGGATGGTGCCGTGAAAGCGCAGCTCGGAGTCCCCGACATGCATCTGCCCATCAGATATGCCCTTGGCGACGCCTCGCGCATGCACACATCGCGTCCCGGCCTTTCGCTGGCCGATTTCGCCACGCTCACCTTTGAACTTCCCGACTGCGGACGGTTCCCGTGCCTCACGCTCGCCCACAAGGCCCTGCGCGCCGGAGGCACCACAGCCTGCACCATAAATGCCGCCAACGAGATTGCCGTGGATGCGTTCCTGAAAGGAAATCTGCGCTTCACCGACATATATCCGCTCATAGAGGCCACGCTTGATGCGGCGCCCGGAGTGGACACTCCCGCCTACGAGGATTATGTGGCCGTGAACGACGCTTCACGCGCCATCGCCTCCCAGCTGGTGAAAACGGGCCGTTTCTGAAGCGGATTTTAATTCCCGATGCCCTTAACTTGTTCAATGCAGTTTCCAATTACTACAGTTTTTATTAAATAACCTCAGCTTTACTGATGACACCAATTCTGATGAAGGCCTTGCAGCTTATAGTGGCATTGGCTCTTCTTGTGATAATACATGAATTCGGCCATTATCTCATGGCCCGTATATTCGGCATAAAGGTCGAGAAATTCTATCTTTTCTTCAATCCGTGGTTTTCGATAGCCAAATGGAAGCCGAAGAAAAAGAAAGTGAGATACGACAAGAACGGCGTGGAAAAAGCCTCATGGCGCGACACCGAATATGGCATCGGCTGGCTTCCGCTCGGAGGCTATGTGAAGATAGCCGGAATGATTGATGAGTCCATGGACAAGGAACAACTTGCCCAGCCGGCCCAGCCCACCGATTTCCGTGCCAAGCCCGCGTGGCAGCGTCTGCTCGTGATGATAGGAGGTGTGACCTTCAACTTCATTCTCGCCATACTTATTTATATCGGTATAGCTTTCCATTGGGGTGCGGAATATATTCCGCTTGAAAACGCTACCGAGGGTATGGAATACTGCGCGGAGGCACGTAAACTTGGATTCCGGAACGGCGATATTCCTCTTCTTGCCGACGGCCATAAACTTGACGCGTCGAAAAACTTTCCTTATGAGATGGCTACGGCCCGCGAGGTGAAAGTGCTCCGTAACCACAAGGATACAGTCAGCATCGCTATTCCCGAAAACTTCGCGCTTACCCTGTCGAATGCCAAACAGACGCTGCTCGGCTACCGTGTTCCGGTCTACGTGGCCAAGATTCAGGGGGGCTCCGCCGCCTCAAAAGCCGGAATGGAAGAGGGCGACCATATAGTGGCCGTAAACGGCGTGCCTACGCCGGGCTTTACCGAACTTACTCAGCAGCTGGTGGCAAACGGAGGCAAGGAGGTGACCGTGAGCGTTGAGCGCGACGGCCGTACCCTTGACCTGAAAGCCACTCCCACCGAGGGTGGCAAACTCGGATTCCAGCTTCGCCCGATAACAGAGATTTATGAGCCGGTAGTTGTGAATTATTCGCTCTGGGAGGCCGTGCCCAAAGGCATTGTAAACGGCACGGAGATGCTCACCAACTACGTGGGTTCCATGAAATACCTCTTTACCAAGGAAGGGTCGCAGAGCATAGGGGGCTTCGGCGCCATAGGCTCCATGTTTCCCGACCGCTGGAACTGGCTTTCATTCTGGCAGATTACAGCGTTCATATCGGTGGCCCTGGCATTCATCAACATCCTCCCCATACCGGCTCTCGACGGAGGCCACGTGATGTTCCTCCTTTACGAGATGGTGATGCGCAAGCCCGCTCCAGAAAAGGTGATGGAATATGCCCAGATAGCCGGCATGGCTTTTCTGCTTCTGCTCATGCTTTACGCCAACGGCCTTGACGCGATACGTTCTTTAGCCAACTGATTACAAAACTGACCCATATATATATGTCATATCCCGAAATAATACTTCGCCGGGGCAAGGAAGAGTCGCTGCTCCGTTTCCATCCCTGGGTGTTCTCAGGCGCCATAGCTTCTTGCCCCGAAGGGCTGGAGGAGGGCGAGACCGTTACCGTTCGCTCTGCCTCCGGACAGCTTCTCGGCACGGGCCATTACCAGGTGGGTAGCATAGCCGTGAGAATGCTGAGCGAAGAAGATATAGTGATAGATGAGGATTTTTACCGCAGGCGCCTTGCCGAGGCCTACAGGTTGCGCCGGGTGCTCGACCTGATACGTCCCGACAACAACGCTTACCGTCTGGTGCACGGCGAAGGCGATTTCCTTCCCGGGCTGATAGTGGACGTGTATGGCGCCACGGCCGTCATGCAGGCCCATTCACCGGCCATGCATTATGCCCGCAACGAGATAGCCCGCGCGCTCGTGTCGCTTCCCGAAGCCGGCATCAGCGCCGTTTACTATAAATCGGAGACCACGCTGCCGTATAAGGCCCGGCTCGACCCCCAGAACGATTATATAATAGGTGGATTCACGACCGATGAGGCCCTTGAAAACGGCCTCCGTTTTCATGTTGACTGGCTGCGCGGACAGAAGACGGGTTTCTTCGTTGACCAGCGCGACAACCGCCGCCTGCTCCAGCATTATGCTGCCGGACGCCGGGTGCTCAACATGTTCTGTTACACCGGCGGATTCTCCGTCTATGCCCTCAGAGGCGGGGCGGAAACGGTTCATTCCGTCGACAGCTCTGCAAAGGCCGTGGCCCTTACCGACGCCAATGTGGCGCTGAATTTCGGCGAGGACTGCCCCCGTCACCGCTCGTTTGCGGAAGATGCTTTCAAATTCCTTGCGGATATGCCTCAGGACGCCTACGACCTGGTGGTGCTCGATCCCCCCGCATTCGCCAAACACCGCAGCGCCATAAAGAACGCCCTGCGCGGCTATCAGCGCCTCAACGCACGGGCTATGGAGAAGATGCCTTCGGGAAGCATTCTCTTCACGTTCTCATGCTCGCAGGCCATATCGCGCGAACAGTTCAGGCTGGCTGTGTTCTCCGCGGCCGCACAGACACGCCGCCGCGTGCGCATACTCCATCAGCTCACACAGCCTGCCGACCATCCCGTCAATATCTATCATCCCGAAGGAGAATATCTCAAGGGACTAATACTCTGGATTGAATAATACCAAGCTCAGATTATGCTTATCAACAACTCTTTACGCGTGGCCACGATTGCCGCTGCAATCTGTACCGGCGCCACATTAAGCTCTATGGCAAAGAACAACGATGATTTCAATTATGTGGTGGACCGTTTCGCCGACCTTCAGGTGCTCCGCTACAAAGTGCCCGATTTCGAGAATCTCTCGCTGAGGCAGAAAATGCTCGTATATTATCTTACGGAGGCCGCACTCAACGGCCGCGATATCCTCTGGGACCAGAACGGAAAACATAACCTTGCCATACGCGGCATGCTCGAGAATGTGTATACCGACTACCGCGGCAAACGCGATGACAAGGAGTTCCGTGCGTTCGAGAAATATCTGAAACAGGTGTGGTTCGGAAACGGCATCCATCACCATTATTCCACCGATAAGTTTGTGCCCGAGTTCTCGCGTACATGGCTCGAGACCCGCGTGGCGGAGCTTCCCGTGGGAAAGCGTCCCGCAAATGCCGGCGAGCTGATGGAGGTGATATTCAATCCCGGGGTGATGGCAAAGCGTGTAAATCAGGCCGAGGGCCAGGATTTGATTGTGACTTCGGCCAATAATCTCTACGACGGTGTGACCCAGCAGGAAGTCGAGGATTATTATGCCTCGGTAAAGGACACCACCCTTGCCGAGCCTCCAAGCTACGGCCTCAATGCCCGTGTGGTCAAGAAAAACGGCAAGGTGCAGGAGGAAGTATATAAGATAGGTGGTCTGTATGATTCTGCCATACGCCGCATAGTCGAGAATCTCAACAAGGCTGCGGAATACGCCGAGAGTCCTGCCCAGAAAGCCGTGATAGAGAAACTGGTGGAATTCTATACCACCGGCAATCTCCGTGCGTTTGACGACTACTCCATTCTCTGGGTTGAGGATACCGCTTCAAAGGTGGATTTCATCAACGGCTTCATAGAGAGCTACGGCGACCCGCTGGGAATGACCGGTGCCTGGGAGGGAATGGTCAATTTCAAGAACGACAAGGCTTCACACCGCACCGAAGTGATTTCCGACAACGCCCAGTGGTTTGAGGACCATTCGCCCGTCGATCCGCGTTTCCGCAAAGAGAAGGTGAAAGGTGTCAGCGCCAAGGTGATTACCGCGGCTATTCTTGCCGGAGACTCCTATCCTTCCACTCCCATAGGCATAAATCTGCCAAACGCCAACTGGATCCGCGCGGCCCACGGCTCCAAATCCGTGACAATTGAAAACATTACCCAGGCTTACGACGAGGCTTCGCAGGGCAACGGCTTCAACGAGGAGTTTATCGACGATGCCGCCACCCGCAAGCTTGTGGAGGATTATCTGTTCGTGACTGACAATCTTCATACAGACCTTCATGAATGTCTCGGCCACGGCTCCGGCCGGCTGTTGCCTGGAGTTGATCCCGACGCCCTCAAGGCCCACGGCTCTTCACTCGAGGAGGCCCGCGCCGACCTTTTCGCTCTCTATTATCTTGCTGATCCGAAACTTGTGGAACTCGGACTGCTCGACAGCCCCGACGCTTACAAAGCCCAGTATTACCACTATATGCTCAACGGTCTCATGACACAGCTTATGCGCATAGAGCCGGGGAAGGACGTGGAGGAAGCCCACATGCGCAACCGCAAGCTTATCGCCGAATGGGCCCTCGAAAAAGGTGCGCCCGACAAAGTGGTGGAGCTGGTGAAGAAAGACGGCAAGACATTCGTGCACATCAATGATTATGAGGCGCTTCGCGGCCTTTTCGGACAGTTGCTTGGCGAGATACAGCGCGTGCGCAGCGAAGGCGACTATGAGGCCGGCCGCGATCTTATCGAAAGATACGCCGTGAAAGTCGATCCGGTTCTTCACAAGGAGGTGCTTGACCGTTACGCTACCCTCGATATCGCTCCCTACAAAGGATTCGTAAACCCCGTATATACTCTTGTTAAGGACGAGAACGGCAATACGGTTGACGTTAAGGTTGATTATGGCGAAGGATATGCCGATCAGATGCTGCGCTACTCCCGCGACTATTCTCCCTTGACCAAAAAATAAGATTAAAAATGTCAAGAGTACTGCAAAATCTTCTGATGCTTCTGACCTGCCTGTTCATGATAGCGGCAGCGGCGGTGGTACGTTTCGGTACCGTGGCGGGAATACCCGCTGCTGCGCCGTCAGACACCTCCGTTGTAAGTACCTCGGGAAGCACCACGGTGATAAACACAGCATCGCTTTGCAAGAACGTAAGCGGTTATGCAGGTCCTACGCCCCTTGCCGTCTATATCACCGACGGACGTATTGACTCGGTGCAGGCTCTCCCGAATGTGGAGACACCGCGCTTCTTCGCCCGCGCCGAGGAAGCCCTGATTCATAAGTGGGACGGCATGACACCGGCCGAGGCCCGCGCTCTGCAGGTGGACGGGGTTACTGGCGCCACTTATTCATCGCAGAGCGTTATCGCCAATATGCACGCGGCCCTCGACTATGCCGTGAATTCGGCTGTGACAGAGGGCGTGACAACCCCCTTTGAGCCTACGGCCGGATTTTTCGCATCGCTTGCCGTGGTGCTGTGCGGCTGCATAGTGCCTCTGTTTGTGCGTTCCCACCGTTACCGTGTGGTGCAGCTTATAGTTAATGTGGTGGTGCTTGGATTCTGGACCGGCTCATTCATCAACTATACGGCCATGATAGGCCTTGTGGGCCGAGGCGTGGCCGGATGGGGGTCGCTGATTCTTATTCTGATGCTTGTGGCGGCTTTCGTCTATCCGCTGTTCGGACGGGCGAACCATTATTGCCTGTGGATATGTCCGTTCGGCTCGCTTCAGGAACTGCTGGGAATGAGCCGTCTGCCGAAAATACATCTGTCAGCCCGGGCCACGCAGGCTCTTGAGTGGGTGAGACGCACTCTCTGGGCCGCGCTGATGCTCGCCCTATGGGTGGGCGGCTGGTTTGCATGGACTGACTATGAGCTTTTCACGGCATTCATGCTCGATTCAGCTGTTACCGGTGTGATTGTGGCAGCGGCCGTAATCTGTGTGCTCTCCCTCTTCATTCACCGTCCGTATTGCCGTTTTGTGTGCCCTACAGGTACTCTGTTTAAAATTTCCGAAAGTAAATAATCAATGAAACTGACATCTGTTTTATTCAATGTGGTTCTGGCGCTTGCCGTGCTCGGCCTCTGTTTCAAACTTTACGGCGGCGACGCATCACAAAACGCAGCAGCCGTGGAAAGCGATGCTCCCGAAGCTTCGGTTGCCGGAACTGTCTATGACAATATCCTTTCGCGTGCGAGTGTGCGCGATTATACCGACCGCGAAATAGAAAGCGCCACCCTGGACAGCCTGCTGCGCGCAGCTATGGCGGCGCCCTCGGCGCGCGACCAGCGTCCGTGGCATTTCATCGTGGTCAATGATCGTGAGATACTCGATAGTCTCGGAGCTATGGCCGGCCCCTGGGCACCCGTGGGGCGCGCGCAGGCAGCAGTGATAGTATGCGGTTCAACGGCCGGTCGCAAGCCCGGAAGCATAAATGAGTTCTGGATCGAGGATTGCTCGGCCGCAGCTGAAAATCTGCTTCTGGCAGCCCATGGAATGGGCCTCGGGGCAGTGTGGTGCGGAGGCTATCCCCATAAGGAACGCGTAGCATCCCTGCGCTCATATTTCTCGCTTCCCGACAGCATACAGCCGCTGAATGTGATTGCCCTGGGCTATCCCAAGGCTCCGGGAAGAGTGAAGGAGAAATTCAATGAGGAGCGCATCCACGTGAACGGATGGTAAGATTCCGTCGCTTGCGTCGCGAGGCTTAGGAGACGGCTCTTACCTTGAGGCGCGCTCGTGGATATACCCCCGGCGGTAGGCGTAGAGCAGTTCCATCAGCTCGTTGATCTGGCTCTGGAGCACCGCGCCTTTGTCGGTGTCGCTCACGCGCATGCGGTGGGCGCTCATCTCCACAATCTGGTTTGTAGACACTATGTCGGTGCCGTTGAGAATGGCATTTTCGGCCGAAGTGAAAGGCTCGTGCTGCACAAGCTCGAATCCGCGGCTGTGGAACACGAGCGTGTAACCCGCTATGCCGGTGGTGTCGTGGTAGGCTTTGGCGAACCCTCCGTCTATCACCATCAGTTTGCCGTCGGCCTTTATGGGGCTTTCGCCGCTGGCGGCCCTCACGGGCACATGGCCGTTGATTATATGGCGGTGAGGCCCGGTCACGTTGAATTCCTCAAGAATCATGTCGCAGACGCGGGGATTGTCGCGCAGAGTGTAATAATTGCCTTTGATTTCTTTATGTGTTTCTGGCGATTCGATGAAATAGCGCTCGAATGTGGCCATTTTCGATTTGTCGAAGAGGGGAGAGTCTGGAGCGCACCAGAGAAACCAGAAGAAATCTGTGGCAAACGCGCGTTCCTCGGCGTCAGTGTCGTCGTTGAAGGCTGCGCGCACTATCATGTTGATGCGTTTCAGCAGCTTACGTCCACGGTATTTTTCGCCTCCCACAGTCACATCCTTGAGCGTTCCGTCGGGGTTGAGTGGGATGGAGGCATGATACAGCAGATTGCCGTTGTAGACCCCGAATATGGAGCCGTGGGATATGAGGGTATCCATGTGGCTCTGCAGCTTGTCCGACACCAGGAAGGAATGCACCAGTTTTTCCACCAGTTCCGCTTCCTCAGGCGTCAGCCGGTAAGGATCGGCAGGGTCTATGGTAGGAAAGGAAGAGTCGAGAAGGGGGAAAGTGCCTTCGGGGAGGGTTATGGTGTCTTCTTTATAGTTGATATGGTTGAGAAGCTTGCGGTCGTCCATGCCCCATTCGGGATGCCGGTCTATAATGGCGCCTTCGAGCTTGAACTGCAGGATAGCTATGGCCTTGTGCATACGGGCCAGCATGAGGCGCGCGCGGTCGGAATAGGTGGAGTCGTCGGGGTCTATGCGCGGTGCGAAGCAGGAGCAGTCGTCGTTGGCATAGGTCTCCATTGCCATTGTGACGAGCGGTACAAGATTTATTCCGTAACCGTCCTCGAGTGTTGTCATGTTGGCGTAGCGGAGCGACATGCGGAGCACGTTGGCTATGCACACCGGGTTTCCGGCGGCCGCACCCATCCACACAATGTCGTGGTTGCCCCACTGGATATCGAAGTTGGGATAATCGCTCAGAAGGTCCATTATAAGGTGCGCTCCGGGGCCGCGGTCGAATATATCGCCGAGAATGTGGAGCTGGTCAATGCTCAGGCGCTGGATCACGTTGCACATCGCCACAATGAAATCCTCGGCCTGTCCGGTGAGGATTATGGTCTCTATGATCCGGTTGAAGTAAGCCTGTTTCTTTACATCGTCCGGAGTTTCGTGAAGCATCTCCTCTATAATATAGGCGTAGCTTTTGGGAAGTGATTTCCTGACTTTGGAGCGGGTGTATTTCGACGATACGGAACGCACCACTTTCACCAGCTGGTTAAGCGTTATCTGGTAGAAGTTTGCCAGGTCCTGTTCATGCTGCTTTACAATCTCCAGCTTGGGCTTGGGATAATAGATAAGGGAGCATAGCTCTTTTATCTCTGAATCGCGCATGGTGGCGCCGAATATCTCGGTCACTTTGCGCTTGATGTTGCCGGAAGCGTTCTTCAGAATGTGGCGGAAGGCCTCGTATTCGCCGTGAAGGTCGGCCACGAAGTGTTCGGTGCCTTTGGGCAGGTTGAGAATCGCCTCAAGGTTTATTATCTCGGTGCTTGCCGCGCTGATGTTGGGAAAATTCTGCGACAGGAGTTCAAGCACACGATGGTCGCGTTCGAGGTCGGCTACTGTATATTTCTGGGCATTTGCCATATCGTTCGTTTATGAAAAGGAATGCGATGTAAAAATACGGTTTTCCTATGAAAAAACATCCCTTGCAGCCAAAAAAAGGTTTGGGCAAGGGATTAAGTTTTTGTAACATGTCGTTCGCCGGGCTTGCCTGGGAACATCACACTTCGGTGACTTCGGGGAGATTCTTCGGGGGCTTGCGCGCGGGATCGCAGGTGAGCCCTACACCGAGTTTCTTGAAAATCTTGTGGTCAACCTCTCCCAGCATCACGGTGGAGTGGGCCTGACATCCGTATAGTTCCGGCAGTTTCTCGAGGGCGCGGCGGCAGAGGTCGTCGGTGGTGGAGAGCACGGAAAGAGCCACGAGCACCTCGTCGGTATGCAGACGCGGGTTTATGCTGCGCAGGTAGTTTATCTTTGTGTGCTGTATCGGCTCTATCATCGACTGAGGGATAAGTTTCACCGAATGGTCTATCCCGGCAAGATGCTTGATGGCGTTGAGAATCAGCGCGGCGCTCGGACCGAGAAGTCCCGAGGTTTCGGCTGTGATTATGGTGCCGTCGGCAAGCTCAATGGCCGAGCAGGGACGTCCCGAACGCTCGGCGCGCTCTTTGGCAGCCACTGTTGAGCGGCGGTAGGAGAGAGATATTTTAGCCTGGTTGAGCAAAAGGGCTATTTTGCTTACCTCCTGTTCGTTTCCTTCCCCCTGGGCCATGGCTCCGAGAGCGGTGTAGTAGCGCCGGATAATTTCGTTTTTGGAGGCTTCGCGACACACCTCGTCATTGTTTATGCAGAATCCCACCATATTCACTCCCATGTCGGTGGGCGATTTGTAAGGATTCTCACCGTATATGCCCTCGAACAGGGCGTTGAGCACGGGGAATATTTCTATGTCGCGGTTGTAGTTGATGGCGGTTTTTCCGTAGGCCTCGAGATGGAACGGGTCGATCATGTTCACATCGTTGAGGTCGGCCGTGGCAGCCTCGTATGCCAGGTTCACAGGATGTTTCAGAGGAAGATTCCACACGGGGAAGGTCTCGAATTTGGCATATCCAGCTTCGATACCGCGCTTGTTCTCGTTATAAAGCTGACTGAGGCATACCGCCATCTTTCCGCTGCCGGGGCCTGGGGCTGTGACAATAACAAGAGGCCGGGTGGTCTCCACATAGTCGTTGCGGCCGAAGCCTTCGTCGGAGTCTATCAGGGCCACATTGTTGGGGTAGCCCTCGATGGTGTAGTGGCAGTAGGTGCGGATGCCCATGCGGTCGAGGCGGCTGCGGAAAGCGTCGGCGCTCGCCTGGCCGTTGTAATGGGTCACGACAACCGAGCTAACCAGAAATCCACGGTTGGTGAATTCGGTGCGCAGACGCAGCACGTCCATATCGTAGGTTATACCCAGATCCTGGCGCACTTTGTTTTTCTCGATGTCAAGGGCGGAGATCACTATCACGATTTCAGCGTGGTCGCTCAGTTGCGAAAGCATGCGCAGCTTGCTGTCAGGCTGGAATCCCGGTAATACACGCGAGGCATGATAGTCGTCGAAGAGCTTGCCTCCAAGCTCGAGGTAGAGCTTGTTGCCGAACTGGGCTATGCGTTCCCTTATGTGTTCGGACTGGATTTTGAGATATTTCTCGTTGTCAAAACCGTATTTCATAACGGGATGCAAAAATAACCCTTTTTCTCCATTTTCGCAACCCGTGTCTGCCATCTTGCAGCGTCTTTATCCTCCACTCCACATGCAAGTGCCACTACACTTCGTGATTTTTAATGTATTGCTACGTTGCAAAATAACGAAAATAATTTTAACTTCGCAACGGAATCCCCCGAGTGTCCCTGTCTTCGGACAAACCTCGGGTTTTAGTTTTTTTAGCTGCTTCTAATCTGGGCGTCTTGTGGAAATAAGGGGTCAATGTGAAAAACCGGTTGAAGTGTTAAGAACCATCCGGAAGGGATTTTTTGGACCGATAGTTTGAAAAGCCGTGGTTATACTTCTTCAAAGTATATTGTAACAGGCAGAAAGCGCCGGAGGCGCGAATTATTTACAACCGGTTGCGACAGCTACCGGAAAAATAGGCCAATAGATTTCTTCTAGGCAAGCTGCGGAGCATGCGCGCCTCGCTGTTGCGTAAGCGTGGGCTGTCTGTCGGGGTTCCCAAGCTTACGCACACTGCGACATCGCCATTCCCAGGCTCGTCGCAGGTGGAACAGAACGCGTTTTCCCCGCAGCTGACGCAGCGGGTTTTACAAATCCCCGCGGCTCCGCCGCTCCGAGTTGGCTTACCTTACACATGGGATATTGCAGATCCATTTTAACAACCATTATTTTACATTGCTTCCCTAAACGACTATACCCTGCATAACTAACCCACTGATGTTATCCTTTTGTACAGATACACTCCTAATAATAATGGTACAATTGAAACACACCATGAGATACACGAAATCATAAAATAGGCTACTCCTCTGAAGCCGTCGTGAATTCTTATTCCGGCCCAAATAAATGATGAAAACACAATTAAAGGACAGACAATTCCCCAACAAATTATGGAACCCGTAATCGTGCCACTTGATACAACTTTTCTATATGATAAGGTTGACGCCAATAAATATGCAATTTCCCATATTATAAATATTTCAATATTTTCAGAATGAAGTAAATCTGAAAACTCTAAATTTATATATGGAGATATTAAGATTGTAATCGCAAATAATCCCATTATAAATGGGATAATAGCACATATACTCACCCAGATCCAAAATCTCTTATCGGTCAGTATCATTTCTTACACCCTTTCTTCCAAAGGCAAACGAACAAGCATATAATTATCATCAAATCAATAAATGATAGTATATGATAAGCCCAAAATATTTTTATATTTTTGTCGATATAATAGACAAACCATTCCTGCTCTATATTCGTATGCCAGGCTCCGGAGAAATTCATTATCTGCAAATAATTTCGTAAGACTTCGATATGCGCGTAAGTCAACAAGGCTATTCCAGCTATACCTATTATTTTCTGCCACTTTTTCATTTCAGCATCTTCCTTTCATTATCACCGCTTTCCAGCACGCTCATCTGATGAATGGCAATCTGGTTCAGTTTCACCAGCCGTTCGCCTTGTGTCATTCCCTGCTCGATGAAAACCGCATTAAGGTTTTCCATATTCGATAGGCATATAAGCTCGTTAACCGTTGTGTAATCGCGTATGTTCCCTTTGAGGTCGGGATTGGCTTCGCGCCATTGTTTTGCCGTCATGCCGAATATTGCCACATTCAGCACATCGGCTTCATTAGCGTAGATTATGCTTGCCTGTGCGGGAGTAACCTCCGCCGGGATAAGGTTTTGCTTTATTGCATCGGTATGAATGCGGTAGTTGATTTTCGACAGTTCGCGCTTTGCCGACCAACCCAATAGTCTTTGTTCTTCCGTCTTCAACCTCTGAAATTCCTTGATGATGTAGATTTTGAACTCAGGGCTAATCCACATCGCAAACTCAAAGGCAATATCCTTATGGGCGTATGTACCGCCATATCGACCGGCTTTTGCATGAACGCTTATTGCGTTTGTTCTTGCTACAAATTCCTTGACGCTTATTTTGAAACTATTGAGGCCAGACTGATTTCTAATTATGGCGAATTCGCCATAATTAAAATCGGGATTATATACTCTCTCCCAAATGCCGATGTATTCAAGAGTGTTGCGGTTACGCAACCAATCGGTTATGAAAAAATCTCCGTCTTTGGCACGTAACATATCTGTCAGGCAGATATAGTCCTCGCCATTTACTTTTATTACATTGACTTCGGTGTTTTGTACTGTGATTTTTGCCATGGCTTATGATATAGTTGTTTATGTCATACGCAAAGTAATATATTTTCACTGACATACAGTGTAGTATAGACTTAAAAAATCGGTGTGCCGGAGGAGAGGCCCGGCACACCGATTGTGGTTGTTGTTTCTTTGCGTATTCTGCTTAAGGAGCTGCGGCAGGGTATCAGATTACTCCCTGGCCCATCATGGCGTCGGCCACTTTCATGAAGCCGGCTATATTGGCGCCTTTCATGTAGTTGAGGTAGCCGTCGGGTTCCATGCCGTATTTCACGCACTGTTCATGGATGTCGCGCATGATTACGTGGAGTTTCTGGTCAACTTCCTCGGCACTCCACTGGAGGTGCATGGCGTTCTGGCTCATTTCAAGCCCGGAGGTGGCTACACCGCCGGCGTTCACGGCCTTGCCGGGAGCGTAGGTAACGCGGTTGCTGATGAAGGTGTCGATGGCCTCGGGGGTGCAACCCATGTTGGATACTTCGGCCACCATGAGCACGCCGTTGTCAACGAGCTGACGGGCATCTTCCCCGCCAAGTTCGTTCTGTGTGGCGCAGGGCAGAGCGATGTCCACTTTCTGCTCCCAGGGCTTGCGGCCGGGATAGAATGTGGAGCCCGGATATTTTTCAGCGTATGGGGCCACGATATCCTCGCCAGTGGAGCGGAGATAAAGCATGTAGTCCACTTTTTCGCCACTGATGCCGTCGGGATCATAGATATATCCGTCGGGGCCGGAGATGGTCACCACCTTTGCGCCGAGTTCGTTGGCCTTGAGTGCTGCACCCCAGGCTACGTTGCCGAAGCCCGATATGGCAACTGTCTTGCCCTTGATGTCGGTATTTTTCATGGCGAGCATGCTCTGCACGAAGTAGAGCGCGCCGAATCCGGTAGCTTCGGGACGGATGCGCGAGCCGCCGAATGAAAGGCCTTTGCCGGTCATTGAGCCGTCGCACTCGTTGCAGAGTTTCTTGTACATGCCATACATGTAGCCTACCTCGCGTCCGCCAACGCCTATATCGCCGGCGGGAACGTCGCGGTCTATTCCTATGTTCTTCCAGAGCTCAAGCATGAAGGCCTGGCAGAAGCGCATGATTTCGGCATCGCTCTTGCCTCGGGGCGAGAAGTCGCTGCCGCCTTTGGCGCCGCCCATGGGAAGGGTGGTGAGGGCGTTTTTGAATGTCTGCTCGAAACCGAGGAATTTAAGGATGGAAAGATTTACGGAAGCGTGGAAACGGATGCCGCCTTTATACGGGCCGATGGCATTGTTGAACTGCACGCGATATCCCAGGTTGGTCTGCACCTGGCCGCGGTCGTCGGTCCAGGTCACGCGGAATGTGAATATGCGGTCGGGCTCTACCATCCGCTCGATGATACGTGCCTTCTCGAATTCGGGATGCTGGTTGTAGACATCCTCCACGCACATCAGCACTTCCTTCACTGCCTGAAGATACTCTTTCTCTCCGGGATGCTTCATCTCGAGAGAGCTCATGATTTTGTTTATATCCATAACGGGGTGTTTTAGGTATAGATTCTGGATTATGTTTTTGTTTTTATGGTAGCAAATGTAGAAAATATTATTTCAGAAATAAAATAAATCGGCATCTTAAATTCTGCCCCGGAGGGCCGGAATCAAGATGCCGAAATTTCAGTTTGTCACGCTTTTCTATGAATTGCGTGCATTATGTCGGTTTAGCGGCGGCGGCTCTATTTTTTCTTTTTCGACCTACGCTTTGTGGTTTTCGATTTGCTTTTTGTAGATTTTTTTGCGCTGCTCACGGATTTTCCTCCGGGAATCTTGAGCTTCTGGCCGATGTTGATGCGGGTGGTGCCCTGCGACATGCCGTTGGCCGACCGGATATCGTCGATGCCCACGCCGAATTTCTTGGCGATTTTATCGAGGTTGTCGCCGCGGCGCACGGTGTAGGTGGTTGTCTTTGCCTTGGTCTCTTTGGCACGCGAAGCACGCTCGGAGCGTGAGGAGGTGGAGCGGTTTTCCTCGTTGACGGATGCCCGTGTGTCCACGCGCTCGGTGACGGTTGTCTCCGTTGTGGGAACGGTGCTTGCTTTTGCCAGCTGTCGCTCGTAAACCTGAATCTCGAGCTGGTCGCCTTCTTTCACTTTGCCGCGGCGCAGGTTGTTCCAGCGTTTGATGTCGGTGGCGCTTACGCCGTATTTCTTGGCTATGTCGCGCAGATTCTCGCCGCGTCCCACCACGTGGATTTTCTTTTCCGGGGCCGAAGATATCTCGTTGTCCACACTGAGATTGCCGTCGGCATTCTTTGTCTGGCTGTCGGCCGAAAGCTGGTTGGTGTTGCTGTTGTCGGTGGGCTCAAGCGGTGTGCCGGGCTCAACGTATGTGCGGCGCCCGTATTCGTCGGCGTTGTTGGCAAGAATCTGGGGCTCGCTCATAATGTAGCTGAGCACCTGCTGCGAGGGGAGCACCAGCGCGTAGGGATGGTTGTCGCCCGGTATGATATCCTTGCGGAACTGCGGGTTGAGCATCCTGATTTCCTCCACGGGAATCTGGAGCACGTCGGCTATCTGCTGGAAATTGACACGCTGCGACACCTGCACGGTATCGGTAACCAGCGCGTTCTTGACCAGTGTGGGCTTGATGCCGTAGCGGTTGTGATAGTTCATCACATAGTTGGCTGCGATGAATGCGGGGAAGTAGCCGCGGGTCTCGGGAAGAAGATAGTTGTAAATCTCCCAGAAGTCCTTTTTGCCTCCTCCTGCACGGCGCAGGGCCTTGTTCACGTTGCCGGGGCCGCAGTTGTAGGCAGCGATGGCAAGCGACCAGTCGCCGTATATGCCGTAGAGCTGTTTGAGGTATTTCACGGCGTAGTGCGAGGCCAGACGCGGGTCGCGGCGCTGGTCCACGAGCGAATTCACCTCAAGTCCGAGGTCGAGGGCCGTGGCGGGCATGAACTGCCAGAGGCCTACGGCGCCGGCGCGCGACACGGCGTTGGGGTTGATGGCGCTTTCAATCACCGGCAGATACTGCAGTTCCAGAGGCACTTTCTGCTTCACGAGTTCTTCCACGAATATGCGGCCGTAATAGTTGTGAAGGGCGAGCATGTCGCTCACAAGGTCGCGGCGTTTGCCCAGATACATGTCTATGAACTTGCCTACAATCTGATTGTAGGGCATCTCGATCTCGGCCGGAAGGCGCGAGAGGAGGTCCTCGTATTCAGTGGCGTTGCCCACGTTTCCGGTGCCGTCGGTGGGAGCTTCCACAGTGAAGTGCTTCAGGTAATAGTTTTCTCGGAGCTGGCGAGTCTTGGTCTCGAAGCTTTCGGGAGCCACCACATTATTGTCGGTGATGGAATGCTTTATGTCGAGGACCGAGGGCCCCGCATGCATGGCGAGTGCAATGCCTGCGGCGAGTATCGTCAGTATTGGTCTTTTCATGTCGATATGCTTCAGTCTTTTCATTGTTCCTTAGAAATTGAGGGCCCACAGCACGCCGAACGCCGGCCTGTTGCCGTTTATATCGGGCAGGATGGTCGGCGCCACGTTAATCGAAAGGTCGGGGCTTACGTCGAAGTGGCTCAGCGAGGCATCCACGTAGGCATCCACTATGGCCAGCGCATAGACTCCAACCATGGATATGATGCAGAGGTCGCGGTTGCGGCGGAAATAGTCCTTGCGTGATTTCAGCGTTCGTTTGAGCCATTCTTTATTTATGTCCGCCTCGTTGGTGGTCGGCGGGAAAAAGTCCATGTAGCTGTTGGTGTTGGGGTCGTTGTCCATTATGTCGCTGTAGGCGCGGCTGTAGTCGGAGAGCATGTTGTTGTTCCATGACGCTCCGTAGCCCAGACCCATGAAACCTCCCACCAGAATGGGGAGTTTCCAGAAGCGGCGGTTGTAAATCTGTCCGAGTCCGGGGAAGAGAGCCGACAGCCACACGGCGCGTATGGGGTCGGGGTTGAATTCGCGCGTTTTCCCGGCGGGAACTGCTGCCGGGGCGATTGAGTCGGTGAAAAGCGCGGGCTGTCCGTCGGGGCGTATGGCCAGAGTATCTACGGGGGTGAAACTCACAGTGTCGCCTGTGAGAGAAAACCGTTCTCCCACAATGAGGGCGCTGTCGGGGGTGGAGGGAGAGAGATTTATGGTGTCGGGCATTTCCCTCACGGGAGAAACGGGCCGATGAACGGGCCGGACCGGCTTTTGGGGAGCTGCTGAAAAAATGTTAAAAGGGCATCCGAGCGCGAGAGCCATCACGCCCAGAACCACGAAAAGTATTTTCCTCGAGTGTGGTCTGCAGGTTTCCACTATCCGGATTGTTTTCGGTCAATTGGTTTATCATCAATGGCTTGCGTGCGATGCGTAAGCTTGCGCGCTACCGATAAATCAGTTGTCGGTTGGTTTTAATTTTCAAGATGGAGTCAAAGATACGAAAAAAAGTCGGGAGCAAGGCCAAATTTGTCAGGTCATTGCCGGGCCGAGGTATCCAAGGCGGAATCAAAGATGGTTATCAGACGCTCAAGTTCCTCTTCATTTTTGAAGTTGAACGTGATTTTTCCGCGTCCTTTGGCATCACAGTTGAATGCCACCGGAGTGGCGAAACGCTGCGAAAGATGGTTGCGCAGAATCTCGAAGTCCTCGCTCAGCGAGTGTTTTTCGGCTTTTTTTGCGGGCTTCTCGGGCGTGCCCTCGCGATATTGCTTGGCGAGTTCCTCGACGCGGCGCACCGACAGTCCTTCCTTGAGGGTGAGCTTGTAGAGCTTGAGCTGAAGCGTGGGGTCCTCAATCGACAGCAGGGCACGGGCGTGGCCCATGTCCACAAGTTTGTCGCGCAGACCAAGCTGAACCTCGGCCGGGAGCCTCAGAAGACGCAGGAAGTTAGCCACCGTGGCGCGCTTTTTGCCTATGCGTTCGCTCAGGCGTTCCTGGGTGAGCGAATACTGGTCGATGAGTTTTTTGAACGTGAGGGCTATTTCTATGGCGTTGAGGTCCTCACGCTGGATGTTCTCGATGAGGGCCATTTCGGTCAGCTCGGCCTCGTTGGCTGTGCGTATGTAGGCCGGCACGCTCTGGAGCCCGGCCATAGAGGCTGCGCGGTAGCGCCGCTCTCCGGCTATTATCTGATAGGAGTCGGGGCCGGTCTTTCGCAGCGAAAGAGGCTGGATCACTCCGAATTCACGGATGGAAGCCGCAAGTTCCTCCAGAGCCTCCGCGTCGAAAGTGGTGCGCGGCTGGTCGGGATTGGGTGAAATCTGGTCAAGGGCTATTTCATTTATGGCGATTGTGCCTCTTGCGGGCACGTCGTCCATCGGTATCAGGGAGTCGAGTCCGCGCCCCAGGGCGTTGCGTCGTAGCGGTTTAGTCATGGTAGTTTCTGATTATTGAGCCACGGCCTGTTTCTTCTGGGCCTTGCGTTTGTTCTTAGCTATGATTTCGCGCGCGAGAGCCACATGTGATGTTGCGCCGCGGCTTTCGGGGTCGTAGAGCAGGGCCGGCAGGCCGTGTGACGGAGCCTCGGAAAGACGGATATTGCGCGGAATGACGGTGGTGAACACCATGTCGCCGAAGTGCGTCTTCAGCTCCTCGTATATCTGGTTGGCAAGGCGCAGGCGCGCGTCGTACATCGTGAGGAGAAACCCCTCGATTTCAAGCCCGGGATTGAGTTTGGGTTTGATGATGCGTATGGTGTTGATGAGTTTCGAGATGCCCTCGAGGGCGAAGTATTCAGCCTGCACGGGGATAATAACCGAATCGGCTGCCGTAAGGGCATTGACGGTAATCAGGCCAAGTGAAGGGGAGCAGTCTATGAGAATGTAGTCATAATTGTCGGCGATGCCGCGCAGCAGGTTTGCGAGCACTTTTTCTCGGTTGGGACGCGAGATAAGCTCTATTTCGGCGCCTGCAAGGTCTATGCGGGAACCTATGAGGTCGAGCCCTTCCACACAGGTAGACACCTGGGTTCCGGCCAGAGGATAGTCGTCGACCAGACATTCGTAAATCGAGGAGCTCATTTCCTCGGGGTTTATACCGTAACCGGAAGTGGCGTTGGCCTGGGGGTCGGCGTCGATTATAAGCACTTTCTTACCCTCGGATGCAAGGGAGGCCCCGAGGTTGATGGTGGTGGTGGTTTTGCCCACACCGCCTTTCTGGTTTGCGATAGCTATTATTTTGCCCATTTGCAATGTGTTTTACGTTGCAAATGTAGCCCTTTTAGGCTCTCCTTTAATAGGTTTCGCGCTGAAATTGAGTTAAATGTTTATAAAACGGCCGGATTGTTAATAACTCGTGGAACATTTGTCGCCTGGTGTTCCACAGTAGCGGTTAGGATTGGCAAATCAAAATATAAGTCTTATAAATCTTATAAATTGTATAAATTTTATAATCCTATGGATTTTATAGCAGGAGCTGGGCGTCGCCGTAGCTCAAGAAGCGGTAGCGCTCCCGGAGGGCTTCGCTGTACATCCGGCGCCAGTCGCCTCCGGTGAAGGCCGATACGAGCAGGAGCAGCGTTGATTTCGGCTGATGGAAGTTGGTAACCATTCCGCGGACAACCCGATAGCGGTAGCCGGGAGCTATGATGATGCGGGTGGAGGCCACGAGGCGGTCAAGACTGTTTTCGACGAGATATCCAGCAAGGGCGCGGAGGGCGTCGGGCGTCGGGATATCCTGTCCGTCGGTATAGGGGTACCACTGAGGCACTTCACACGGCTTCTCGCCGCGGATTACCATGCATCCCAGATGAAACAGGCTCTCGAGCGTGCGCACCGAGGTAGTCCCCACGGCTATCACCTTTCTGTCTGTAGCAGCCAGCTCTTCTATCAGGGCGCGGTCCACGCATATAAACTCACTGTGCATGGTGTGGTCGCCGATGGTATCGGATTTCACGGGCTGGAAAGTTCCCGCGCCCACATGCAGTGTGAGTTCGCGTCGGGGGATGCCGAGAGCATCAATTTCATCGAGCACGCGGGGGGTGAAGTGAAGACCGGCGGTAGGGGCCGCCACGGAGCCTTCTATGCGGTTGAACACCGTCTGGTAGTCGGTGGTATCCGACTGTTCGGTTGCGCGGTTGAGGTAAGGAGGGATTGGAATCTCGCCGGCCGCGTCTATTATTTTTGAGAAGGTGACGGACGGGTTGTCCCACGTGAACTGTACCACGGAGGCGTTGTCGCGCCGCTCGGTGCGGACAGCGCTAAGCCTTACATCCTTTCCGTCGATTTTGAGGTCGAGGGTCAGCGGCCTTTCCTTCCACCGCTTGCTGTTGCCCACGAAGCAGAGCCATGAGCAGGAGCCGGTGGCGGCAAACGAGCGCTCATAGTCGCGGGGCGATTCCGGCTCCAGGCAGAAAATCTCTATCAGCGCTCCCGAGGCTCCCGGCTTGTGGAAACGCAGTCGGGCGTTGATAACGCGGGTGTTGTTGCACACCATTATCGAATCGGAGGGGAGGAGGCGAGGGAGATCGGAAAACAGACGGTGCTGCAGCGTGCCATCATTCTCTCTCACGAGTAGACGGCATGCATCGCGCTGCGTAAGAGGGTGGCGGGCTATCAGTTCGTCGGGAAGGGGATAGTCGAAATCGTCGATTTTTATGTCGGTAATCTGCATCTTGATATCTCTCCGTGGTTAATTCGGCGACAAATTTACCTAAAATTTAATTTAACCGGGAAATGCTTTTTATTATATTTGCAGTAGATGAGCGAAACAATGAAAACCGGACTTGTGCTTGAAGGGGGCGCCATGCGCGGCCTTTTCACAGCGGGTGTTATTGACGTTATGATGGAGCATGGCCTGGAGTTTGAGGGCATGATAGGAGTCTCGGCCGGGTCGAATTTCGGCTGCAACTATAAGTCATGTCAGCCCGGGCGTGTGCTCCGATATAATCTCAAATATGCTCCTGATCCCAGATATATGGGTTTGCGTTCGCTTCTCACCACCGGCAATCTGGTGAATGCCGAATTTGCTTACGGCACTGTGCCTCTGCAGCTGGATCTTTTTGATACGAAGCGTTTCGAGGAGAATCCGATGGAGTTTTATCTTGTGACGACGGATGTTGCCACGGGCCGACCGGTGTATTACCGGATGGACCGCGTGAACCGTGATTCACTGGAATGGCTCCGAGCTTCGGCCTCGATGCCCGCGGTCACCCGGCCCGTGAGAGTGGACGACGGGCGCCTGATGCTTGACGGCGGCATTTCCGATTCAATTCCTCTTGCCTATTTCCGTTCTATAGGCTACAAACGCAATGTGGTAGTGCTGACCCAGCCCCGCGACTATTTCAAGAAGCCCGCTCCCGCATGGCTCTGGCGATTGCTGTTGCCCCGCCAAAGAGCCATAGCCGACGCTATGGCGCGGCGTCATGAGATGTACAATGCCCAGCTTCGGCTTGTGGGCGAAGGTGAGCGGGCGCGTGACACCTTCGTGATTGCACCTGAGAGCGTGTTGCCCATAGGACGCGTTTCGACTGACCGCGCCCGCATGACGGAAGTGTATGAAATAGGCCGTCGCGAGGCCGTCAAGGCCATGCCTGCTCTGATGAAATTTTTAACCAATCAACCATAACACATAAATTGATGAGACGTAACATTATCCTGTTTCTTGCAACTCTGGTTGCATCTATTGCTTTTGGCGCGACGCCGAAGTATATATTCTATTTCATTGGCGACGGCATGGGCATGGCTCCTGTAATGGCAGCGGTGGCATATAACCGTGCGGTCTACGGGCAGCCTAATCTTCCACTGATGATGACCTTCCCCGTTGCCGGACAGGTATCGACCTATTCTGCAAGCTCACCCGTGACCGATTCGGCAGCCGCTGGCACCGCTCTGGCTACCGGTAAGAAAACCGCCAACGGCATGCTTGGCGTCACTCCTGATACCGTGGCTGTGGTATCCATAGCCAGCGTTCTTAAGGACAACGGCTACGGCGTAGGTCTGGTGACGAATGTGGCTCCCGACGATGCTACTCCCGGAGCCTTCTATGCCCATGTGGCCAATCGCGGCATGCGCCCGGAGGTTGACCGCGATTTCGCATCAAGCGGTTTTGATTTTCTTGCCGGTTCGGCTCTCAACGGCCTGAAAAAGAAAGGCAAGCCCACCGATGTGCTCGACATTTACCGCGAGAAAGGCATACGGATAATCAACGGATATGACGAATACCTTGCAGACAAACCCGCGGGCGGCCGCGTGGTGCTTCTGGACCGTAAACCTTTCCAGGACGGAAACACCGGCTATATGATTGACTCGATACCCGGCATGATTACCCTTGAGCAGATGACAGGTGCATGTCTGGACCATCTGAAGGCCGTTTCTCCCGACAAGTTCTTCATGATGGTGGAGGGTGGTAATATCGACCATGCCCTTCACGGTAACGACGGAGCCACAGCCATTTCCGAGATATTCAATTTCAATAACGCGCTGCGTATTGCTTACGATTTCATGCTCCAGCATCCCGACGAGACTCTGATTGTTGTGACTGCCGATCATGATACGGGCGGAATGTCGACGGGCTGTGAGGCTACAGGTTATAACGCCCATTTTGATTTGTATACCAATCAGAAAGTGTCAAAGGAAATGTTTTCGGATATATGCAAGAAGGTGATTGCTACCGATTCTGCCTATAGCTGGAACGACATGAAAGCATATCTGGAGAATAATTTCGGTTTCTGGAAAGGCGTAAAGCTCAGCGACAAGGAGACCGAACAGCTCCACAATCTTTTCACTGAAGTGTTTGAGCGCGGCCACGGTGAGGACAAGAAAGGACTCTACAACAACTTCAATGCCTTTGCCGATAAGGTGTTCAGCGTAATGTCAACCAAGGCCGGAGCCGGATGGACCACTCCCCATCACACCGGCAACCCTGTGCCCGTTTATGCTGCAGGCCCCGGAAGCGAAATATTCGGATGTTTCCAGGACAACACCGAGATTCCCCGCAAAATAGCCCGTCTCGCCGGCTATTCCCTCCCGGAATAATACCCAGTTGAAAAAACATTGAGAGCGGTGTGTCAGATATCTTGTTGCTGACACATCGCTCTGAATTTATGTTGCTTATACTCAATCATATCAAATGATTCGGAACTGGTATTGCAGCCTTCAAAGTATCATCCAAATTGTAGGGATGTACGCTCGTGCATCCGATGTCAATCAATGGCTTTTAACGGCTGCTCCATGGAACAGCCCTACAATTGGGGGCATAACCTTCCGGAGACTGCGGGATTTTCCGGGCTGTCAGTCGGCGCGGTTGCTGACGGAGCCGCCGGAGGATTTCTCGATTTCGCATGAGCCTTTCACGTTGCCCGACACGCTGGCGCCGCTGGATGATTTGAGCAGACCGGTTTCAGCAACGAGTGAGCGGCCGCTTAATGAAGAGCCCGAGGATGCGCGCAGCTCCACATATTTGGATGTGCCTGAAAGCCCCATTGAGCTTCCGCTCGATGATTTTCCGGTTACGGAACCGGCTGTAATCGACTCTACTCTCATGCTTGAGCCGCTGGAGGTGGAGTAAGCCATGGTGGTGGCTTTGGCACCGTCTATTCTGAGCGCGGAGCCGCTTGAAGCCTCTCCCTCTATGCTTTCGGCGCTTATATTATTAATGTCTATTCTCGCTCCGCTTGATGCTGAAATCTCCATTTCCGCACCCGGCATATCCAGTCCGGAAACAATTTTGATGGAAGAACCGGAGCTTGCATCGAGTTCGTCGACTCCGGGTGAGGTGACGGTAACGGTTATGGGTTTGTTGACGCGGCGTTTGGTCTTCATGCCGCAGTTCAGTTCGCCATTCTTCACGGTCACTTCCACATCATCTATTATGTTGTCGGGTGCGGTAAGCGTCACCGATGTTCCGCTTCCCTGGGTATATTCTACCCTTATACCACTCGAGGTGTCGATAGAGGTCACTTTGTCGGCCTGGATGGTTATGGTCTTCATCGGGCCGGCCTTCTCGACCTCGCCCATGGTTAAATTCGCTAATTTCTCGAATGCGTTTGAAGCGGCCGAAACGCAGCTTTGTGAGCAGAGGCCGAATAATATTGCCGCGGAGCCAAACATCAGTTTTTGGATTTTCATTTTAGTGTAACAGTTTATTGGTTTTATAGCTTTGACGAAAGCGGGAAGCGAAAAGTTGCATCCGTGCACAAAAATATGCTAAATTTGTTGAGAAAATTCTTAGAGGCAGTCTTTTTATGGACGAAAAAACAAAAAACAAGAAATTCAGAATAGGTCTGCTTGGCCGCATAGCCATAGCAATCGCGGCAGGTATCGGCATAGGATATGTCAGCCCTATGTGGTGGGCGCAGCTTTGTGCTACCTTTAACGGCGTTTTCTCCCAGTTCCTGGGATTTCTGATTCCGCTCATCATTCTTGGATTCGTGGCTCCGGCCATTGCCGATCTCGGCGGACGCGCGGGGAAGATGCTTGTGGCCACGGCTCTACTTGCCTACGGGGCTACGGTAATGGCCGGATTCATAAGCTATTTCACGGGCGCATGGCTGTTTCCGGGGATGCTTTCCGGAGCTGCAGGCGTTGAGAAGGCCGCTCTGGAGCAGCAGGTTGAAATCACTACGTATTTCAATATTGCCATTCCGCCTCTTATGGGGGTGATGACCTCGCTGGTGCTTGCGTTCATGCTCGGCGTGGGTTGTGCCGTGGTTCATTCCACAGCGCTGCGCCGCGGGCTCTCGGAATTCCGCGACATCGTGGCGCTTGCCATCAATAGGATTGTGATTCCGCTTCTTCCGTTTTATATCTTCGGTATTTTCGTGAACATGACCGTGGCCGGACAGGTAACGGCCATCATCACGGCGTTCGCCAAGATCATAGGAGTGATTTTCGTGTTGCATATCGGTATTCTCTTTCTGCAATACGGCATTGCTGCTTGCTTCAACCGCAAGAACCCTTTCAGGATGCTGTGGACCATGATGCCTGCTTATTTCACCGCACTGGGAACGCAGTCGTCGGCCGCCACAATTCCCGTAACGCTCCGGCAGACGGTGAAAATGGGCGTGGACGAGGATGTGGCCGGTTTTACGGTGCCTCTCTGCGCCACAATCCACATGTCGGGCAGCACGCTGAAAATCGTGGCGTGCGCTCTCGCCCTGATGATTTTGCACGGCGAACCTTACTCGGCAGGGATGTTCGCCCATTTCATCGCCATGATAGGAATCACGATTATCGCTGCCCCGGGCATTCCCGGTGGAGCGATAATGGCCTCGCTCGGACTGCTTTCCTCCATACTCGGCTTTACCGAGGCCCAGAACGCGCTGATGATAGCGCTGTATATAGCCATGGACAGTTTCGGAACTGCATGCAATGTGACCGGCGACGGCGCCCTGGCCGTGATTCTGAACCGCTTTTTCGGCAAGCGGCAAAAAAAATAATTGACTCCGGTGCAATTTATGGCGTGCAGAAGCGTCATATTTGTCAAAAGGAATCCAAATAAACCAACAGTAACAGAAAAAAGTATGGATATACTAACGGTAGATAACGTGAGCAAGACCTATACCGGCCACAAGGCGCTCGATTCGGTCTCGCTCTCTGTGCCTGAGGGCACGGTCTACGGTCTTCTGGGCCCGAACGGCGCCGGCAAGACCACACTCATCAGAATAATAAACCATATCACGGCGCCAGATTCCGGTCTGGTGACCTTCGACGGTCATCCGCTGAGCCAGGACGATGTGGTGAACATCGGTTATCTTCCCGAGGAACGCGGCCTCTACAAGAAAATGAAAGTAGGCGACCAGGCCGTATTCTTCGCCCGTCTGAAAGGCCTTGGAAAGGCCGAGGCCACCCGTAGCCTTAAGGAATGGTTCGAACGTTTCGAAATATCGAGCTGGTGGAACCGCAAGGTCGAAGAGCTCTCCAAGGGCATGGCCCAGAAAGTGCAGTTTATCGTTACTGTGCTTCACCGCCCCAAGCTTCTGATTTTCGACGAGCCGTTCTCGGGCTTCGACCCCGTGAACGCCAATCTGCTCCGCGACGAGATTCTGCGCCTTAAAAACGAAGGCTCTACAGTGATATTCTCCACCCACAACATGGCTTCCGTTGAAGAGATATGCGACAACATCTCGCTTATCAACCAGGGCCGCAACATTCTGAGCGGAAACGTGGAGGAGATCCGCCGCAAGTTCTCCGACGGCCGTTACCGCCTCCGTTTCCGCGGCGATTCCCGCAGCCTTGCGTCAGCCATCGAGCCGGTGACCGACGATTTCGAGATTCTGGAATCTGGCAGTCCCGAAGTCACGGAAATGGCCGTGACGCTCAAGCCCCAGGCCGGTGTGCGCTCTCTCATAGACATCGCCAACAAAACCGTGGATATATGTTCAATCAATGAATCGCGTGCCTCGATGAACGATGTGTTCATCTCCATGGTCAAGGATTCACCCAAAGCTTAAAAATTATGGACTCCAGAGTAGGAATTATCATAAAGCGCGAGTTTATGGAGCGCGCGGGAAAGAAAAGCTTCATATTCACCACTCTTCTCATGCCGCTTCTCATGCTTGCCCTCATGGCGGCGCCGTCGCTGATAATGCTTTTCAGCAAAGGCGACTCCCGTCAGGTGGAGGTGATAGACAAGAGCGGATTCATATTCGACAAACTCAAGAGCAACGAGGATATAGCCTTCGTAAAGGCAGAGGCTCCGCTCGATTCACTCGTCAAGAACGAGGATACCGATGCCGTGCTGGTGATTCCGGCCGGAGTGGCAAACGGTTCCGACGGTCTCTTGCTCTATTCGCGCAAGGCGTCCTCGCTCTCCCTCGAATCGGGCATAACCTCCCAGGTAAACGATATTATAGAGAATGAACGCATAGCCTCATACAATATAGCCGGTCTCGACAAGATACTTGAGGAAATCCACAGCGATGTATCGCTGAAAGCCTACCGCACGGAATCGACCAGCGAGGAGGCTAAGGAGTCCTCAGCCGGCCTGAGCTACGGTCTGGGACTTGTGCTGATGCTCATACTCTATATGGTGATGCTTATCTATGGCCAGATGGTGATGACAAGCATCATCGAGGAGAAAAACAACCGCGTGCTCGAGCTTGTGGTCTCCTCAGTGAAGCCCGTTCAGCTCATGCTCGGAAAGATTTGCGGCATAGGTCTGGTGGCTGTGACCCAGATTGTGATATGGGCCGTTCTCATCGGCCTGATGACGGCATTTGTTCTCCCGGCCCTTATGCCTGCCGAACTGCTTGAGCAGGTGCAGACCTACAATGCTGCCGGAGCCGTCGCCGCATCCGACACCGGCATAGATCCGGAGATGATACAGATTGTGGCCCGTCTATCCAATGTGGGTTATATCCTCAGCCTGTTTTGCTATATGGCGCTTTATCTCATTGGCGGATTCATGCTGTATGCCGCGATATATGCCGCCATAGGTTCGGCCGTCGACAACATCCAGGACGCCTCGCAGCTTCAGTCCATTCCCATGTTCCTGATTATCTTCGGTATGATATTCTCCATGATGGCCGCGCAGGATCCGTCGTCGGGCATAGGGGTTGCGCTGTCCTACGTGCCGTTCACCTCGCCGATGGTGATGATGAGCCGCATTCCCTCGGGCGTACCGGCATGGGAGATTGTCGTGTCGCTTGCAGTTCTCTATCTTTCGTTCCTGGTAATGGTGTGGATTGCCGCTAAAATCTACCGTGTGGGCATCTTCATGTATGGTAAGAAACCTTCATGGAGTGAACTCATACACTGGGCCCGTCAGAAATAACAGTTTCTTAAAAACAAAGACATAGTGAAGCCTGCGGTTCTCTCCCTGCAGGCTTCATTGGTTTTTCTCTCATGTACTGCTAAAATAGTTTAAAGCGTGGGAAATAAGGGGCTTCGGAATTGTTTTTTGAGATGAAATTTTGTAATTTCGCACGCTTAATCTCGCAATCTTGAAAGATGAGACAACTAAAAATCACAAAATCAATCACTAACCGCGAAAGCGCGTCGCTCGACAAGTATCTTCAGGAAATAGGCCGCGAGGTTCTTATCTCCGTGGAGGAGGAAGTGGAGCTGGCACAGCGCATTCGCCAGGGAGACGCTAAAGCACTCGACAAACTCACACGTGCAAATCTTCGCTTTGTTGTGTCAGTGGCCAAGCAGTATCAGAACCAGGGTCTGAGTCTGCCCGACCTCATCAACGAAGGCAATCTGGGCCTGATAAAGGCAGCACAGAAGTTCGACGAGACGAGGGGCTTCAAGTTTATCTCCTATGCGGTATGGTGGATTAGACAGTCAATTCTTCAGGCTCTTGCCGAACAGTCGCGCATCGTGCGATTGCCGTTGAACCAGGTTGGTTCGCTCAACAAGATCAGCAAAGCGCTGTCGAAGTTCGAGCAGGACCACGAACGCCGTCCTTCGGCCGAGGAACTCGCCGAGGAACTGGATGTGCCCGTCGACAAAATTGCCGACACTCTCAAGGTTTCAGGCCGTCACATCTCGGTCGATGCCCCGTTTGTGGAGGGTGAGGACAACAGTCTGCTCGACGTGCTTACCAACGACGATTCGCCCATGGCCGACTCTTCGCTCAACCAGGAATCCCTCTCGAAGGAGGTTGACCGCGCACTTCATCAGCTCCACGAGCGTGAGCGCGAAATCCTCAAGATGTTTTTCGGTATAGGATGTCAGGAAATGACACTGGAAGAAATCGGAGCCAAGTTTGACCTCACGCGTGAACGTGTGCGTCAGATCAAGGAAAAAGCCATCCGCCGCCTTAAAGGACAGAAGAGCCGTCTGCTCAAGCCTTACCTCGGCCAGTGACCACTCTGTCTTTACACTAAAAAAGAAATTCGGAATACGGCGTTTCTCCCCCTCCAGGGAGGGGCGCCGTAATTATTTTCAGAACGTATATTCGGATTATGCAGGAAGAATTTTCGTCATCGCTGCTCGAGAACGCCGTTACGGAACTGTCGCGACTACCCGGAATAGGGCGCAAGACGGCTCTGAGGCTCGCCCTTCATCTTCTCCGCCGCGACGAGGCCGAAGGAGTGGCGCTGGGCGAGGCCATCATAAATATGCGCCGCGGAGTGAAATACTGCGAGATGTGCCATAATATCTCGGAGACCGATACTTGCGACATCTGCTCCGACCCGCGCCGCGACCACTCTACGGTGTGTGTGGTGGAAGCTGTCAACGATGTGATGAGTATAGAGCGCACGCGCCAGTACGGAGGCGTGTATCATGTGCTCGGAGGCGTCATTTCGCCCATGGACGGCATCGGCCCCGATTCGCTCGAGATTGCATCGCTTGTAGACCGCGTTGCCTCAGGCCGGGTAAAGGAAGTGATTCTGGCTCTAAGCGCCACCATGGAGGGCGATACCACCAACTTCTATATCTTCCGCAAGCTCGAGGATTTCCCCGGGCTGAAAATCACTCAGCTTGCACGCGGAATGGCGGTGGGCAACGAGCTTGAGTACACCGACGAGATTACTCTCGGACGCTCCATACAACAGCGCACACTCTTCAGCGACACTTTCAAATCCTGACACCAACAAATATTATAAAAATCACAAAATCTATGGAAATCACTCTCCGCGCCCCCGAACCTTCTGATATTGATGCCATGTTCAGAATGGAAAACGACCCGGCGGTGTGGCCCGACGGACACACGCGCGCCCCGCTTTCGCGCCATCTGCTTGCCGCGTACGTAGACAATTATACGCCCGACGCTTTCGCTCAGGGCCAGTTGCGGCTTATGATAGACTGCGACGGCGAGACATGTGGCATGGTCGACCTATATGATGTGGACGCCCTCAATCGCCGTGCCGGAGTGGGGATAGTGGTGGAGACGGCTATGCGTGGCCGCGGCATAGGGCGGCGCGCGCTCGAAATCCTCGCGGATTATTGCTCCGGTCAGCTTGGCCTCCATCAGCTGTACGCCGTTGTGAGCGCCGGAAACACTGCTTCAAGAGCACTTTTTGACCGTGCAGGTTACAAAATAGCAGGCTGCCTCCGCAGCTGGGTGAGATGCGGAGGCAGATATTCCGATGCGTATGTGTATCAGCTTATGCTTCCCGGAAGCTGTTGATAGCGCTGCGTATGGCAGTCAGGTGCTCCAGAAGCGAGGGCAGCTGAGCCAGAGGAAGCATGTTTGCGCCGTCGCTCTTGGCCACAGCCGGATTCTGATGCGTCTCTATGAAAAGACCGTCCACGCCAACGGCTATTCCCGCGCGCGCTATGGTCTCTATGAGGTCGGGACGGCCGCCTGTAACGCCTTTTGGCTGGTTAGGCTGCTGCAGTGAATGGGTTGCGTCAAGAATCACCGGGCATCCGAATTTCTGCATCTCGGGAATTCCGCGGTAATCCACTATGAGATCCTGGTAACCGAAAGAAACGCCTCGTTCGGTAACGGCCACATCTTCATTCCCGGCGTCGCGCACTTTCTGCACGGCAAACTGCATGGCCTCCGGCGAAAGGAACTGTCCTTTCTTGATGTTGACGGCTTTGCCGGTGCGGGCTGCCGCCACAAGCAGGTCGGTCTGACGGCAGAGGAAGGCGGGAATCTGAAGAATGTCCACGTATTCGGCTGCCATTGCAGCCTCTTCGGGCAGATGTATGTCGGTCACCACGGGACATCCGAATTCCTCCCTTACCTTGGCTAATATGCGCAGGGCTTTCTCGTCGCCTATTCCGGTAAATGAGTCGATGCGTGAGCGGTTGGCCTTGCGGTAGGAACCTTTGAACACGTAGGGAATGCCGAGTCTTGAAGTTGTTTCCACTATGGTCTCGGCTATCTCAAGAGCCATTTTCTCGCCTTCTATCACGCAGGGGCCTGCGAGCAGGAAGAAGTTGCCGGAGGCTGTGAGCCGGCTGAACATCTTGTTGTCGGGCATATCTGTTTTCATTATTCGGGGTTTATCTGGTCGATTATGTGGAATGTGTCGCAGGCCACTATGGCCGCTGTCTCGGTGCGCAGCCGGTTGTCGCCTAAGGTGACCGGCATCCAGCCGCCTTTTAGAGCTCCATCCACTTCCGCCGGGTCGAAATCGCCCTCGGGGCCGATAAGCACTGCCGCCGAAGTCCGGGGGCGGTATTCACGGGCCAGGAGTTTTCTTTCCGATGTGCTGTCGCAGTGGGCTATAAATTTCTGCTCTGCGGAGCATGAGGCGAGAAATTGCCGGAGGGGTGTCATGGCGTCTATGACCGGAAGCGTGCATTTGAGCGACTGCTTCATGGCCGATACGGCTATTTTTTCAAGCCGCTCGGTCTTTATCTCGCGGCGCTCGGAGCGGTTGCAGAGCACCGGCACTATGCGGTTCACGCCAATCTCCGTAAGTTTCTCAATCATCCATTCCATGCGGTCGAGATGCTTGGTGGGAGCTACGGCCACGGTTATTTCCTGGGGCCAGCACAGCGGACTGTTCTGGCAGCGGAGTATCTCTACGGCCACATGGCGCTGATGGGCGTCGGTGATACGGCAGGCATACAGGTTTCCCCGGCCGTCGGTCACTTCCAGCTCGTCGCCGGGACGCATGCGGAGCACTCTCACGGCGTGGCCCGAATCGCTTTCCGGCAGCGTAAGCGTCTGTTCTATATCGGGGGCGTAGAAGCGTATCATTTTTTTGTTTATTCGGGTGAAATCATTCCTTCGGGTGCGGCGGGAGCGCTTTCGGCCTGCTTTTCCGAGAGTCTCGGCGAGGGGGTGTCGTCGCGGAACACTATCCAGAACATCACTGCCACTATCAGGGCGTAGGCGGCGAATATGAGCCATGCCGTGTGCCATCCCTCCACCTGCTCGATGCCGGCGGGGCGGGAGAACACGAGGTGGTTGGCAACAGCGCCCGCTCCAAGGGTGCCTATGGTGGCGCCGATGCCGTTGGTCATGAGCATGAACAGTCCCTGTGCGCTCGAGCGCATCTCGGACGAGGTCTGCTTGTCGACGTAGAGCGAGCCTGAGATATTGAAGAAGTCAAATGCCACGCCGTAGACAATCATCGAGAGGATGAACAGCCACACTCCGGAGCCGGGGTTGCCGATGCCGAAGAAGCCGAAGCGGAGCACCCATGCGAACATGGCTATGAGCATCACGCCTTTTATGCCGAAACGTTTCAGACAGTAGGGTATCAGCAGTATGCACAGGGTTTCGGAAACCTGCGAGAGCGAAATCAGAGCCGTGGCGTTGCGCGCACCCCATGCCTCGGCATACTCTGCTACCGAGGCGAAGCCGGATATGAACGAGCTGCCGTAAGAATTGGTGATCTGGAGCGATACACCCAGGAACATGGAGAAGATGAAAAACACCGCCATCCTGCGTGTGCGGAAGAGGCTGAATGCCTTCAGGCCCAAAGCATCGGCGAGCGATGCGCTGTTGCCGCGCGAAGTGGGGCAGGAGGGCATTGTGAGAGCGTAGGACGCGAGAATAAGACTGAATATTGCCGAGGCGAAGAACTGGCTGTAAGTGTCGGCCAGCTGCACGCCGTCTATTCTTACGAAATTGACAAGCAGCATGGCCACAATGAAGCCCACGGTTCCCCACACGCGTATGGGCGGGAAATGTTTAACCGTGTCGAGCCCGGCCTTGGAAAGCGCGTTGTAGGCCACCGAGTTGGCCAGACCGATGGTGGGCATATAGAATGCCACGCTTATGGTATAGAGTGTAAACAGCGGCCCGAACAGCGGCTGTGCGGTGGTGGCGCAGTAAAGTCCGGCGGCTCCCATGGCCACACCGGCTATTAGATGACAGAGGCTGAGCATGCGCTGGGCCTGTATCCAGCGGTCGGCCACTATGCCTATGAGCGCGGGCATTATTATGGATACGAGTCCCTGCACGGTATAGAACCAGTAGATATCCTGGGCCATGCCTATCGACGAGAGATAGATTCCCAGGGAGATGAGGTAGGAACCCCATACGGCGAAGTTGAGGAAATTTAGCGCCGAGAGTTTTATTTTTATGGTATTCATGTGGTGAAACGGATAATTGCTGGATAAGGGGGTCAGTCGTTTTTCTTGTTGCGCAGGATTTCTGCCACACGGGCGGCTTCCTCGTAGTTTTCATTGTCTATGAGCCGTTGAAGCGTGCGCTCGAGTTCTTCAACGGTATATTTCTCGTAGCGGGGTTCTTCTTCTACATCGGCGGGGAGGTCGAATCCCGACACCCGGCGAACGCCGTCCTCGTTTTCTGCCGGGGTGTCGTCCTCGTCGGTGTCATCGGTGTCTTCATGCTGCTCCATCAGGAATCCTGTCTCGTCAAGAATCTCGGGCGTGGTATAGATGGGCGCATGGGTGCGCATGGCAATAGCTATGGCGTCGGATGTGCGCGAGTCGATCACCACGGTGCGGTCGCCGTCGGTAAAGGTGAGTTCCGAGGAGAATATGCCGTCCTCGAACTTATAGATGAACACTTCCTTGAGCTTTACCCCGAATGCATGGGCGAAGCTTACAAACAGGTCGTGGGTCATGGGACGGGGGGGCACGATGCTTTCAAGGCGCAAGGCTATCGACTGGGCTTCGGCGGCTCCTATCACCACGGGTATGCGGTAAGGGCCGTCCACTTGCGCCAGAATCAGGGCGTAGGCTCCCGTCTGGATCTGGGAGTAGGATATTCCGAGCACGGAAAGCCTTATTCTTGAGTCGGAGTTCATTTATCGGATAGGGTTGTTTTTATTGTTGAGTATGGTTGGGAGGATGAGCCGGTGATTACGGCGCGTCCGGTTATTATGCCGCTTCCGAGGCATATTGACGAGGAGGTGTCATACACCACGGCAAACTGTCCCGGGGCGATGCCCTGCACTCTGGTCTCTGATTCAATCACGTATTCACCTTCGCCGAGGCGCGTGATGGTTCCGCGGAGAAATTCGGGCGTGTGGCGGTTTTTGAACGTGATGGGCCTATGGTCGCAGTCCGTGCCCCACGGGTCGCCAGATATCCAGTGCATTTCCTGCAGATGGAGGGAGCGGCCATACTGTTTTTCGGTGTCGTATCCGCGCGACACGTAGATGGCGTTGTCATCAACGCATTTTTTCACCACGAACCATGGGCCGCCGCTCAGTCCAAGTCCTTTGCGCTGGCCTATGGTGTGGAACCAGTAGCCGCGGTGTTCGCCGAGCTTGCGCCCGGTCTCAATCTCTATTATGGGACCGGGACGCTCACCGAGATGTCGGCGTATGAAGTCGTTGTAGTTTATCTTGCCTAAGAAGCATATACCCTGGCTGTCGCGTCGCTTGGCGTTGGGCAGCGAGGTGAGTTCGGCTATACGGCGCACCTCGGCTTTGGGAAGGTCGCCGATGGGGAACATCAGGTGGCAGAGCTGTTTGTATGAAATCCGGGCCAGAAAGTCGGTCTGGTCCTTCACGGGGTCAGGAGCGGTGCCCAGATATGTGCGTCCGTCGATTTGGCGGATGGTGGCATAATGCCCCGTTGCGGTAGCATCGAACTCGTGGCCCACGCGCTCCTCGAAATACCCGAATTTGATCATCTTGTTGCACATTATGTCGGGGTTCGGCGTCAGACCTTCCTTGACGGTGCGCAGGGCGTAGGCCATCACGTTGTCCCAGTATTCCTGATGCAGAGGCACGATGTCGAGGGGCAGGCGGTAGCGTGCGGCTATGAGGCGGCACATTTCTATGTCCTCCTCGGCGGCGCAGTCGCCCTCGTCCGTGTCGAGGCCTATGCGTATGTAGAAAAGGTGTGGCGAATGGCCCTGCTCCATCAGACGGTGCACGGCCACGGCGCTGTCCACGCCTCCCGATATAAGCATTGCGATGTTCATGTGGGTGATTGAGGGCGGTGAATTGAAAGGTTACTTTTCGCCTATTATCTCGGTCTCGGTGCGATTGGTGTTCTCGAGATAGAAGTAGGAGAAGAAGTAGTCGAGCGAGATTTTACCGGGGCCCAGAAGCATTATGGTGGCGTAGATGCCGATGAACATTATTGGCACATAGCCGGGTTCGGTGCAGTCGATGGTCATGGCCATGGTGTCTGACATCAGGTCGTGCAGAATATAGTGCTCGGCCACTATCATGGAGATGATGGGCGGGATGCACGACACGCGCGTGAGAAATCCCACCATTATGAGCAGCGAGCAGATCAGCTCCACGCATATCATCAGTATGAGGCATGTTTCCGACGACATGCCCAGCGCGGTGGGGAACACATGTCGGAGCTCGGAGAATCCTATCAGCTGGCGTATTCCGAAGTTTATGAACATTACGCCAACGAACAGCCGCAGGAACAGGCGTCCAAGGTTGCTGTAGGTGTAGCGCGAGAATTTCACGAATATTCTTCCGGCTTTGTCGGTCAATGCGTTCATGGCTATGGGGAGATTGAGTTGTTACTGTTTCGGGGCGGCGGGAGTGCGCCTGGGGTGGAAGGCGGAGAGGATGGAGAGCACGGCCTCGGCATTGTCGGTCTTGAGCTGTATGAGGCCCTTGTGGTCTATGAGGTAGAGGGTGGGGGAGCGGCGTATGTCGTAGATTTCGTCGATTTCGGGAGCTGCGCCTACGGTCCATGAGGAAGGATAGGAGGCGGTGGCGTTAAGCCACAGGGGGTCGGTGCCCTCGGTGGGGGTGATGCTTACGATGTCGACAACTCCGGTCTCCACGAGTTTCTGGGTATGCAGGTCGGCGTCGAGGCGCACGCGGGCCAGGCGGCAGTCGGTGCAGTCGGGGTCGTTGAAGAAGAGCACGGTCACACGCGCGGTTGTGTCGGGCTGGAAGGCGCGTTTGAGCCCTTCGGGGGTGGTGAATTCGAATTCAGGCGCTTTCATTCCGCGCTGGGTGCGCGAGAGTGTGCGGGCCTGATGTTCGAAGCGCATCTTGGCGTTGCGGTCCACGCCGCGGTTGTCGGCCACGGCCTGTGCGAATATCACGTAGAGCTCGTCGCTGGGAAGCATGGCGGTGTCGGCGTAGAGCTTGCCTTCGGCGAGTTCGGCGATGAACAGAAGGTCCTCCGGCTTTTTGATTGACTTGAGGAATTTGCTCACCGATGCCTTGGCCTTGGTGGCTGTGGCGTGGGGCATGAAGTTGATGTAGGTGTCGAATGCCTCGGCCATCTTCGAGCGCGAGGAAAACACTTTTTTCATGTCGGCGAAATCCCAGTAATGTTCCACCATGTAGTCGAGACGGTTGTCAAACGATTTTATGGAGTCGGGGATTATCGGCAGCTGGAAATAGGGTTGCTGGACGGTGGTCTGCGCGTTCATGGCGCCGACGCAGGCAAGGAAAAGGGAGAGAAATGCTATCAGTTTGTTCATCAGTGTTTTGTCTGTTTGTTAATTGCGCGCCAAATCAAGCGGAGGCGCGTTGATGCGCCGACACTCTTACGGACTTAATTACAAAGTTACTAATTATCCTGTGAATGATGAAATTTTTTGGGGTGGCCGCAGCCTCTGGCATCGGATTGTTAACATAAAAAACAGTACCGTTAACAGAGAAAACAGCACTGTTAACATAATTTGTGTGATTCGCATGGCTCCGTTCGGTGCCGGAGCGTTAAATTTGCTTCGACATGGGAAAATACGACGATATAATCAATCTCAACTATCCCTATGAGTCGCAGGCGCCGCACCCGATGCCGATGCATAAGCGTGCCGCGCAATTCAGGGGATTTGCGCCGCTTCGCGGTTATGCCGAGTCTATTGCGGAGATTCTGCGCGAGACCACCGAGAAAGTGGAGCTTACCGAAGACGCCTGCCGGGAGCTTTCGCAGCGCATGAGCGTCGTGATTGCCGCGGCTCCGGTAAAGGTTTCGATAAAGCATTTTGTTCCCGACCCCGTGAAGAGCGGCGGAGCTTACCGCGTGACGCGCGGGCGCTTTCTGCGTGTCGATTCATCCCGTGCGGCGGTGGTGCTGGCGGGGGGAGTGACGATTCTCCTGGACGATATTGTGGAAATCGACTCTCCGGCCCTCGACAAATTTCTGTGATCGGCCTCCGGATGTTACAATCGTATTAAATATTAATGCCAATGTATACTCAGAGGATACTAAAGTGTCGGCCCGCAGGGTATCTTTGTTTTCGGGACGCGACAAAGCCGAAGCGTCCCTGTTTCCCTTAAGGCGTGATAGCCCGCATAACGTTTAGCAACTTTTTATGAAGAAGGTATATATCATATTATTAACCGTGCTGATTGCCGCCGCAGGTGCCTATCTTGTGCTCCTGAACACGCTCGGCCCGCAGCGAAATCTGTGTCTGGCCCATCCTGAGGCGTCTACAGGACGCATGTTCCTGTCGCAGACTCCCATTCTGGTGGAGATGGCGCCGGGAGTGCGGTTCAAGCTCGACACCGGATCGGGTGTGAGCACCATCAATCCTTCCGACATCGAGAAGCTGCGTGAGGCCGGCATCAATGTCAGTCCGGTCACACTCTTTGCCGTGGACCGCGACGCCTATGCCCGTTACAATTTCTATACCGATGCAGTGAGAGTCGATTTTCCTCTATATGACTATGATTTCATGGCTGACTCCACGGGTCGCGCAATTCCTGTGGGAACGCCACGCAAGGTGAATACTCTTAAGAATGTGGACTTCTTTGTGTCGCCGGGCATTTCCACGCTTGGTGTGGACGTGTTGCAGAAATTTATGATTGAATATCTCTACAACGAGCAGACTCTGTCCCTGAACACACGCGTCCCCGAGGGCTACCAGCCCACGGTGACGCTGCGCCGCAGCCACAATCCGATTTATTTTTTCATCACGGGAGAGAGATATTACATGAACGTGGGCGTTGACCATTTCTACAACGATTATTACATTGACACCGGGCTGCAGCTGGCAATGCTCAAGCTTCCCTCCGACCAGGCCGACCGCTCAGGCCATACGTTGCGCGAGGACTCGGTGCGCACGCTCCTCAATGTCCACAAGGCCCTTACCGACGACCGCGCCTGGATTGAGCTGGGCCACCGTGCCGGATACCGCCGCGCAAGCTATTACGACAGCGAGGAGCCTTACGGCATCAATCCCCTCAATATTTTCACGCAGGACATGCTCCTCGATTTCGGCGGAGGCATGATTTATCTGCGGCCGTATTGCGTGCCGAATATCATACGCAACAAGAGCGCCGAGGTCCTGCGTCGTTAAACCCATGCTCACGCCCACCTGCGGCGAGCCCCGGAGGGCGCTATGCCGCAGTGGGCGTAAGCTTGGGCGCTTCCGGGGCTTTTTCGCATGACAGACGGCAGGAAAATAAGAAGGACGACCATCTGGAGGCCGTCCTTCCCTGTGAGATTTCATCCCCGGATACACCTGATGAAATCTGTTCAGCCTGTATACAGCTTAATGAGTTTATTTGCGGCATCCGCAGTCAAGCACGTAGCCGAAGCTGATGCTGAAGCGTGTGGGGCCTATCCATTTCGACGACCTCCAGCCTCCTATGGGGTGGTGGCGGTACGCGCCGCCGAGTTTGTATTTGTGGTAACGCATGTGAGCGTAGCCCACGCCCAGGTTTATATCCATCTGCCAGCGGTCGTTGAACTTATGCTTCCAGCCGCCGCTCACACCGCCGCTCACACCCCAGCCGGCGCGGCGGAAGCTCTTGTCCATGTCGTTATGGCGGTAGAGGCCTATGTTGAAGTCTCCATACATCAGGTAGCCGCCCAGATACCATCCGTGGGCCATTCGGCTGTCCAGCGTCTCCTTGAAGTAATAGCGGGCCTCGCCCGTGATCTGGAGGCTGCGGAACACTTCCTCATGCTTGTCGCTCATATAAGGGAGCCAGAACACGTCGCCCGACAGCGCCCATCGGTGGTTGAGCTGGTGCTCGTAGCCGAGGTTGGGGCTTCCGCCGAGGGTGAGGGGAGCGTTTAGTTTCAGCATCTGGCCCGTGGCGAGGCCGGTGCCTGCCGCAATTGCGGCTATCAGTATGGCGATATGTCGCGTAATGGATTTCATGACTTCACTGTTTGTTTCGGAATGTGGGTGGTTGCGTTAGTTATCACGTGGCGGGGCGGTCAGGAATTGGGCTTCTTGCCGCCGATTTCGCTCTCGCTGCCGTCGATTGCCGAGTCCCAGCCTACGAGGCTCACGGTTATGCCGTTGTTGTTTATGTCAATAATGGCGCGGTCGCCGGGGGTGAGAACCAGCGGCGAGGTGTCGGGCAGCCTCAGGCCGTGGGTGTAGTTTGCCAGCGAATTGCCGTCTTTGCCCGAAAGGTGAAGCACGAGGTCAAGCACCGATTCCGGCGCGGTGGGAAAGAGATAGGTCGTGAACTGGAAAATGGCCCCGTCGGCGTCGGCAGGATATTTTGCGGGGGAGTCGAATGCGTAGAGCGCGTGCGAGCCTTCCACGGCTTCGGGAACGGTATCTGCCGAGAGCTTCTGCACCGAGGCCACATTGTTGATGCGCACAATGGCTTTCCCCACGGCGTCGGCGTCAACGTCGGTGGCGCGGTAGCGCACGTCGATGCGGGCCGGGTATCTGATGATTTCCGCAGTGTCGGTGATTTCGGTGGCGCCGTCGTGCGGACGGTCTATATAGTCAAGCCGCAGGTCGCCGGGCTGTTGTGTGAATGGCGCCACGGGATGTCCCACAAGCTGGAACAGTGCGTTTTCATGCACCGGGTCGGGATTGAACTCGACATTTTCGGTGTTGGCGAGCACACACACGCGGTATTCCCCTTTGTCAAGCCTGAACTCGAATATGCCTTCGGCTATCTTGGACTGGTCGGTGGTGGTCTGGCCTCCCTGAGTGTATCCCTGGGCGGTGAGGGCACCGGTGGCGCGGTCGTAGATCAGCACGTGGCAGTTGTTGACCTGATGGTCCCTGACTTCGGGCACAAACACGCGGTAGTTGATCGTTCCCTCGAAATAATTGTAGGTACACGAGGCCGAAGCCAGCAGCATAAGCGCGGGCGCGCAGGCCAGTATACGCTTTATTGTTTTTCCTGACATCTGTTCTGGAGTGTTTAAGTCTGTTATATGGTATGACCGGGGTTCAGAGCTCCACGTTGGTCACTTTGTGGGCCGCCGGGTTCCAGTCCTGCGGTTCCTTCACCACTATGGTGAGGGTGCCGGAGTTGTCGGGGCGGGTGGGCACTTCCATCTGTCCTCCGTCCTTGAAGGTGATGTTGACCTCGCGGATCTTGCCCGGCTCGAAAGGCTCGTTGATATAGCCTTCCCAGTAGACGGTGTGAGGCTCCGTGAGCACTCCCTCCTTGCACTCGTGGCCCGGAAGACCGAGGGCGGAAATCACCAGCAGATAGCGGTTTTCGTTGATCACGGGGTTCTCCGGCGTGAGCATGTGGGCCTTGTGGTTGGGCATCACCAGAATGTCGCGCCACGATGTGGCCCTGTAGGGGTCGGCTTCGCCCAGACCCACTATGTCGCCCGGATATCCGGCGTCGGTGGCGTAGCCTTTCTTCACGTAGCCCTCGGTGGGGTTTTCGTCGAAGAAGTGGCGCGTCACCTCGTTGCTCACGGGGCGGGTGACCAGAATGTCGGTCTGGTTCATCACCGGTGATACGCCTTTGTAGTAATTCACCCCGTCTATTATCATGTCGTTGTGGATGGGGAGCATCACCGAGGGGAGCGTCACCACCATTATCATGGCGTGGGACGAGAAGTTGAGCTTGCCGCCTTCGCGCAGGTTAATGTCGGCGTTGTTCAGGTCGTCTTCGTCGCCTGCCAGATTGAGCCTCAGGCGCATCATGGACACCTGGCGTTCAAGCGTGATTTCGGCATGGGTCTCCTGCTCGGCGATCACCTGCACCATGTCGGGGAATTCGCCGCCGATCTGCATGTCGGTCTGCCGGCCCACGCCCATGAAAATCTCTGCGGGCGCCTCGAAGGGGAGAGAGGTGCGCGTCACGCCCGTGGCCGCCAGGTCGTCGAGGTAGAAGCGGGGAAACTCGAAGGGCTTATGCTCTATTCGGGCGCGGTGGATGCGGGTGTTGATCACGTTTTCCTGATTCCACCGCATTGCCAGACCGTCGAGGTAGGTCACCACCGGCTCTGTGCCGCTGTTGGCGTTGGCCACGGCCATGAGGTGGTAGGTTCCGTTGGGCACGTCAGCATAAGTGTAGGTGATGCGTCCGGTGTGGAACGGGTCGGTCTCCAGCGCCTGTTTTATCTCGTCGGCAGATATGTAGCGCGAGAACACTATGAAGTTGTTCTGGTCATAGAGGAAAATCTGGAGCGAGTGTATATTGTCCCAGCTTGTTAGGGGTATCGCGTCGGATATCGCCGTGGCCGGGGAGCTGCCGTTCGACGATGTGCCTCCCGTCCCCGGCGCGGTGTCGGAGCGCGAGCCGTCGGATTTGGCGAAATCAATGGTGAATGCGATTATACCCGTGCCCTCCTTTTCCTCGGGAGTTTCGGGTTCCGAAGAATTGTCGGCGCAGGAGGCCAGCAGAGCGGAGGCGGCAAGGAGGGCCGTTGCCAGGTGTGCTACACTTTTTTTCATGCTTGATATCTGAGAGAATTGACTGCTTTTATATCGGGGAATGTCTGAGGAGGAGAGAATGCCGGGGCATAAGACCGTCAGTTGTGACGGACCACCACAATTTCGGCCGACACGGGACGGTCGGCGGCGTCGCCGCATGTCTTGTGCATGCGGGCCGTGTTGTTGGTGCCCTTGTTGATGTGGAGCCAGGCTCCGGGGTTGTATTTGCTGTTAATGTCAGTGACAAACCCCTGCGTCGGCAGAACAACGGCAGCATCTACTTCCCTGGTGTTTGTCAGACCGAACCATATCGGGGATGTCTGTCCGGTGATGCCATACACGCGCCAGTGTTGCTCACCGGCGTTGAGAAGGTTCACCGAGTAGGTATTGGCTGTGTTCATGTCCACATCGTTGAAATGCCATTTCACCTTGATGGGAAGCTCGAGGTTGTCGGCCACCACGGTGAGGTCGCCTTCATGGTCGGCGTTGTCCTTCACGAAGTCGGCGTTTATCACATATTTCTTGCCGCCGTTGGCTACCACGCGGATATTCGATAGCCAGGGGTATGAGGCAGCGGTTTTCACCACCGGGGTGGTGGGGCCGGTGTACTGGATGTCGGCTATCTTCACGCTCGGGGTCGAGGCGGTGGTGGAGTTGGCTCCGAACAGCTCGAAGGTGTTGCACGTCAGGCACAGCATATACTGCTGGTCGGCGGCCACGCCCGAGTAGTCGCCGGAGCTTTCCGTCACGGTGGCGCGCAGGCGGTTGTTTGTGGGCTTGCCGCTGATGGCGGTGGAGAGGTCGGCATATCCGCGGTCGGTCACGCGGGTTATCTTGAGCAGATAGCGGTGGTTGCGCACAATATTGTAGGGGGTTCCCGCGGCGTTTGTCATCAGAATCTTGTAGTAGCCGCTCACGCCTTTGTATTTCGCCTTGATAATCACGCTCATGTTGGCCGAGGCGTTGCATGTGCGCTCGTAGGCGTAAAGCACCGGCACTGAGCCGTAGACGGGCCATTTGTAGGGGTCGGTTCCATACACGTTGGTGGGCCTTGGCGTGGTGGGGTTGGCCGTGGGGGCGGTGGTCACGTTGTCGGTGGGCGTCAGGTAGCCTGTGGCTCCGGGGTCGCAGAGCGATGCGCCCTCTATCTCGAAGTCTGAGAGGCCGTTTTCGGGTGTGCCATCGTCGGCGCTCACCACCACCGAGGCCACGGTGCGCAGCAGTTTGCCGCCGTCCATGGTGGTGTTCTGCACAATACCGTTGTTGAGCACAATGCGTCCCCACATCACCGGGGGCAGCAGCTGCGGCTGCACCATGCGCGTCTCGTCCACGGGTTTGGTCACGAGATTGCGCACGTTGGCTTCCGGGGCGCCGACGGTGAGGGCCGAGAAGTCGAGGCGGTCGGCTCCGGTGGCGGCGTCGCGGCTGTTGGCCACCAGATGCACGGTGCGTTTCTGGGCTATCTTGTCGAAAAGAAGGGTGGCCGTCACCTTGCCTTCTGCGCCGCGCTCAATGCGCGTGGCCTGCAGGCGCTCTATAAACTGCCCGTTTTCGTCAAACACCAGTCCGTCCATGGTCAGTATGTCCGATTCCGGATCGGTGGTTGCGCCGTCGGCTCGCGATTCCACCGGATCCTCCGAATGCTGAGGCAACTGCACGGAAATCGTGGCTTCCACCTTCCCCTCGTGCTCGCCCGGCACCGGATCCGGCTCCGTGCCCTCGCCGCCGTCCTGCGAGCAGGCCGCGGCCGCAAGCAGCAGCGCAAGCAGACTTTTTGATTTGAGCAATGTTCTCATTTATATATCGTTTCTTTTATATTTTATACACAATGATTGGTATCAGTTTGCATTTGCACCTTTGGTGAATCTGGCGGTATGACGTTTACGGTCGTATTCTACCGTGCAGAATACCTCTCCCGGGTTATGTTTGGCTGAAGTGCTCATACTGAATGCTTGTCTCTGTACTTCCGTGCCTCCTGAGTTGTTGAAGTTGGTTCCTGACTGAACCATTGTTCCTCCTCGATAGAAGTAGACAGTACAGGTGATTGCTCCGCTTGCACCGCTCGTGTACCATCCGGCACGGCATTCGAGTTTCATCACTCGGGGTATCATTTTTGCTTTCTGAGCATCTGTAAGTGAGTTCATTCTCATACCGGGATATGGGAAAGTGTTGAGCTCTTTTGCATTGAAGAAAACAGTCTCGCCTTCGCCTCCCCGGGCATCTCCGCCCCACTTGAGACATTGTTTGCTTGAACCGTCAATTAGTGTTATATTATATCCGCCGGAATAATTCTGACTCCATCCGCAATATTTGTCATTAAAGCTGTCGTTTACATTAGGCATGCTGTAAGTCTGACCGTGATAATTCTGACTGCTTGGGTTTCCGGTAAACCCTACTTTGATGTCAACATCGTTAGATGTCCATGTGAATTTTACCACAAAGTAGTCGAATTCCGGTGTATTCACCATGATAACCTGGTCAAGCCAGAGGGTAACCTGATAATCCGGATCAGTTTCATGAGCAAGGGTAATGGTATCATAACGGTCATCACCTGACGGATTACTTAGTGATCTGAAATGAAACAGCCCGGTATTTTTATCATACCATGATTTGGTTTTGTCAACAAAATCAGGGTAATCCACGATGGTTGCACCGCGGGAACCACCTGCAACCTTGATAAGGTCGGTGGTGATATCTTTGTAGGAAGCACCATCGGGCTGTTCAAGTTCCACTATATCGTCGGTCAGGCCGATAAACAGGTTGTCAACCCATACTGAGGCGGTGTCGAGAGTCTCGGTGTTCATGAATACCACGCGCTCGCGACCGAAAGCCTGATTGTAGTCTTCGAAATTCACATCACCATCATTGAATCGGGTGAGGGTAACATTAGAGGTTTTTCCGGCTCCTCCTGTGGGTGTATTGTACACTCGCAGGTTCGGCAGAATCTTCCATCCGCCTGATATGGAGGTTACATCTACCTGTCGGGTAGGATGAGGAGGCGAAACCCACATTTCGCGGTTGCTTGTGGTTCCGGATTCATGAACTTCGATGGTGCCTTGGTCGGGGCGCTGGGTCACGGGGACACGGCGTTCGAGGTTGCCGTCGCGCAGAATGATGTAGGATGAGCGCGGGTGTCCAACCTCGTAAGTGGTGACGTCGGCCACAATCTGATACAGGTTGTCACTGATCGGGTTGACGGTGAGCCAGGAGGCGTCGCCGGCTTTGGTTACGGTTACGGGGCGGCGCGAGTCAATTCGTATGGTGTCGATATGTGCGAATTCCACCTTGGGTTTGTCGGTGACGATTTCGGCGTTGGATACGTCGGCGTCGGCACGCTCCTCGGCCCAGGGAAGAATCTGGGCCTCGACGTTGAGCTTGCGTTTGTTGTAGCTCACGTAGATGTCGTAAACGCCGTTGACGCGCGGTGCGTAGCCCAGCACGATGTTGTTTTTGGTCACGTGGGTCTCGTCGAGACAGGTGAAATCAACGTTGAGGCGCAGAAGGCTGGTGGTGGTGTCGACGGGCGCGGAGGCTGAGTAGTCGAGACCGCGGTGAGCGGGGATGATGTATTCAAACACCTGGTCGGATACGGTCTTGTTGGCCTCGGGCGTTGTCTCGTAGTGAACGTCGAAAGCGCCGCGCAGCGGTTGGGCGGAGATTTCGGGATTGTTCTTGTCGGGGTAGAGGCCGCCTCGCCAGTCGAGGGTGGTGGGCACGTTGGTTATGGTGAAGAGCTGCTGTTTTGCGGGGTCGAGGTCCTCGGAGCTTTTGAAATGGACCACGATCTTGGCCATGTTGCGGAGCATCTGGGCGTCGACGGTATAATCCTTGTCGGGCACGAACTCGTCGATGTTGTGGTCGGGGTCGGTCACCTGCCATTTGCCGCTGAAACGGAAGTTGTCCACGAGGGCGGTGTAGATCTCGGGGGCGCTCTGCAGAGTGCCGTCCTGCGATGTCATGGAGAACATGGGGCAGTCCTGGGCCCTCTTGCCGTATTCCGGCTCGATGATGGTGCCGTCCTCCAGGGACTCGCGCGAGGAGACGAGCGAGAAGTTCCACACGCCTTCGCCGAGATTGAAGGTGAGACGGTCGTCGCCCAGCGGGGTGAGCGCCGGTTCCTCCACGAAAGCGCCGTTGCCGAGGCTCACGCTGTCGGCATGGAACTGAAAGAGGCGGGTGTTTGCCGCGAGGTCGTAGGAGCGCGAGAGGGTGCGCCCGAGCCTGATTACCATCTGGCCGGGATTCACCTTGTTTTCCGGGGCCACGCTGTCGGCGAAGTCATCGCCGCTGTCGCTGCAGGCGGCACATGCCAGAAGGGCCGAAATCATAACATATCGTAAGCTTTTCATCTTAACGTGTCGGTATGAGTGGTTTTATTTGGCTTAATCAGTGGAAAAGGGAGGAGATTATTCTTTTACGCAACCGCAGTCAAACACATAGCCGAAGCTGATGCTGAACCGCACCGGACCCACCCAGGGGCGGGTGTGCCAGGTGCCTATGCGGAGGGCCTGCGGATCGTCGAGGCGGTATTTGTGGTACTGGAGATGGGCGTAGCCCACGCCGAGGTTTATGTCCATCTGCCAGTGGGAGCTGAAGCGGTGTTTCCATCCGCCTGACACACCGGCGCTCACGCCCCAGCCCTGACGGCGCCAGGAGGGATCGCCTTGGGCATTATCGCGTTTGAGGCCTATGTTGAAGTCGCCGTACATGGCGTAGGCTCCCAGATACCATCCGGCGGCAAGGCGCTCGCCCGAGGCTTCGTCGAAGTAGTAGCGCAGTTCGCCCGCAAGCTGGAGGCTGCGGAACACCTCGTGGTCGTGGCCCCATTTGTAGGGGAGCCAGAGAAGGTCGCCGGCGGCCGACAGGCGCGGGGTGAGCTGATGCTCGTAGCCGAAGTTGGGGCATCCGGCGAGAGCTGCCGGGGCATTGATTTTCACCATCTGCGCGGAGGCGGGGATGAATGCGCCCAGGGCGGCGATGATGATAAGCAGGAATATACGCGCTGTCGATTTCATATCGGGGGGTTATATGTTGTGGTAAGCTTTATTTTCGGTTTTAGGAAAGCGGGCTAAATTAGCTAATTTAGCTATCTTAGCTATTTTAGCTACGGTAGCCGCTTTGGCGGGGAGAGTCTTTGAGGGGAAGAGAATAATCCGGGGGCGCATGGCCTCGGCAGAGGCGCGCACGGAGGGCGCCCCCGGATTGAGCTGGATAGTTTTCAGGCCACAAGGCGCCGAGGCCCCGGCCGTGGTTATGGATTAAAGTTCGATTTTGGAAGCCTGGATGTTGGCGTCCCAGGGCTGGGGCTCGGATACGGTGACGGTGAGGTTGCCCACGTTGTCGGGACGCTCGGGGAGATCCTCCGAACCGCCGTCGCGGAACATCACGTTGACCTCACGGATCTTGTTGGACTCGAAGGGCTCGTTGATGTAGCCTACCCAGTAAACGGTCTTGGCCTCGGTGAGGGCGCCTTTCTTGGTCACGTGGCCGGGAAGACCCTTTGCGGAGATTACCAGCAGGTAACGGTTCTGCTTGATGATGGGAGCGGCGTCGGTGAGCTGCTTGGCCTTGTCGTTGGGCATCACGATGATGTCGCGCCAAGAGGTGGCCTTGTAGGGGTCGCCGTCAATGCCGATGATTTTGCCGTTCTCGCTGTAGCCGCTTGTGGGGTTGGCGTCGTAGAAGTGGCGGGTGCCGTTGATGGCCTCGGTGACGAGCACTGAAGAGTGAACCGAGTAGGGGGCTGTTCCGGCATAGTACATCGAGCCGTCCACGTTCATGGTCTTGTTCATGGGGAGGATTCCGTCAGGAAGGGTGTAGATCATGATTACGGCGTTCTGCGAGAAGTCGACTTTGCCGTCGGTGGTGATGTTTACGTCGGCATTGTTGGTGTTGCCGTCTTCGCCGGCAAGGTTAAGACGCAGACGCATAAGCGATACCTCGCGTGTGAGCGAAATCTCGGCGTTGACGGTCTGGCCGGAGATCACCTGAACGGCTTCGGCGTCGGTGCCGCCTATCTGCTTGCCTGCGCCCATGAATATTTCAGCGGGCTCGGCGAAGGCCTTCTCGGAGCGTGTGATGCCGCTTGCAGCCACCTGGTTCTGATAGAAGATGGGGAAGGCGTCGGCCTTATGCTCTATGCGGCAGTTGAATATGTAGTTGTTGAGCACGTTATGGGCGTCCCATGTCTGGTTTGCACCGTCGATTTTGGTTGAGATGGCCTGCTCGGCGCTGTTGGCGTTGGCCACAGCGGAGAGGTAGTAGTAACCGGAGGGCACGTTACCGTAGGTGTAGGTGATTTTTCCGGTGTGCTGGGGGTCGGCCTGAAGAGTGGCGCGGATTTTGGCAGCATCCACATAGTCGGCAAACTGTACCACGCCGTTGCGGTCGTAGAGGAAGATGTAGAGTGAACGGATGTTGTCCCAGCTTGTTACGGGAACAGCGTTTGAAACAGCCGCTGTAGGCTCACTGCCGTTGTTGGTGTTTCCGGGAGTGTCGGGAGTCGATGCACGCGAACCCATTCTCGAGAAGTCGATTGTGAAGGCGAGTGTGCCGGTCTCCTGGTTGTCCGGGTTTACGGGCTCGCTGTCCTTGCTTGAGCAGGATGCGAACAGACCCATGTTGAGCAAAGCGCCCACAGCCATAGAAAATACACTTTTTTTCATATCGCAATTAGTGAAAAAAGTTGGATAAATAAATATAAATGAAAGTTTTCTGTAAAAGACTTAACTAAGTAGCGATGAATCAACATGCGTGGACGGGGCACAGCTATGGCCATAACAAGATATACGCACAATCGGGCCGGAGGTTCAGCGTCGGGAGCTGCCTGCGGATCAAATTGGCACTACAAGATATGATAAGCTGCTTTATGCTGCCCTATCACTTTTTCCTGTAAACGAATAAAAAATTAACACTGTCGATACACTATATATATGTTGTCGGTAGCGCGGTGTCGTCGCCGTAGCGGTCGCCGGACTTGCCGGGAGAAGAATGGCGCCCGTCGTGTTTTTGCCGCCGGAGCAACTTCCGGTGAGGAAGTCCCTGTATCTCCGGACCGCGGCGGGTTCAAGGTATTATGAATGTGATGCTGAAGCCTGTATTCACTTTCAGCACTGAGAGAAGTGACGCACACACAATAGCGTTTTTTTAACGAATTGTGTTGCTTTTTCACTTTTCTTCGACAAAAGTATGGTGACTTATCGGGTACAAAACATATTTTACGTTAAAAGAAGTTAATAGGGGGGGGGTGATTTAACAAAGCTTAACATTTGCGAGCGCTGGGGGGCTACCGACACTACCGACCTTATGGACCTTACGGACCTTACGGACCTTACGGACCTTACGGACTTTACAGACCTTACTGACTTTACTGACTTTACGGACTTTACGGACCTTACTGACTTTATTTGGAAGGCCAGAAGGGCCAGAAGGGTCGGTAGAGTCTGTAAGGTCTGTAAGGTCTGTAAAGTCCGTAGTGTCCGTAAAGTCCGTAGTGTCCGTAGTGTCGGTAGTGTCCGTTAGAGCCAAAAAAAGCGGCCGGGGAGAGCCCGGCCGCCGATATGGTTTGTTAGGGTAGAGAAGGTCAGCGGATTGCGTAGGAGTTGGTGACGGGAGTCAGCATGAAGGTGAAGCGGTAGTCGCCGTAGGGGAGCAGATATTTCTCGAGAGGCCATGCGCCCCAGCTGTCGATACAGCCCAGACCCATCTGGGCCTTGTCGAAGAGCAGGTTGGTGAGGTCGGCCTCGGGCACCTGCTGCGAATGGCGCTGATGCTTGCGCGTGCCGTCGTCGAGGGAATCGATGGTATAATGGAGCGCGGAGGCCGAGAAGGGCTCCGTAGCGCGTATTTCAAGGCCTTTGCCGGCATGGTTGAGCTGACGCCAGTAGCGGACGTCGGTCTTGTTGCCGTTTTCCTGCGGACGGATGTAGGGATAGAACTGGTCGGCCACCTTCTGACGGTATATGCCGAGGTCGGCGCTCTGGTTGCGGTCGGCGTAGTTCTCGCCGGGGCCGCGGCCGTAGAATTCGATGGTGTCGAAATCCTTGGGCATGGGCATCTGCATGCCGAAGCGGAAGAGGTGGGAAACCTCGGCCGATTTGTCGGCTGTGAACTGCTCGTCAACGAGCACGGCTCCCTCATTGTTTATGGTGTAGGTCATGGCGAGCTTTCCGTGAACGGAAGGCATATCGTACTCGGCCTTTACCACAGCCAGGCCGTCAGGGTTCATCTCGGGTTTGAGTGAGGTGAGTTTCATTTCGGGCTTGTGCCATGCGCGGAAACGGTTCTGCAGACCGGCGCCCATGTCGTTGTCGGTGGGAGCGCGCCAGAAGTTGGGGGTGAGGGCCTCGCCGTCCTTGATCATGTCGGTGCCTCCGACGCTGTACTTGGTCATGAAGCCCGTTGCGCGGCTGAACTCAATGTCAAAATCGGGTCCCGAGACTATGACGTAGTTGCGCTCGTTGTTCTTGATTTCGGGAGTAACGACCGCGTGGTTGGACTCCGTGGCATTGGCGAGCGCGGGGAGAGCTACGGGTGCGGACGACAGTTCTATCTGCTGGCGTGCCACCTCGCTTCCGGCGGGAAGAAGGCCTTCGGCGTTCTTGAGGGTATAGGCGACGTTGAGCGCCCAGTCGGCGCCGGGTTCAACGGCGGGAAGGGGAAGGGTTACGCGCGCCGTCTGCTGCGGAGCCACATCGAGGCGCTCCACGCGGCCTGAGCGGACAATCGTGCCGTTCTTCATCACGTTCCAGTCGAGATTGCAGTTGGAGAGATCCTTGAAGAAGTTCTCGTTATAGATGCTGAACACACCTTTTGCGGCATCTACGGGCGATGTCCAGATGTTCTGATAGATGCGCTGCACCTCGTAGGCGTGGGGATTGGGCACACGGTCGGGGCTGATAAGGCCGTTGTCGCAGAAATTGTTGTCGGAAGCGTCGAAACGGTTGAAATCACCGCCGTAGCCGTAGATTTCCACGCCATCGGCGTCTTTCCAGCGCACGGACTGGTCCACGAAGTCCCAGATGAAACCGCCCTGCAGATTGGGGTAGCGGCGGATGATGTCCCAGTATTCCTTGAAGCCGCCCTCGGAGTTGCCCATTGCATGGGCGTATTCGCACTGGATGAGCGGCCGCGTCTGCGTTTTGTCCTTGCCATACTCCTCCATGCCCTGATAGCCATAATACATGGGGCAGAAAATGTCGGTGTGGGCGGCACGCTCGGCGCGCTCGTACTGTACGGGACGGCTGCCGTCCATATCCTTCACGAGACGGTAGGCGGCCTCGAAGTTGGGGCCGTCGCCGGCCTCGTTGCCGAGCGACCAGAAAATCACCGAAGGATGGTTGAAATTGCGGGCAACGTTGCGCTCGTTGCGCTCGAGGTGGGTTTTCTTATAGGCCGGGTTCTTGGCAAGAGTGCCTTCGCCGTAATACATGCCGTGGGACTCGACGTTGGCCTCGGCTATGACGTAGATGCCGTAACGGTCGCAGAGGTCATACCACAGATTGGAGTTAGGGTAGTGGGAGGTGCGCACAGCGTTGATGTTGAGCTTCTTCATCAGGGCTATGTCCTGAAGCATGCGCTCGCGTGAGACCACATAGCCGCCGTCGGGGTCGAGCTCGTGGCGGTCGGCGCCCTTGAAAAGAACGGGCTGACCGTTTACGAGCACCTGGCCGTGGGTGAGCTCTATCTTGCGGAAGCCTACGTTTACGGGGATTACCTCGCCGCCTTTGGAGGCGTAGAGAGTATAGAGGTAGGGATCTTCGGCCGACCATTTATGCGGGTTCTCGACATTCATCACGGTCTTGCCGGAGCCCTTGGCCTGCGCCGAGGCAACCTCGCGGCCGTCGGCGTCGACAAGACGGAGGTCTACCGGGCCGTTTCCTTTCAGCTTGAGGTCGACTGAGAGTGAGCCGTTGCGGTAATTGCTGTCGAGGTCGGGGGTGACGCGGATATCCTCGATGCGGTTCTTGTCGCGCGCATAGAGATAGCAGTCGCGACCCACGCCGCTGAAACGGAAGAAGTCCTGGTCTTCGACGTAAGTGCCGTCGCTCCAGCGGAATGTCTGGAAGGTGATGAGGTTGTCCTGGCCGGGCTTGATGTAGGGAGTGAGGTCAAACTCGTTCTCGAGCTTCGAGTCCTCGCCGTAGCCTACAAACTTCCCGTTGACCCACAGATAGATATTGGAAGTGACGGATCCGAAGTGGGCAATCACGTCTTTTCCCTTCCAGCCGGCGGGAACGCGCACCGTGCGGCGGTAGGTGCCGACATGGTTGTTTTCGGTCGGCACGTAGGGAGGATTGTTTTTGTAGCTGTTGCGCCAGGGGTAGCCCACGTTGACGTAGATGGGATCGCCGTAGCCGTTGAGCTCCCACACGCCGGGCACCATTATTTCGTCCCATCCGCGGTCGTTGAAATCGGTGCGCCAGAAATCGGTGGGGGACTGTCCGGCGTCCTTCACCCAGTTGAATTTCCATTTACCGTTCAGGCTCATGTAATTGTCGCTTGAGGCCATGTCGCCATCGGCGGCTTTTCCGGCATTCTCGTAGGCGAAATAGGCGGCATGCATGGGCATGCGGTTCACGCCGTTCACCTGCGGGTCCTGCCATTCCTTCATGGTCTGCCCTGAGGCCGCCAGTGCGGCAAGCGAAGCCACGCAAAATGTGATTGCTTGTTTTTTCATGTCGTTTTTTAGGTCTATTTTTATTGCTTCTGTATTTTCTTCAGAATAAAAAGCGGAGGTGAGGGGCCGCGGGGGCGTAATCCTGACGCTGCAAAATTAACCAATATCATCGGGCCGGAAAATGTGTTTTCGGCTTATAATCATGGACTATCTTGCTATTTTATGCCCTTACAGCCACAAAAATCACCGATAAATTCGTAACTTTGACCCACGAAACCAATCAAAACCACAAAATACCGATGAAACGAATCGCGATAGCGCTTGCCGCGCTGGCTCTGACCGCCCCCGCATGGGGTGTGAAGCCCAAAGATACAGGAATGAAAACCGTAAAGAACGGAAAAGTGACCGAACGCCCCGTAGACAAAGGCTTTGCCTCAATCAACGAGCTTACCGCCCGCGGCCACATAGGATTTCTGGCAGCCGACGAGCTCGAAGGACGTGAGGCCGGCTACAATTCCGGACGCATTGCCGGAAACTATGTGGAGGCTTATCTGCGCACGCTCGGTCTCGAGCCCTGGAACGGCACAGACTACACCCAGCCCTTCGAGGCCTACCGCATAGAGCGTCAGAAACGCGGCCGCTATACCGTGCATCCCGATTCGATAGCCAAGCTCAAGCCGGTTGTCCACCAGCGGCTGGCGCTGAAAAACGTGATGGCGAAAATCACCGGCAAGAACCCCGACGAGATTGTGATGATCGGCGCCCACTACGACCATCTGGGCGTTGACCCGCTGCTTGACGGTGACAAAATCTACAACGGCGCCGACGACAACGCCTCGGGCGTTTCGGCCGTGCTCCAGATAGCCCGCGCCTTTGTGGAGAGCGGCGTGCAGCCCGAGCGCACCGTGATATTCTGCCTGTGGGACGGCGAGGAAAAAGGTCTGCTCGGCTCCGAGTACTTCATGCAGAGCTTCGCCGATCCGTCGAAAATAAAAGGCTACGTGAACTTCGACATGATAGGCCGCAACAACGACGAATCCAACCCCGAACATGTGGTATATTTCTACACCCAGGCCCATCCGGCCTTCGAGCAGTGGCTGCGCAACGACATAGAGGAACGCGGCCTGCGCCTGAAACCAAACTACCGCGCCTGGGACAATCCCGTGGGCGGAAGCGACAACGGTTCGTTTGCCAAACGCGGTGTGCCAATCATCTGGTATCACACCGACGGTCATCCCGACTATCACCAGCCGGGCGACCATGCCGACAAAATCAACTATCAGAAAAACGTGGACATAACCCGCGCCGCATTCCTCAACCTATGGAATATGGCCAACGAAAAGGAATATTGAACTCTCCGCACACAAAATGAGCAAAGACCGCTTTACCGACGACACCGACGACGATGAAATAATCGACTCCGCTCCCCAGGGCAATGACCCTGAAGACGAGGATGCCGCCGAGGCCACCGAGGGTGGCTTCGGCTCCATGTTTGTGGACCTGAACGACGACGTGGTGCGCCAGCACCTCAGGGGCATGTTCCAGAGCTGGTATCTGGACTATGCCTCCTATACCATACTTGACCGTGCCATTCCCCACATAAAGGACGGCCTGAAGCCGGTGCAGCGACGTATACTCCACTCGATGAAGACCCTCGACGACGGGCGCTTCAACAAAGTTGCCAACATCGTGGGCAATACCATGCAGTATCACCCCCACGGCGACGCCTCGATCTACGGCGCGCTCGTGCAGCTGGGACAGAAGGAACTACTGGTGGAGACCCAGGGTAACTGGGGCAACATCCTCACCGGAGCCTCCGCGGCCGCCGGCCGATACATAGAGGCACGCCTTTCGGCGTTCGCGCTCGACACCCTCTTCAACCCCAAGGTGACCGAGTGGACTCCGACCTACGACGGCCGCAAGCAGGAACCGGTGACGCTCCCCGTGAAATTCCCACTGCTGCTCTCGCAGGGCGCGAGCGGTATCGCCGCGGGACTTTCGTCGCTGATACTGCCCCATAACTTCAACGAGCTTCTCGATGCCGCCGTGGCATGCCTGCGCGGCGAGGAGTTTACACTGTATCCCGACTTCCCTACGGGCGGTCTGATTGACGTGAGCCGCTACAACGACGGACGCCGCGGCGGCCGCGTGAAAGTGAGGGCCAAAATCGAGAAAATCGACTCCAAGACACTTGCTATTACAGAGATTCCTTTCGGCCTCACCACCGACTCGCTCATAGAGTCGATAACCAAGGCCGGCGAAAAGGGAAAGATAAAACTGCGCTCGATCGACAACAACACCGCCGACACCGCGCTGATAATCGTGAACCTGCAGGCCGGAACATCATCCGACAAGACGATAGACGCCCTGTATGCCTTCACCGACTGCGAACTGTCGCTGTCGCCCAACTGCTGCGTGATTTCCGACAACAAGCCGGTGTTCACGGGCGTGAGCGACGTGCTCCGCGCGAGCGTGGAATCCACGCGTGATATCCTACGCCGTGAACTGGAGATACAGATGGGTGAGCAGCGCGAACTGCTGCACTTCGCCTCGCTCGAACGCATATTCATAGAGGAACGCATCTACAAAGACCGCGAATTCGAGGAAAGCACCTCGAAAGAGATGGCCATAGAGCATATCTCGAAGCGTCTCGACCCCTGGCGCGAAAAGATGATACGCGAAATCACCTTCGCCGACATGGAGCGTCTGCTCGAGATAAAAATGGGCCGTATCCTCAAATACAACTCCGACAAGGCAGAGGCCGCAATGGCTGCCATGCGCGACAAGATAGCCTCGCTGCAGCACGACCTCGACAACCTCACCGACTTCACCATAGCCTGGTATGAACGCCTCAAGGAGAAATACGGCCACGACAGCACCCGCCTCACCGCCATCCGAAACTTCGACACCATCGAGGCTTCGAATGTGGTGGAGGCCAATGAGAAGCTATATATCAACCGCAAGGAGGGTTTCGTTGGCACAGCGCTTAAGAAAGACGAGTATCTGTGCAGCTGCTCCTCGCTCGACGACCTGATAATATTCTATCGCGACGGCCGTTACCGTATATCCAAGGTGCAGGAGAAGATGTTTGTGGGCGACGGTGTGCTTCATGTGGGAGTGTTCCGCCGCAGCGATTCGCGCACCATCTACAACGTCATTTATCAGAACGGCAAGGGAGGCCCGTATTACATGAAGCGATTCAGCGTAACGGGTATAACCCGCGACCGCGAATACAATATCACGCAGGGGCTGCCCGGCTCGCGCGTCACCTGGTTTACAGCCAACCCCAACGGCGAGGCCGAGGTGGTGAAAGTCACTCTAAAGCCCAAGGGAAGGCTCAAGAGCCTTTTTATCGACGTGGATTTCAGCAAACTCGCCATCAAGGGGCGTTCGGCTCTGGGAAATCTCGTGACCAAGAACGAGGTTCACCGCATGTCGCTGAAAGAGAAAGGCACTTCGACCCTGGGAGGACGGGAGGTATGGTTCGACCCCGATGTGCTCCGCCTGAACTACGACGGCCGCGGCGACTATCTGGGCGAGTTCGGGCCTACCGACCTTGTGCTCGTGATAATGGAGTCTGGTGAATTCTACACCACAACCTTCGATGCCGGCAACCATTTCGACGAGGGTATAATGCGCATAGAGCGCTTCCGTCCCAAGCATGTGTGGACCGCACTGCTCTACGATGCCGACCAGAAAGGACTGCCGTATATGAAGCGGTTCACCTTCGAGCCGTCAAACCGCCGTCAGCGCTTTGTGGGCGACAGCGCCGCATCCACTCTCATAGCTCTGAGCGATGCGCCCGGAGCGCGTTTCGAGGTGGTGTTCGGCGGCGGGGACTCTTTCCGCGAACCTCTGGAAATCACAGCTTCGGAGTTTATTGCCGTGAAGTCGTTCAAGGCCAAAGGCAAGCGCATCACCAACTACGAGATTGCCGAAATCCGCGAGCTTGAACCGCTTGGCGGAGGCGATGATGCCGAAGCACCGGAGGAGGAAAATACCGAGGAGACTCCCGACATTCCGGATATTCCCGATGAGGACGATGGAAAATCGGAGGAGGAGGTCCGCGATGAAATCACCGGCCAGCAGCGCATCTTCTGAAGCAGCCGGAGGAATCATAACACGCATATTACTATAATGCCAAAGCGATAAAATAATGTCAAAGCGTAGAATCCTTACAGTGCTACTGACGGCCTCGGCCGTCTGGCTTCCGGCTGCGTTGCGTGCCCAGGGAGGCGAGACTGTGCGCCCCGTTTTCTCGGCTTACACTCTCGAAGCCGGATCGGCCCATATTGCCGACACCTATCTGACGCCCCTGAAATACAACGGGCAGCATTTCGGCATCGACTACCAGCGGTGGCAGGCCATGAAGTTCGATCCGCAGCGGTGGGTGATGCAGCTCGATACGCGCCTTACGCTCAATCATACCGTGAATCCGGCCGGAAACGCCACAATGTGGGATGCGATGCTTGAGTTCCGGTGGGGCATGATGCGCCGCTGGAGGCTTCCGCAGGGCTTCTCCGCGGGTGTCGGCGGCTCCGCATCAATCAACGGTGGCGCCCTTTATCTCGGTCGCAACGGCAACAACCCCGTCTCGGCAAAGGCGGCATTCACCGTCAACGCCACAGGTTACGCGGCGTGGAACGGAACGGTGCTCGGCCGACCTCTGACTCTGCGTTACCAGCCCGTGCTTCCGGTGGCCGGCGTATTCTTCTCGCCCGACTATGGCGAACTTTATTACGAGATATACTTAGGCAACCATTCCGGACTGGCTCACTTTGCCTGGTGGGGCAACTATTTCATGCTCGACAACTATCTTACAGCCGACCTCTCGCTTGGCGCCACATCTCTCCGCCTTGGCTATTCGGGACGGATTTTCTCATCGAAGGTCAACGATATAGTGACCCATGTGTTCACCCATGCTTTCGTGGTGGGTATTTCGGGCGAATGGATGTCGCTCAATCCGCGTAAGGGAATTTCAGCCGACGCACGTATAATCTCAGCCACTTATTGAAAATGAAGACACTGTATAAAATACTGGCGGCTATAGCTGCCGCCACTGCGCTCTGCGGCTGCCACCATATCGACGAATATGAGAACGACAACCGCGGCAACTTCGAGGCTCTCTGGACCGCGCTTGACGAGCATTACTGCTTCTTCAGGGAGAAAGGAGTGGACTGGAACGAGGTCCACGACCGTTACGCGGCGCGCGTTTATCCCAAAATGCAGCGCCGGGCATTCTTCAACCTCTGCGCCGAGATGCTCGACGAACTGCGCGACGGCCACACCAATCTCAGCGCCCCGTTCGCTACCTCATATTACCGCGGATGGTGGAGCGGATATCCTCAGAACTACGACGCGCGCCTGATACAGCAGCACTATCTCAATTTTAAATATTTCTCGCTGGGAGCCGTTGACTACGGGATGCTGCTCAACAATATCGGCTATATGCATTATTCATCGTTCAGTTCGTCGCTCGGCGAGGGAAACATGGACTACATTATGGTGTATTTCGCCGGGGCCGACGGCCTGATAATCGACGTGCGCGACAACGGCGGGGGCGATCTCACCAATGTGGAGATGTTTGTGAACCGCTTTATCGATAAAAAGACCCTCGCCGGATATATGCAGCACAAGACAGGGCCGGGCCATGACGATTTCTCGCGTCCCGAACCGTTCTATTACTATCCTGCCGGTTCGTCGCATTTCGGATGGGCAAAGCCTGTGGTGGTGCTCACGAACCGCTCAACTTTTTCGGCCGCCAACAATTTCGTGTCGATAATGAAATACATTCCGGGTGTGACCATAATCGGAGCCACTACCGGGGGAGGCTCAGGCATGCCTTACAGTTCGGAACTGCCCAACGGATGGGGAGTGAGATTCTCGGCTTGCCCGATACTCGATGCAAAGGGGAATCCCACTGAATTCGGCGTGGAGCCCACCGAAGGCTTTGCCGTGGACATGGATCCGCTCGACGCCCTGCAGGGCCACGACACCATTCTTGATAAAGCGATAGAATTTCTTACTTCATCGATATGAGTCCCTGGGTCACTACAGTTATTCTTCTGATAGTTTCCAACGTTTTCATGACCTGCGCATGGTACGGTCACCTGAAACTCGCGCAGACAGGCGTTTCGGCCAACTGGCCGCTTTACGCCGTTATACTGTTCTCATGGCTTATAGCACTGTTTGAATACTGCTTCCAGGTTCCTGCCAACCGCATAGGTTTCCAGGGTAACGGAGGCCCTTACTCGCTCATGCAGCTCAAGGTTATTCAGGAAGTGATAACGCTGATAGTGTTTATAATCTTCAGCATGCTTGCATTCAGCGATTTCCATCTGCGGTGGAACCACGTGGCTGCCGCAGTGCTGCTTGTGGGCGCCGTCTATCTGGTGTTCATGGAGTGATTCAGGGCTCGTGCATTCTCACGGTGCTGTCGGCCTTTAGCGTGCGCCCTTTCATGGAACCGCTGGTGAATACCTCTATCATATCGGTGTATATGACGTCTTCGCTGGTGGCTACGCGCTTGCCGCGGGTCAGAGGCTCCATGTAGTCGCCTCCGTTGGCCAGATAGTCAATTGTGGCGAGTGTATATGTGCGGTCCGGGTCTATTTCTCTGCCGTTTATCTTGGCTGAATCCACTTTGTCACGCTCCGAGAACACGACTTCTGTGCCGCGGCTCAGTCCGTTGCCGCCGGTGCGCGTCATTATCCTGAAATTGTCCAGAAGGTCGGAGCCTTTTATTTCCAGCAGCACAATCCTGTTGTCGAACGGGAACACCTGCATCACATCCCCGACGGTCAGCGCTCCGCGGGAGAACACTCCGCGCACGCCCCCTTTGTTTACGATAGCGAGATCCACTTTCTTTCCGGTAAGCCTTTTCGCTTCCGAAGCCACGAAGTCGGCCATGAAGTTGGTCATTTCGTTCTGGTCCATATCGCTCTTCACGGTGCCGATTCGGATGTCCATCACCGAGTCGACATCAGCCCTGTAAGGTTCTATCACAGCCGTAAGGGATGAATCAATGCGTGAATCGAGACGTGAGTCTACGGGAATAAGACGGTAGGAGGGGAAAGCGCCTATTGAGTCAATGGTAATCTCGCCGAGTAAACGGCCCGATTTGCCCGTCTGGGTAACAAGCACAGGTTTCCCCACCGAGTTCTCAACCACGCATGAAGGTGAAAGGCTGTCGGCAGGATTGATGGCCGTATGGCTGTGCCCACCTATAATAATGTCGATATTGCGGCTGAAGCGGGCCAGCTCCACGTCGGAAACGCGTTCCGGGTCATTATATCCTATATGGGTGAGCGCCACCACAAGGTCGGCTCTCTCGATATTACGGAGCACCCATGCCACGGCGTTGGCGGCTTCGACGGCATCGATATATCGCATTCCCTTGAAATTGGCATCGGCTACCATTCCGTGAGGGTCGAGCCCTATTCCCATGAAGCCAATGCGGTGACCGGCCACTTCCTTTACGGCCCAGGGGCGGAAAATGCCTTCGGCGGGGGTGCCGGTAAAATCGTAGTTGGTTGCGAGGGGAGTGGCCTGTACGCGCTTCCAGTAACGGGCGAACTCCTCAAGACCGTTGTCAAACTCGTGGTTGCCGATTATCTGGAAATCATAATCAAGAGCATTCATGGCATCACTTTCGGCATTGCCTTTGAACAGGGTGAAATAGACGGTGCCCTGCACGGCGTCGCCTGCATCGACAAGGATAGTGGCCGGATTGACGGCGCGCACGCTGTCGACGAGTACCTTGCGTCGGGCTATGCCTCCGCGTCCCTTGTCGTCGGGCATAAGCTGGCTGTGGGTATCGTTGGTATGGAGTATTACAATCTTGTCTTTTGCCAGGAGGGCCGGGGCAAGCGCGAGGGCTGCGGCAATCAATGAGGTGGCAATGATTCTTTGCATGACGGTGGATGGTGACAAATCGTTATTGATTTACGCGCAAAATTAGCGAATTTTTTCAAAAATATTTGCGCGTTTCAAATCAAACGCGTAACTTTGCACTCGCAATCACGAAGAAGATTGCACGCCCGAAAGGCTCCTTAGCTCAACTGAATAGAGCATCTGACTACGGATCAGAAGGTTACAGGTTTGAATCCTGTAGGAGTCACAAATAAAGCCAAATCGGCTCCTTAGCTCAACTGAATAGAGCATCTGACTACGGATCAGAAGGTTACAGGTTTGAATCCTGTAGGAGTCACAAAAAAGCCGTCGGAATTTCCGGCGGCTTTTTTGTGTGGATATGTGTTGTATTTATCTTATGGCTGTGATGTCGAACGAAGGAGTAATGGTGTAATCCTGCGTTGAGGTCTTGTAGAGCTGATAGACCTTTTCTTTGGTCTGCGGATTGGTGTCTATTCTGAAATACAGATAGGTGTCGGGATTTCCGGCTTTCTCCACTTCGATTTCATAGAAGCTGCGGGGCTCGGTGGGGAAGCGGTAGTAAGAAATATCGTCGATGGTCCATGTGGCGTAGTCGGTCTGATTGAACGCGTCATTCAGTCCTGCGGGAGCGAGATAAACGTTTTTACCGTAGTCGAATTCTGTCATGACAAGATTGTAGGTGTGGGTGTACCAGGCCTCGACGTCAGAAAATCCGTCCTCTCCCTTGAATTCGGCCTTGAAGCATTTGTTCTGGGTATCGGATTTCCATTCCACAGTTTTGTTTTTGGTAAAGGGGAAATCGGCATGGAGTGACTCATTGAGTTTCTCCTTCATGGATTCGGTGACATTCGGCGGAAACAGACCGGGGTCATCGGTATTATCGTCGCTGCACGATGTGAAAGCGAGTCCCATCAGAGCGAGGGCAAGTAAAGTCAGTTTTGTTTTCATAAAGTAAAAAAATATGGGATTGTAAATGTCATTATGTCAAAAAGAACAACGCTTTGGAGCGGACGATTGTTCGGGGAAGTGATGGAATGGCGGCTCTCCATATACAGACATGGCTGTGTACAAAAAATGATAATTGCGACACAGCCATGCGGGTATGGTTTTTCAGGAGAAACCGGGGGTCACGGAAGCTCGTAGGTGGTTTCCACAAGCTTCATTCCGAAACGGAGAGTGGAATAGGCGCGGATGGAGCTTGACGATGTGGCGCCGTAGCCCTCGGGGTAGGGGATGATGATTTCCACCGAGTCGCCTACATGCATCTGTGTCAGTGCTAATTTCCATCCCAGGATGAGGTTGGAGAGGGCGAAGGAGCGCACTGTGTCGCTGCCTGTGGTGGCGGTGGAATCAAATACGGTGCCGTCGTAGAGCTGACCTTTGTATTTCACGGTGACCGTGGAGGTGAGCAGGGGCTGGAGATTGCCCTCTGTCTTGGAGCGGTCGTTGAAATAGTGGATCAGGACATTCGACTCGGGGAACCATGCCGGACGCACGTATGAGAAATAAGGTGTTCCGTCGGGGTTCTTGCGGTTGAGTTGCTCCTGATACCAGTTGGTGTTGAGCTCAAGCCACTCGCGGTCTTCGGCATTGTTGTTGTTATCGTCGTTGCACGATGAGAATCCGATTGCGGCTAACGTGGAAAATGCTATTGCAATGAGTATTTTTTTCATGAATGGGGAAGGGGTGGTTATGCCGTTAGTCGAAGTTGACCTCGGGAGCTTTTTCAGCGCCGGCTTCGGCCGAGAACTGGGGCTTTGGCTTGAATCCGAGGATTCCGGCATAGATTAAAGTCGGAAATTTTTTGATGGCGGTGTTGTAGTTGCGCACAGCTTCGGTGTAGCGGCCGCGGGCAGTGGTGATGCGGTTTTCTGTGCCTTCGAGCTGTGTCTGGAGGTCGCGGAAGTTCTCGTTGGCCTTCAGGTCGGGATAGGCCTCGCTGACGGCAAGGAGGCTTTTGAGAGCGCCGGTAAGGCCGTTCTGGGCCTGCTGGAACCGGGCCAGATTTTCTTCGTTGAGGTCTTCGGGATTGATGGTTATCGAGGTGGCTTTGGCGCGGGCCTCGGTCACTTTCTCGAGGGTGGAGCTTTCATGCTTGGCGTAACCCTTTACGGTGTTCACCAGATTGGGGATGAGGTCGGCGCGACGCTGATACTGGTTTTCAACTTCGGCCCAGGCCTGGTCGACTCCCTGCTGGTCCTCGACGAGGGAATTGTAGTTGCACGACTGGAGTGCGAACACTGCCAGAACAACTGCTGCTAAACGGATAATTGCTTTCATTAGGTTAGGGGGTGTATAAGTGAGGAGTAAGTTATGCACTTGCAGATCAGACGAGCTTGCGGAGAAGCGAATTGATGCTCACGCGGTCGTGGATGAGGCGATGGAGGTCGGCCACAGCCACGCGGGTCTGCTCCATTGAGTCGCGCTCGCGCAGAGTAACGGTGTTGTCCTCGAGCGTCTGATGGTCGACGGTGATGCAGTAGGGGGTGCCTATGGCGTCCTGACGACGGTAGCGCTTGCCTATGGAGTCTTTTTCATCGTAATGAGTGGTGAAATCGAACTTGAGGTCGTTTACGATCTCGCGGGCCTTCTCGGGAAGTCCGTCCTTCTTCACCAGAGGCATCACGGAGCACTTCACGGGAGCGAGGGCTGCGGGGAGATGGAGAACGACACGCTTGTCACCTCCGCCGAGGTCCTGTTCGTCGTAGCTTGAGCAGAGCACCGAGAGGAACATGCGGTCAACACCGATGGATGTCTCTATAACGTATGGAACATAGCTTTCGTTAAGTTCGGGGTCGAAATATTTTATGTTCTTGCCCGAGAACTTCTCGTGCTGCGAGAGGTCGAAGTTGGTGCGTGAGTGGATACCTTCCACTTCCTTGAAGCCGAAAGGCATGCGGAATTCGATGTCGGTGGCGGCGTTGGCGTAGTGGGCCAGCTTCTCGTGGTCGTGGAAACGGTACTTCTCGTCGCCGAGGCCGAGGGTCTTGTGCCATTTCAGGCGGCGTTCCTTCCAGGTCTCGAACCATTTGATTTCCTCGCCGGGACGCACGAAGAACTGCATTTCCATCTGCTCGAACTCGCGCATGCGGAAGATGAACTGGCGTGCGACGATCTCGTTGCGGAAAGCCTTGCCTATCTGGGCTATGCCGAAGGGCAGACGCATGCGGCCGGTCTTCTGCACGTTGAGATAGTTCACGAAAATGCCCTGGGCGGTCTCGGGGCGGAGATATACTGTCATGGCGCCGTCGGCAGTCGAGCCCATTTCGGTGCGGAACATGAGGTTGAACTGGCGAACGTCAGTCCAGTTGCGGGTGCCGGAGATGGGACACACGATTTCCTGGTCGATGATTATCTGGCGGAGCTCGGCAAGGTCGTTGTCGTTCATCGCCTTGGCATAGCGCTCGTCAAGGGCCTGACGCTTGGCGGCTATCTCGGCCACGCGCGGATTGGTCTGGCGGAAAAGAGCCTCGTCGAACGAGTCGCCGAAACGCTTGCGGGCTTTGGCTACTTCTTTTTCAATTTTGTCGTCCATCTTGGCTATCTCCTCCTCGATGAGCACATCGGCGCGGTAGCGTTTTTTTGAATCGCGGTTGTCGATGAGAGGATCATTGAATGCATCCACGTGTCCTGAAGCCTTCCAGATGGTAGGGTGCATGAAGATGGCCGAATCGATACCCACGATGTTTTCGTGGAGCATGGTCATGGCGTCCCACCAGTAGCGTTTTATGTTGTTTTTAAGCTCCACGCCGTTCTGACCGTAATCGTAGACGGCTGCGAGGCCGTCGTAGATTTCGCTTGACGGGAATACGAATCCATACTCTTTGGCATGGGACACTATCTTTTTGAATACATCTTCTTGTTGAGCCATAGCGGTCTAATTATTCTGTTGGGTTTACTGACGCCGGTGCGAATGGATACGGCGACATTCAGTGGGCAAATTTACAACTAATTTTTGGAATATTCAGTTTTTTGAACTTGCTCTAAACTCATGTGGGGAGATGTTTTGGATGCGTTTTGGAAGTAAAGCGGTAAAATATTAACTTTGTCGGCTCATTTATAACATTTTTTTGCAATGACAATCAGATACGTTACATTGTTCGTTGCCCTCGCTTCGTTTTCAGTGAGCGGAGAAGAACTCGATACCGATCCAAACATAAGGCACCTTGACGATGTGACAGTCACTTCCATCAAGCAGAACTCAGACCTGAGCCTGCTTCCCGACGCTTCCACCACTCTCACGCTCCAACAGGCTGAGCGCTGGAGGGTGAACACCCTCAAAGCCATGAGCGAGATAGCCCCCAACTTCTATATACCGGATTACGGCAGCCGCATGACCTCGAGCATCTATGTGCGCGGCCTCGGCAGCCGCATGGACCAGCCCGTGGTGGGTCTCAATATAGATAATGTGCCTATTCTCAACAAGGACAATTACGATACGGACCTCTTCGACATAGAACGCGTAGAGGTGATCCGCGGCCCGCAGAGCACCCTCTACGGACGCAACACCATGGGCGGTCAGGTGAACATCTATACCGTAAGGCCCATGCTTTATCAGGGCAGCCGCGTGATGGGGCGCATATCCACCGGGCCGGAGGCTCGGATGGCCGTCAGCTCCTATCAGCAGATGGCGCGCAACCTTTACATGGGATTCGTGGGTGAAATGACATTCAGCGACGGCTTCTACCGCAACCATTACAACGACACGCGCACGGCAACTGAAAAAGGCCTCAACCTGCGCTGGCGCACGCAATGGCGTCCGGCCTCGAAGGTGCTCATCGACAATGTGGCGTCGTTCGGCCTGTCGCGTCAGGGCGGCTATCCCTATGAGGAAGCCAACAACCGTGAGATAAACTATAACGACACCTGCTACTATCGCCGCAATTCGCTGTCAGATGGCCTGACGGTGAAATGGTTCGGCGAGAATGTGTCGGTTGCGAGCATCTCGAGCATCCAGTATCTTGACGACGAGATGGGGCTTGACCAGGACTTCCAGCCGGTGAATTACTTCATAATGAAGCAGCGCCGCCACGAATGGGCGGTGACGCAGGATGTGGTGGTGCGCGGCCGTGCGGGGGTCTACAACTGGACCGCCGGGGCATTCGGTTTCTTCCGGCGCACATCCATGTGGGCGCCCGTGACGCTGAAAGACGAGGGTATCGCCCGCCTGATTACCGACCGTGTGAATCTCAACGACCGCATACCGGTGAAACTTGAGTTTGATGATGACCATCTGCTGCTCGGCAGCGACTTCGCGCTGCCTAACTTCGGAGCGGCCCTCTATCATCAGAGCGAGTGGTCGCTGGGCCGGTGGAATCTCGCCCTGGGTATGCGTCTGGACTATGAGCGCACCAATATGCGTTATCACAGCCTGTCGAACACCTCATTCAAGGCATTCATGAAGAAAATGCCCACGCGTCCCATTCTGTCGGAAACCATAGACATTGACGACACGGGCCGTCTTCACAACCGCTCGCTCGAGTTTCTGCCAAAGTTTCAGGTGAGCTATACGCTTCCCATGCCATCGAAGAGCGATGTTTATTTCAACGTGGGCAAAGGATACAAATCGGGAGGATTCAACACCCAGATGTTCTCCGAAGTGCTTCAGCAGCGCCTGATGGGCGATATGATGCAGCACATGCCGGGTATGGGCGGAGGCAATCAGCAGGCTCCCGATATTGACCGCATTACGAGCTATAAGCCCGAGCGCAGCTGGAATTATGAGGCGGGAGCGCATATAGTGTGTGCCGACGGCCGGGTGATGACCGACCTTGCGTTGTTCTATATCGACTGTCGCGACCAGCAGCTGACCACTTTCCCCGACGACGACACCACTACCGGACGAATCACCACCAATGCCGGACGCACACGCAGCTACGGACTGGAGACGCAGATACGCTACGCTCCCACAAGCCGGTGGGCGTTCAATCTCAGCTATGGCCTCACCAATGCCCGCTTCATGGAGTATCACGACGGAGATGACGATTTCAAGGGCAAGAGAGTGCCTTACGCACCTTCCAACACCGTGTTCGCGGGCGTGAATTACGTGGTTCCCGCAGGCTCCGACTGGGTGCTTGACTTCAATCTGAAGTGCAAGGGCGTAGGCCCGATATACTGGGACAACGCCAATCTCTACCGCCAGAACTTCTACGCTCAGCTTGGAGCGTCGGCAAAGGCTACTTATAAATGGCTCAGTTTCGAACTCTGGGGCGAGAATCTTACGGCCACGAAGTTTGATGTGTTCCAGTTTGAATCGCTTGGCTACCGCTTTCTTCAGCGCGGCAAACCGGCGCGCGGGGGCATCACGGTGCGGCTTGATTTCGGTTTCGGACGGCGCTGAGGGCGAAGGCGCGGATTTTGGGCCCGAGGGCCAGAACAAAAAACGCATTCAGGCGGTTGGAAAGTCATGAAGACTATCCGACCGCTTATCGTATTTTGCGTTGCTGCGGCATTCCTGGCCGGGTGCCGCAGCGAGGATCCGCTGGCAAAATTTGTCACCGCCGTGGATGTGCGCTCGTTCAATTACGTCAGTAGCCAGGGCCGCAGCGCGGTAGTGATGCCTGAGGTGGGTTATGCCGCTACATTCGACGACGAAAACCGCACGGCGTCCCTTACGGTAAGCAATTTTGCCGTGGCGTCCGGCGATACACCCGTCACGCTGATGTTTGACGATGTGGAGTGGACCTACAGGCTCGATGTGCCCGGGAAGGCCAGAATGATAAAGGCCGACGAGCTTATACCGTCGAATGTCGAGACCTCCGGGGGAATCATACTGAAAGATGTGACCATAGTGTATTTCGAGGCTTCGGCGGCCGATGAAAACCATAGCCGCGGATTTTACATACATTACTTTGTGAACGGCGTGTATGAGGTGACGGCTTTCCCGTATGCCATGCAGTCCACCGGTGCGACCCGCGTGCGCGACGAAGCGACGGGTGCCGAGACCGTTGACTACGATACCGAATTCGCGCTGACGCTCGACCCCGATGCGATGACTGCCTCGATGATTGCCACGGGGCTTGACGGCCCTGTGGAGAGTCTGAGGATTGAGGGGATGGGGCTCGTTTTATCAAATAAGGGTTTCAGCCTCTCGCAGAAAGAGCGCACTTCATGGCAGGCCGTTCCGTCGGTGACCGACACCGAGATGAGCGACATAACCGTCACGGCCGACGGGAGCGGCGCGATGGAGGTGGAGTTTGTGCTCACGGTTGCCGGCAGTGACTATCGCGTAACGGCATTTCTATACAGCAATCTGAATTTTTCAAAATAGTGGCCAGAGACGCGGGGCTCCGTGCCGCAAGGTGCTTATTGGCAACGGCGGATGCAAATGTGAAAAATTGCCAAAAAAATAGAGTGTTAAAGTGTCGGGTTATTCTAATATTTTGACTATATTTGCACGGTATATTGTATGAATGCCATAGAAAACACGGCGGTCGTCCCCCGATTTGACATGTGTGGGCTGGCTGCAACGTATTGTGCTATCGGCATCTATGATTGTCTCAGATTATAGTGCAAATATAAATAAATATGTTAATTTTAGGTATTCAGTCCTCTACACTCGCCATCACCGCGGCTCTCACGGGCATAGGTCTGGTGGCTCTGGCTCTATGGCTGGCAGGATTAATTTCTCCAAGCTCTACCAATCCCCAGAAAGGGGAGGCCTATGAATGCGGTATTCCGACCCGCGGTGAATCAATGGCCCAGTTCAAGGTAGGCTACTATTTGTTTGCAATTCTTTTTTTAATGTTCGATGTTGAGTGCGTGTTTCTTTTCCCCTGGGCGGTTCGCGTCAAGGAATTGGGAGGAGCAGGTCTCATAAGCATTGCCATATTCTTCACCATTTTGGTGCTGGGCCTCGTATATGCCTGGCGGAAAGGAGCTCTTGAATGGAAGTAACTACCAAGAATATGCCCTACGCGGCATGGAAAGACAACGAATATATCGAGAAACTCGTTGACGAGCTTCGCGCCCACGGCACCAATGTGGTGGTGGGTTCGCTCGACAAGCTTATAAACTGGGGCCGCTCCAACTCGCTGTGGCCTCTTACGTTTGCCACCAGCTGCTGCGGAATAGAATTCGTGAGCCTTGGCGCAGCGCGTTACGATATGGCCCGCTTCGGATGGGAAGTGGCCCGTTCGTCGCCACGTCAGGCCGACTTTATAATGGTGGCCGGAACCATCGTGAACCGCATGGCCCCGGTTGTGCGCCGTCTCTACGACCAGCTCGCCGAACCCAAATATGTGATTGCCTGCGGCGCGTGCGCCGTTTCGGGCGGTCCGTTCAAGAAATCGTATCATGTGGTGATGGGTGTCGACCAGATAATACCCGTTGATGTTTACCTTCCGGGCTGTCCTCCGCGCCCCGAGGCCATGATATATTCGATAATGCAGCTTTCACGCAAAATCAAGGTCGAGAACTTCTTCGGCGGCGTGAACCGCAAGCAGAAGCAGGAAGAGTTCCTTAAGGACCATCCCCTCGATGAGGTGAAGGACTGACGGACGGCTCTCCCGGGACTTTAATCTTTCTCCTCCAAACCATCATTATCATAACAGAGAAAATATCAACAGACAATCAATATGGCAGAACTTCAGGAAATAATTGCCGCACTGCAGCCGCAGGCCACGTTTGAGCCGGGCGACACCCTGACAGTCAGCATTCCCGACGCCCAATGGCCCGATTTTGCCCGCCAGCTCCGCGATGACGAGAAGCTCAGATTCGACTTCCTCGTGACAATCGTGGGCATGGACTGGAAGGACAAGATGGGCTGTATCTATTACCTCACCTCAACCACCCACTGCCGCCACCTGGCAGTGAAAGTGACCACCGACAATGTAGAGAAGCCCATGCTCCACAGCGTGGCCGATCTCTGGCACATAGCCGGAATTTTCGAACGCGAGGTCTATGACTTCTTCGGAATAGTGTTCATCGGCAACCCCGACATGCGCCGTCTCTTCCTGAGCATTGACTGGAACGGTTACCCCCTCCGCAAGAACTACGACGAGAATCCCGAGCTCAACCCCGTGACCACCGACAGCGAGCGCCAGAGCGATTTCACCGACACATACGTGGAGAGCGCTGACGGAACTGTAGAGAAGAAAGAGGTGAGGGTGTTCCAGCCCGAGGACTTCGTGGTCAACATCGGCCCGCAGCATCCCGCCACCCACGGCGTGCTCCGTTTCCGCACCGCCATAGACGGCGAGACCATAAAGAAAATCGATGTCTACATGGGTTATATCCATCGCGGCATCGAAAAAATATGCGAAAAGCTCACCTATCCTCAGACGCTCCATTTCATGGACCGACTGGATTACTTCTCGGCCCATCCCTATCACCACTGTCTGTGCATGACCATAGAGCAGGCCGCCGGCATAGAAATTAGCCGCCGCGCCCAGGTGATACGCGTGCTGATGGACGAGCTTTCCCGTATAGCCAGCCACTGTCTGTTCATGGGAACCTTCTGCATGGACCTCGGTGCCACCACCATGCTTTTCTATACGCTGCGCGTGCGCGAGCAGATTCTCGACATAATGGAGAAGACCTGCGGCGCCCGTATGACGTTCAACTACGAGTGCATAGGCGGTGTGATGCAGGACCTGCATCCCGACTTCGTGAAGGATGTGAAGGCCCTTCTGGCCGTTATCCCCGCCAATATCAAGGAATACAATAAAGTATTCACCGGCAATGTGATAGCCCACAACCGTATGGACGGCGTGGGAGTGCTCACGAAAGAGGATGCCATCTCGTGGTCCGTAACCGGCCCGTCGGGACGCGCGTCGGGCTGGGCTTGCGACGTCCGCAAGACCGACCCCTACAGCATCTATTCCGAGCTTGACTTCAAGGAAATTATCCGTCATGAGGGCGATTCCATGGCCCGCTTCAAGGTGCGCATGGACGAGATTGTGGAGAGCGCCCGTATCATCGAGCAGCTCATCGACAATATTCCCGAAGGCGAAATCTGCGTGAAAGTGCCCAAGGTGCTCAAACTTCCCGTGGGACACTGGTTCCGCACTGTTGAGGGTTGCCGCGGCACCTTCGGCGTATACCTTGAGAGCGACGGCACCACCTCGCCCTACCGCCTCAAGATTGTTCCGCCGTCGCTTCCCGCAGCTGCAGTGGTTGACCACCTTACCCGCGGACAGAAAGTTGCCGACCTTATCACCATTGGCGGATCGCTCGACTATATCGTGCCTGACATGGACCGCTGACCCTGAGAGTAAGAAACAAAAAAGACAAATCATATAGCCAAAAGATATCACATTTATGTTTGATTTTTCATTTCTGACCAATTGGGTCCACACCACGCTATTGCAGTATATGCCTGAATGGCTTGCCATAACGGCTGAATGTGTCCTTATAGGCGTTCTGCTGCTGCTCACCTATTCGGTGCTCGCCCTCTTTTATATATGGTATGAACGCAAGGTTTGCGCCGCATTCCAGTGCCGTCTCGGCCCGAATCGTGTAGGTCCGTGGGGTCTGCTGCAGAGTGTGGCCGATATGTTCAAGATTCTCATCAAGGAGCTTATCTCGCTCAAGTACACCGACAAGTTCCTTTTTGCCCTCGCACCTTATCTTGTGATTCTCGCCTCGATGCTGGCGTTTGCCGTGCTTCCCTGGGGTAACGGACTTCAGATTATCAACTTCAACATCGGCATCTTCTTCCTGATTGCCGTTTCGTCGATAGGCGTGCTCGGCATTCTGCTCGCAGGATGGTCCAGCGCCAATAAGTTCACCCTCATCGGCGCCCTCCGCTCGGGAGCCCAGATGGTGAGCTACGAACTTTCAATCGGACTGTCTGTTCTTACCATGGTGGCTTTCGCAGGCACCATGAATGTGGTGGAGATAGTAGAGGCACAGAGCAATCTGTGGTTTATCTTCACGGCCCACGTTCCCGCTATCATAGCCTTCATAATCTATCTGATAGCAGGTACAGCCGAGACCAACCGCGGCCCGTTTGACCTTCCCGAGGCAGAGAGCGAGCTTACCGCAGGTTACCACACCGAGTATTCCGGTATCCACTTCGGCTTCTTCTATCTGGCCGAGTACCTGAATCTGTTTGTGGTATCGGGCGTGGCTACACTCCTGTTCTTCGGCGGATGGATGCCTCTGCATATCCCCGGATGGGATTCATTCAACATGGTCATGGACTGGATACCTTCTGTAATCTGGTTCATCGGCAAGGCCATTCTGATCTCGTTTATCATAATATGGTTCAAATGGACATTCCCCCGTCTGCGAATCGACCAGATGCTGGCGCTGGAATGGAAATATCTGCTCCCCATCAATCTTGTAAACCTCGTGGTGATGGTTCTTATCATCGTCTACGGCATCCACTTCTAAAAATACAGCTCCTTTAAACTATATTCCAACACTTCCAACTGTTATGAGCGACAAATTCGGAAAAATATCCCAGGTAATCGGACCTGTGGTCGACGTGAGCTTTGAAGGCGAGGGCAATGTCCTTCCTCCTATCTATACGGCTCTTAAGATTGACCGTAACGACGGCTCGATGCTGATTCTCGAGGTAGAGCAGCATATAGGCGAGAACACAGTGCGCTGTGTGGCCATGGAAAGCACCGACGGACTTCAGCGCGGCATGCGTGTGGACAATCTCGACCGTCCCATCGCCGTTCCCACAGGCGAGCAGGTCAAAGGCCGTCTGCTCAACGTTATCGGCGAGGCCATTGACCGTCTGCCGGCGTTGAAACGCACCGACCTCCGTCCTATCCACCAGCCTGCGCCCGAATTCGACGAGCTTACCATCGGTACCGAAGTGCTCTATACGGGCATAAAGGTGATAGACCTTCTGGAGCCTTACAGCAAAGGCGGCAAGATCGGTCTGTTCGGCGGTGCCGGTGTGGGCAAGACCGTGCTCATCATGGAGCTCATCAACAATATTGCCAAAGGCCATAACGGTTTCTCGGTGTTTACCGGTGTTGGAGAGCGTACCCGCGAGGGCAACGACCTTCTCCGCGAGATGATAGAGAGCGGAGTAATGAAATATGGTCAGAAGTTCCGCGACGGTATGGAGAAAGGCGAATGGAATCTTCACGACGTTGACATGAACGAAGTGAAGGATTCGCAGGCCACGCTGGTGTTCGGCCAGATGAACGAGCCCCCGGGCGCACGTCTGCGTGTGGCTCTTTCGGGCCTGACAGTGGCCGAGCAGTTCCGCGACCAGGACGGCGGCGGCAAGGAGATTCTGCTGTTTATCGACAACATATTCCGTTTCACCCAGGCAGGTTCGGAGGTTTCGGCTCTTCTCGGCCGCATGCCTTCGGCTGTGGGCTATCAGCCTACGCTGGCTTCGGAAATGGGTAAGCTGCAGGAGCGAATCACCTCAACCAAGAACGGCTCCATCACCTCGGTGCAGGCCATCTATGTGCCGGCCGACGACTTGACCGACCCCGCTCCCGCCACCACCTTCAGCTTCCTCGACGCCACCACGGTGCTTTCGCGTAAGATTGCCGAGCTCGGTATCTACCCGGCCGTGGATCCTCTGGAATCGACATCCCGAATCCTCGACCCCAATATCATAGGCGAGGAGCATTATCAGACCGCCCAGGCCGTGAAGCAGCTTCTGCAGAAGTACAACGAGCTTCAGGACATCATAGCCATCCTCGGTGTGGACGAGCTGTCGGACGAGGACAAACTCGTTGTGGCCCGCGCGCGCCGCGCACAGCGTTTCCTCTCGCAGCCCTTCTTCGTGGCCGAGCAGTTCACCGGACTTCCCGGTGTGATGGTGCCCCTTTCGGAGACTATCCGCGGTTTCAAGATGATACTTTCCGGCGAGATGGACGAGTATCCCGAACAGGCATTCCTCAATGTCGGCACCATCGACGAAGCCATTGCCAAGGGCAAGAAGATGCTCGCCGAGGCTGGCGTGTAAGGGAACCGCAATAAGGAAACATAAATATTAACGACAGACACAATAACAGATGACACTGAAAATCATATCGGCCGAGGACGTGGTATTTGAAGGCGAGGTCCAGTCCGTGACCCTTCCGGGAACCAAGGGCTCGTTTACAGTCCTTCATAACCATGCGTCGCTTGTGTCGACCCTCGACCCCGGCATGATCCGGTATGTGCAGGACGGCCAGACGGTTGAACTGCCTGTAAGCGGCGGCCTGGTTGATGTTGACAACAATGTTGTGTCGGTCTGCATATACTGAAGCCATGATAAAGCGACTGTTAATACTGATGATTGCCTTTCTGGCCGCCGGGAGCGTCTCGCTTCAGGCGTCGGAGGCTGCGCCGGCTGATTCGGCGAAGGCCATCAACCCCAAGGAAATCATTTTCGAGCACCTTGGCGACGGCTACGGCTGGGAAGTGCCTTTCAGCCATGAGAAGCGCATCCCGCTGCCCGTGATAGTATTCGGCAAAGACGGCGGCATACACTGTTTCAGCTCGTCGCGCGTGGCTCATGGCGCAACCTATACCGACGGTGACGCCACATTCAAGATCGGCGGTCACGACAGCAAATACAAAGGCAAGCTCGTGGAGATTGTGGACGGTGAGGAATTCCGTCCTCTCGACTTTTCCATCACCAAGAATGTGGCCGGAATATTCATCACGGCCATACTTGTGGTGCTCTGTGTGCTCTCGGTAGCCCGCTGGCATGCGAGGATGGGGCATAAGGCTCCCCGCAAGGGAGTGGGCCTGATGGAGATGGCCATATCGTTTATCTACGACGGCGCCATAAAACCCGTGCTCAAGGAGAAATCCATGAAGTTCGCTCCGTATCTTCTCACGGTGTTCTTCTTCATTCTGTTCATGAACCTTCTGGGTCTGATAGTGATTTTCCCCGGCGGTGCAAACCTCACGGGAAATATAGCTGTGACACTGACCCTCGCGGTGCTTACATTCCTCGTCACCAACATTTTCGGAACAAAGCATTACTGGAAAGAGGTTTTCTGGCCCGACGTTCCCGTTTGGCTCAAATTCCCTCTGCCGATTATGCCGGTGATAGAGATATTCGGTGTGTTCACCAAGCCGGCCGCTCTCACGGTCCGTCTGTTTGCCAATATGATGGGCGGCCACATGATTGTGCTCGTGCTCACGCTCCTCATCTTCATCTTCGCACCTATGGGAGCCTTCACTCTGGGACTGTCGTCGGTGATATCGGTGATGTTCTCGGTGTTCATGATACTGATAGACGTGCTGGTGAGCTGCATTCAGGCCTATGTGTTCATGATGCTCTCGTGCATGTTCATTTCGTTCGCCCAGGAGGAAGGACATGAGTCCCATCCAAAGCATGAAGCTGAGACAGTAACGGTTCCGGATACCAAATAAGAAGAAACTGAATAAGAAATAAACAAATAACAAATAAATAACCACATTAAAACCACAAAGTTATGTTAGCAATGATTTTAGCAGCAATTGCAGGTGAACTCGGTATTGGCGCATGTATCGGCGCAGCTATCGCAACAATCGGTGCAGGTATCGGTATCGGCAAAATCGGTGCTGCAGCCATGGAGGCTATCGCACGTCAGCCCGAGTCGTCAAGCGACATCCGAAGCAACATGATTATGACCGCCGCCTTCGTTGAAGGTGTGGCTCTGTTCGCAATCATCGTCTGCATCCTCTCAATGTTCGTGTAAGGCCCTCTTTCGACGGCATTACCCGCAATTCTCTATATAAATAAGATTTCTCTAAACAACCCTTTTTATGGAACTATTCACGCCTGAAGTCGGACTGATATTCTGGATGTTCGTGGCTTTCGCCATCGTCTTCCTAATCCTTTATAAATGGGGCTGGCCTTTAATCATCAAAGGTGTGGAAGGCCGTGCCGACCTGATTGACAAGGGCGTCGAATATGCTCAGAATGCCAAGGAACAGCTGGAGCATGCCCGCGAGCAGAGCGAACAGTATATGGCTGAAGCCCGCAAACAGCAGGCCGAGATGCTGCGAGAAGCCGACAAGATGAAATCGCAGATCATCGAGGAGGCCCGTCGTGAAGCCCAGCAGGAGGCCCGTAAGGTCATGGACCAGGCACGCCTGTCGATAGAGCAGGAGCGTAAGGAAGCGCAGCAGCAGTTCCGCAATGAAGTGAGCACTTTCGCTCTCGACATTGCTCAGAAAGTGGTGCGCGACCAGCTCAGCGACCAGAAGGCACAGGCCCGTCTTGTGGATTCACTGCTTGACGAGATGGAGAAACAAAACTAACGCATAGACCCGATGAACGAAGGATTGATACCCCGCCGCTACGCAAAAGCGCTCTATAAGTTCGCTCTCGAAAAGGGAGCCGACAAGCGCCTTTACGGGCTGATGACAGCCCTCGCGGAAAGTTTTGCCCGGGAGAAGGGACTGCAGGAGGCAATAGCCAACCCCTATATTGCCGCCTCCGACAAGAGTCTTCTGCTGACAACGGCAGCGGGAGCAACGCCGGACGACACTGTCTATGCAGATTTTCTCAAACTTCTGGACCGCAACCGCCGCACCGACATGATGGCCGACATAGCTCGCGCCTACTGCCGGATTTATCGCACGGAACACCATATCTACGTGGTGAGCGTGGTGAGCGCGGCGCCCCTGCCCGCAGCCCAGCTGCAGCGGCTTCAGCAGATGGTGAAGTCGCATCTTCCCGAAGGCTCCACAATGGAGTTCACAACATCGGTGGATCCGTCTCTGATAGGCGGCTTTACCGTGAGCGTAGGCAACGAGCGTATCGATGCTTCGATCAGTAATGAGTTAAAACAAATGCGTATCAGTCTTATCAGCAAATAAATTTTCACTAATGATAAATCCCAGCGAGATTTCGGAAATATTAAAGCAGCAGCTTGAGACGGTCAACTCCAAAGTGTCGTTTGAAGAAACCGGCACGGTGCTTGAGGTTGGCGACGGCGTGGCTCATGTCTACGGACTCGACAATGTGTGCGCCAACGAGCTGGTGGAGTTTGAAAACGGCGTCAAGGGTGTGGCCCTTAACCTTGAGGAGAGCAACGTGGGCGTGATACTGCTCAACGATGTCGACAAGGTTACCGAGAACATGTCGGTGAAGCGCACCGGCGAGATCGCGTCAATTCCTGTAGGCGAAGGTCTGCTGGGACGCGTCATCAATGTTCTTGGCGAGCCGATAGACGGCTGCGGCCCCATCGAGGGCAAGCTCATGCGTCTGCCTCTGGAGCGCAAGGCCCCCGGAGTAATCTTCCGTCAGCCCGTGAAGCAGCCTCTGCAGACGGGTATAAAGGCCGTTGACTCCATGGTGCCCATAGGCCGCGGACAGCGCGAGCTTATAATCGGCGACCGCCAGATCGGCAAGACCGCCATTGCTATCGATACAATCATCAATCAGCGGAAAAATTTCGAAGAGGGCAAGCCCGTCTATTGCATATACGTGGCAATAGGCCAGAAAGCCTCCTCCGTTGCTGCAACCGTTGAGACCCTGAGAAAATACGGAGCGCTTGACTACACTGTGGTTGTGGCAGCCAACGCTTCCGATTCAGCGTCGATGCGCTACTACGCACCGTTTGCGGGCGTGGCCATCGGCGAATATTTCCGCGACACCGGCCGCGACGCCCTCATAGTCTACGACGACCTTTCGAAGCAGGCCGTGGCCTACCGCGAGATTTCGCTTATCCTCAAGCGCCCCTCGGGCCGCGAGGCTTATCCCGGCGATATTTTCTATCTCCACAGCCGTCTGCTGGAGCGCGCCGCCAAGATTATCGACAACCAGGAGGTGGCATCGCAGATGAACGACCTTCCCGAAGCCCTGAAGCCTATGGTGAAAGGTGGAGGTTCGCTCACGGCTCTTCCTATCATCGAGACCCAGGCAGGCGACGTTTCCGCTTATATCCCCACCAATGTGATTTCAATCACCGACGGCCAGATATTCCTTGAGACCGCGCTGTTCAACCGCGGTATCCGTCCGGCCATCAACGTGGGTATATCCGTGTCGCGTGTAGGCGGCAACGCCCAGATCAAGCCTATGAAGAAAGTGGCCGGTACCCTGAAAATCGACCAGGCCCAGTTCCGCGAGCTTGAATCGTTCACCAAATTCGGCGGCGACATCGACCCCGTTACCGCCCGTGTGATCGACAAGGGCCGCAAGAACGAGCGTCTTCTCATCCAGCCCCAGTACCATCCCATGGCTGTGGAGGAGGAGGTTGCCGTGATTTACTGCGGTACCAAGGGACTGCTCGAAAACGTTCCCGCCGACAGCGTGGCCGACTTCGAGAAGTCGCTCCTGACACTTCTTCACGCCAAATATCAGCAGACGGTGCTTGACAATATAAAAGCAGGCAAACTGACCGACGAAGTGACGGCAGCCATAGAAGAGGCAGCCCGCGACGTAGCCGGAAAATACACCAATAAATAAAAATCCGCTTCATGGCCACACTACGCGAACTCAAAGGACGAATCGGCTCGGTAGCATCTTCCGAGAAGATCACCGGCGCGATGAAGATGATTTCATCGGCCAAGATGCACAAGGCCGAGCTCAGCCTCAAACGCCTTCTGCCATTCCGCAGCCAGATAGAGTCGATAATCGGCAATCTGCTGACGGCCGATGCCGACTTCACCTCACCCCTTACCGAGACGCGCGAGGTGCGCAATGTGAGCATTGTGGTGTTTGGCTCGGACGACGGTCTTTGCGGAGCCTATAACGTCAATATCTTCAAGCAGCTTCGCGCCCGCATGGCCGCGCTGCGCGAGAAATTCGGTTCCGACGTCACCTTCGACATCTATCCCGTGGGTGCGAAAATGGTGAAAATCGTCGGCAAGATGAAGGATGCCTCGCTCCGCACCGTGAGGGTAGAGCCTCAGGTCGATTCCAAGACCACGGGCGACGGCGTGAAGATATTCTGCGAGAAGCTGCAGCGCCGTTTTCTGGCCTCGGAGACCGACCGCGTGGAACTTCTGTATATGAAATTCCTGAGCGCCGGCCGCCAGCGTCCGCAATCCGACGCGCTTCTGCCCGTGACTGAGGACACCTTCCGCGGGGCCGACGTGAAAGAGCAGTGCCGTCCGTATATTTTCGAACCCGACGCCAACACCATCTTCCGCTCGGTGCTCCCGATGTTCCTGATGGCAGTGACGCAGGAGGTGTTCACCGAGAACCGCGCTTCCGAGCAGGCCGCACGCGTGATGGCCATGCAGAGCGCCAACGACAACGCCAAGAAACTCCTCGAGCAGCTTCGGCTTGAATACAACAAGCTTCGCCAGCAGAGCATAACCACGGAGCTTCTCGATATACTTGGCGGCCAAGTCAGATGAAACTAACTGAAATATCCAACTGTAATCTCATAATTTAAGTAAATAAACCATTTAACCCATGGGTAGTGTAAAAGAATATTTTTCGTCTTTAGGGTCCGGTATCGCAAGCCTTATAAAAGGTATGCAGGTAACGGGAAAAGAATTTGTCACCCCTAAAATCACAGAAAAATACCCCGAGGACCGCGAGACCGTGCATGTGCCTGAGCGCTTCCGCGCCATTCTTCAGCTCAAATACGACGCTGACGGACACCATAAATGCATAGCCTGCGGCATCTGTGAACGCAACTGTCCTAATGGAACGATTACGCTTACCACCAAAATGGTGGATACGTCCGACGGCAAGAAGAAACGCAAGCTCGACAAGTATCAGTACGACCTTGGAAGCTGCACTTTCTGCCAGCTGTGCGTGACATCGTGCCCCCAGAACGCTCTTGAGTTCAGCAATGACTTCGAGCAGGCTGTGTTCACCCGCGACAAACTTGTAAAGAAACTCAATTATCTTCCCGAGCCTCCGGAACCAGAACTCTCCCCCGAGGAACTGGCCCGCATAAAGGCTGAGAAGGAAGCCAAGATAGCCGCCGCCAAGGCCGCTTTCGCCGCTAAGAAGGCCGCTGAGGCAGCCGCCGCCGGAAATGCCCCGGCGCAGGCCGCAGAAGCCCCGAAAGCAGAAGCCCCGAAGGCAGAGGCACCTAAAGCCGACGCACCCGCGCCGAAGGCACCCGAGGCCGGAGCCGAGGAAGCGCCAAAGGCCTGAAGTCAGGACGGAGCCCCGCGCTCCGTACAAACCAATCATTGAAAGAAACAATCAAGTAATTATATGGAATCAGTAGGAAGTATCATTATGTATGTGATAATCGCGCTGTCGATTATCATCTTTTCGGTACTGACGGTAACCACCAGGAAAATACTGCGTGCCGCCACCTATCTTCTTTTCGTACTGTTTGCCACTGCCGCTCTCTATTTCAAGCTCGATTATGAGTTTCTGGGAGCCGTGCAGATAGCAGTGTACGCCGGAGGTATAGTGGTGCTGTTTGTATTCTCCATTCTTCTCACATCGCATCCCGGAAGCAACAGCGAGAAGCTTGTGTCGAAGCGCAAGACTCTGGGCCTCATTGCCGGCGTGGCAATGCTCGCTGCAGGCCTCTACGCCCTGCTCAGCCGCTGCTGCCAGATGTTCACCAGCCTTCCGGCCATGGAAAATCCCAAGATGCACGCGATCGGAGAGGCTCTGATGGGCACAGGTGAGAATCAGTATCTTCTGCCTTTCGAGGCAATCAGTGTTTTGTTACTCGCATGTATAATAGGCGGCGTGGTCATCGCCCGCAAAAGATAATCCCTTGCAGCTATGGAAATAACAATGATTTATTATCTGGTGCCTGCGTTGATAATGTTCTGCTGCGGAGTCTATGGCTTTGTGACACGCAAAAACATGATAGCAATGCTGATTTCGCTTGAGCTGATGCTCAATGCCGTAGATATCAACTTCGTGGTGTTCAACCGCTATCTTTACCCCCAGGCGATGGAAGGCATGATGTTCACGCTTTTCGCCATTGCGATAGCCGCCGCAGAAACGGCCGTGGCCATAGCAATCATCATCAACGCCTATCGTTCGATAAAGAACGTGGATGTAACCGATTTCAACAAAATGAAAGAATAAGGCACTATGGAAGCTACTTTACCAATACTGATACTTGCGATACCGCTGTTCATGTTCCTGCTGCTGGGTCTGCTCGGCAACAAGATGAGCCATAAGATGGCCGGTATCCTGGGCACCGCCGGAATGGGAGTGACTCTCGTCCTGGCCTACATCACTGCCTTCACCTATTTCTTCTCGGGCAATCCCGATTTCGTAAGCGCCGAGGGCCAGCACCTGCAGTACGTTGTGTTCAACGTTGACTGGCTGCAGTTCTACAAGGATCTGGTGATCCGCATCGGATTCCTGCTCGACCCGATTTCGGCCCTGCTGCTTGTGGTGATAACCACCATCTCGTTTATGGTGCACCTTTACAGCAACGGCTATATGCGCGACCATCACGGTGTGTATGAGCGCGGTTTTCAGCGTTTCTACGCTTTCCTCGCTCTGTTCAGCTTCTCGATGCTCGGCCTTGTGGTGGCAACCAACATCTTCCAGATGTATATCTTCTGGGAGCTTGTGGGCGCCTCGTCATATCTGCTCATCGGATTCTATTACATAAAGCCTTCTGCGGTATCCGCTTCAAAGAAGGCCTTTATCGTCACCCGATTCGCCGACCTCGGTTTCCTCATCGGCATTCTGATTCTCTCCTACTATACCGGAACATTCAACTTCACAGACCTCACCTCGAGCGCTGTAGCTGATTCGTCGAATGTGTTTGCGGTCAATATCGCCACATCCGAGCATATCCGCAACATCTTCGCCTCAAGCGCCGCGCCGGTGTTTATGGGCGGTTCGGTGCTCACATGGGCGCTCGTGCTGATATTCATGGGCGGTATGGGTAAATCGGCCATGCTTCCTCTCCACATCTGGCTCCCTGACGCCATGGAAGGTCCCACCCCGGTTTCGGCCCTCATCCACGCCGCCACCATGGTTGTGGCCGGTGTTTACCTTGTGGCCCGTCTGTTCCCGCTCTACCTCATGGAGGAGACCGCACTGGTGATCATCACCGTAGTAGGTGCCATTACGGCATTCTATGCAGCCATGGTTGCCTGCACACAGGTCGACATCAAGCGTGTGCTTGCGTTCTCCACCATCTCGCAGATTGCGTTCATGATGGTATCGCTCGGTGTGGCACGTCCCGAAATCCATGAGGGCCTCGGCTACATGGCCTCCATGTTCCATCTGTTCACCCACGCAATGTTCAAGGCTCTGCTCTTCCTCGGCGCCGGCGCCCTTATCCACGCGATAGGCAGCAACGACTACACCGAGATGCACGGCCTGCGCAAATACATGCCCATCACCCACATCACCTTCCTTATAGGCTGTCTTGCCATTGCAGGTATCATTCCGTTCTCGGGCTTCTTCTCCAAGGACGAGATTCTGAGTGCCTGCATGGGCTACAACTGGGTGGCCTACGTGTGGATGTCGCTTGTGGCAGGTCTGACCGCCTTCTACATGTTCCGTCTCTATTTCCTTATCTTCTGGTGGAAAGAGCATCCCGTGCGCGAGGGTCATCACGCACCCCACGACCAGCCCTGGACCATGAGTGTTCCCCTCATCTTCCTCGCAGCCGTGAGCGTTGTCGCCGGTTTCGTTCCCTTCGGAAACCTCGTGAGCTGGAACGGCGAACCCTACGACTTCATGAAGCACTTCAACTGGAACGTGGCTACAGTGAGCCTCGTGGTCGCCATCATCGGCATAGGAATCGCCATGGTGATGTACCGCAAGGAAAATCCTCTCCCCGACAAGATGCAGCGCGCATTCCCGGCCCTCTGGCGCTGGTGTTTCCACCGCTTCTATTGGGACGAACTCTATCAGTTTATCACCCACAAGATTATATTCGCTCGTGTATGCCGCCCCATAGCATGGTTTGACCGCCATGTGATCGACGGTACCATGGACGGTTTCGCAATAGTCACCAACAAAGTATCGTGGGCTATCCGCGGCCTGCAGAGCGGCAGGGTACAGATGTATGTCTGGATCTATCTCATCGGCGCTCTCCTGCTCGGAACGGTTACCGCCGTATGCCTTCTCTGATTTACAGTGTAAGTGATGAGACAAATATAATTTCGTGCAAAAAGAAAATAACCAATCATAGTAACTATGTTTTCAAATATACTTATATACTTTGTGGTGATACCGCTGGTGATGCTGGGCGCCTTAGGGCTGTGCCGCAACATCAGGCAGATCCGCGCCGTGGCCGTGACAGGCTCGCTGGCGCTGACGGCTCTGTCGGTCTACCTTCTGGTAGAGTATATAGCTCTCCGCGGAGCCGGCGCCACCGCTCCCATGCTCTTCACCGGAACATGGAGCTGGTTCACGCCGCTTAATATCAACCTGGCGGTGGGAGTAGACGGAATTTCCGTGGCGATGCTTCTTCTTTCGTCGATAATACTTCTCACCGGCTCGTTCGCCTCATGGAAAATCCAGCCCATGACCAAGGAATTCTTCCTCTGGCTCATCCTGCTTTCCACCGGCGTGTTCGGATTCTTCATCTCGATTGACCTCTTCACCATGTTTATGTTCTATGAGGTCGCTCTTATTCCCATGTACCTCCTTATCGGCGTGTGGGGCAGCGGCAACAAGAACTATTCGGCAATGAAGCTTACCCTGATGCTCATGGGCGGTTCGGCATTCCTCATGCTCGGCCTCATCGGCATCTACTATCATTCGGCTCCCGCCGGAGAACCCCTTACATGGAATCTTCTGGAGATTGCCGCCAATTCAAGCATCGACAAGAGCTGGCAGTACTTCCTCTTCCCGATGACATTTGTGGGCTTCGGCGTGCTCGGCGCAATGTTCCCCTTCCACACGTGGAGCCCCGACGGTCATGCCTCGGCGCCCACCGCCGTTTCCATGCTCCACGCCGGCGTGCTCATGAAGCTGGGCGGTTACGGATGCTTCCGTGTGGCCATCTATCTTATGCCTGAGGCCGCTCACGACCTGGCATGGATATTCCTGATTCTGACAGGTATTTCGGTTGTTTACGGTGCGTTCAGCGCCTGCGTACAGACCGACCTCAAGTATATCAACGCCTATTCGTCGGTAAGCCACTGCGGTCTGGTGCTCTTCGCCATCCTCATGCTCAACACCACAGCGATGACCGGCGCCATCATGCAGATGCTCTCCCACGGTCTTATGACGGCCCTGTTCTTTGCTCTGATCGGTATGATTTACGGCCGCACCCACACACGCGACATCCGCCTGATGGGAGGTCTGATGCAGATAATGCCGTTCCTTGCCGTGTGCTACGTGATTGCAGGTTTCGCTTCTCTGGGTCTGCCGGGTCTTAGCGGATTCGTGGCCGAGATGACAATCTTCGTAGGCTCTTTTGAACACGCCGACATGTTCCACCGCGTATTCACCATCGTGGCCTGCTGCTCGATCGTGATAACCGCAGTCTATATCCTGCGCGTGGTAGGCAAGCTGCTGTTTGGTCCGGTATACGACAAGCATCATCTCACCCTCACCGACGCAGAATGGTGGGAGCGTACATCGACCGTCACCCTCATACTCTGCGTGGCCGCCATAGGCTGTTTCCCCAACTTCTTCGCCGATGTGATCCGCTTCACATTCAGCCCTGAGATTTTCACAGTAATAGGAATGCACTAAAAGAATAAAGAAATGGATTATTCACAGTTTTTAGCAATGAAACAAGAAATATGCCTTCTGGTTGTGTTTCTTTTGGTGTTTCTCAATGACACATTCCTTCCGCGCCGCTCGCAGGACAGCCTCGGCTGGATCACCTGTGTGCTCTTCGCCCTGTTCACCGCCTTCGGGTTCTGCCCCCATGTATGGAACACAAGCGATGCCGTGTTCGCAGGAATGTATGTGTCCACTCCCGCTGTAGCCACCATCAAGAATATACTCAATGTAGGTGTTCTTATCGTCCTGATACAGTCGCTCAAATGGGCCAACTCGGAAGTGCAGCTCGTTCGCCGCGGCGAATTCTACGAGCTGGTGCTGATCACCCTCCTCGGAATGTACTTCATGGTATCGGCCCGTCACTTCCTGCTGTTCTTCATCGGACTTGAGACCGCGTCGCTTCCTCTGGCCGCTCTTGTGGCATTCGACAAGCACCGCTACGAAAGCACCGAGGCTGCCGTGAAATATGTGCTCACTGCCGTATTCTCCTCGGCAATATTCCTGATGGGTATATCGCTCGTCTATGGAATTTCCGGCTCGCTCTATTTCTCGCAGATAGGTGTGGCTGTCGACATCACTTCCGGCACCGGACTCATCGCGCTTGTGATAGCCCTCGGTTTTGTCATGGCCGGTATCGGATTCAAGCTTTCGCTTGTTCCTTTCCACCTCTGGACAGCCGACGTATATCAGGGCGCTCCCACCTCCGTCACTTCCTATCTTTCGGTAATTTCCAAGGGCTCTGCCGCCTTCGCGTTCCTCGTGATACTCTGGCAGGTGTTCGGAGCTGTTTATCCCGAAGCCTGGGGATGGATGCTCTATGCGCTGATTATCCTTACCATCACCGTGGGTAACCTCTTCGCCATCCGTCAGAAGAATCTCAAGCGATTCCTCGCTTTCTCGTCGGTGTCGCAGGCCGGTTATATAATGCTCGGCATCATGGCCTATCCCCACACCATAGGAATCGCCTCGCTGATGTTCTATATTCTGGTTTACATCTTCTCCAATCTCGCCGCTTTCGGTGTGATTGGCGCGATAGAGAACAACACCGGCAAGGTTTGGATGCAGGACTACAACGGCCTCTACAAGACCAACCCGCGTCTGGCATTCACCATGATGCTTGCCATGTTCTCTCTGGCAGGTATTCCTCCGTTTGCAGGATTCTTCAGCAAGTTCTTCATCTTCACCGGTGCGCTGAGCGTAGGCACCACAGCCATCTATGTGCTCGTGCTGATAGCGTTGATCAACACCATCGTATCACTTTACTACTATCTGCTTGTGGTAAAGGCGATGTTCATCAGCGAAGAGCCCTCGACAATTGCCACATTCCGCAGCGCGTTCTCGGAGCGTCTGGCATTGTGGGTATGCGTTGCAGGCATTATCGGTCTGGGTATCGTAAGCTTCTTCTACGATAGCATAATAGCCGTAGCCTAAGGGACATAATCCTCTGAATCTATAAAGAACGGCGTTGTAACCCAGGTTACAGCGCCGTTCTTGCGTATAGTCTGTTCTGATGAGATTTTATGAGATTCTATCCGGAGAATTATTTGTCAGCCGAAATTGATTTCGGTATCGCCCGGATTGGATGCGGAAATGGGGGCGTTTGCCGCAGATTTCGGAACGGCAGGCGGGACGAGGGGTGTATTTACGTCCGCTGCTTTTTTCGCATCTGAGGTCTGTGAAGCAATTCTGGCAAGCAGCCGGGGCGTGAGCACGGTGCGCTGTGCCGAGAAGTGGATACGGTTCATTTCCGGCGCCGTGAGGTTTCTGGCCGATTGCAGGCTGGGTTTAGATATCGTTTTCATTACGGCTGATTTTACTTGAAAAGAAAGTGTTCACACGGTTGATGCCAAGCAGCACCGCAATGTAGGTGGCGCCGATAATGAACAGCGGCAGCCGCAGAGGGAAAATACCGTGGAACCATCCTCCGCCCAGATAGCAGAAGAAGAGGCACCAGAGGGTGGCCTGTACGCTTACGCAGAGCGTGCACCATGCGTGCGCGCGGAACCGCTGATACCAGATGCTCCAGAACGTGAAAGGCAGACAGCAGGCGTTGCAGAGCGCCAGATAGCCTATCCATCCGGGGCTGACAAGCAGATACACCAGACTCACCGAGAAATATGCGAATCCAACCTCGCTCCAGCTGAAAATGCCGAAGAAGCTTGAGGCGGACGTTTTGAGCACGCTGTCGCAGCCTCCCTCCTGAAGAACCTTGCATACGCTGTCGGCCGTGGGGTTGTGGATGTTGAACGATTTCTGCACCAGAAGATAGGTGAAGAAAAGACCGGCAAGATTGAACAAGGTAAGCAACACCGTGGAGACATGGCTCCACGTGCGGTTGGTAATGAAGAAGCAGCCGAAGATAAACAGCAATGCCGCCACAAGGCCCCATTTCTTTGCCGCAGAGAAAATCTCGAAACGATGGTGAACACAGTATTCCGGCTCATGTGAACGCCCCGGCTGAGGGTAAGCCAGCAGTACGTTACCGTCGAATGCCTTCAGGAAACGGTCCATAGGGATTGTCTCCGTCACTCCTTGAGTGAGATAGCCCACGTTATGGCCTTCCGTGTCTATAGCGGTCACGATTACGAGCCCGGCTCCCGTATGGGCCAGAAACGGCGGTGAAAGCTTAGAAAGCTCGCTCTTGTCGGCCAGAAACATCCCTTCGTTTTCCACTCCGTATTCCTCAAGTAGCTTTGACAGTCCGAAGAGTGTCTTGAAGGGCATGTCGCGGTAACGTGCGGCGGTGTAGCCGTGCGTGTGGGGCACATCGAGCTGTACCAGAAAATCGTTGAGTATGTCAGAACCGGCCATATCTCGGAAAATTGTCAGTGACTGATTTTGCAGGCTTTTATATCAAGACGGTTTGTGGTCTTCCTAAAGCTCGGCTTCGGCTTTTCCGAGCAGGCTGTCGGCTTCTATTTCTCCGCTGTGGTGCCATACCGGCTGGCCGTCTTTGTAGACAATGAAGGTAGGTACGGATTTCACGCCCTCCTGGTCGGCGAGTGAAGAATTATGGTCGATATCCAGCTGGAACACGGGCACACGGCCGTTGAGCAGCTCCTTGACCTGTTCAACTACAGGCATCATTTTCTGGCAGTGAGGACACCATGTGGCATAGAATTCCACAAGAACCACTTTGCTTGAGTTTACAGCTTCGTTATAAGTCATTGTTTTTGCATTTAAAGGTTAATATAAAGGTAAGGCACCCGCGGGTCGGCCGGGGAGAACTGACTTTATAACAAATTTAATGGGGCAGCGGTTGGGAGTGAGCAAAAAAAGACGCCGGAAAATCATATTCCGACGTCTTTTTCAGTATGGTACGCACCCGGCCTGACACCGGGGCCGATCACTTATCAGTGGATGGGATGATATTCCACGAAGGCTTCCATAGCCTCGTAGGAAGCGAGACCGAGCGATTCGTAGAGCTGTGCGGTGGCACGGTTGCGGTCCTCGGCACGCTGCCAGAACAGACGGTCGTCGTCGCCAAGGAAGGGAGCGTTCTCCATCTGGCTCTGGTGCTTGAGGATGGAATTACGTTTGAAGCGGAGTTCTTCGGGGCTGATGGGCACTGCCATTTCGATATGGTCGATTTCCCACTCTGCCCATGCGCCGCGATACATCCAGATACGGCAGTCCTTCATCCATTCCTCGTCGCGGAGCTCATAGAGGGCGGCGAGAACGGCGTCGGTGCACACGCGGTGTGTTCCGTGGGGGTCGGCAAGGTCACCTGCCACGAAAATCTCGTGTGGCTTCACATCCTCGAGGAGTTTCTTTACAATCTCGATGTCGGCCTCGGAGAGGTCGCCTTTCTTGATTGTACCTGTCTCGTAGAAGGGGAGACGGAGGAAGTGGATATTCTGGGGCTTGACTCCGATATAGTTGCAGGCGATGGTAGCCTCTGCCTGGCGGATCATTGTCTTGATTTCGCGGATTTCCTTGCTGTCCATGTCGCCTGACTTCTTGGCTGCAACGAAATTGCGCACATCCTCTGATAGTTTCTCATAGCCGGCGGTGTTGAAGTCGAACATAGGCGAAATCTTGTCCATCATCAGGAAGTAGCGCATCATGTCCTCGTCGCCCACGGCGATATTGCCGGAGGTTTCGTAGGCCACATGAACGTCGTGCTTCTGGTCAACAAGGCGTTTGAGAGTACCGCCCATGGATATTACGTCGTCGTCGGGGTGGGGCGAGAACACAATCACGCGTTTGGGATAGGGATTGGCGCGCTCGGGACGATAGGTGTCGTCGGCGTTGGGCTTGCCGCCGGGCCATCCGGTGATGGTGTGCTGGAGGTCGTTGAAGATTTTGATGTTTACGTTGTAGGCCGATCCGAAGAGAGCCAGCAGTTCGCCAAGACCCCAGTCGTTGTAATCCTTGTCGGTGAGCTTGAGGATGGGCTTGGAGGTCATGCCACAGAGCCATACTATGGCGCGGCGTATGAGCTTGTCGTTCCATTCGCAGGAGGTTACTTTCCAGGGCTGCGAGATGCGGGTGAGGTCCTCGGCGGCGGGAAGGTCTACAACCACTTTTGCGTGGGGATGATCCTGCAGGAATGATGCGGGAACGGCGGTGGAGGCGGGATCCTCTACGGTCTTTTTGATTATAGCGGCATTGTTCTCGCCCCAGGCCATGGTGAGCACGCGCTGTGCGCTGAGCAGGTTGGCGATGCCAAGTGTGATGGCTGTGGTGGGAATGGTGTCGCACTTATAGTCGTTGGAAATATTGTGACGGGCCTCGCTGCCGAGGAGCACCAGACGGCAAAGGCTTGAGGCCGCGCTGCCGGGCTCGTTGAAGGCCAGTGAACCGATTGCGCCGATTTCACATACGGTGACGTCGATACCGCCTTCGGCTGCTATGGAGTCTTCGTAATCCTTGCAATATTCATACATGTTTTCCTTGGTGACCGCAGGATTGAATGTACGCACATTTTCGGGCTTGATGTCAACCTGGTCGAGGAACACTTCCTTGAGACGCTTGAAGGTGGAGGGGCCGTCGGGAAGCAGGGGGAAGAACTCGCTGATGTTGTAGACAATCACGTCCTTGAAGTCGACCTTGCCTTCCTTGTGCATTTTGATGAGCTCGGCATAAACAATGTGGGTGCTTACGCCGGCGCCGAGGGCGAGAACGCATTTGCCTTTTTCGGCCACGTAGCGCTTGATGTAGCGCACTATGCAGTCGGCAAGGTATTTGCCGCCGTCGTTTGCAGTTTCGAAGATGCGGGTATAGACATTCTCCTCGCGGGTAAGGGCCGCAAGTTCAACCTCAGTTTCAGGGTCGTAATATTTCTTAGGCACCTGATCGAGTTTGATTTGTGAACTTAGATTGGTTTTCATGATGATTGTATTGTAGAATAAACTATTGCAAAGATAGTTTAATTATTTTCGCGATGGAAAAAATATTGCGAAAAAATAAGCATGAAAACCTGCTCCGGAAAAGCTTTTTGCCGGAATCAGCGGCGTGGGCCCTGAGGAGGGGGAGGCATGCGGCGGTGGCGCGCGTTTCGGGAGTCGATATAGTTCTCCAGAAGGCCGTAGACAATGCCGCCTATGTTGGCTCCGATTGACACATTCTCGTTCACTTTGTAGTAGGGCATCACGATGGGCTGGGCATGCCAGCGGCCGTCGAAGATGGAGCGGGTGGTTTCGGCGCCCACGCTCACGCCCCAGTGTTCCGAAAGGTCATAACTCATGTAGCCTCCGACGGTGGTCATCGACATCATACCTCCGATTGCAGGATTCATTCCGCGTGGTGCGGTGAAATAACTGCCGTAGGCCGTAAGACTCAGCCGGGGCGATATGCGGTAGTTGATTGAGCCTCCGAAGCCGTAGATGGTCTGCAGACCGCCGAAATATCCATATTTCTCGGCGCCCCCCCAGGCCGAGAGTGTGAGGGGGCCAAGGGCAGCCGTTGCCGAGAGCCGTCCGCGCTCTATTCCGGCAAGTCCGGGGAGTGATTCGGAGCCTCCGGAAGCCGCTATTTCAAGGCCCGGAAGGCTTGCGATGGAAGCATAGCCGGGGGCGGGAACATAAAGCCTGCTCGAAGAGAAAAGCGGAGCTACGGCACGCTCCTTCATCTCCTCGGCAAACCGGCTGTCGAGCCTCTGAAGGGAGGGCGATGTGGAAATTCCGGTGGTTTGTGGAAGTTCAGGATACAGGGCCGGGACACCGAGGGTATCGGGGCGCGAAGGATTAACGCGCAGACTGTCCGGCGTTTCAGGCGTTATGCCATGAGCCGCCGATGCCGTAAGAAATGCGATTGATGATAATATGAATGTCTTTAGTGACAATGTGGGGCGTAGCTTAGTTTTGGCAAAAATAATCTTTTTTGCGTAACTTCGCGTTACCCAATTATGAAGTACTCCGCATTTTTAACGATAATTATAGGACTATGCCTGCTGTCAGGATGCAAAGGCGGTCAGGTCGATGTGCCTGTGCTTTCTGTGAGCATAGAGCCTCAGCGCTACCTCCTTGAGCGTATAGCCGGGCCCAGATGGAAGGTGAATACGGTGCTGTCAAAAGGCGCCGATCCGGAAAATTTCGACCCGGCCATGAGCACGCTCGTGCGCACGGCGCAATCTGAAGTGTACTTCACCATAGGGGCTGGCGCATTCGAGGAGTCTCTTGCCGAAAGACTGGCCGAGGCATCTCCCGGGTTGCGGTTCAGCGACTCTTCGGCGGGGGTGGTGCGTCTGCACGGCACTCACAATTGCGAGGGTTCCCATTCCCACGGCCATGCAGATGATGACGGAGAGGGCGATGCCGACCCGCATATCTGGACATCAGTGGCAAACATGAAGATTGTGGCCGCCAATATGGCCCGTGTGCTTTGCGAGGTTGATTCCGCGCAGGCCGGCGTTTATATGAAAAATCTTCACACCCTCAATCTTTCGCTTGACTCGCTTGACGACCGAATTCAGACCATGATGGTTCAGGGTCATGGACGGGCTTTCATGGTGGAGCATCCGTCGTTGAGCTATTTCGCTCATGACTACAGTCTGGAACAGATTGCCTTGGGCGGTGAGGGGAAAGAGCTTTCCGCTTCAGCGATAAGACACGGCATAGACCATGGCCGCGCCGACGGTGCCACCGTGTTCTTTACCGAGCCCCAGACCGGAAGCGGTCGCGTGGGGCAGATAATAAAGGCGCTTGCGGGCAAGGAAGTGAGTGTCAACACGCTTGCCTACGACTGGCCCGACGAGTTGATGAAAATCGCCGAGGCCCTTACTTCACGATAAATAACGATAGCAAGATGAGCGAAACAGGAATAACAGGAGTGCCGCTGGTGCGGCTGGCGGGCGTTGAGATGAGCTGGGGGCGCAAGAAAGTGCTTTCAGATGTTGACCTCACCGTCAACAAAGGTGATTTCATAGCCATAACCGGGCCGAACGGCGGTGGAAAGACCACCTTGCTCCGCATCATGCTGCGGCTACTCAAACCCACACGGGGAACGGTGGAATATTTCAGCGAAGGCAATTCTTCGCTCCGGCTCAGCTATCTGCCGCAGAAAAATATGATCGATTACCATTTTCCGATAACGGTGGAACAGGTGATTGCCATGGGTCTGGAAGGGACCGATATCAGTGCGAAAAGTGAAGAGGGCAGAAAAAGAATGGCCGAGATGCTCGACCTCACTGGCCTCGGAAACCACAGGGAATCGGCGATAGGCAGCCTCTCCGGGGGACAGCTTCAGCGTGCGTTGCTGGGAAGGGCGCTGATTTCGCGTCCCGAAGTGCTGGTGCTTGACGAGCCGCTGAGCTATGTCGACAAGCGTTTCGAGCATAGATTCTATCACATTATGCAGCATATCAAGCCGTTTACCACGATTGTGCTCGTGTCGCATGAAATCACGGAGATAGCCGCGATGGCCAACCGCCACATCAACGTGGACGGGCGCATAGAAATATGTCATTCGGCCAGTCACTTCGTGCGTTACGGCTGCGATATGGACCATGACCCGCATCCGGAATGCTGCGAATGCCACCCCGACCGTTCTGTGAAATAAGGTGCGGGACTGGCGGCGGACAATGTAATGGTTTGGAATATCGAATTTTTTCTGTAATTTTGCGGCGCGTGCGCGGCTGAATGTCCGCGAGCCGTCAAGATTACGATAACCAATCATATAAAACTCTTATGAAAGCATTCGTTTTTCCCGGACAGGGAGCACAGTTCATAGGTATGGGAAAAGATCTGTATGACAACAATCCCACAGCTCACGAACTCTTTGAGAAAGCAAACGAGATACTCGGTTTCCGCATCACCGACATAATGTTTGCCGGAACTGACGACGAACTCAAACAGACCAAGGTAACCCAGCCCGCTATATTCCTCCATTCGGTAATTCTCGCCAAATGTCTGGGCGACGAATTCAAGCCCGATATGGTTGCCGGCCACTCGCTCGGTGAGTTCTCGGCTCTTGTAGCCGCAGGTGCCCTTACGTTTGAAGACGGTCTGCGCCTTGTTTCGGCCCGCGCTCAGGCCATGCAGAAGGCCTGCGAGCTCAAGCCCTCGACCATGGCTGCCGTTCTCGCCCTTCCTGACGAGACAGTTGAGGAAATCTGCCAGGGTATAGACGGCACCGTTGTCTGCGCCAACTACAACTGCCCGGGTCAGATCGTTATTTCCGGCGAGATAGAGGCAATTGACGCAGCTTGCGCAAAACTTCTGGAAGCAGGCGCAAAACGTGCGCTCAAACTCAAGGTGGGCGGCGCTTTCCACTCGCCCTGCATGGAGCCTGCACGCGCCGAGCTTGCCGAGGCCATAGAGCACACCAATTTCTCAGTGCCTGTATGCCCCGTATATCAGAACGTTGATGCTCTTCCTCACACTGACCCCGCTGAAATCAAGGGCAACCTCATCGCACAGCTCACTGCTCCGGTACGCTGGACCCAGACTGTCAAGAACATGATTGCCGACGGAGCCACCGAATTCGTGGAACTCGGTCCGGGTAAGGTGCTTCAGGGCCTGATAAGCAAGATTGACCGTGCCGCCCAGGTAAGCGGACAGCAGTAATTTCTCCGTTTTTTCATTCCGGAGCATTGTCACACTTTCCCCGGTCTCTCATCAAGGCCGGGGATAAGTTTTTTTAGATACAATGCCTGTAAAGAAATTTTTTTATTTGATGTAATGTTTGAGCGTTTTCATGTGTCATTACTATAACGGCATCAAATAAAATTAGAAGTCTAAATTTCCTATTCAACTAATAAACCAACAATGAAACTGACATTATCACTGGCCGCTCTGGCTGTAGCACTTTCGGCATCATCGGCCGAAGCCCCGCTGTGGCTCCGCAATCCGGCCATATCGCCCGACGGAAAGACCCTGGCTTTCACCTATAAGGGCGATATCTACACTGTGCCCGTAGCGGGAGGTACCGCCCGTCAGCTTACCACCAACCCGGCCCACGACACCAATCCGGTGTGGAGCCCCGACGGCAAGCAGATAGCTTTTGCAAGCGCCCGTCAGGGATCGATGGATATTTTCCTGATTCCTGCCACCGGCGGCACCGCAAAGCGCCTCACCACCAATTCCGGCAACGAGACACCTCTGGCGTTTCTCAATGACGACACCGTGCTTTTCGCCACATCGCGCATGCCTTCAACCACAGCCATCGTTCCTCCGAGCGTGCAGCAGGTATATGCCGTGAGCACCAAGGGCGGCCGTGATTATCTGTGGAGCTCCATTCCCATGAAGGCGCTCTCTGTGGCTGCAGACGGCCGTGTGGTCTATCAGGACCGCAAAGGCTTCGAGGATGTTCTGCGCAAGCATGAGCGCTCGAGCGGCACAGCCGACATCTGGATAAAGGACGGCAAGAAATTCACCAAGATTACCGACTTCAACGGTCAGGACCAGTGTCCCGTGTGGGTGGGCAAGGACAAGATTGCCTACATCAGCGAGAAGGACGGCACGATGAACGTGTGGGAATCCAATGCCGACGGCACCGGCGCCAAGGCGCTGACCAAGTTCACCAAGCATCCCGTGCGCTCCCTCAGCCGTGCCAACGACGGAACCATGGCTTTCAGCTGGGACGGCGAACTCTATACCCTCGTTCCCGGCAAGCAGCCTAAGAAGGTAAACGTGAACATTGTGGCCGACGACTACACGGCCGACCTCCAGCGCTCGCTCCGCTCCTCGGGCGCCACTTATATGTCGCCGTCGCCCGACGGATCGGAAATAGCCTTCGTGCTCCGCGGCGATGTGTACGTGACCTCCACGAAATACAAGACCACCAAACGCATCACCAACACTCCGGCTCAGGAGCGCGTGGTGGACTTCGCCCCCGACGGCCGCTCGATTGTCTACGACAGCGAGCGCGACGGTCTGTGGCAGCTCTTCACCGCCACCATCAAGAATCCTGACGAGAAATCGATGGTGTATGCCACCGAAATAGAGGAGAAACCCCTTTACAAGAGCCCCGAGGGCAAGACAGCGCAGCGCCCCGACTATAGTCCCGACGGCAAAAAGGTGGCTTTCCTCGAGGACCGCACCGAGCTGCGTGTGATCGACCTCAAGTCGAAGAAGGTGACCACGGCTCTTCCCGGCAAATACAACTACAGCTATCAGGACGGTGACATAGGTTTCACCTGGAGCCCCGACAGCCGCTGGTTCCTTACCGACTATATCGGCACGGGCGGCTGGAACAATTCAGACATTGCCCTCGTGAAGGCCGACGGCACGAAAATCGTTGACCTTACAGAAAGCGGTTACAGCGATTCCAATCCCCGCTGGGCTCTCGGAGGCCGCGCCATCACTTACAACACCTCGCGTTACGGCATGCGCAGCCACGGTTCGTGGGGCGAGCAGAACGACGTGGTGCTGATGGCTCTCGACGGCGACGCTTGGGACGAGTTCAACCGCACCGAAGAGGAAGCAGCCCTTGCCAAGGAAGCTGAAAAAGACAAGAAGAAAGCCGATGCCGACAAGGAAGGCAAGGAAGGCAAAGACAGCAAAAAGGAAGGCAAGAAAGATGGCAAAAAGGACGTGAAGGAGAAAAAGGAGGATGAAGTGAAGCCTCTGGAATTCGACCTTGACAACCGCCACTTCCGCACCCGCCGCCTCACCTCGGTTTCGGGCATAGGCGACCACTGGCTCAACAACGACGGCTCGAAGCTCTACTACGTTGCCGGCTCAGCCGACGGCAGCAATAACCTTATGGTGCGCGATATGCGCAAAGGCGAGACCAAGGTGCTCGTGAAAGGCCTCTCGGGAGGTCTTGAACCTGATGCCAAAGGCGACAACCTCTATGTGCAGGGCCGCGGCATAAGCAAGGTTTCCGTTAAGGACGGCAAGCAGGACCGCGTGGAATTCGAGGCCGAATATGACCGTCATCCCTCCAAGGAGCGTGAATACATCTATCATCACATGCTCAAGCAGGTGAAGGATAAGTTCTACGACAAGAACCTTCACGGCGTTGACTGGGAAATGTATGGTAAGGCCTACGAGCGTTTCCTGCCGCATATCAACAACAACTACGATTTCGCTGAAATGCTGAGCGAGATTCTCGGAGAACTTAACGCCAGCCACACCGGCGGCCGCTACTACGCATCCGGCGCATCCATGTCGACGGCCGTTCTGGGCGCTTTCTACGACGACACCTACAAGGGCGACGGCCTGAAAGTGAAGGAAGTGATAGCCCGCGGCCCGCTTGCCAACAAGAGCGCGTCAGTCAAGCCCGGCGATATAATCAAGGCCATCGACGGAACTCCTGTTAAGGCAGGGGAGGATTACAATGCTCTTCTCGACGGTAAAGCAGGAAAGAAAGTACGTCTGACCATAGCCCGTGCCGACGGCAAGACCACCGACAATATCAACGTCAAGCCGATTTCGGCAGGCCGGCAGTCGGATCTTCTCTATGAGCGCTGGGTAGAGCGCAACGAGCACTACGTCGACAGCCTTTCCGGCGGCCGCGTAGGCTACGTGCATGTCCAGGGCATGAACTCACCCTCGTTCCGCGAGGTCTACAGCAAGCTTCTCGGCAAATACCGTAACTGCGACGCAGTGGTGGTTGACACCCGCTGGAACGGCGGCGGCTGGCTCCACAACGACATTGCCCTTCTGCTCGGAGGCAAGGAGTATGTGCGCTATTCGCCCCGTGGCCGCTATATCGGTTCCGATCCCTTCTCTCAGTGGACCAAACCGTCGGTGATGCTCGTAAACGAAAGCAACTACAGCGACGCCCACGGAACCCCCTACGTTTATCAGACACTCAAGATCGGCGACGTGGTAGGCGCACCTATCCCCGGAACCATGACGGCAGTATGGTGGGAGACCCAGATTGACCCCACGCTCGTGTTCGGTATTCCTCAGGTGACCTCGCTCGACCGTAACGGCAAGCCGCTGGAAAACCAGCAGCTGAATCCCGATGTGCTGATTTACAATAATCCCGCTGATGTGGAGAATGGCCGCGATGCCCAGCTTGAGGGTGCCGTGAAGCATCTCCTCAAGAAATAATCCGATTCATTCCGGATAGTTATTCAGAAAATAGTGTGTCGCTTACGGGCGGCGCACTATTTTTGGTTAAAATTTGTATAATTTAGGAGAGCTCGCGGGTAGTATGGAAAAATTTCTTTAATTTTGAAACACTCTTGAATCTATTCTCTACATAAGTTTAACCATTGTTCTGAATCTGTCTGCAACATGTTGATAGCTCTGTCCGTCCTGTTTGTGATAGGATATCTTGCCATTGCGCTTGAACACCCTCTGAAAGTCGACAAAACCGCTTCGGCATTACTTTTAGGTATGCTGATGTGGGTAGTGTATGCCATGGGCTCCGAGTCGATAGTGCCCGATGCCGCGCCCGACAAGCTTGCATATTTTCTGGAAACGCATCCGTCGCTTGCCGGTAAAAGCCTGCATGAGCAGGTGCTTCAGTATGTGCTTAAAGTGGACATTCTCGAGCATCTCGGCGATATAGCGCAGACGCTTCTGTTTCTGATCGGCGCCATGACCATTGTGGAGCTGATAGATGTGCACGAGGGATTCCGGGTGATCACCGACCGCATTACCACCCGGCGCAAACGCGAGTTGCTGTGGATTGTGGGTATCACTACTTTCTTCATGTCGGCCGTGCTTGACAATCTCACCACCACCATCGTGATGCTTATGCTTCTGCGCAAGCTCATAGCGCTCAAGGAAGAGCGGTGGCTGTATGCCGGAGCGATAGTAATCGCGGCCAACAGCGGCGGCGCATGGTCGCCTATCGGAGATATCACCACCATAATGCTGTGGGTGAACGGCAATGTCACAGCACAGACGCTGATATGCTATGTGCTTCTCCCGAGCATAGTCTCCATGGCGGTACCGCTTTTCTTCATAGGACGGAAACTCACTGGAGTGCTCGCGCCGGGGGAGAAAGCCGAATCCTCGCTTCGCGATATTACCAAAGGGGAGCGCAACACCATATTTTTCCTGGGTGTAGGCGGCCTGCTTTTCGTGCCGGTGTTTAAATCCATAACCCATCTGCCTCCGTTTGTGGGCATACTGTTCGTGCTCGGGGTGCTCTGGACATTCACCGAAATATTCTATAATGCCAAAAAACTCGACAAGGCGCGCGAGCACCGTATTCCCAAGGTCATAGCGCGGGTGGACATGCCCTCCATACTCTTTTTCCTCGGCATTCTGATGGCTGTGGCTGTGCTGGAGTCAACAGGGCTGCTGGGGGCCATGGCGCAGATTCTGGATAACGGGGTGCATAATATCTATATAATCGATGCTCTGCTGGGAATACTTTCGTCTATTATCGACAATGTTCCCATGGTAGCCGGAGTGATGGGAATGTATCCGATTGCCGATGTTGCCGCGACCGGATACGAGGCCAACTTTGTGGTGGACGGCGCATTCTGGGAGCTTCTCAGCTATTGCGCCGGCGTGGGAGGCAGCATGCTCATAATCGGTTCGGCAGCCGGAGTGATTGCCATGGGCCTGGAGAAAATAAGCTTCGGGTGGTACCTTCGCAAATTCTCCTGGCTCGCCCTGATAGGCTACCTGGCCGGCATAGCTGTCTATATGGGAGAGAAATACCTGATGAGTGTTCTCTGAGTCGGAGGTCTTTCGGAGGCGACGCTAATTTCATGGAATTCTTATAATTCTTATAATTCTTATAAGATTTATAAGAGTTCTTGAGTAGGCAGCCACAAAAAAATGAGTGCTGGAGCAAAAGCTCCGGCACTCAGCGTTTGGTGGAGGTTCCTAGCAGAATCGAACTGCTGTAGACGGTTTTGCAGACCGTTGCCTAACCACTCGACCAAGGAACCGTGGTTTGTTTTTCTGCGTGCAAAGGTATGTAGATTTTTTCAAATGGGCAAAGGTTTTCGGGAATTTTTGCCAATGGAAAATGTAATGAGGTGATAAATAGGTGGAAAGAGAAGTATGGGAGAGGGGGGTGAAGATAGGGTTATTCAATAAGGTTGGGTTATTCAATTATGTCGGCGAGGGTGTCGTTCAGTTCTGAGAGGCGCTGGCGAATTCCCGACACGTAGGCATCGGAGGCGGTTTCGCCAACTCTTATCCTGATGTTGTGGCGACGGGCCTGAAGCTCGAGAAGTTCGTCGCGAATCAGGTCGGTGGAAGAGGCGCGCCGGCGCAGAGAATCGGCATCCATTCTTCCGAGATAGAAGGCAGCGGAATCGCGGCGCGATACCGGGCGCTCCGTGAAGGTGTGGCGGGAGTTTCTTGCGTTTTTCTTTGCCATGGGGTCGGAACAGGAGAATCCGCAGATAAATGTGAGGAGAATCAGCGAGGGTATGATACGTTTCATAAGATTGTCATAGCTATTTTGGCGCAGGCTTCCGCATCGGCAAGAGCGTTGTGATGGTTGTTGAAGGGTATGCCGAGGAAGTCAGCGAGATTGGGAAGACTGTATGAGCCCACGAGGGCGCGCGGAATGGTTGACCTTGCCTGACGCAGGGTGCAGTACCATTCAACATCGGGAAGGGCCATGCCGTAATATGCCGCGGTCTTGCGCAGGCAGCCGCGGTCGAACATGGCATTGTGGGCCACGAGGGGAAGCCGGCCTATAAAAAGCTTGAGGTCGGGGAGGATTATGTCGAAAGTTGACTGGGTGTCGGTGTCGGAACGGCCTATGCCGTGGATATTTTCCGTGAAATGACGGAAGTAATAGTTGGGATAGGGACGTACAAGTGTATAGAAACGGTCTACGATGCTGCCATCCATTACTTTTACAGCTCCTACGGCGCAGATGCTCGTAGGCTCTGCATTGGCGGTCTCAACATCGATGGCAACGAAGCTGTTCATAGGTGATTACTGCGGATCGCGGTTAACCATTGAGTCGATAGCTTCCTGCACTTCCTCCATGAGCCAGCGGGGGGTGGATGTTGCGCCGCAGATTCCCACTTTTCCGGCTCCGCGGAACCATTCGGGGCGGAGCTGCGAGGCGTTTTCCACGGCGAATGTAGCAGCGTTTGCCTCCCGGCAACGACCGAAAAGAACTTTACCGTTGCTGCTTTTGCTACCGGCCACGAAGACCACAACGTCGTGGGTGCGTGCGAAATCACTGAGGTGAGTACCGCGGTTGGCCACCCACCGGCAGATGGTGTCGTGGGTCTCCACGTCCTCGCCGCGTGAGCGTGCGGTGGCGCACATCTCGGAGAAACCCGATTGTGATTTGGTGGTCTGCGAGAAAAGCGCCAGAGGGGATGTGAAGTCGATATTGTCGAGGTCGGAAGTGTGCTCCACCACGGTAGCGTTGCCGCGGGTCTGGCCCACGAGTCCATTGACTTCGGCGTGGCCCGGCTTGCCGTAGATCACGATTTTGCGGCCGGATGCGTATGCTTCGGCTATGCTGCGCTGCAGGCGCAGGACCACGGGGCAGGTGGCATCGATGATGGTGATGTTGTTGCGCCGGGCAATCTCGTAGGTGGAAGGGGGCTCGCCGTGGGCGCGAAGCAGCACCTTGACGTCGTGAAGTTTCTCCAGGTCATCGTGGGTGATGGTTACGAGCCCTTTTGAGCGCAGACGTTCCACCTCGTCGGAATTGTGCACGATGTCGCCGAGGCAGTAAAGGCAACCGTCGTCGGCAAGAGTATCTTCCGCTTTCCTTATCGCGGAGGTGACACCGAAGCAGAATCCCGATTCGGAATCGATTTCTATTTCAACGCGGCTTTTCATCTGAGGCCGGATACTGTGCTGTGATAGAGGTCGAGGAGCACACGGTTCTGCATGTCGGGTGTCATCTCGGAATTGTCGAGCAGGAATGCATCGGGAGCCTTTCTCAACGGGCTTTCGGCGCGAGTCTCGTCGATATGGTCGCGTTCCACCACATTAGCCAGAACCTCCTCGAATGTGGTCTGCGAGCCTTTGGCAATCAGCTCGGCGAGACGGCGCTGGGCGCGTGTCTGAGGCGATGCGGTAACAAACACTTTCATCTCGGCATCGGGGAAAACGGTGGTGCCTATGTCGCGGCCGTCCATCACTATCCCTTTGCTGCGTCCGAGGCTCTGCTGCATTTCCACCAGAGCGTGGCGCACGGCGGGGATTGCAGCTACAGGCGAGACGTTTGAGGAGACCGGCATGGAGCGGATTTCGCTTTCCACATTTTCGCCGTTGAGAAGCGTGGCCTGTGCGTCGCCTTCTACTGTGAAATCAATATGAATCTCCGGGAGAGCTTTGGCAAGAGCCTCGGCGTCCACGCTATGGTCCGGAGCAATCATTCCGTGGCGCATCGCGTAAAGGGTCACGGCACGATACATGGCGCCGGAGTCGATATAACGGTAACCGATGGTTCTGGCGAGTTTTTTCGCCATGCTGCTTTTGCCCGACGAGGAGTATCCGTCGATGGCTATGGTGATGGGAGTGGTGTTTTCTGACATATTTCTGATGCTCATTTTGTTTTGCAAAAATAAGCATAAATGTTGGAAAACCCTCGCCGGGAAGGTCACAACAGTTCCGAAAGACGGGTGGAAATATTGACCATGAAGGTCGAGGCGCTCTTGTGGGGCTGCGCGAACGCAAGTCCGAGAGAGAAAGCCTTCAGGCGGAGGCCTGCGGCGAGAGAGACTCCTGACAGCAGGGAACGTGAATAGGAGCTCATGTCGGTGCGCGTCTTGTAGTTATAGCCTATACCGAGGTAGAATTTCTCAGAGGGGATGAAATCGGCTGCGAACACAAGGTGTCTCAAAAGGTTGGAGCCGAAGGAATCCACCATTTTTCCGGGATGGCTTTCCGAGCCGTCGCCTTCATTGTAGTAGGGAAGATGCCATTTGGTGAGATTCCATGCCGTGACGGAAAAACGCACGGGAAATGAGCCGAACGACTGCGTCCAGCCTGCACGGATGTCGAAGGGAAGGCGATGGTATGTCTCATCGAAACGTTTCACCTGGCCTCCGAGATTGGCCACGACCACAGAAAACGACAGGTCGCGTTCGGGGTCGTAATAGTTCACGCCGAGGTCGGTGGACAGTGCTACGGCGGTGTAGGAGTCGTAGGAACTGTAGATCATCCTCAGGGTGGCGCCTCCGCGCCAGTAATCGGTAATGTCGCGGGAATAAGTTCCGGAAAAGGCTATGTCCTTGGGTGAGAAATCACCGAGGGTGTTGCCGTTTTCGTCGGTGCTTTCGATAGAGCCGTAGCCCCAGTATTGCAAGCCTACGCCCCAAGCCGAATGCTCTCCGGCGCCTTTGCCGAATTTCACGCCGGCGAAATTGGATGAGGCTATATAGCGCATGTAGTTGAAGCCGACCTGCGTGCCGAATTCCGGGCCGAGCAACGCCGGGTTCTGGTCCACATAGTTTATGTCGGAGCAGATATCGGATATGTTTATGCCGCCGAGTCCGTAGGCGCGGGCTGACGACGGGATATTGAGGAATCCGTAGGAATCTTCCGTATTATCGCGCGCTTCAACGGATGTTGACGCGACGGCGGCCGAGAATATCGCGATGAATATAGCGTGAAGTTTCATTGTCGAATGATGCCGGGGGCTATATATGGGCCCTTCTTTAACTTAAACGGGTGCGTAAAGCCATATATTATGCGATTATCTTATCTTTTTAACATAATGGAGTAATACGTATGGCAAAAAATTGTCAACAAACACTAAACAAAAGTAATCATCAGTAAAAACATATTGCGTAGTTTGAAAAATAATCCGTAACGCTGTAATTTTGTCTCTAAATAAAAGTAAAGGACCCGGTGTCCTCAATAAATATTTTAATAAACCAGTCGAAAAATGACCATACGACATGCTGTATTATGCAGATTGCTGATGCCGGCGATATTGGCCGGGTCGGGCTACATGATTTCGGCCACTGCCCAGAATCGCGTCATTTACTATAGAAGTCATTCCCGCATGACTGTAAGTGTACAGGAAACTTCAGCCTATATGCCCGAATCGGTTGACGAACAGCCGTGTTTCCCCGGCGGAGAGGGGGCCATGATCCAGTTCATCAATAAAGAGCGACGCTATCCGCGGTCGGCTTATGAGAACGCAATCGAAGGACGTGTGCTCTGCAGCTTTATAGTGGAGCCTGACGGAAGGATAACGAATGTGGAAGTGGTGCGCAGCGTCGACGAAAGTCTTGACCGCGAAGCCATGAGGGTAATCCAGAATATGCCACGCTGGGAACCCGGACATATAGGAGGAAACAAGGTGCCGGTTTATTGCCTTCTTCCCATCCCGTTCAGATTGTAAAAACCGGAGGCTCTTTTCGGCAACCGGAAAAATAACAGAACAAGGCGGTGTGTAGGATTTTTTCCTGACACACCGCCTTGTTTTTGATATTCCGTGAAAATCAGTTGCCCATCTCGAATTCGAGAGTGCCTCCGTTCATTATGTCGGCATAGTCTATGTACATCTTGTCATAAGGCTTGCCGTTGAGTCTCACGCTTTTGATATAGCGGTTGGTATCGGAGTTGTTGTGGGCTATGACAGTGAACTGTCCTCCGGGAACTTCGATTACGGCTTCATCCAGCACGGGAGATCCGAACCAGTAGCGGCCGCTCGCGGGCTCTACCTGATAGAATCCGAGAGCGGAGAGCACGTACCATGCCGACATCTGGCCGGCATCGGCGTTTCCGGCATACCCGTCATCCTCAAGAGTGTAGAATTCCTTCATCACCTGACGCAGACGGTCAGCTGCCTTGCGGTTTTCTCCGAGCATGGTGTAGAAGTAGATGATGTGGTGGGAGGGTTCGTTGCCGTGGGCATACTGGCCGATGAGACCAGAAATGTCGGGCGAAACGTCGTCGCCGCGAAGTTCGCTCGAGGTACTGAACAGCAGGTCGAGTTTCTCAAGTGCTTTTTCCTTGCTGCCGAAGAGCTCCACCAGTCCGTCGAGATCCTGAGGCACGAGCCAGGTGTATTGCCATGCGTTGCCCTCGCAGTAGTCGTCCATGCGGTGGGTTGTGGCGTTGGGGTCGAAAGGAGTGCGTATGGAGCCGTCGGTCATCTTGCCGCGGACAAAACCGGTGGTGGGGTCGAAGTAGTTGCGGTAGGAATGCGAGCGGTCGGTGAATTTAGCATAGTTGGCTGAATCGCCGAGAGCTTTGGCTGCGTTGGCTATCGCACCGTCGGCAATGGCATACTCCATATCGAAGGCGATTGACTCATTCATTTTGTCGGAGGGGATGAATCCGTATTTGTCGCGGAGCGCGCCGCCGCGGGCTGTGTCGGCGGCAGTCTTGAGCATAGCCTGGAAGGCGCGTTCGGGATCTACGCCGGGCACTTTCTTGACAATGGCGTCGGCCACGGGGATTATGCCGGGATTGCCGACCATGCAGTCGGTCTCGTTGCCCCACAGATGCCATACCGGCAGACGTCCCTGCTCGTCGGCTATGTCAATCATGTTGTTGATCATCTCGGCGTTGCGCTCGGGCTGGAAGAAGGAGAGGAGGGGCATTTCAGCGCGGTAAGTGTCCCACAGGGAATAGATGGTGTAGACGTTGCGTCCGTTGGCTGTCTGGTGCACAGCGTCGTCGGCACCACGGTATTTTCCATCAACATCGCTGAACGTGGCGGGGACAATCATGGTGCGGTAGAGCGAAGTGTAGAACTTGCGAAGTTCCGTGGAGTCAGCAGCCTGGGCCTTTATGCGGGCGAGCTCGGTGTTCCAGTTCTGACGGGCCTGTGCTTTTGTTGCCTCGAAGTCCCAGCCCGGAAGCTCGGCGTCAAGGTTGGCTTTGGCTCCGTCGATGGAAACCGGCGAGAGGGCTACTTTCACGAGCACCTGTTCGGCCGAATCGGTCTTGAACGAGGCGCGCCCAAAGAGATTGTCGGGCCCTGCGGTCTCAAACGAATCGAAGGGTTTCGAGAATTCAGCCACGAAGTAAACCTTCTGGTTATTGGCCCATCCGGAGGAATAGCGGGAGCCTACTATGCGGTTGTTTCCTTCGGCCTGCATGGAGGTTTCGGTAGGACGATCCCAGCAGCCGCCGTTCTGAAGGTCGAACACAATGGCGGCGCTGTCGGAAGCGGGGAATGTATAGCGGTGCAGTCCCACGCGGTTGGTGGCGGTCATTTCGGCATCGATGCCGTAGCGGGTGAGGGGAACGCGGTAATATCCGGGCTGGGCTATCTCCCGGGAGCGGTCGGCATAGCTCCAGAGGCCGGAACCGGGTTTGTCTTCCTCTCCGCGGCTGTAGGTGACGCTGCCGGTCACCGGCATTATGGTCACGTCGAAAAGGTCGCCTATTCCGGTGCCCTCAAGGTGGGTGTGGGAGAATCCTATCACGGTGGAGTCAGACGAATGGTAGCCGCTGCACCAGTCCCACTGCTGGGGAATGCTGGTGGGGCCGACCTGAACCATTCCGAAAGGAACGCCTGCGCCGACGAAGACGTGACCGTGACCTCCGCTTCCGGTTCTTACGTTGACCAGCGAGGCATAATCGGGAGCAGCCTCGGTGGTTGTGGATTTATCGGTTTTACATCCTGCGGCAAGCATAAGCAGCGACGCAGGGAGTAAAAGAAGAGATGATTTCATCATTTATTTTTTAGGTTGATTTGATAATTTGAATTTCAGATTGCCTCCCTTCATGAGCTCGTCGTGGCTTATGCGGTAGTTCTTGAGGGGCTTGCCGCCGAGTTGCATCTGCTGGATGAAGATATCGCCGGGAGCGGTGCGGTCGGCCTCGATTACAAGAGTCTTTCCGGGGGTGTCGATTTCCACGCGGTCAAATACAGGAGAGGTGAGGGTGTAGAAAGGTTCGCCGGGACAGTCGGGATAGAATCCCATCATCGACATCACAGCCCAGGTTGACATTGTGCCGGTGTCGTCGTTTCCAGGAATGCCGTCGGGATTATTGGTGAAATATTTTGAAAGCAGACGGTTCACTTCTTTCTGTGTGCGCCACTCCTCGCCTTTCACGCGTGAGAAGAGGTAAGGATATGCGATGTTGGGTTCATTGGCGGGATCGTAGAGGTTGTCGTCGAATACCTTCTGGAGCCTTTCGGTGAACTTCTTGTTGCCGCCGTTGATTTTTATGAGGCCCTCCACATCGTGGGGCACGAAGAACGAGTAGTTCCAGGCGGAACCCTCGTGGAATCCGGGCACCGGCTCGAAGTTCTCGCCCTGACGGGGATTGAAGGGAGTGAGGAATGTGCCGTCGGGGTTGATAGGGCGGAGTGTTCCGCTCTCCTTGGAGTAATAGTTCTTGTAGCCGGCGGCACGTTTGCGGAGTTCCTTGGCGAATTCCACGTCGCCGCGCTGCTCGGCAAGCCATGCGAGAGCGGCATCGGCTACGTAATATTCCAGAGCATGGCTCACGGAATTGTCGCCCGAATCATCGGCATGGAAGAAGTTCAGGGGCACATAGCCTTTTTCGATATAGGGGTCGATATCGGGGCGCATGGGGTTTTTGGCACCCTCGGTTGTGGCTGATTTCTTCATTGCCTCATAGGCGGCGTCGATGTCGAAGTCGCGGAGGCCCTTGCGCCAGGAGTCTACAATCACCGGAATGGCCGGATCGCCTTCCATAGTGTAGGTCTCGCGTCCGAAGAGCTCCCATTTCGGCAGCCATCCACCTTCCTTATACATGTTGACCATAGACTGGAGCATATCCGTCTGGCGCTCGGGATACACCAGAGTCATAAGCTGGTGGAGATTGCGATAAGTGTCCCAGAGCGAGAAAATGGTGTAGCGGTTGTGGCCGGCAGGCACTTTTCCCTCGCCGAAGCTTTCCATCAGGGGATATTCACCGTTGACGTCGGAGAGCACGGCAGGCTGCAGCAGAGCATGGTAGAGACCGGTGTAGAACACCTTTTTCTGGTCGTCGGTGCCCCCGGTCACGCGAATGCGGCCAAGGTCGGCGTTCCAGCGGTCGCGTGCGTTCTTGCGCATGTCGTCGAAAGTAAGACCGAGCTGCTCTTTTTCGAGGTTCTCGCGGGCGTTTTTGATGGATACGAACGATACACCCATGCGCACCTCCACCTGTTCGCCGGGCTTGAGGTCGTTGTAAGTGAACCAATAGCCGATGTCGTCGCCGGAGAGGTCACGGCCATATTCGCGGTAAATCTTGTAGGTGCCGTTATCGGGTGTCCACTGGGCTTCCACGCCGTCCATCTTGGGCTGCATCTTCCAGTAGCCGGAGGCATCCGGCTTCTTGCTTACGCGCATCACGAAATAGATGCTGAACACCTTCTGGGGATTATAGCAGAAAGTTCCAAGAAGCTTGGAGCCTTCAATCTCGGTGTCGGATACACGGCGTACTGTGGCGCCCGATTCGTTTGTCAGACCCTGGCCGAGATTTATAAGGATGTTGCTCTTGCCGCCGGGGAAGGTGTAGCGCTCGGCCGAGGTGCGGTCGGTGGCTGTAACCTCCGTGGTGATGTCATATTTGGTGAGACGGTTTGAGTAGTAGCCGGGAACGGCGGTCTCTTTCTCGTAAGCGGAGCCGTATTTCTTATAGTCAGGCTCGAGGTCGCCGGTTGTGGCTATGGTGAGGAGCGAACCGAGGTCGGGGCATCCCACGCCTGAAAGATTCACATGGGCGAAACCGGTGAAAAACTTGTTGTGGAACTCGTAAGGAGTCGACCACCAGCGGGCGTCCTTGTCATAGACGTTGGTGTCGGAGCCCATTACATTGAAAGGAGTTACGGACATGAGTCCGTTAGGCACAACGGCGCCGGGGTTTGTGGTGCCGAAGTTTGTGGTGCCTATGAAAGGGTTGACCCACTTGGTGTAGTCAACGGATTCAGCGGAGGCGCTGAGGCCGGCGGTTCCCAGAAGGATGCCGGATAAAATCAGATTCCGGAGATTTGGCATTAGAAAGTGTATTATTACTGTATTATTCGGTATTAGTGATATGATTTACAAAGATACGCACAGAGCGGCTAACTGCCAACATAAAAATTGATAAACAGCCGCGTCCTCGTGTTTCCTTGTGCTTGCTTGCGCGGGGTCAGCTCACCAGCGGAGAGGTGAGGCGGAAACGGCGCAATACCCATGTGAGAAGGGCCGCTGCCGAGAATACGCATACAGCCATGGCTACGATGCGCACCGCGTAGGGCAGCCCGGGAATGTCAAAGAGGTCGTAGGCCACCATGACGAAAAAGAAGTGACAGAGGTAGATGCCGAATGTGAGCGAGGCCAGACTGGAGAGGAATTTTCCTCCACGTGGAGCGAGGCGCTGGAACGCGACGAACACCGGCAGCGTCATCATGAACACATTTATGCCGCAGAAATACCAGATTATCTCCAGATAGGCATAGTCGCCGGGGTAGCGTTCCTGCAGCCATACGTATCCGCCGGCGGTAATGGCATAGCCAAGGATGAAGAGGGGAGCCATGACGCAGAAAAGTTTCGTCGACGACCATTGAAGTGGAAAGCGCTTGAGATAGACGGCGAGAATCAGATAGCCGATGAACCCCGACACGTAATAGAAGGTGGAGAAGGCGTTCCAGTCGCACCCTCCGAGTATGTCCATATTGCCATAATTACCGAGGTAACCGGCGCCGGGAGCAAAGAGTTTGATATACGGAACCATCAGGGTAATTCCCCAGACTTTAAGCACGGTGAGCATGTCGCGGCGCGAAGCGGTGGCGAGCCAGGGACTTATTATGGGCATTATCAGATAAAGTCCCAGCAGCATATAGAGGTACCATAGCGGAGTGGTGTCGAAATTGAAGTTGAGCACCCACGTCCATAGACGGTTGGTGAGCCCTTCGGGGGTATAGGCCGAAAGGTCAACCGACGGATTGACGGAGTGGCTTCCGAATCCGGTGAAGTAGAGATAGGCCAGGGGCGGGAGGGCGAGCGACCAGAAGACCAGCGGCGGTATGATGCGGCCCACTCTCCGTCGGTAGAAATCGCTAAGCGAGGAGGATTGCGGCAGAGGCAGAAGAAGGACTCCCGTAATCATCACAAACAGCGGAACGCAGGAACGCATGAGGCTCCCGAGCATGGTGCCGGTGAGGAAGGAAGCGCGGTCGGCGTCGAACTGGGCTACAAAACCGTCGCAGCAATGACTGAACACAACCATAAAGCATGCGAGCACTCTCAGGGAGTCAATCCAGCCGATATGGTCTGCGGCCTTTACGGCCTGACAAGCAGAGGGGGAAGTAATCATGGGTTTGAAAAGGTAGAAGTCAGGCGGCAATTATGAGATTTTTTCCTGCCGCCTGTAGACAGTGGGTGAAACCCCGATAATTTTTGTGAAAATACGGGTGAAGTAGGCGGAATCGCTGAAACTCAGAATCGACGAGATTTCATTGATTTTCATCTTTGACAGCTCAAGATACATGCATGCTTTCTGCATTTTGATTCTCAGGAAGCAGTCGATGGGCGACATGCCCGTCTGTTGCCGGAAAAGAGCTGAGAAATGTGACGTGGAATAATTGAAATGCCGTGCTATCATCTCCAGGGTGAGATTCTGGCGTGTGCATTCCTGCATGAACTGTATGGCCTCCTGCGACAGCGTCGGGACTATGCCCTGCTTCTTATAAGGCTCGAAGCTGAACTGTTCGGACCAGCGGAACGACGCCAGGAGGGGATAAAGATTCATACACGAACTGATCATGTAGTCCTTTATGTATCCGCGCAAAAAGTTACGGAAGACTTCATCGAACATATCGGCTCTGCGGTCGATGCGGGAGTTCTTTTCAACCGCGAAATGTACCGGCCCTTCGGTCTCGAGGAGGAAACGACTGGCAAGAGTACCCTGGAAATGAACCCAGTATATGCTCCAGGGATCCTCGGTGTCGGCTCCGAAAGAGTATGGTTCATCTGGAGGAAGGGTGAAATATGAGTTGGAGTCTACCTCATAGCGTTTATTGCCGATTTCATACCATCCCCGTCCTTCGGTGCAGAACACCAGCATGCAGTAATTTACTCCCATAGGCTTTACAACGGTGTGGTATTTCACCCGCGGGAAAAAACCGATTTTCCGAGGGTAAAGTCCGGAGATAAGAGGGTCGTCGGCAAACTCTGTAACTACGTTGGGCGGGAGTGATGCCAGCTTTTGTCCCTTGAACCCTTCTTTAATTTGAATCGCCATAAGATAGTCCAATTGAATAGCTACAAAGTTACATATTTTTTCGTATTTTTTTGCAATAACTTTGTGGTCGAAATAAAAAAAGAAAAAATTTCCATGAAAATCATCAGATTTATTCCGGCGGCTCTGGTTGCAGCCGCAATAACCACCGGCTGTTCAACCGGTAAGAATTCAGAAACAGTTAGAAACGCTGAACTCGCCGACCGTATACTCTCCGACACCACTATGGTGAAGGTAGACTCCATGGCGCGTGAAATCCTTAAAGGAAGTTTCAATGCCGGAAGCGGATATTCCCAGGTATGGGCGCGGGATCTGAACACATTTGTGGAGACCGCCTGTGAAGTGAACAATCCGGAGGATATCCGTGAGGCTCTTATGATTTTTCTCAAACTCCAGCAGCCAAACGGTGAGATAGTTGACGGCTACGTGGTGAACGAGGATTTCAACTGGGGTGACGACCAAGTGTTCCGGTCTCCGTATGACAAGGAGCATGTGGGCTTTAAGAACACAGTCGAGACCGATCAGGAGACTTCCTGGATTCAGGCACTGTGCAAATATGTGGACAAGACCGGCGACACAGCCGTGTTCAACGACACTGTGGCCGGCAAGACTGTCAATGCCCATATCGACGACATGATATCCTATCTCATGCGTGAGCGTTTCAATGAAGACTACGGTCTGCTTTACGGTGCGTTCACGGCCGACTGGGGTGACGTTCAGCCCGATTCCACCAACGTGGTGGATTTCACGGAGAATTCCACCCGTACAATCGATGCCTACGACAACGCCATGCTCGTCATAGCTCTTGACCAGCTTGCAAAATCGAATCCGTCCATGCCGGGTATCGAGAATTACAAAGAGTTGCGCGACAGCATAGCGGTGCGCACACGCCGTCATCTCTGGGATGAGGCCAATCAGAAAATCGTGCCCCATATTCATATAGACCCCTCGCCACTGCCTGCTGACTTCGACGAATCCAAGATGCATTATCACGGTGGAACCGCGATAGCCATTGAGGCCGGGCTACTCGAACCGGAAGAGATAGCCACTGTCAACAAGCAGATGCTTGAGAACGTGAAGCTGTCGGGAATGCCGTCGATCGGTCTGACTATATATCCCACCTATCCCGAAGGTTTCTTTACCGGTGGTATGGCCACTCCTTATGTCTATCAGAACGGCGGCGACTGGACATGGTTTGGCGGAAGAATGATACAGCAGCTTGTGGCCAACGGCTTTGTGGAAGAAGCTTACGACGAGATACAGCCCATGCTTGAGCGTGTGGTTAAGAACAATGGATTTTATGAATGGTATGGCCAGGGCGGTGTGCCCAGCGGCTCAGGCAAGTTCAAAGGCTCGGCCGGCGTACTTACCGTGGCTATCAAAATGCTCCGTGACTGGGCAGAGGCCAACAAATCCGATAAGAAATGAGAAAATCGAATTACGACAAATATCCCGCCACGGAGGTCGAAGGACCTCTGTGGGCCGGATGGGAAGCAATATGTGAAGAACTCGGGCTCGCATCGAAGGCGCGCAAGGCCATTGTGGTCGAATGCTATCAGGGCGTTCTGGTGGACGATGTAATTGAAGCCATAGCCCGCATCCCTCATTCAGTGCTGATAGACAGCCGTGACTTGATGCGGGATGAAGCTGAGATTGAGGCCATGACACGTCCTTGGCTTACGGATGACCGTCTTTTCGGTCACAGGGCCAATTTCAGTATCGACGATTTTCTTGACACGGAGAAAATGGCTTCGGCTAAGAACGCGATTGCTGAAGACAACGGACTTTCGATAATCGTGGGCCCCGGAGCATCGAGGCTCGCGCCTGCGGACAGGGTGCTGGTTTATGCCGATATGGCCCGCTGGGAAATCCAGCAGCGTTCACGCCGCAAGGAAATATGCGGTTTGGGCGTAAGCAATGCGGCCGAAGCTGCTTCCCTGCATTACAAGCGCGGATATTTCATAGACTGGATTGTATGCGACAATCTGAAAAAGACGCTCATGGAGCGTGTGGATTACTGGCTTGACACAAATGATGCGTCTAAGCCGAAAATGACCGATTCGGCGACTGTGCTCTCAGGCCTTGACAAAACGGCCCGCAAGCCTTTCCGCGTGGTGCCCTTTTTCGATCCCGCTCCCTGGGGCGGCCAGTGGATGAAAAAAGTGTGCGGCCTCGATCCCGAACCTGACAACTACGGCTGGTGCTTTGACTGTGTGCCGGAGGAAAACAGCCTTCTGCTGTGTATCCAAGGCCAACTCTTCGAGCTTCCGGCCAACGACCTTGTGTTTTACCGCACGCGCCAGCTTTTAGGCGCTCCGGTGGAGGCGCGTTTCGGTCAGGATTTCCCCATACGTTTCGACTTTCTCGACACCATGGAGGGGGGCAATCTGAGCCTGCAGGTGCATCCTACCACACAATATATACGCGATACTTTCGGAATCTACTATACCCAGGACGAAAGCTATTATCTTCTGGATGCCGAACCGGAGGGTGCCACCGTGTTTCTCGGACTGCGTGAGAATATAAATCCCGCCGAAATGATAGACGCTCTCGAGCATTCGCAGGAAACGGGCGAACCGTTTGACGCCACGCGCTATGTGAACCAGTGGCCTGCGAAGAAACATGACCACTTTCTGATTCCGGCCGGAACCATACACTGCTCGGGTGCGGGAGCCATGGTGCTTGAAATAAGTGCCACCCCCAGCATATTCACCTTCAAGCTGTGGGACTGGGGTCGCCTCGGTCTCGACGGTCTTCCCCGGCCTATAAACATAGGACACGGCAAGAGCGTGATTCAGTGGGAGCGCACTACCGGATGGGTTAAAGAAAATCTGGTGAACCGCGTGGAACCCGTTGCCGCGGGCGACGGATGGCGCGAGGAGCGCACCGGCCTTCATGAAAACGAATTTATAGAGACGCGTCGGCATTGGTTCACGAAACCGGTTACGCTCAATACCGAAGGTGGTGTCAACGTCCTCAATCTCGTGTATGGTGACGAGGCCGTGGTGGAAAGTCCGTCGGGAGCGTTTGAGCCTTTTGTGGTGCATTATGCCGAGACTTTCATAATTCCCGCCTCTGTTGGTGAATACACCATTCGCCCCTACGGCGCCGCTGAAGGAAAGGAATGCGGCACAATTAAAGCCTCGGTGCGTTTCCGCAATTGATAAATTGATTAAATTTGCAGTAATAACCAGTCATCAGTCATAATACCATGAATTTATACAAAAATGACCCGAGGGTTGTCCTCACGCTGGATGCCGGAGGAACCAATCTCGTGTTCTCGGCGATGAGGGGATGCGAGCGGATAGGGGAGGCTTTCCATCTCCCTACCGAAGCCCACGACCTTGAAAAATGTCTGGGCAACATAGTGGAGGGCATGCGTCACATATCCTCGCAGACCGACATACCACCCGTGGCAATCAGTTTCGCTTTCCCCGGCCCTGCCGATTACCGCAATGGAATAATAGGTGACCTTCCCAATTTCCCCTCATTCCGGGGCGGAGTGGCTCTGGGTCCGTACCTGAGCCGTAAGTTCGGTCTGCCGGTGTTTATAAACAATGACGGCAATCTGTTTGCCTACGGCGAAGCTATGTACGGATCCCTTCCGGACATCAACCGCCGCCTTGAGGAAGCGGGAAGCTCCAAGCGTTTCCATAACCTTATAGGCGTGACGCTCGGTACCGGATTCGGAGCCGGAGTGGTGGTGGATGGAACGCTGCTTCGTGGCGACAATGACTGCGGCGGTGACATCTGGTGTTTCCGCAACAAATATTCTCCCTCCCTTATCGTCGAGGAGAGTGTCAGCATCAGGGCCGTGAAGCGTTACTATGCCGAGAAGTCGGGCGACGGACGCGACCTTACGCCCTACGATATTTTCAAAATAGCCGAAGGCCAAGCTGAGGGCGACAGGGAGGCTGCAATCTACTCGTTTGAATGCCTTGGACACGCTGCAGGCGATGCACTTGCGGCCATGCTGACTGTGGTAGACGGCCTGATAGTGATAGGCGGTGGAATCGCGGGTGCAAGAAAATATTTCATGCCCGTGCTTCTGTCGGAGCTGCGTTCGGAACTCTCTATGGTCGACGGGCGCCATTTCCCGCGCCTGCAGATGAGTGTCTGTGACCTGAATGACGAAAGCGCTTTCGCCGGTTTCGCCGAAGGGGCGGAAACCCTGCTGCGGATACCCGGGACTGACGAATCGGTGGTGTATGATTCGTGCAAACGCTCGGGCATACTCATCTCTGACTATAATACCAGCCGCATTATTTCGGCTGGCGCTTATATTTACGCATTAAACCATCTTGACAAATGAAGAGTACAGTTATTTTTTTCATGGGCGCCGCCGCGCTTGTCAGCATGGCGTCCTGCGGCAGAAGCGCTGCGGAGAGCGACAGCGGAGTATCGCAATACGTTGAGCCGAGAATAGGCACGGCCCACTGCCGGTGGTTTCATTTCGCCCCGGGTGCTATGCCTTTCGGCCTCGCCAAGCCGGGCCCGTCGACCAACGGTCATCTCGGCAATTACAGCGGCTGGGAAGCAACGGGATATGATTACCGCGACCGCGTGATTGACGGATTTCCGAATCTTCATGAGTTCCAGGTGGGCGGAATCACGCTTATGCCTACCGTGGGCAAGCTTCAGACTGAGCCCGGAGATACAGCCACAGCCGGCTATCGCTCCTATTTCAGTCACGATAACGAGACAGTAAGGCCGGGCTATTATTCCGTGAAGCTCGATGACTATGACGTTACAGCCGAAGTGACCGCCACACCTCGCGTGGCATTCCAGCGATATACCTTCCCGGCCTCCGATTCGAGCCATGTGATTTTCGACATAGGCAGCCGTGCCGGAGAAAGCGGAATGGTGAAGAATGCCGAAGTGAAGGTGGCCGATGGCGGCAAGGTTGTGAAAGGAATGGTTGTCACCCGTCCGGAATATGTGAAAAAATATCAGCCGGGAGCCGAGGTGCCGCTTTATTTCTATGCCGTGACCGACAAGGCGCCGGAATCATACGGAGTATTCAATGACTCAACATTGTTTGCGGGAAAGGATGAGGTAAGCGGTGTAGGCGCAGGCGCCTTCCTCAACTACAAAACAACAGCAGGTGAAGTTATAACGGTGAAAATCGGCCTCTCGTACACATCAGTTGAGGGTGCTGAGAAGAATCTCGCCGCCGAGGCTTCGGAGCTTGACTTCGACCAGGCGCAGGCCCTGTCGGCCCGGCGCTGGGAGGAGATGCTGTCGCGCATAAAAGTGGAAGGTGGCACAGACGAGGAGCGCACCAAGTTCTACACCGGTCTGTATCATGCGATTCTCGGTCGCGGACTTGCAAGCGACGCCGACGGCAGTTATCCGCGCCACGACGGCAGCGTGGGCCATATTCCTCTCAAGGACGGAAAGCCGGAATTCAATCTGTACAATACCGATGCAATGTGGGGCGGACAGTGGAATCTCGCCCAGGTATGGGCACTTGCTTATCCCGAATTCCTGTCTGACTATATAAGCAGCCATCTTCAGGTTTACAAGGACAGCGGGTGGCTTGGCGACGGTCTTGCCAACAGCCGCTATGTGTCGGGCGTGGGAACGAATATGCTCAGTGCCATAATAGCCGGAGCATATCAGTGCGGCATACGGGATTTCGATCTGGAGACTGCCTATGAGGCCGCCAGAAAAAACGAACTTGACGGAAACAACCGTCCTCTCGGTGCGGGGAAGGTGGATGTAGGCGAATTTGTGAAATACGGTTACGTGCCTCATCGCGAGAGTGGTGACGGCCCCGACGAGGCATTCATGTTCTCTGCCAGCCATACCCTCGAAAACGCCTATACGGCCTCTGCGCTTGCCAATATGGCCGAGGAACTGGGCAAGAAAGAAGATGCCGACACGCTGAAATGGCTTGCCAAGGGCTGGGAACGGATATTTGACGAGTCGACGGGCTTTGTGCGTCCCCGACAGGCCGACGGCACATTCATGAAAGATTTCAACCCCATGCAGGTGTGGCGCGGATTCCAGGAAGGTAATGCCTGGCAGTACACATTCTATGTGCCTCACGACCCTCAGGGCCTGATAGAAAAGGTGGGGAAGGATGTGTTTGTGGACCGACTCGACAGCATATTCACCGTATCGCGCAAAGATATATTCAGCGGAGGCCGTAACATAGACGCTTTCGCCGGACTCCAGACGGTGTACAATCACGGCAATCAGCCCTGCCTGCACATATCCTGGCTGTTCAGCGCGGCCGGTCGCCCGTCGCTCACACGCAAATGGACACGCCTTATCCTCGACGAGTTCTACGGTTGTGATGGAATCCACGGCTACGGTTACGGCCAGGATGAGGACCAGGGGCAGCTCGGTGCATGGTATGTGATGGGCGCCATGGGCCTGTTTGACGTGGCAGGCCTGACGGACAAGGAGCCTTCCTTTGCCATAGGCAGTCCGCTTTTCGATAAGATAACCATAAAGCTCAATCCGGATTATTATCCCGGAGGCAAGTTCGAGATTGTGACGAAAAACAATTCGAAAGAGAATATACATATAGAGAGTGCCGAACTATCGGGCAAGCCTTTCGAAGCTCACCGTATTCCCTTCAAGACCATTGCGGAGGGAGGTCAACTCACGCTTGACATGACAGCAACTCCTACTGAAAATCTGTGAAAATGAAAAACTCCAAAGTAATATTTCCGATTCTCTGCGGATTCTTTGTAATGGGATTCGTGGATCTGGTGGGTATCTCCACAAATTATGTGAAGAGTGATTTTGGACTCTCTGACTCGGTGGCGAATCTTCTGCCGATGATGGTGTTCGTGTGGTTCGCGCTGTTTTCCATCCCCACCGGTTTGCTCATGGGCAAACTCGGACGGCGCAATACCGTGCTTGCAGGCATGATTCTGACCGTGGCCGCTATGGTGATACCGATGGTGACCTACAGCTACGGCACCATGCTTGTGGCTTTCGCCATGCTCGGAATAGGCAATACCGTGCTTCAGGTGGCTCTTAATCCTATGGCCGCGAGCGTGGTCGCTCCCGACCGTATAAGCAGTGTGCTCACATGGGGGCAATTTATAAAGGCTGCTTCATCACTTCTCGGACCGGTAGCCGCCGGAGTGGCTGCATCTGTGTTCATGGACTGGAAGCTCGTATTTCCGGCGCTCGGTCTTGTCACTCTCCTTTCGGCCCTGTGGATGTGGCTCACAGTGCCTCAGAATGACTCGGGAGAAAACGAACAGAGTACGTTCAGCTCCACCCTTAAGCTTTTCGGCGACGGATTCCTTCTGTTGTGTTTCCTGTCGATAGTATGTATTGTAGGTGTTGACGTAGGCCTTAATACTACCATACCGGGACTGCTCATGAACCGTACCGGGCTGCCTTTGTCGGAGGCCGGACTCGGAACCAGTTTGTATTTCGCATCAAGAATGGGAGGAACGTTCGTCGGTGCGCTGTTGCTTACCAGAATTCCCTCGCGCGCGTTCCTGAAAGGAAGTGTGCTTCTGGCGCTGGTGGCTTTTGCAGTGCTTCTTACGGGTGACTCGCTGTGGATTCTTTGTGCCGGTGTGGTTCTCGTAGGTCTGGGATGCGCCAATGTGTTCTCCGTTGTGTTCGCTCTCGCTCTGGAACGCAAGCCCGATGCCGCCAATGAGGTTTCGGCCCTGATGATTATCGGTGTAGCCGGTGGCGCTCTTATACCTCCGGTGATGGGCCTGATTTCAGATAGCTTCGGCCTTACGGCCGGTCTGGGTGTGCTTCCGCTCTGCATGGTGCTGATCGGTTTCACGGCATTTTTGCGCCGCTGAACTCTTTTATCGTTTTTAGCCCGGCATTTTGAGCTTAAAAAACGTTATATTTACGCTTGCATACAAAAAGCGTGATATACCCCATGGATATACTTAACTCCATCAATGACTTTCTCTGGACCTGGATACTGATTGCCGTGCTTTTGGGCGGCGGAATCTATTTCACTGTCAGGCTCGGAGGCACACAGTTCAGAATGCTCTGGGAGATGCTGCGGCTGCTGTTCGCTTCCGGGCGCAGACATGACGACGCCACCGACCGTTCACTTCCGCCGTCACGTTCCATAAGCTCGTTTCAGGCCTTCATGGTATCGCTGGCGAGCCGGGTGGGTACCGGAAACATTGCCGGTGTTGCGATTGCCATAGCCGTGGGAGGGCCCGGCGCTGTGTTCTGGATGTGGGTCGTGGCGATTATCGGATCGGCCAACGCTTTCGTCGAGTCGACGCTCGCACAGCTTTTCAAGGTGAGGGGCGATCACTCTTATCGGGGCGGCCCTGCATATTATATATTGAAGGGCCTTAAAAGTCGTGGATTCGCAATTCTGTTTGCTGTCCTGATTATTCTGACCTTTGGGCTGGCGTTCAACTCCGTCCAGTCAAATACCATAGCCATCGCCCTTCACAACTCATTTGGTGTGGCTCCTTGGATAAGCGGAGCGGCATGCACGGTTCTTACCCTCGCGGTGATATTCGGAGGCATACAGCGCATAGCGCGCATCAACGAGATTGTAGTGCCCGTAATGGCGTTGCTGTATCTCGGATTGGGTCTCTATGTGGTGATTACACGCATAGAGTATTTCCCGCATGTGTTAGAGCTTATTTTCGAGAATGCGTTCGGGTTCGGACCGGCCGTGGGGGGCGGTATGGGTGCAGCGCTGATGATGGGTGTGAAGCGCGGCCTCTTCAGCAATGAGGCCGGTGAAGGCTCTACGCCTAATGCTGCGGCCACAGCGGCCGTGACACATCCCGTGAAGCAGGGGCTCATCCAGACCCTCGGCGTGTTCACGGATACGCTGCTGGTATGTACGGCAACAGCATTCATAATTCTTTGTAGTGGTGTGTTTGACAGCGGACTGACCGGGATTGAACTCACCCAGAGTGCGCTCGCTACGGAAGTAGGCTCGGCGGCATCGACTTTTGTAGCCATCGCGATACTTCTGTTTGCCTTTACAAGCATTATCGCCAATTATTATTACGGCGAGACTAATCTGGCGTTCATCAATCCGGACCGGCGGCTGCGATTCGCACTGAGGCTGGCAGTAGGCGCTATGGTGATGATCGGTTCGGTGGCGACGCTTGAGGCCGTATGGACTATGGCCGATATCACTATGGCTCTGATGACGCTTGTGAACATGACCGCGATATTGCTCCTTGGCAAATATGCCGTCAAATGCCTGCACGATTACCGCAAACAGAAACGCCGCGGCCTCGACCCGCAATATCACCGCGAAACCATCCCCGAAATCGCCTCCGAAACCGACTGCTGGCCGTAAGATAGAGAGAAATTCTGCAATTTATCGAGAAGTGAGATAAGAGGATTTTAATTCCCCCAAATTCGGGGGAATTAAAATTGCAAGATGTCTTATTTCAGATATATAAGATTCCCAAAATATTCGAGTTTACTAAACTTGTTGGAGACATCGGCTGAATTGAATCTCGCTATCTGTTCTTTACCGCTCTATGTAATATAGGCTTGCGTTGCTGCAAATCCGTCATTCCTTGTTTAATGAGTTCAGCATTCGAAGCCTCCATGTTTGAAAGAACAGCAAGCTGGACAATCGTTGCTGCGTCTCTAAGATTAAGTCCTTAAGGTTTCAATTTAGGATTCTCCGTTCCCATTGTTTGGCTGTACATCCAAATACTATCAGATTCAATGCGTCGGTCTCCGTTGCGTATATCCAAGCCTTTTTAAGCCTACGGAAGGAATATTTGTTAAGCACATGTTTTTTACTGTATCTGTCTGAACCACCTTATATCGCTCCCTGTGAAAAAGAGGGTAACATGCCATTCTGAGGATTAAAGTTACGTGGAACATGTGATGCGCCCGCAGATAATTATATCGTATAAAAAGCTCATAAAATCACTAACTCTTGATTTCCGTATAAAATTTATCTACCTTTGTCAATAAGACTGAATATATTATGGCATCACCCAGCCGACATATTAGGTTTAATAATCTGCAGCGCAATATTTGGATAGCACAGATCGTTTCTGAAAAGAATGCTTGTGAGAATCTTAAGGGCTGCCGAGTTGTTATGCATTTCGGGAACAATGTGAATAGACACGATCTTGAACCCGTCCATTTGGTTACTCTTGCATGTTTGATAGAGCATATCTATAAGACTGGTAATTTCGCCCTACTTTCTAAAGACAACGCCGACATCTTTAAATATATATTTGAAGACCTGGGCTTTCAGTCTTACTGGAGTGGTGGAAAAAATCATGTAGATGCTGTCTATTCATCTAATATTTTTAATCTATGGAGAATCATTGACTCGGAAAAAGATATGTATGCTAAGAATGTTGAAACATATCTTAGATCAACATACTTGAATCACAAAGACCTTAGTTCCGTCAATGTCTGCTTGGTTGAAGCCTTTTATAATGTTTTTGACCATGCGCAAGCAAACGGGATTGCCTTTTCGCTATTAAGCTACGATGAAAAGTTAGGGGAATTGCGAGGCGCTATCTGTGACTTTGGAATAGGTATAACACATACGATCAAAAAGAGATACCTCAACGTAAAAACTGATGTTGATGCTATTGAGCTATCTATTAAAACCGGTGTTACCGCGCAATCTACTGATAGAAATAAAGGATTTGGGATGGGTAACATCGTTGAAAATGTTGATACCGTCAGAATTATGAGTGGCAATGGAATAATACTCAAGAAAGATCAGGCTATTAAAAAATACGAAACAACATTTTCTTTCCCAGGAACGTTAATTTATTTTGATATAAACCTCTCTCAATTGGATGATGAAGTTGTTATAGACTCGTTCAATTGGTAACATAAAACAACCAGCCATGTGTAGAATCATACTTAACCAAATAATATCAACCTCAAAAGGGGCGACCGATGCTGGCGCCTGTTTGTATGCCGGTCTAAAATCACAGGTACGAGATAATGGTAAAGCTGTTATTGACATGACCGGGGTAACATCATTATCTTCGGTATTCTTAAATGTATCCATAGGCAGAATTATTGATGAAGACGGTATGGAGGCAATAAAAAATACCATCTCATTTATAAATATAACCCAACAACAGGCAAAAAGGCTAAAAGAGTATCTTGAAAGATACTCTTCTGCCAAAGGATAGATTCAAGTAGCACTTACAGATAATCGTTTGCTTACAGACTGGTAAGCAAACGATTATTTTTTACCCCAATTTAGGCAGGTCGGACACTGATTCAACGAATAGATTCAAGCGGAACGTACTGCCGAATATGGGCGCCTCACAGCCGGCAGGGGAGCGAAAACTGCAGCCTGCAAGATTGCACAGTTCCGGCAGGAGCGCGCGAGCCTGATAACTGACGAAAGGCATTTTCTCGGGACATTGTTATCCATGAACCCTGATGAGAGTTTCCTTTTGCACTTAACTGCGCTTGTATGTATCAATAATGAAGTTTCGTAACACTCTGAAATTCAGAAATGCTGGCTGTAAATCAAACCGCAGACTTCGCATATCCACAAAAAAAATTGATTGTCTCACGACAACCAATCTTAGTTAACCTTAAATCTAATACCATGAAAAACACATTGCAAAGGTAGGGAGGGTTTGGAAATCCACAAAATGTTTTGAAGAAAAAATGCTCGTGTTTAACATTATTTTAACAATGTTACGACACTAAAGCTTGATTTCGGTGGCAAATTTCCACGATTCCCGGAATTTTCAAGCAAAATGACATAAATATGTTATAAAACATGGTTTTGGGCGTGGGTATAAAAAGCACTGCGGGGAATCAGACTCTCGGTCATGACTCCCCGCAGAGTAAAGTGCAGTATATCAGTGGTAAGAGGACGCTTGGAACTTATTTGCCGCCGGTCTGAGGAACAAGAACTCTGAAGGCAGAGGCAGTAAGACCGTGATCACCAGCAGCGTTTTCGCTGACTTCGAGTTTGACGAAGCGTGCTTTTACGGGCGAACCGAGATATACACGCTGGGGAATGGGGTTGTTGACGATGTTGGAGAACTCACCCGGTGTCTTGGCCTCAGTCCAGTTTTTTCCGTCCATAGAGGTGAAGAATTTGTAATGGAAGGCCATGCCCTCTTTCTTGCCGTCCTGGCGCGGGATGTAGACGAAACCGCTCACATCTTCGGTCTTGCCGAGGTCGAGGGTGATTTCACGGCTATCGGCGGGGGCGGTCCACATTGTGGCGTCGTCCTTGTCGGTGAGAGCGCTGATGTCAGACCCGTCGGTGGCTTTCCATGAATCGACCGGAGCGCTTACGTAACCGGTGATGGACTGTCCGGAAGCCTGAGGCATCTCGACCATATAGGCCTGCGGAGCGAAAATCTCAGCTTTTCCTCTGGTGGAGTTTATGACAATGCGGATTTCCGAGGCCTTTACGGCAGGGAACATGAGGATACGTTTCTTGCCAATGGTGGTGCCTTCGGTCACTTTGGTCCATGTGCCGCCTATATTGGCCTCGATATCGAATTTCTCCACGCGCTGGCCCTTGGCTATGTCCTCGGCCAGAACCACGGTGTTGAATTCGCTGTCAGGTTTGATTTTCCACGTGAGATCACCGGCGGGGCCTTCAACCAGATTGTCGGAGAAGCTGCGGTCAATCCATTGTTTGAGCTCGATAAGGCGTGCGCTGTCGGCAGGCTCTATGCGTCCCTGCCGGTTCGGCGGAATGTTGAGGAGAAGCACGGCGTTGCGGCCCACGGAGCGCATGTAGATTTCGGCAAGCTCGCGGAGTGATTTGGGCTGCTCGGTGTCATGGAAGAACCATCCCGGACGAATGCTCACGTCGACTTCGGCCGGCCACCAGTATAGACGATCGGCTTTGGCGATAAGCTCGCGGCTTCCGAGGTCGGCACTCATGCCGTCGATGCCGAGAGCGGAGTTGATGCTGTCGGAGTGCGCGATGGTATGAGGGGTGAGGGGAGTGACGCTCCACTCGGTCTCGCGTCCCTGTCCGGCCTCGTTGCCTACCCAGCGCACATCTTCGCCCGATATTGCAACCACAGCATCAGGCTGTAGCTTATGTATCACATCGTGGAAGCGCACGAAATCATATTCCTGTTTTTTACCGTTGGGGCCTTCGCCGCATGCGCCGTCGAACCACACTTCGTCAATTTTGCCGTAGTTGGTGAGAAGTTCAGTGAGCTGGGCCACGAACATGTCGTTATAGGCCGGGGAGTCACCATAGGAAGGAGCGTTGCGGTCCCACGGCGAGAGGTAGAGGCCGAGTTTCATGCCGTATTTGTCGCACGATTCGCGGAGCGATTTAACCACGTCGCCCTGACCGTTCATCCATGCCGATGACTTCACGCTGTGGTCGGTGGTGGCGGTGGGCCACAGGCAGAATCCGTCGTGGTGTTTGGCAGTGAGCATCACCAGCTTGAAGCCGGCATCTTTCAGGGTCTTTACCCATTGGTCGGTGTCGAGACCCACGGGGTTGAACACATTGGGGTCTTCGGTGCCTTCGCCCCATTCACGGTCGGTGAAGGTGTTGACACCGAAATGAAGGAATGCCGTCATTTCCAGATCCTGCCAGGCAAGCTGCTTGGGCTCGGGAACAAGATTTGACGCCATTTCCACCTTTTGTTCCATGGTTGCGTCGGCCGGAAAAGCGACCTGCTTCACATGTTTCTTTTCCTGACTGTCGCAGGAAGCGGCAAGGATAGCCGCCACGGCAGACACCGCGGCAAGGGTGCGGAATGATAATTTCATTTCTTGGTATTTGTATGTTGGTTATTGTCTATAGGATATTTGAAGCGGATCGGGTCGTCATATTCTTCCTGGAGGCGTTTGAGCTCCTGCATCATTTCAGCGGTGATTTCTTCGGTGCCGGGCTGCCCGTAGATATCGTGCATTTCCATGGGGTCGGTCTGCAGGTCGTAGAGTTCCCAGCGGTCGATGTCGTTGTAGAAGTGGATGAGTTTATAGCGGTCGTTGCGCACGCCGTAATGACGTTTCACGGCATGTTCGGCCGGATACTCATAGAAATGGTAGTAGATGGATTTGCGCCAGTCGGCGGGATGTTCGCCTTTAAGCAGCGGCAACAGCGAGACACCCTGCATGTCGGCCGGTTTTTCAATTCCCGCGAGGTCGAGGAATGTAGGGGCATAGTCTATGTTCTGCACCATTTCGCTGATTTCCCCCCGGGCCTTGTAGCCTTCGGGAAGCATCATCACCAACGGGGTGTTGAGCGATTCCTCATACATGAAGCGTTTGTCGAACCATCCGTGTTCGCCCATATAGAAGCCCTGGTCGGATGTGTAGACCACAAGGGTGTTCTTCAGCATGTCGTGGTCTTCAAGATATTTCAGCACGCGGCCCACGTTGTCGTCAAGGCTTTTCACCACCTTGGCATAGTCGCGCATATAGCGCTGGTATTTCCAGCGGGTGAGGGTGTCGCCCTGAAGATTCTGCGAGTAGAAGTCCTCGATAATCGGGCCGTAGAATGCATCGAATCTGGCGCGCTGGGCCGAGTCCATTCGGTCGATATAGCTGTGGTAGCGGTCCTTCAGACGGCTGTTTTTGTCGGGACGATCCATTTTCAGATCGTAAATCAGGTCCATGTCGCGGCCTATGCGCATCTCCGCGGCTTCAGCTGCGGGACGGCCTTGGTAATCGTCGTTGAAATTTGCCGGATATTCAAATGTGCGGTCCTCGTAAAGCTCGAGGTCACAGGTGTCGGGAAGCCAGTCGCGGTGTATTGCCTTGTGGTGAATCATGAGGCAGAACGGCTTCTGGGGGTCGCGCTCGTTCTCAAGCCAGTCAAGGCTCTGGTCGGTGATTATGTTGGTGAGATAACCGTGATGCTGCACGGTGTCGCCGTTCATTTCTATGAAATCGGGGTTCCAGTAGTCGCCCTGTCCGGGAAGCACCGACCATTTGTCGAAGCCCTGCGGCAGACTCTCAAGATGCCATTTGCCGAAGATGGCAGTCTGGTAGCCTTGTTTCTGCAGATATTTGGGGAACGTGGGCTGGTCGCCGTTGAACACGCTGTTTTCGTTGTCAGTGAATCCGTTTTTGTGGCTGTGTTTGCCTGTGAGCATACATGCGCGGCTCGGGCCGGAAATGGAGTTTGCCACATAGCTGCGGGTAAATTTTACGCCGTCGTTGGCTATACGGTCAAGGTTGGGAGTAGAGATGTGGCGGGTGTCATACGCGCTCATCATCTGTGCCGTATGGTCGTCGGTCATTATGAACACGATATTAGGCTTTTCGGGTGTTTTGGCCTCTTTTGCTTTGGCTTTGCCACACCCCGTTGCCATTGGCATCATAGCCAATGCTGAGACTGATGGGATGATCAGTGAGAGATTATTTGTAATTTTCATGGCTGATAATGTATCAGGTGATTATAGGTTAATTTCTGTTATTCAGATATCGTATGCAAACTTAATAAAAATCGGTGATACCTCTTGTGTCGGGGCAATTTTATTTAATACTTCCTTATTATGGTAAAATAGCTTACATTTGTGATGTTGATATGCGTACACAAAATGATCTGCAGATTGAACCGGTATTTAGTCAAAAGATGGATTCTGACCAGGATGGCGGCTCATGAGTTTTATTTCAAGAGTCCTTTTGATATAGAGGCTGAATTTCCCATCATGATGGTTCTACAGATTTTGGCTTTTATCCCGTTGGAGGCTATTGGAGTTTTTGCTTATGCCAGATTGGTTGGTTCGATTCGAGGCTACACGTTGTTGATTCTTGCAATATTGCTCGGCATCAACTATCTGATTGCAAAATGGCTCATGGGTGGCATCAAGGCTACTTCGTTGGCCGAAAATACGATAGCCGAATATGGGGAGATGCCTTATGCCGCCCGAAAGCATCTTTACTCGTTCATGCCTGTCGCCGAAGTCGTTTTCTATACTTCCATTCTTCCGTGGCTGCTGTTGGGAATAGCGGTATTCGTTATCTGTGTAGTTTTTCCACGTTAAGGCGTTCTGGAGCATAGGGAGGTAGGGGTAATAAAAAAGCGTCCTTTTTGAGGACGCTTTAGAGGGTGAACAGTGGGGGTCGAACCCACGACCTTCGGAACCACAATCCGACGCTCTAACCAACTGAGCTATGCTCACCATGTTGCTGTTTTCAGTTGAACCAGCAGGGGCGGCGGAGCCGTTTCTTTTGATTTCAACGGTGCAAAGGTAATAATTATTTCTGAATTGACAATGCTCTTTTTGATAAAGTTTTTCTGTCAATGCTGTGATTTATTCCTTCCGATATCTCAATCTTCTGCATCACAGATTTGTACGGAAGGCGGTATGCTGAGACCGGAAGAGTGTCAAGGCACACATTTTTATTATGAGCGTTGAAGATTTTTAAAGCGTTATTGCGGAAAATGCGTCGGTGGGTGCGGGCGCCGTCGGGAACAGTGTCGGTAAAGGCGTCCACAAGCCTGAAGTTTTTCGCACCCATCCAAGGAGCGACCGTGAACACAAGCCGGTAGGATGCGCTGTCTATGCGGGCATTCCCCAGACTGTCGCGCCCCAGAACTATGCGGGCGAGGGCGCCTCCGCGGGTGTCGGCGGTGCGCATTCCCGATATGAAATTGCCAAGAGAATAGCAGATGAAGGTGCGACGTCCTATAGAGTCACTTCGCAGTTCCATGGGCTGGATCACATGTGGATGGCTGCCGATTATCAGGTTCACGCCCATATTCTCGAGGCGGTCAGCGAGACGTCTTTGGGCAGCCGAAGGTAAAAGCCGGTATTCCTCGCCCCAGTGCATGCAGGCTACCACTATCTCGGCTCCGGCCTCGCGCGCCTGCCTGACATCGGTACGGATTTTTTCGGTGTCAATATAGTCAACTACGGCGTCGGTCTGGACGCGAATGCCGTTCGTTCCGTAAGTATAGTTAAGGAATGCAACTTTGAATCCGTTGATATCACGGATGAAAGGGAGCACGGCGCTTCTTACAGCAGCGGATGGGTAGGTGCCTATATGGTCAATGCCCAGAGAGTCAAGCACGGCATAGGTATGCCGCAGACCTCGGTCGCGACGGTCGAGGGTGTGGTTGTTGGCGGTAAGAAGCATGTCGAATCCCGCGTCGCCGAGGGCTTTTGCGTAGGCGGCGGGAGCGCAGAACATGGGATAGCCGGAAAATCCTTTCTCGCCTATGGGAGTCTCGAGATTGACCACGGTATAATCGGCCCTCTTTATATATGGCTCTATGGCGCTGAAATAATGCGAGTAGTCGAATGACCCGTCGGGGCGCCGGGCGTTGTCAAGCTGACTCTGATGCTGCATGGCATCGCCGGCGAACACAATAGTGGCGTGCCCGCTTCCGAGAAGGAGCGAGGCCACGGAGATGAGGAGAGTGGAAAAGAGTGTCATGCACCCGGCGTTAAGAGGTCAAAAGGCCTGGTTCAGGCGGGATAGATGTCGTGGCGCGCGGCAAGAAGAGTGTTCTTCATCAGCGACACGATGGTCATCGGGCCAACTCCTCCCGGAACGGGGGTAATAAAGGAGCATTTAGGCTCTACGGCGGCAAAGTCCACGTCACCGCTCAGACGGAAGCCCGATTTTTTGGTGGCGTCAGGCACGCGGGTGGTGCCGACGTCGATTATGGCGGCGCCGGGTTTCACCATGTCGGCTGTGACGAAGCCGGGGGAGCCGAGAGCGGCTATTATTATGTCGGCCTCGCGGCAAATCTCTTTAAGGCCTACGGTAGAACTATGGCATACGGTTACGGTGGCGTCGCCGGGCTGATGTTTCTGCATCATTAGTGTGGCAACGGGCTTGCCCACGATGTTGCTGCGACCGAGAACAACGCAACGCGCTCCCTTGGTGGGCACGTTATAACGGGCAAGAAGCTCGAGAATGCCGGCGGGAGTGGCGCTCACGAAGCAGGGCAGACCGATTGACATGCGTCCTACGTTGACGGGGTGGAAGCCGTCAACGTCCTTGCGGTAGTCGATAGCCTCGATTATTTTCTGCTCGGAAATATGACGGGGAAGGGGAAGCTGCACAATGAAACCGTCAACATCAGCGTCGCGGTTGAGACGGTCGATGGTCGCGAGAAGTTCCTCTTCGGTCACGTCGTCCTCAAAACGCAGCAGAGTGGATGTGAATCCGCAGCGTTCGCAGGCTTTTACCTTATGGGCCACGTAGGTCTCGCTACCGCCGTCGTGTCCCACGAGCACAGCGGCCAGGTGGGGGCGCTTGCGGCCTTCGGCAACCATTTTTTCAACTTCTTCGGCAATCTCGGCCTTGATGTCATCGGCTATTTTCTTTCCGTCAATGAGCATAGTCTATAGGGTCTTGTAGGTGAATAGTTCTGATTGATAAAAGTGTGTGTCAACGAGCGCCACGCATTCCGCGCATCATCTTCATGGGATTCTTCATGGAGGTGGCCATCTTCATCATTTTGCGCATCTGTTCAAACTGCTTGAGCATGCGGTTTACCTCCACGATGTTGGTTCCCGAGCCACGGGCTATGCGCTGACGGCGGCTGGTGTTGATTATGGAGGGGTTGGCGCGTTCCTGTGCTGTCATAGAGTTGATCATCGCCTCGATGCCTTTAAAGGCGTTGTCGTCGATGTCAACGTCCTTGATAGCTTTGCCTACTCCGGGTATCATTGAGGCGAGATCCTTGAGGTTGCCCATCTTTTTGATCTGATTGATCTGGGCCAGGAAGTCGTTGAAGTCAAATTTGTTCTGATTGATTTTGCGCTGGAGGGCACGGGCCTGCTCTTCGTCGTAGGCCTGCTGGGCGCGCTCCACGAGGGTCACCACGTCGCCCATGCCGAGGATACGGTCGGCCATTCGTGCGGGGTGGAAGGGATCGAGAGCGTCAAGTTTTTCGCCTGTACCCACGAATTTGATAGGCTTCGTAACCACCGTGCGGATTGAGAGGGCGGCACCGCCACGGGTGTCACCGTCGAGCTTGGTGAGCACCACGCCGTCGAAGTCGAGGCGGTCGTTGAACTCCTTGGCGGTGTTCACGGCATCCTGACCGGTCATTGCGTCCACTACAAAAAGGGTTTCCTGAGGCTTGATGGCGTTTTTGATGGCCTCGATCTCGTCCATCATCTCTACGTCGACGGCAAGACGGCCGGCCGTATCGACAATCACGAGGTCGTTGTGGTTGGTCTTTGCGTAGCTTATGGCGTTGCGCGCTATCTCCACCGGATTCTTGTTGCCTTCCTCGGAGTATACAGGCACGTCGATCTGCTGGCCGAGCACTTTAAGCTGCTCTATGGCCGCGGGGCGGTAGACGTCGCAGGCTACCAGAAGGGGACGGCGTGCTTTCTCGCTCTTGAGCTTGCGGGCGAGCTTACCAGAGAAAGTAGTTTTACCCGAACCCTGCAGGCCCGACATCAGTATCACTGTGGGGTTTCCCGAAAGGTTGAGCTGGGCGGTCTCGCCACCCATGAGGGTCACAAGTTCGTCGTGGACAATCTTCACCATCATCTCGCCGGGTTTTACGGCAGTGAGCACGTTCTGGCCCAGGGCCTTTGCCTTTACGGTGTCGGTGAAGGTTTTCGCAACCTTAAAGTTTACGTCGGCGTCGAGCAGGGCACGGCGCACGTCCTTAAGGGTTTCGGCAACGTTTATCTCGGTTATTTTGCCTTGGCCTTTAAGGAGCTTGAGGCTTCTCTCAAGGCGTTCGCTTAGATTCTCAAACATTTGGGAAAACTTAATATATATTGGTGGATGATATTTACTTCAGGAGGTTGGTGGCCGTGTCGGGGAAAATGACTTTCGGCTTGAAGGCGCGGGCTTCTTCCTCGGTCATCATGGCGTAGGCCATGATGATTACTATGTCGCCGCGGTGTACCTTGCGGGCGGCGGCGCCGTTGAGGCATATCACACCGGTTCCGGGTTCGCCTTCAATGGCGTAGGTGTCGAAGCGCTCACCGTTGTTGTTGTCGACTATGAACACACGCTCGCCGGGCAGTATTCCGGCGGCTTCCATGAGCTTGCTGTCAATGGTTATGCTTCCTATGTAGTCGAGATTGGCCTCGGTGACGGTCACACGGTGAATCTTTGATTTCAGTATCTGGAGGGTGATCATCGGTCGGTATATTTAATGTTGTCGATTAACCTCACATCGCCGCAGTAGGCCGTGACGCATCCCACGGGCAATTCCGTGGCGGTCCAGTCGCTGACAGGCTGCATGGTGAGATGGTCCACAATCTCGTAGTATTCGGTGCGGAGGCCGTCAACGGCATCAATCTCTTCGGTTACGCGTTTCTTCACTTCGTCGACGGTCATGGACTTGGCCCAGTCGAGGCTTTCGGTGAGGATGCGGTGTATTGCCGGAGCAATGGCGCGCTGCTGCGGGGTGAGGCGGGTGTTGCGGCTGGAGAGGGCAAGGCCGTCGTCCTCGCGCTTTATGGGGCATGATACAATGTCGATGTCGAAGCCCTCAAGAGAGGCCATGCGGCGTATAACGGCTATCTGCTGGAAGTCCTTCTCGCCGAAGTATGCGCGGGTGGGACGTGTCCATGCGAAAAGCTTGCTTACAATCTGGGCCACGCCGTTGAAATGGCCCGGGCGCATGGCGCCTTCCATCACTTCGGCCACGGGGCCGAGGTCGAACACACGGGTGTCGGGCTCGGGGTAGATTTCTTCCACTGTGGGAATGAAGGCGAAGTCCACACCGGCCTGCTCGAGCAGACGGCAGTCGGCCTCTTCTGTGCGGGGATAGGTGCGGAGGTCGTCGGGATTGTTGAACTGAGTGGGGTTTACAAACACGCTCGCAACCACCACGTCGTTTTCGGCGCGGGCGCGGGTCATGAGCGAGAGGTGCCCGGCGTGAAGGGCGCCCATGGTGGGCACAAGCCCTATGGTCTGTCCTTTTTCGCGAAGTCGGCCAAGCTGGTCGGTGAGTTCGCTGACAGTGCGTATTACTTTCATTGTCAAATCGTTGCTGATGCAATAAATTCCGGCTTGGCGCGCATGCGCATCAAGCCGCTGCAAAATTACACAATTAAACCGAAAGCTTCAAAAAAAGTGTGTCGGAATCGGGGCTTTACCCGGTTCCGACACGGCGTTTGAAGTAATTATCTATCTGTTAGGAAGAGAGAATGTCATTGTGCGAGGTCAACGGCATAGTAGGCTTTCTTGCCGGTGGGGTATATGCCGGTGAGGAACATCACTTTGTCGGGCTGTTCGCTCTTGGTGATTGCCGAATGTATGCGCTCGATGTCCTCGACATTGCCCACGCGCTCATTGTTGATGTAGAGGATTATGAAACCATCCTTCACGCCTGCATCCTTGAGCTTGCCGTCCTTGAGCCCGGTGACCTGCAGACCGCCCGATATGCGGAGCGAGCGCATGGTCTCTTCGTTTACCTTACGGAAGGCGCATCCGAGGTCGTTGACCGACGATGCGGCGGTGATTTTGGTGGAACCCTGCGAATTGTAGAGGGTTACGGGAACGGTGGCTATCTTTCCGTCGCGAACGTATGATATGTTGATTTCGTCGCCGGGACGGTGGCGTGCAATCTGCTCGAGAAGCTGTGCGGAGTTATGGGTGGGGTGTCCGTTGATGGCGGTAATCACGTCGCCGGGCTTGATGCCGGCCTCCATGGCGGAGCTGCGGTCGGATACCTCGGCCACATAGAGGCCCGAGTTGATGTCCTTGAGACCCTTGTCTTTTGCAAGGCGCGGTGTGACTTCCTGATATGAGATGCCGAGAACCGCGCGCTGCACCTGACCGTACTGGCGGATATCGGTGACAATCTTGGTGACGATGGAGGTTGGGATGGCGAATGAATAACCGGCATAGTTGCCCGTCTGCGAGTAGATGGCGGTGTTTATGCCTACGAGCTCCCCGTTGAGGTTCACAAGGGCGCCTCCGGAGTTTCCGGGATTAACGGCGGCATCCGTCTGGATATAAGATTCTATGCCCATGGGGCGTCCCTGAGTGGAGGAGGATATGCTGCGGGCCTTGGCCGATACGATACCGGTGGTTACGGTGGAGGTGAACCCGAACGGATTACCCACGGCGAGCACCCATTCACCTACTTTAAGGCCGTCGCTGTCGCCCATGGGAATGGTGGGAAGGCCGGTGGCGTCGATTTTGATGAGCGCGAGGTCGGTGGCGGGGTCGTTGCCTACCACGGTGGCATTGAAGGTGCGGTTGTCGTTGAGTGTCACTTCAAGACGGTCGGCACCGTTTATCACGTGGTTGTTGGTCACGATATAGCCGTCGGGCGAGAGAATCACACCGGAGCCGAGGCCCAGGGGCTGCTGGTTATCCTCGTTGGATGGACGCTGCTGCTGACGGCGGGGAGTCTGCTGGCGGCGCTGGGGACCGAAGAAGAATTCAAAGAAAGGATCGTTGAAAGCCTCGGGCATCGACTGCTGGTTGTAGGAAGGAGCCGATGCGAAACTTTTTATGCTTACCACGCCGTTGATGGTGGATTCAGCGGCTTTGGTGAAATCAGTGGTTGTGCCGGGATGCTGGGCAACGGTCAGAAACTCGTCGGGCACAGAAGAGGCAGCTGACTGCATCGTATCCCGGGCAACGGTGTCAATCGAATTGTTGCCGCCTGCGACAGTGGCAGCGGCCACAGCGCCGACAAGCACGCCGGCGCCGACAAGAGCTATTTTTCCGTAGAGATTCATATTGATATGATGAACTGTTAAATATGTGAATTGCGAAATGTTAATTTTTAACTTTTGGTGTCCGCAAATATAACGTGAAAAAATTGACTCCGATACACGTCGGAATGCAAATTAAACTGATTTAATACGCCGAGGTCTATTTTCACAATAGTTTAGTCTATAATTGTAAAAATATATGTCGCAGATTTAAAAAATAGGATATGGATAGGCACGCAGGGTTATATGGCAGATAATTATTAAATTTGCGGATAAAGAAAAAGCATCTTTGTATATGAAAGGCTCCAACAGGGTTTCATTGCATCATAATAATAAAAGAACTGCCGGCGCGCTTAACTGGATAGCCATGCTGTGTGTGGCATTATTGGGCGCGGGGATGGTTTCCTGCGGCTCCCACAAGGGCATCACGGCGTCGGGCCGCGGATACACGAAAACGTCGGTGAATAAAAGCCGCCCGGAAACAAAGCCGGTTGCCCCGCCGCCCATCCCCTCCAACCTCACGGCATCTTCGCGCCGCCTGTTGCAGCAGGCCTATGGCTGGCTCGGCACGCCATACGCCTACGGAGGCACTGACCGCAAAGGGGTGGATTGTTCCGGGCTGGTGATGAATGTGTATAACGACGCTCTTTCCATCAAGCTTCCCCGGAGCTCGGCCCAGCAGCAGCAGTATTGCCAGCCCATCGACATGAAGGATATTTCACCGGGCGATCTCTTGTTTTTCTCCCCGTCGGGCAAAGGAATTGGTCATGTGGGCCTTTATATCGGCTCCGGCTCCATGATTCACGCGTCGAGTTCGGGAGTGGTGGTGACACCTCTCGAGTCGCAGTGGGTGAAAAAAAGATTCCATTCCGCAGGGCGTGTGGCGTCATACTGGGCTACTGTTACCGACGAGGCTGAAAGAGACAAGCGCAATAAAAAGCTGGCGGCTGCTTCCGGAAAGAAAAAGAACGGGAAGAAATCGCGTCCGGCTCCCCGGGCCATAGAGTCGATGGCGAGCGATTCCATTGCTATTGCCGCTTTTTTCGAGTGATTTTAAGGTAAATATGATACAGAATATAAATGGTGCGCCTCCGGCATCGGAGATATTCAACCGCATCGAGCGTCTGCTGGGTGAAGAGGCGATGCGTCGCCTGTCAGAGCTTAAAGTGATTGTGGTCGGCGTAGGTGGCGTAGGCAGCTGGACTGCCGAAGCCCTGATACGGTCCGGGGTAGGGCATCTCACGATTGTGGATGCTGACCGCGTGGCCGTAAGCAATATCAACAGGCAACTTATGGCCACGGTCTCCACGGTCGGAAAGAGCAAGGTCGAAGTGCTGAGAGAGCGTCTGTTGCAGATAAATCCGCGGGCTGACGTTACGGCGCTGGAATGTGTATATTCACCTGAGACGGCGGATTCCTTCCACCTTGAGGAATTCGATTATGTGGTCGACGCCATAGATTCGCTTTCCGACAAGGCACTGCTGCTGCTCAATGCCACGGCTGTGGGAAAAGGCACAAAAGTGGTGTCGTCGATGGGCGCGGCATTGAAAATGGACCCGACCAGAATTTCAGTCGACGAGTTCTGGAAGGTAAAGGGATGTCCGCTTGCGGCGGCTCTCCGTCGGAAGTTCAAGAAAGCGGATGTAAGGCCGCGAAGAAAGATAAAGTGTGTTTATTCTCCGGAATTACTGACTAACCGGGGCGACACGGTCGATCGTTCGGGCGCCATGACTTATGGCAAAGTTGCCATAAACGGGGCGTTGTGTCACATTACCGCGATATTCGGCATGACGCTTGCCGGACTGATTATAGAAGATGTGTATCGCGCAAGTTCTTCCGGAGTTAATTGAACATGTCGTGATTTGCCTGGACTGCTTCCGTCTGTGTAATAGCCGAGTCCGTAGCGGCGGAATCCGGCTTGCTTACCGGGGTCGCCTCTATTCCGGAGCCTTCATCCACTCCGCGCAGACGGTCGCGGAACTCTCCGGCCACTACGCTTAAGTCCACTCCCTTGGCGGAGGCATACTGGCTTATGGCCGAACGCATTTTATCGCCGTGGTTTGAAATGGCTATATCGTAGACATCCACAAACTTGCGCATTGTCTCAAGTTCTTTGCGGGTGCGACGGGCTGTTTTGGCGTCTTTCTCGATCTCAAGGTAGCCCACGAGTACAGCCACGGCTTCCTGCGGCTCAAGGTCGTCGGCAAACAGGGCGCGGTTATCAAGCGACTCCGTCATTTTGGTGGCATCTCCGTTTAATATCTCGTCCACATTTATTTCAGCGACTGTCGCGGTGTCGGGGTTCTGGTCGGCATTCTTTGAGGATTTGCCGCATGATATGGCGGCGAATGAAATCAGTGTGATGGCTACTATATTGATTAAGCGCATGGTAATTCCGTTGATTCTTATGGTGGGCTTTATGAAAATATATGCAAATATAACAAACCGAGTCGATGCTGAAAAACATTCGTGCTATAAAACCTCACAAAAAATTGTTGAAAAGCCTAAATCTTGCTATCTTTGCAGCCGGAATAGAGATTTTGCCGGTAAAACCGGAGCATCTGCATATTTCACTCGGGGCGTAGCGCAGTCCGGTAGCGCACCTGGTTTGGGACCAGGTGGTCGCAGGTTCGAATCCTGTCACCCCGACGACGGTTTAAGCTTCTGGAGGTCAGCGATTTGGCTGGTGTCTTTCGGAAGCTTTTTTAATTCAGGCATTCTTCGAAATTTCATATCACAATGTTTTGTTCCGGGGTACTGAATTATTCGGGGGTAATCTCTGCTATCTGCAAATATAACTCTCTCATTTGAAACGGCAAAATTCATGGGTGAATTGACTCTGTATATTTTGACTCTGTTTATTATGGGGGAATCGGCTTTCCCCACAGCTCGCGCAGTGGGATATGAAGGAATCGTGCCGCCGGCGTTCTGATGTGGTAAGTAGTGTAGATATGCTTGGGCTGGAGAGTGTTGTGAAATCGCAAAAAAAAAGTTGGGCTGCTTCATGGAACAGGCTATTACACGGTGTTGATTGTCAGCGGATGCACGAGCGTGCATCCCTACAAAGAGGATGTTAAGCTGCGGGAGGCAACGCCCGGGCTGTGTTGCGGCCTTGATGGATTTTGGATTGAAAATAGTAATTTTAGAGCGTGATAGTAAATGCTATGGATGATAGACGTGTAATATTGGAAACTGACAGACTGCAATTAAGGGAAATGCGTATGGCGGATTTGGCGGCATTGTCGGTGATGCTGCAGGATGAGAAAGTGATGTATGCCTACAACGGTGCGTTCAATGATGAAGAAACTGTTGCATGGATGCAAAAGCAATTGCGCCGATATGAGGAATATGGCTTTGGCTTGTGGGGCATGTTTGATAAGGTGTCGGATGAAATGATAGGCCAGTGCGGTATCACCATGCAGGAGTATAAATCAATGCTGGTGCCGGAAATCGGCTATCTGCTTGCTTATAGGCATTGGCATAAAGGTTATGCCACAGAAGCGGCCATCGCCTGCCGTGAGTATGGATTTGAGAAATTGCATTTTGAAGCTTTATATTCCATTATCCGCGATACTAACGTGGCTTCCCAAAATGTGGCGCTTCGTAATGGGATGAAGCCGGTAGATACCATAGTTAAAAATTACCGCGGGGCGGTGATGCCGCATCTGGTGTTTTATGTCGGGCGCGAACCGGTAAAAATATGATGGGGTCATTTATGGGAGGCGGAACAATTTTTTGAGAGAAGGTGTTTATCTGGCAGAATGTTTTTTTACTTGTTCAACTATTAAAATGTGATTTGAATATGAAAAAGTATGTATGCACAGTATGCGATTGGATTTACGACCCCGAAACTGGCGATCCGGAACATGGCATAAAGCCCGGCACTGCGTTTGAGGATATACCTGATGACTGGGTATGCCCCATTTGCGGAGTAGGCAAGGATATGTTTGAGCCGGTGGAGTGACGGAATCGCTCACTCTCGAAGTATATCAAAACGGTGTGTCAAAATTCCCTTTGGCACTCCGTTTTACGTTATGCGCCGATGAAGAGGAAGTTTGTGGTGGATGAGCCTTCGGGAGAGTAGACGAAGGAGCCGGTTTCTATTTCTTTGAGGGCGGCATGGGAGGAAATGTCGCTTGTAATTAACTCGCGAAGCAGCTGGCCGCGCCATGCTTTGAGCATCCCGGCCTGAGGAGTGGCGAGACCGTCGGATTTCTGGATTTTGAAGTCGGGGGTGATAATGGAGGCAGAGGCCGACAGCCGTTTCATGTCGATGCAGGCAGCGGCATCCTTCGGAAGGAGGTTGAGGATTGTGTCAGAGGCTGTGGAGGAGAGCTTTTCCAGCAGGGCGTCGGTGGTAAGCTCGCGCCAGAATTTCATCGGGGTAAGACCGGCGCCCATGACCGGTGAGTTGAAATCGAGGCGGTAGGGCTTCACTATGTCGGAGGGCCGGAGCAGTCCGTAAATGGATGAAATGATAGCAATCCTGGTGTCGGCCGCGGAGCGCGCGGCGGCGGTGAGCGACGTATAGGCGAAATTACGGAAAACCACGCCTGTGAAGGCCTCTATGGCACGCAAGCCGGTGGATTTGTCGAGGAAATCATAGTAGCATCTGAACGCGGTCTCGGCTGATTTGGGGCCGAGGCGCAGCGTTGCGGCGAGTTCGGCGCGGCTCAGCTGACGGAGCCGATGGGCCGTGGCGTCGGCCTGCGCTTCGAATTGCGGGGTGTGCGCGAGGTAGTCTGCGGGGGCGACCGGGAGAGTGTCGCAGCGCATTGTTTTCGATTCGGCTATGAGTATCAGCATGGATAGTGTGATTTGTAGTGCGAAGATATAAAAAGTTGGATGGAAAAACGTGAAAAGTTTTGATAATTCGCGGGAAAGCGCTAATTTTGTGGGCATTTTAAGCCGCAGCAGGCCCGAAAAAGTCGGGACACAGCGTTCCGCGCCTGTCGGTATAACCTATAAAAACGTATAAATCAACAATGTACGCAATTGTAGAAATTCAGGGACAGCAGTTCAAGGCAGAGCCCGAGAAGTTCCTGTATGTTCATTATCTCGGCGAACAGGCCAAGGAAGGTGACAAGGTTGAATTCGACCGCGTTCTTCTCTCTGAAGCCGACGGCACTGTAAAGGTGGGCGCTCCTACCGTAGACGGTGCAAAAGTAGTATGCGAAGTTCTTACTCCGCTCGTAAAAGGTGACAAGGTAATCGTGTTTAAGAAGAAACGCCGCAAAGGCTATCGTCGTAAAAACGGTCATCGCCAGTATTTCACCAAGGTGTTAATTAAAGAAGTAGTTGCTTAAATCTCAAAAATCTAAAAGACAATGGCACATAAAAAAGGTGTAGGTAGTTCAAAGAACGGCCGTGAATCTGAAAGCAAACGTCTTGGCGTAAAGATTTTTGGTGGCCAGTATGCTAAGGCCGGCAACATTCTGAAGCGCCAGCGCGGCACCGTTCATCACCCCGGCCAGAATGTAGGCATGGGTAAGGATCACACTCTCTTCGCCCTCATCGACGGCGTGGTTGTGTTTACCGAAGGAAAGAACGGCCGCAAGTTTATCAACGTGGCTCCCGCCGAGGCATAATCGCCGGGCAGAGGACTAAAACGCATTTAAGGCGGTGTATCAGTTAATTGACACACCGCCTTAAAACGTTTTTAAGTCTTATGAAGTTGCGCGGAGTTTAGTCTTTCAGTTTTTCCGAAAGGTTATGGGCTGCCTCGGAAGTGGCATCGAGGGCGTTGGCGGCCGCAGCTTTCAGCTTGTCGGCAAGGCTGTGCCCGGCTTTGGAGGCTTTGTCGGCAAGCTCGGCGCCCTTGTCGACCATCGCGTCCTTCACGTCACCGGCCTTGTCGGCCAGAGCGGCCGCTTTATCAGACACGGCATCCTTGAGGTCAGCGGCTTTTTCTGCCATGGCTGTCTTTGCGTCGGCTATCTTTTCGGATACTTCCTGTTTTGTGGCCTGTGCGTGGGCGCGGGCGGCGATGCCTGCGGCCTCGGCGCTTACCTGAGCGGCCGTCTTTGAAACCTGAGCGGCTTCCTGGGCTACCTGTTTCTCATCTGATGTATTCATAGACAAATGGTTTTGAGTTATACGGATCGTGTGAATCTGTCATTCAAACAACTCAAAACCGGCAAAGGTTTACTTGGTCTCCGTGTCGGGATTCCAGCGCGCGCGATGGAGCGCGGCGGCTTTCGCCTCCGCGGGATTGTCGGTGCAGGGGTGCCAGAACACCGGGTGCCCCAGTGAATCGGGGAAATACTGCTGCTTTACGAAGTGGCCGGGGAAATCGTGGGGGTAAAGATAACCTTTGTGGTAGCCCATGTCGGCCATTAGCTTGGTGGGCGCGTTGCGGATATGCAGTGGCGGCGGCTGGTTGCCGGTCTTGCGCACGAAGGCCTGGGCTTCGTCAAGGGCCATATAGGCTGAATTGCTTTTCGGGCTTGTGGCGAGATATACGGTGGCTTGCGCGAGAGGTATGCGTCCTTCGGGCCAGCCTATTTTATGGACGGCGTCGAACGCGGCGTTGGCGAGAAGAAGGGCGTTGGGGTTTGCAAGTCCCACATCCTCCGACGCGAAAATTATCAGCCGTCGAGCTATGAACTCCGGCTCCTCGCCGCCTTCAATCATGCGCGCGAGCCAGTAGAGGGCTGCGTCGGGATCGCTGCCGCGCATGCTTTTAATATAAGCGGAGATGATATCGTAGTGGATTTCGCCGTTTTTGTCGTAGGCCGCAGGATTGCGCTGGAGGCTTTCGGTCACTATGGTATCGTTGATAACGATGGGCTTGTCGGGCATGGTCGACTGCTCCAGAAGGTCGAGTATGTTGAGCAGCTTGCGGGCGTCGCCCCCCGAGTATCGGAACAGGGCGTCGGTCTGCTGGAGGTCTATGCCGTGGGAGGCGAGAATCTCGTCGTTTTTCATGGCGCGGTCAAGGAGAGTGGCGAGTTCTGAATCGGACAGCGGGTTGAGGGTGTAGACCTGGGCGCGCGAGAGGAGCGGGCGTATCACTTCAAACGAAGGGTTCTCCGTCGTGGCGCCGATAAGGGTGACAATGCCGGTTTCCACGGCGGCAAGCAGGCTGTCCTGCTGCGACTTGTTGAACCGGTGGATTTCATCTATGAAAAGAATGGGCCTTGCGCCCTGCGAAAACATTCCTGCATTTTCGCGTTTGCATTTCTCTATCACCTCGCGCACATCCTTCACTCCGGAATGGACGGCGCTCAGGGTATAGAACGGCGCTTTGCATGAATTGGCTATAATCTTGGCAATGGTGGTTTTTCCTACGCCGGGAGGTCCCCAGAGAATAAAAGAGGCTACGTTGCCGCTCTCAATCATCCGTCGTATTATTGCCCCGGGCCCCATGAGGTGCTGCTGGCCTATGTAATCGTCGACAGTCTGTGGGCGCAGGCGTTCGGCTAAAGGTTTGTTCATATATATATTTAAGTGGGGATGTTGAATTCAGATATTACAAATTTACAAAAAATAGGGGAGGGAAGGTGTTAAATGAAAATAAAAAGGAGCAGGGACGTAGGAATGTTAACATTTTTATTTAACTTTACAACGGAAAAACTTTCATTCGTGGAGTGAAGGCGGAATGCGATTGCGGAATCCGGCTCCGGGCGTCCCGAACATTACGCCTGCAAAGGTGTTAACAAATAAAAAGGAAGCCTTTGTGTCGCCCCGTTTCGCGGCCTCTGCCTCTCCCTGCGATTATGAACGTTTTAAAACAATGAGCTATGGAAAGCGAAAATAGAAACAAAACTCCGCAGACAATGCGTAACATCTTCGGCGTTGTCATGATATTGATTTATCTTGGAATGGGCGTGCTGTTCCTGATAAATTTCTTCCAGTTTACCGGTGCATGGGAAATCCTGCGTTGGGTAGGCGGCGTGCTGTTCATTATTTATGGAATCTGGCGCGGATACCGTCAGTTCAAAGGTATTGATCCCGGCTTCAACGACCGTTGAGGCTTCTCACATCAGGCCGTAAAACGGCATCCGTTCTGCCCGATCAGTCACTGCCGGACGGAACGTTGCCGCTTAAACGCGGACCAGAACCGGAGCAATTCTATCTTCGTTTCAAAACAAAAAAAATATTACAAAGAACTGCAGATGAAAAAAAACATATATCTCGCAATGATAGGCGCGGCAGCTATGCTGACGGGCCTGTCGTCGTGCGACAAGAAAGCCGAAAGCACGCAGACCTCCGGCATAGCCACCATAGCCTGTGACGCCTCGTTTGAAAACATCCTCTCCCAGGAGATAGATGTGTTTGAGTACATCTATCCCGACGCAAGCGTCATACCCTACTACGTGGATCAGAACGCGGCCCTTGACTCGCTGCTGAGCCTCAAGACGCGTATGGCCGTGATAACGCGCCCGCTCACCGAAAAGGAACTCGCCTATCTCAAGAGCGAGAAGAAAATCGTCCATCAGACACAGATTGCCGTGGATGCGCTGGCTCTTATAGTCAATCCCGAGAATCCCACGGAGATAATGGACAAGAAGGAGCTTACCGACATTCTTACCGGCAAAGTGACCAAGTGGAGCGACGTTGTGGTCAATAAGAATCTCGGCGACATCGCAGTGGTTTTTGACCATCAGGGCTCATCGACCGTACAGTATATGCGCGATTCTCTGATGAACGGCGCCGAATTCGGCCCTAACATCTATGCCCAGAAAAATCCTGAGGATGTGTTCAAGGCTGTGGCCAACAACAAGAACGCCATAGGTGTGATTGGTGTAAGCTGGATCACTTCCGACATGGGCGGTCAGGAAATGACCCGCGAGGAAATGGTGAAAGCCGTTGACAATCCTGCCAACGACAGCACAAGCAACGCCTCGTTCAACAATAAAATCAAGGTGCTCAAAGTGCGCGGAAACAATGAAGTCACCGCCTACAAGCCCTACCAGTATTATATCTACGAAGGCCTGTACCCGCTTTACCGCCAGATTTATCTGGTGAGCACGGGCGCTCCCGGAAGCATAAGCCACGGATTCTATTCGTTTGTCACCGGATTCAAGGGCCAGAAAATCATGCTCATGACCGGAGTGCTTCCAAAGGTGGTTCATCCACGGATGGTTGAAATTTCCGAATGAGCCTATCCCCGACAGAGCAAATAGTCATTCAAAATAACCGATAATCAATACATTAACCAAACAATAAATTAGAGACCTAAATGAAACTGAGATTTTTGTTTTCGCTCTTGCTCGGCGCCACTCTGGCTGCCAGCGCACAGGGCGGCTATCAGGACGGTGTGGACAACTACAACGCCGGCCGTCCCGACGTGGCAAAAGCTATTCTGACCAACACCCTCAATGATTCCGGAACCGACAAGGCTGTGAGCTATTTCTATCTCGGCAGCATCGCTTTCGACGAGGGCAACCTTGCTGAAGCCAAGAACAACTTCGACAAAGGTGTATCCATCAATCCCCAGTATCCCTACAACTACATCGGCCAGGGCGAAGTAGCCCTCAAGAACGGCAACAAAGGTGAAGCCGAGCGTATGTTCAAGCAGGCAATGGAAATAAACAAGAAGAACACCGCCGTAATGATTGGTGTGGCCCGCGCATATTTCAATGTCAACCCCACGGCCTACGCAAAAGATATCGACAAACTGATTGCCAAGGCTCTCAAAGAGTCGAAGAACTCCGAGGCCGCCGTATATGTGCTTCAGGGCGACATGCAGGCCAAGACAGACCCCGGAGAAGCTGCCGGCAAGTATGAGATGGCTATTGTGCAGGACCAGGGAAAAAACAAGGTTAACCGCGAGGCTTACGTGAAATATGCCAACACCTATTTCCACGTAAATCCTAAGTTTGCCATCGACAAGCTTGTGGAGCTTAACGACCTCGAGCCCAACTCCGCACTCGCACAGCGCGAACTCGCCGAAAAATACTATGCCAACGACCAGTTCGGCAGCGCATGTCTGCAGTACGGCAAATATGTTGCAAACCCCAACCACTTCCCCAGCGACGAAGCCCGCTATGCAGGTCTGCTTTACTCCGCAGGTGAATACAACAAGTCAATCGAGTGGGCCGACAAGATTCTTGCTTCCGATCCCAACAACTTCTACATGTATCGTGTGATCATGCTCGACAAGTCAGCCCTTAAGGACTGGGCAGGTGCCGAGGAAGCAGGAAAGAAGCTCTTCAGCCATCCCGACGCTCAGCTCATAGCCAACGACTACGTGCTTTACGCCGACGCTCTCTCGCAGATGAACAAGGCCGACGAAGCTGTGGCAATCTATGAGAAGGCTATCGAACTCAACCCCGACAAAGCCGATCTTCTTCCCAAGCTCAGCGCCGTTTACGACCGCGCCGGTCAGAACGACAAAGCTGTTGAAGTCTACAAGAAATATCTCGACATGGGCAACGGCACCACCAACGACCTCTTCTCGATGGCACGCCGCTATCAGGGTCTGGCCCGTTCGCTTGAGAAAGATACTCCCGAGCGCGCCGAGGCAGCCAAGGAAGGCCTCAAGTATATCGACATGGCTATCGCCAAGGTCAATGACAACGGTTTCCTCTACGCAACCAAGGGTCAGCTCCTTCTTACTCTGAACAACGACAAGCCCGACGCCGCCATGGCACAGGCTTACGAGGACATGCTCAAATGCTTCGATGCCGATCCTTCCAAGAAGGCAGAGCGCTCCTCCTACTACACTGCTGCCTATTATCTGCTCGGCGCTTACTACACCGACGTCGACAAGGCAAAGGCAATCCAGTACTTCAACGATTACCTCACTCTCCATCCCGACGATGAGGCCGTTAAGCAGATGGTAGCAAGCTTAAGCGAATAATATCGCAAGTGAACATTCTTACGGAACAATAACTTAAAGCGCGAAGCGTCATGCCGGTTTCACAATAGTTGGAAACGGACTGGCGCTTCCGCCTTTTTTCATAACCGGAACGGAGAATCCGTCCGGCCAAAACGGAAACGCAAGATGAAGAAAATAGTGATAAGGGCATTGTCGGGCGCAGTGTATGTAGGGCTTATAGTGGCTTCGATACTTTGCGTCGGAGGAAAATTTTTCCCTCTCCTGTGCACTGTGTTCGCGCTTATGGCGGTGTTTGAATTCGACCGCCTTGCGTCGGCACACTCGCCCCGCCCCGACGTTGTGAGAATATTCGATGCAATCCTGTGTGTGGTTCCTCCGCTCTATCTCGCCGTCCCCGTCCTGGTGCCTGCTGCCGATATCTATACCACCACTTTTGTGGTGGCATTGTTATATGCCGCAGTCATTATGATAAGGATGATATATACCCTTTACAGCCGCGAGGAACATCCCGTGAACTCACTTGCCTACACGTTCCTGGCCATAGTCTATATAGCCTTGCCTCTGGTTCTCGCGGCCACGATGTCCGAACACTCTATGCGCTATCTGCTTCTGCTTGTGTTTGTGATGATATGGATAAACGACACCGGGGCTTTCCTTACCGGCACGGCTTTCGGACGCCACCGTCTTTTCGAGCGGCTTTCTCCAAAAAAATCATGGGAGGGCTTCTTCGGAGGTCTGGTGTTTTCGGCTGCCACGGGCTTTGTCGCCGCGCTTGTACTGCCCCAGTATCTCACGCTCCTCAATCCACTGGGCGGGGCATTGCTCGGTGTGGCCGTGTCGGTACTGGCCACTTGGGGTGACCTTTTTGAATCACTGCTCAAGCGGACAGCCGGAGTAAAGGACAGCGGCCATATTATGCCGGGACACGGAGGCATACTTGACCGCATAGACTCATTTCTGTTCGTGATTCCTCCGCTTGCCATCCTGCTTTTCTTCATCTGATAAACCAATTATTACAAAATATGAACGACCAGCGTTATAATATGCGTGGAGTGTCGGCCTCGAAGGAGGACGTGCACAACGCTATAAAGAATGTTGATAAAGGAATATTTCCGGGCGCATTCTGCAAGATTATCCCCGATATTCTGGGGGGTGACCCAGACTACTGCAATATAATGCACGCCGACGGTGCGGGCACAAAATCGTCGCTCGCCTATATGTACTGGCGCGAGACCGGCGATCTGAGCGTGTGGAAAGGTATAGCCCAGGACGCTCTTATCATGAATATCGACGACCTGTTGTGCGTCGGAGCTACCGACAATATTCTCCTGAGCTCCACCATAGGAAGAAACAAGCTTCTTGTGCCCGGCGAGGTCATAGCCGCAATAATCAACGGCACCGAGGAGCTTCTTGCCGATCTGCGCCGCATGGGCGTGAGCATCTACAGCACCGGAGGCGAGACCGCTGATGTGGGCGACCTCGTGCGTACCATAATAGTGGACAGCACGGTCACCTGCCGCATGCGCCGCGCCGATGTGATAGACAATGCCAACATTTCGGCTGGCGATGTTATTGTAGGTCTGTCGTCGAGCGGCAAAGCCACATACGAAACCGAATATAACGGCGGTATGGGCAGCAACGGCCTCACTTCGGCACGCCATGACGTGTTTGCCAAATATCTTGCCGAGAAATATCCCGAAAGCTACGACTCTGCTGTACCGGAGGAGCTGGTTTATTCCGGCCAGATGCATCTTACCGATGCTGTGGAGGGTTCTCCGCTCGATGCCGGGCGCCTTGTACTTTCTCCCACGCGCACCTACGCTCCCGTTATCAAGAAACTCCTGGACGAGATGCGTTCCGACATCCACGGCATGATTCACTGCTCGGGAGGCGCCCAGACCAAAATCATGCACTTTGTAAAGAACAAGCATGTGATAAAGGACAACATGTTCCCTGTGCCTCCGCTGTTCCGCCTCATCCGCGAGCAGTCGGGAACAGACTGGGCCGAGATGTACAAGGTGTTCAACATGGGACACCGCATGGAAATCTATCTCGCTCCGGAGCATGCAGCCCGTGTAATCGAGATTTCCGAAAGCTTCGGCATTGAGGCCCGCATAGTCGGCAAGGTAGAAGAGGCCGATACAAACCGCCTCACAATAAAAAGTGAGTTCGGTACGTTCGAGTACTGATTTATCCCCCCGGCGCTTTATTCATGCGTAAATTCTTCCTGAACGTTATCATATTCTGCGTCATTGCCTTAATGGCGGTGGCGCAGAGTTGTAGCGGCCGGAGCGGAAGCTCCTCGGAGCAGGCGGATTCCCTTGAGGTGAGGGCATTGCCGGATACCCTGCGCGTGGGAACGCTTTACAGCCCCACGTCCTACTTTATGTTCCGCGACACAGAGATGGGATATGACTACGACCTTGTGTCGCGTCTGGCGGCCGACAAGGGGATGGTTCTCAAGCTTGAGATTGCACCGAGTCTCGGAGCGGTGGTTGAGATGCTTGATTCGGGAAAAATAGACCTCATAGCCTATGAGGTGCCGGTGACGGCACAATATCGCGGCCATGTGTTGCCGTGCGGAGTTGAAAGCATCACACATCAGGTGCTCGTGCAGCCTAAAAAATCAGGAGAGGAAAGAATCACCGATGTCACGCAGCTTGTGGGCAAGGAAGTGTATGTGGAGGAAAACTCCAAATACCATCAGCGCCTCATGAATCTCGACAACGAGCTTGGCGGAGGCATAGTGATAAAGCCTATAGACCGCGACACGCTCATAGCCGAGGACCTCATAGCAATGGTGAGCGACGGTGAGATACCGCTGACAGTGGTTGACAGCGACATTGCCCGCATCAACAAGACGTACTATCCTGATATTGATGTCTCTACGGAAATAAGTTTTCCGCAGAGAGCGGCCTGGGGCGTATCGCCTTCCAAACCCTGGCTTGCCGACTCCATCAACGCATGGAGCGCTCAGGAGGCACCGCGAAGGGAGCGGGCATCCTTGCTTCGCCGTTATTACGAGCTGAGCAAAAACGAGCCGACGCTTTACACCATCAGCTTTGCGGGAGGAAAGATGTCGCCTTTCGATGCTCTTTTCCGACGCTATGCGCGCTCAATCGGCTGGGACTGGCGTCTGCTTGCCTCGCAGGGATATGCCGAAAGCCGTTTTGACTCCACGCGAGTGTCGTGGGCCGGCGCGCGCGGGGTAATGCAGATAATGCCGGCCACGGCGCGCGCGCAGGGTCTCCCGGCCGACAGCATAACCCACAACGCTTCCAATATAGCAACGGCCGTAAAGGTGATTGCCTCGCTTGACCGTTCGCTTTCGCGTTACGTCTCCGACCGCGAGGAGCGGAAAAAATTCGTCATCGCCGCCTATAACTCCGGACTTGCCCATGTGATAGATGCCATAAAGCTTGCCGGGCGCCTCGGCGTGGATTCAACCAGGTGGGACGGATGCGTGGCCCAGACCCTTCTGCTGAAGTCGAATCCCGAATACTACAATAATCCTGTGGTGAAATACGGATATTTTCGAGGCCGTCAGACCACGGAATATGTAAAAACTGTTTATCTTTGCTACGACAAGGCAAAAAAACAGATTCCGAGGTGAGAACCGAATTTGCACCGCCGGGAAGTTTAAGCCGTTTCATACTTTGACAATTAACTATTTATACTCACTTAACCCATTGACACAAAACGATGAAAAAGAAGTATCTTACCGTTGCCGTGGCCGCAACCCTTTCCCTCTCGTTGGTTTCCACCTCCTGCATAGGCAGCTTTTCACTTACCAACAAACTTCTGAGCTGGAACCAGCAGGTTGGAAATAAATTTGTAAACGAACTCGTGTTCTTTGCTTTCTGGATTCTTCCCGTATATGAGATTTCCGCGCTCGCCGATATTCTCGTGCTCAACTCCATTGAATTCTGGAGCGGAAGCAATCCCGTGGCCAAGGGACGCAGCGTGATTGACGGCAAGGACGGACGCTATCTTGTGGACTGCGACGGTAAAGGCTATACCATTACAAGCGAAAACGACGGTTCGATAGTGCGTCTCGACTTCGAGGAATCCGAGAAAACCTGGAACGTTACTGCCGACGGCAATACTTATAAGCTCATGACTTTTGTTGACGACAACCATGTGGAGCTTCCTGCAATCGGCGGGGGCACAACCGTTGTTGAGCTTTCTCAGGCAGGTGTAATGGCATATCGTGACATAGCTTCAGGCGCTCTTATGGCCGCTCGCTGATAAAAGATAAAACCATTTGAAACCATAATTCCGCTGCCCGGCCCAGCAAACAATGCTGCGCCGGGCAGCGTTGTGTAGTTGTATTCTGTCAATATCTGAGAAATGAAAAAAATCATACTGCTTCGCCATGGCGAGAGCCAGTGGAATCTGGAGAACCGCTTCACCGGGTGGACGGATGTGGAACTCACCGATAAGGGCCGCGAGGAAGCACGCCTGGCCGGTAGGCTTTTAAAGGATTCCGGAATAAAACCGGGCTATATGTTCACTTCCGTGCTTCGGCGCGCCATACATACTCTTCAGATTGCTGCCGGGGAGATGGAGCTCGACTGGGTGCCTGTATTTAAGGACTGGCACCTTAATGAACGCCATTACGGCGCTCTGCAAGGCCTCAACAAGACTGCGACAGCAGAAAAATTCGGCGCTGAGACGGTGCATGAATGGCGCAGGAGTTTCGATGCTTTGCCACCGCTTCTCAGTCGCGATGACCCCAGGTTTCCCGGACATGACCCACGCTATGCGCAGCTTTCCTACGACGAACTCCCCGTGGCGGAGTCGCTTCAGGACACGATAGCGCGTGTGCGCTGCTGCTGGGAAGAGCGCATCCTGCCTGAGCTCCGCCGCTGTGATGCGGTGATGGTGGTGGCTCACGGCAACAGTCTGCGAGGACTCGCCATGATGCTGCTGCATCTTACGGCTACGGAGGTTATGGACCTTGAGATTCCTACCGGGAGTCCGTGGGTGTTTGAGGTCGACGAGAAGATTCATGTGACGGACAGCTACTATCTCAAGTAAAAGTGTTAAATTCGCGGGAAAAACCATAAGAGATGAAATACCAGTATACTCCACAGGGCACTTGCTCGCGATTGATTGACATTGAGATGGACGGCGATCGTATCGCCGACATACGTTTCACCGGCGGCTGCCACGGCAATCTCCAGGGGATTGCAGCGATGGCACGGGGATTGAAAGCTGCCGAAGTGATAGAGCGCCTCGAAGGAATAAAGTGCGGAAACAAACCCACTTCATGCCCCGACCAGCTGGCAAAGGCTTTACGCGAACTCTTATGATACCTGTTATAATATCATAAAAGCTGCTGTTTGCTACCCTTATTGTAGCTGAACGATTTGTAAGCTACGTTTTTATTCGTAATTTTGCACTTAAATATACCTCAAAAATAACCCAGTCTTTATATATCCTTTCAAATGGAATTGAAATCCTTTGGCAGATTCATACTGATAGCGGCTGCTGTATTTGCTTTTGCGGAGGCTACGCATGCCGATATGACCGACCAGCAGGTGGTCCAGTATGTCAAACAGCAGAAAGCTGCAGGTAAGCCCGATAAGACCATCGGCGCCGAATTGCTCCAGCGTGGCGTCAGCCGTCAGCAGCTTGAGAGAATCAAGAAAAACTACACAGAAGAGTCTTCTCAGTCGCAGATGCAGGGCACTGATGCAAGGGTGGACAACCGCATGCGCCGCCAGATGTCGACAACCGACCTCCGGCCGGACTCCTTGATGTTTGAATCCATCACAATTGACTCCATAGCGGTTCCCGAAAAGAACAGAAAGATTTTCGGTCAGGAAGTGTTCACCACACGCTCACTCACTTTCGAGCCGAACCAGAATCTCGCCACGCCGACCGATTATCAGCTCGGCCCGGGCGACGAGGTGATAATTGACATCTGGGGAGCCAGCGAGGACCGGCTCCGCTCCACAATATCTCCGGAAGGCAACATCGTGATTGACCAGCTCGGGCCTATTTACCTCAACGGAATGACCATCGAGGAGGCTAATAACCATCTGCGCCGCATGTTTGCCTACAAATATGCCGGAGTGGAGGAGGAGGAGACCGACATCAGCCTTACGCTCGGGCAGGTGCGCACCATCCAGGTCAATGTGCTCGGCGAGGTGAAGACTCCCGGCACCTACCGCCTGTCGCCGTTCTCAAATGTGTTCAACGCCATATATCATTCCGGCGGTGTTTCCCCGATCGGCTCGCTGCGTAATGTAGAGGTGCGCCGCAACGGCAAGAATATAGGTACGGTTGACCTTTACAGCTATATCTTCGGAGGCAAGGACGCCACGGGAATCAGCCTGCGCGAAGGCGATGTGATTGTGGTTCCGGCATATTCCACTCTGGTAAATGTGGCCGGAGAGGTGAAGCGCCCCATGTATTATGAGCTGAAAAACGGCGAGAGCCTCGCCGACGTTATACGCTATGCCGGCGGTTTCGGCGACGATGCCTATTCCGACATGGTGACCCTTACCCGCCGCAACGGAAAGGAATTCGAGGTTCACAATGTGTCGGCCGGAGACTATGGCCGCTATAACCTTGCCAATGGCGACAGTATCTCCGTAGGCAAGATTCTTGACCGTTTCGCAAACCGCGTGCAGGTTGTAGGTAAGGTGATGCGTCCCGGTTCGTTTGCCCTGGGTTCGAAAGTATCCACTCTCCGCGATGTTATCCGTGAGGCCGACGGCCTGGCAGAGGACGCTTACGCCGACCGCGCGCTCATATTCCGCGAAGGGCCCGACCTTACACGTCAGGTGATGTCGGTGGATCTTGGCGCCATTATGGCCGGAAACGCTCCCGATGTGGTTCTGGAGAAAAACGACCGCATAGAGATAGCCGGTGTGAGGGAGATATTCGCCAAGGGCGACTTCTCCATTCAGGGCTTTGTGAACAATCCCGGAAATTTCCCATACGTCAAGCGTACTACGGTAAACGACATCATACTTCAGGCCGGAGGTCTGGCCGAAGGTGCCTCAACAGCCCGAATCGAGGTCTCGCGCAGAATTCTCGACCCGAAATCCCTCAAGCCGCTCAATGAGACCTCGCAGGTGTTTACCATGGCATATCAGGAAAAAGGAGGCGGCAGCGCCACTTTCATACTTGAGCCCTACGATATCGTAACCGTCCGCAAGAGCCCCACATATATGAAGCAGCGTCGCGTGGCCGTTGGCGGCGAGGTGGTTTTCGAAGGAGCCTATACTCTCGCGCGCCGCAATGAGCGCCTGTCTGACCTCGTTCGCCGCGCCGGTGGTGTGACTGATGCCGCTTATGTGCGCGGTGCGAGCCTTACGCGCCTCATGACCGAGGATGAGATGAAAGCCCGCGACGAGACCATACGCCTGGCCCATAGCATGCAGGGCGGCCAGAACACCGACTCCGTGTCGGTTGCCAAACTCGTGCTCACCGACCGCTACAGTGTGGGCATCCATCTCGATCAGGCACTCGCCAATCCCGGAAGCGACGAGGACCTCGTGCTTCAGGAAAACGATGCCCTGTTTGTGCCCCAGATGGTGAGCACCGTCAGAATCCAGGGCGACGTGATGTATCCCATCACTGTGGCATACAAGAAAGGAGCCAATCTCAAATATTATATCCAGCAGGCAGGCGGCTATGGTTCGCGCGCCAAGAAAGGCAATGCCTACGTGGTTTATATGAACGGTACCGCGGCCAAGGCAAAGGGTAACACGCCGATAGAGCCGGGTTGCCAGATAATTGTTCCGTCGAAGGGTACAAGCTCAGTCAACTGGAACGCTATACTTTCGGTAGCAACCGCAGGCGGTACTCTCGCTACTATGGCTGCTGCAGTAGCAAACATGCTTAAGTAATCCCTATCTCCCAAGCAAAGAAGATGAAAGACGAAAAAGATAAATTGGACAACACCCCTGAAACAGAAGAGCAGGAGATAGACCTTCTTGAGCTTGCACGCAAGCTGTGGGATTCCCGCAAACTTATCCTGAAGTTCTGTCTTGCCGGTGTAATTGTAGGCCTTGTGGTGGCGTTCTCCATTCCTAAGGAATATACCACTTCTATAAAACTCGCACCTGAGGCAAGCTCTGGTAAGACACCCGGAGGAAGTCTGGGAGCCCTGGCCTCGTTTGCCGGAATTTCAACCGGCGGAAGCTCTGCGGAAGCCGTTTATCCTCAGCTTTATCCTGATATCGTTGCGTCGATTCCTTTCACTGTAGGTCTTTTTGACATACAGGTTACCGACAAGGATGGTGAAAATACCACTACGGTAAGAAAATTCCTTGAGGAAGACACTTCCGCACCCTGGTGGTCGGCCGTGATGGGACTTCCTTTCAAAGCCATAGGCGGAATCAAATCATTGTTCAGCTCCGATGAATCGAATCTCGCAGCTCCTCTCGACACCTTCCGGCTTACACCTGATGAGAATGCAATAGTGGAGGCTCTGCGCGCGCGTGTAGGGGCGGATGTAGATACGAAGACATCTGTCATCACACTGAGCGTGACCATGCAGGATCCCATGGTTTCGGCCCTTCTTGCCGACTCTGTGGCTGAACGACTGAAGATGTATGTGACCGACTATCGCACCAACAAAGCCCGTCAGGACCTAAATTATGCCGAGAAGCTCAATGATGAGGCCAAGCGCGATTATCTCGAGGCCCAGCAGCGCTATGCCAATTATATGGATAAGAATCAGGGCATAGTTCTCCGGTCTGCCAAAATTGAGCAGGAGCAGCTACAGAATGAGGCGCAGCTCGCCTTCAATCTCTACAACCAGACAGCCCAGCAGCTCCAGGCAGCGAAGGCAAAGGTTCAGGAGATAACTCCGGTCTACACCGTGGTGCAGCCGTCGTCCGTCCCTCTCAAGCCCTCCAAGCCCTCCAAACCCCTTATACTTGTAGGCTGCGTGTTCCTCGCTGCCGTCCTTGCCTCAGCCTGGATTCTCTTCGGCCGCGACATCGTAAGCCAGTTCAAGAAACCGACTGCTCCCGAAGAAAAGAAATAAAAGGCCATAAGGGCTTCTAAATAACGATTTGAGGCTGTGTCAAAATAGGCGCAGCCTCTTTTTTATAACCTGTTGAAAAACAT